>DATKAJ010000047.1:0-44502 GCA_035498175.1 Burkholderiaceae bacterium
CTAGTTCTCGCTCTTCAGGCGCTTCGTCCCTTCCACGAGCGGGTGCCAGCCGTAGACGAGCGTGACCATGAAGCCGTCCATGCGCAGATCGCCGGGAGCGCTGTCGTTGACGGTCGACTTGTAGCCGAACGTGAGGTTCAGGTTGCTGTTGATCTGGTAGCCGAGCGTCAGTCCGACGCCAATGTTGTTGAGCTTCTTGCCCTCGACGCCGTTGATGGTCGCCTTCCCGCCGTTGTACCAGGAGGCGTCCAGCGCACCCCAGAAGTTCTCCGTGAAGTCGCGCGTCAGGTGTGCATCGAGCTGGAACAGCGGATCGGTCTTCAGCGTCTGGCCGACGTAGTCATTGTTGTTTCCGAACAGCCAAACGGCGGGCAGGAATTCCAGCGTCGTGCGCCGGCCCGGCACCCACGAACCGAGCTGCCAGACGACGGGGGCGCCAACGCGTCCGTACCAGCGGTTCTGCCCGAGGTTCAGCGGCTGACTGCTGTCGTATTCGCCGATCGGCAGCGCGAGGTCCGCCAGCACGTCGACCGAGAAACCGGGCTCATAGCGCAGGGCATCGGGAATGGTCTTCTGCGCCTTCGGCCCGATGATATTCATGTTGAATTCGATCATCGGGTCGCCGAATCCGTTGGCCGTTTGGTTGAAGCTGCGGCCGGCCACCGTGAGTTCGCCCGAGACGCGCCCCATTGGCAGCAGGATCGCCGCCATCGCAGAGCGATCGAGCAGAGCAAAGGTATGCGCGTACCCGACGATCGCCAGCGTACCGTCAACGCTGCTGCCCGGTGCCACGATATGCGCGGGGTCGAAGGGGTTCGTGTTGCCGCTGATGGAGTTGACGATGACCGGCACCGCGTTCCCGTCCGACAGCGTCTTCCAGTAGAACCGCGCCGGAACCTGAGCGAGCGCGGGCGCAGGGTCGAATGCGGCCAACGCTAGCACTGCGGCGGCGACCCGCCGCAACCAGACTATCGAACTCATCGGACCTCCCCGTCCTGCAAGAGCTTGCTGTCCTGCTCGGTGGATTTCGTGGCTTGGGTACTCAGGGCTTCGGATCCGCCAGCATGTCCTCCGGCGGAACGAACTGCCGTTTGTAGATCAGTGGCGGGTAGCCGGCGTCATCTGGCACGCGCGGCGGCAACTGGTCCTCGAGGGTCTCGAACGTGGAGCGGTTCGGCAGGATCACGTTGTTCGCCTTCACGTAAGCGTCCCACAGCACCAGCATGGCCTTCAGCTTGTCTGGGCGCTCGGCCGCGAGATCCCTGCGCTCGGCCGGATCGTTCGCGAGGTTGTAGAGCTCCCACGCGCCCTTGCCCAGCGGCTTGTACTCCCAGCGGATCTTCCACTCGCTCTGCCGTATTGCGCGGTTGCCGAAGATTTCCCAGCCGAGGTAGTCCTCGGGCGTGCGTGGCGACTCCGCCTGGCCCGCCAGCATGCGGTTCCACGACTTGCCGATCAGTGGCGGCAGTTCGTTTCCGGCATGGGACTGCGGATAGCTGGCGCCGGCGACCTCGAGCAACGTCGGCATCAGGTCGGCGACATGCATGAGCCCGTTGTTGATGCTGCCCTTCGGCCGCATGACGTTCGGCCCGCTGACGACAAGGGCGTTGCGGATGCCGCCTTCGCCGACCCAGCCCTTGTACTGGCTGAACGGCGTCATCGACACCTGTGCCCACATCGGACCGTAGCCGACGTACGAGCCCGGATCACCCCACGCATTGGGATGTGTCTGCGACCAGTTGATAGCCGCATAGAGATAGTCGCGCGAGCCGGGCGAGCCCGCGATCATCTTGAAGAGATCGGTACCCTCCGCGCCGTTGTCTCCGAACACGATGAAGATCGTGTTCTCGTACTCGCCGATCTTCCTGAGATAATCGATGAGCCGGCCGACGTGGTAGTCCATGTTTTCCATCATCCCGGCATAAAGCTCCATCTTCTTGCCGAGGATCGCGCGGCTGGCCGGCGCCAGCACGACAGGATCCGCAATGAACCACATGCGTTCGGCGAGCTGGGTGCCCGCGGGCATGATGCCGAGCTCGACCTGCCGCTTCAGGCGTTCCTGCCGCACCGCGTCCCAGCCCTTGTCGTACTCGCCGACGTGCCGGATGCGCCACTCCTTCGGCAGGTGATATGGATCGTGCGGCGCCTGGTGCGAAACGTAGGCGAAGAATGGCTTGCCGTCGCCACGGTTGGCGTCGATGTAGCCGATCAGCTTGTCGGTGTAGGTCTTGGTCGCGTAGTAGTTCTCTGGCAGCTTCGTGAGGTAACGCCCGTCCTCGGTGAAGACCGACTTCGGCGACGCCGCCGTGAAGTTCGTCATGTCCCAGTAGCTGCCCGCGCCGTCGAGCAGCGAAAAGTCGCGCTCGAAGCCGCGCGCGGCGGGGATCTGGTCTGGCGCCTTGCCCAGGTGCCACTTGCCGACCATGTAGGTGTGATATCCGGCACCCTTCAGCAGCTGCGGCAGCGTGACGAGCCGGGTGCTGAGGTAGCCCTCGTAGCCGACCGCGCCGCGCTGGTTGGGCGCGGTCCACTCGTCCATGTTGCCGAGCCCGTTGAGATGAGTGTCGACGCCGGAGAGCAGCATCGATCGCGTCGGCGAGCAGCTCGCATGCGTGTAGAAATTCGTGAAGCGCACCCCCTCTTTCGCCAGCGCATCGAGGTTCGGTGTCCGGATCTCGCCCCCGAACGAGCCCATGTCGGCGAAACCCATGTCGTCGCCGAGAATGACGACGATGTTCGGACGGCGGGGCGCGTCTGCCGCAGTGGCTGTGGCGGTCGCGGCGAGCGACGCTACGACGCCGACGATCCACAGCCGGCCGAGATTGCTCGGAATTCTCGCGATGAGGCGCCTCGGGCGCCGCAGCATGATCGTCATTTCCCGTTCCCTGCCCGTCGGGTCACCAGAACTCCACCTCGATTCCGCGCGCCGCTTGCCACCCGGTAGAGTCGACCCCTTGTGCCCTATCCCGGGGCGTCGGACCGCGTACTCCGGAACTCGCTGCAGGCCCGCGCGACGTTCAGACAGAGACGCGACAGGGCGCGCCACGTGCCGCACGGGGCGCGAGATCAGGGGTTCGGGTCGTGCCTCGCGGGCAGTTACGCGTGCGTCAATGCCGTCGAGCGAGCCACCCCCTTCGGTCCGGAACTCTGGCGCCGGGGGTGTCGCCCGGGGTGATAATTCTCTTGCGGTAACTGAATGCGAGGCGGCCGCAGTGTCCAGCGAGACATCGACGCCGCCTATCGGAATTCCGCAGAACGTGAAGACGCTGGGCCTTCCCGTCAATCCCGAAGAACCTGCAGTCACGGTCGTCGAGATCAGCGATCCCACTGCCGCCGCTGCGGCGATCGAACTGCTCGATCAGGATGTGGTGCAGCTCCACTCGATGCCGCCGCTTCGGGCTCGACGAGTGATCGTCCGTCTCGAATCCGCCGCGGTCGTATTCCACTCAGCCAATCTTGGCGTTCGGACCCGCACGAGTACCCGCAGGGGCCTGCTCGGCTACGTCACGTTCGGGCCGGAAGCGAAGGGAATGGTGAACGGGGTCGCGGTCCGCCCGGACCTGATGCTCGCCGTGGAGCCCGGATCCGAGGCCACGTTCGTGGTCGACGCTGGCTGGGAGAGCATTACGTTCCTGCTTCCGCCAGAGGACATCGGCGCTCATCTCACTGCCCGCCAGCGTGAGAGCGAGTTTCGTGTGCCGCACGGCGTGGAGATCCTGCAGGCGAACACGGCGCAGGTTTGCAAGCTCTTCGAATGGGGGAAGCGGCTGGTGGACACTGCGGCCCGCCGGCCCGCGCTGTTCGACGAGCGGAAGAGTCAGCGGGTCGCCGCTCGGGTTGAGTTGCTTGAAGCGCTCCTGTCGACCCTGCGCGTAGCCGGCGATTTCGAGCCCGACCGCGGCGCCCGGACGCTGCAGGCCTACAGCGTCATCGTCAAGACAGTCGAGAACTACGCCCTATCGCGAATCGACGATCCTCTCTACCTGAGCGATCTGTGCAGAGCGGCCGGGGTGAGCGAGCGAACGCTGGAATACGCGTTCAAGCAGATCATGGGTGTGACTCCGATGACGTATCTCGTCCGGCTCCGGCTGCATCGGGTGCGCCGGGCTCTCCTGGCGGCGACTCAGGGAACAACCACCGTCTCGGCTGAAGCGCTCAATTGGGGCTTCTGGCATTTCGGTGAATTTTCGCGCGCGTACAGGGAGTGTTTCGGTGAGGTTCCGTCGGACACGCTGCGACGCGCGCCGGGCGGGTCGCCGCGGCAGGAGCCGTCGTAGAGAGATCACCTGGCTCCGCGGTCTCTTGCGATTCGCGTCGGACAGGCTCTGATTCACGGCCGTGGTCGCGCACACGGAACCTTCTGGTGCTTCGGGCGACTGAGTCCAGTGGATATTCTGCGTCGCCATCGACGCCCCGCCGACCACGACGGCTGACGAGTCACGCTCCTGTCCGGCTCTTCAGCGTTGAGCACGGCGAGCGGAGGCATGTCGGCCGGCTCGCGCGCCCTTGACCGCCCCGCCCTCGCGGCGCGCGAGCTCGGCATCGTGTGCACGCAGCAGTTCGACGAACCTGGCACCCGCGCCGGCGAGCGAGCGCTGCTTCACCCAGGCGGCACCGAAGCGGATCTGAACGGGGACGTCGATGCTGGGCAGCATGACCAGTTCCTCCGTGCGAAGTTCGTCCTCGAACATGAATCTCGGCATCATCGAGACGGCATCCGACTCCTTCAGGATGCTCTTCAGAACCGACGAGCTGTCGCATTCGATCGTCAGCGGTCCCGCGCGCGCCAGCGCAGTCCGGCCGGCGGGCGGGGTGGCGGCGAGCAGCGCGCGCGTCACGCGCTCAGGCAGCCTCGGTCCCGCAAGCGGATAGCTGAAGACGTCCTCGAGGCGCCGCTCGGCCCTGCCCGTCAGGGGGTGCCTCGGTCGGCAGGCGACGAACACCCGGTGATTCGCCAGGCCCTGCGATTCGAAATCATCCAGCACGGAGATTTCCGTGAGTTCGGCGACGACCAAATCCACGTCGCGTGCGCGCGCCCTCTCCGGCAGCTCACCCCAGGGCGCCACGATCAGATGCAGGCGCAGCTTTGGGTGCAGACGGCTCAGCCGCCCCGCGACGGGACCGATGAGCGCGGAGCCTCCGAACGGGCCCACGCCGACGCGCAGTTCCCCCAGATCGAGTCCCTTCGCCAGGCGGATCTCTCTCTCGAGATCCCCGGCCGATGCATTCAGGGACCGCGCGTGGCGCAGGACCAGGCGTCCGATCTCGGTCGGCTCGATGGCCCCGCGGGTGCGTTCGAACAGTGGTGCACCGACCGACGCCTCCAGCGCCTGGATGCTGCGGGAGAGCGCCGGCTGCGTGAGGTGGACCGCATCGGCGGCACGGCTGAAATTCTTGTGCTCTGCCAGCGCCAGCAGGTGCCGCAGTTGACGAAGATCGATGGCCATGCGCGGCCCTCATTGCGATGATGTTCTCAATTCATTGGACACATGGTACGCCGTGGCCCAGCATGGCGGTCGTTCACGGCAACCCGGCGACCCGGGTCCGACCAGATAGCTAAACAGGAGACAGTTCGATGACGGGGATCGTTCGGAATCGCCACAGAGGACGTGCAGTGTCGCGTGCGGCCATCGCATTGTGCATCGCAGGTACGCTGGGCGCGTGCTCCCGCCCTTCGTCGGCGCCCTCGGCCATGCCCGCGCCAGGCGTCGCACCACCAGTGGTGCAGGCCCATGCGGCGGCAGCCAAGGCCGCGGATCTTTCGGACCCGGCGTCCTTTGCCGACGCGAAGCGCGGCTTCATCGCCGCGCCGACGGGACAGATCAAGGACGCCTCAGGAAACGTTGTCTGGGACTTCGACGCCTTTGGGTTCGTGCAGGGCGCGGCACCCGCCACGGTCAACCCGAGCCTGTGGCGGCAGGCGCTGCTCAACAACCAGGTGGGGCTCTTCAAGGTCACCGACGGCATCTGGCAACTGCGCGGCTTCGACCTCGCCAACATCACGCTGATTGAGGGCAAGACGGGCTGGATCGTCGTCGATACCCTGACTTCAACTGAAACGGCCGCCGCGGCGATGGCCTTTGCGAGAAAGCACCTGGGCGACAAGCCGGTGTCGGCGGTGATCTTCACGCACAGCCATCTCGATCACTTCGGCGGCGCCCTCGGCGTGATCTCGGCGGCCGAAGCCAAGGCGCGCCAGGTGCCGATCTACGCGCCGGCGGGATTCATGGAGGAGGCCACAAGCGAAAACGTGATGGTTGGAGTCGCGATGGCGCGACGCGCTGGATACATGTATGGCTCGCTGCTGCCGCGCAATACTGGCGGCGTGGTCGACGACGGCCTCGGCAAGGCAGTGGCCTACGGCGAGATCGGGATCTTGCCGCCGACGGTGCTGATCGACCAGCCGCGGCAGGAAGCCGTCATCGACGGCGTGCGCTTCGTGTTCCACAACGTGCCCGGCAGCGAGGCGCCGTCGGAGTTCGTCTTCGAAGTTCCCGAGCGTCGCGCGTTCGGCGGGGCCGAGATGATGAGCCAGACGATGCACAACCTGTACACGCTGCGCGGCGCCAAAGTGCGCGACGCGCTGAAGTGGGCCGACTATCTCGATCAGGCGCTCGATTACACCGCAGGGGCCGAGGTCGTCTTCAGCCAGCACCACTGGCCGGTCTGGGGCGCCGATCGCATCCGCGACTACATCGTCAAGCAGCGCGACACCTACAAGTTCATCCACGATCAGACCGTGCGCATGATGAACGCCGGGCTCACGGGTCCCGAGATCGCCGACAGCCTGACGCTGCCCGACTCGCTGCAGGAGGCGCTGAACGTGCACGGCTACTACGGCACGGTCCGCCACAACGCCCGTGCCGTCTACCAGTACTACCTCGGTTGGTTCGACGCCAACCCGGCCAACCTCGACGCGCTGCCGCCGGTGGAAGCCGGTAAGCGCTACGTGGAGCTCGCCGGCGGTGCCGACAAGGTGCTGGCCAACGCGCAGAAGGCCTACGACGACGGCGACTTCCGCTGGGCCGCCGAGGTGCTCAAGCACGCCGTGTACGCCGATCCCAGGAACCACGCGGCGCGTGAGCTGATGGCGCGGAGCCTCGAGCAGATGGGCTACATGGCCGAATCGGCGCCGTGGCGCAACTTCTATCTCACTGGAGCACTCGAGTTGCGGCAGGGTCCGCCGGAAAAGGGCGTCGGGCTGGACCGGATGATCGCGATGCTGGCCAACACGCCGGTCGAGCGCTTCCTCGAGCGCATGGCGGCGTCGGTCGACGGCAAGAAGGCCGCCGACAGTCGGCTGAAGATCAACCTCGTGTTCTCCGATCTCAATGAGACCTACGTGCTCTGGGTGGAAAATGCCGTGCTGCACTTCCGCAAGGCACCGGCCGCGGCCGACGCGAACGCGACCCTGACGCTGACGAAACCGTTCTTCGTGCAGATGATGGCCGGCAAAGCCGGCGCCAAGGACCTGCTGCTGTCCGACCAGACCAAGATCGACGGCAGCAAGATCGACCTCGCCCGCTTCTTCACTTTGATCGAGAAGGCACCCGGAACCTTCCCGATCGTGACGCGCTGAACAGGGCTCGATGTGAACCAAACACCGACGACGGGCACGGCCGGCGTCGCGACGAACGCGGAGCAGGCCGTGAAAGGCACTGTCGCCTTCGACTACGACTGGATTGTGGTTGGGTCCGGGTTCGGGGGCAGCGTCTCGGCGCTGCGTCTGGCCGAGAAGGGTTATCGCGTCGCGGTGCTCGAGTGCGGCCGCCGCTTCCGCGACGAGGATTTCGCCAGCAGCGCGTGGCAGGTCGGCCGTTTCCTTTGGGCTCCATTCCTGGGGCTGCGCGGGATTCTTCGCCTGACGCCGTTCAAGGACATCCTGATCGCGAGCGGCGCCGCGGTTGGCGGCGGCAGCGTCGTCTACGCGAACACGCTGTATCGGGCCAAGCCCGCGTTCTTCGAGAATCCACAGTGGGCGGGGCTCGAGGACTGGGCCGCGGCGCTCGCCCCGCACTATGACACCGCCGAACGCATGCTCGGCGTGCGCGAAGTGCCGTTCACGAGCGATGGCCAGACGTTGCTCAGGCAGGTGGGCGAGGCGTTCGGCGTCGCCCGCACGTTCAGGCGCACGCCCACTGCGGTTTTCTATGGTGCCAGCGGCGTGACGGTGCCCGACCCTTACTTCGGCGGCGAAGGTCCCGAGCGCACCGGCTGCACGCGCTGCGGCAGCTGCATGGTCGGCTGCCGTATCGGCGCGAAGAACACGCTGCTCAAGAACTACCTGTGGTTCGCCGAACGCAAGGGTGCGCAGGTCATCGCCGAGCGCGAAGTCGTCGACATCCGTCCGCTCGGCGCATGCGACGGCGCGGACGGGTACGAGATCGTGACGCGCCGGCCCGGTGCGTGGCTGCGCAAAGACGAACGCCGCTTCACCGCACGCGGCGTGGTACTTGCGGCCGGGGCGCTCGGCACGAACCGACTGCTCGCGCGCTGCAAACACGGGGGCGGACTGCCTGCAATCAGTGCGCGCCTTGGCGCCCTCGTGCGCACGAACAGCGAATCCATCCTCGCCATCACGCTGCCTCGCAGTTCAAGGCTGCAGCCCTGGAACGACGTCGCGATCAGCTCCAGCCTCCACCTGTCCGAGGACACGCATGTCGAGTTCGTCAGCTACGGCCGGGACGCCGACCTGATGTCGGGGCTGATGACGCTGCTGGTCGGGCCGGGAACCCGACTGACGCGGCCGCTGAAGCTCGTCGGGCAGGCCCTCCGGCACCCGGTCAGGTTCGTGCAGTCGGTGCTGCCGTGGGGCTGGAGCCGGCGCACGTTCGTGCTGCTCGTGATGCAGACGCTCGACAACGCGATCGCATTCCGTGCGAAGCGCCGCTGGTTCGGGCGCGGCGTCAAGCTCACGACCGAGCAGGACCCGGACAAGCCCAACCCGACCTACATCGAAGCGGGCAACCGCGTCGCCGAATGGCTGCAGCAGCGCACCGGCGGCATTGCGCAGAGCGGAGTGCTGGAGGCGCTGGCCAACATCCCGATCACCGCGCACATTCTCGGCGGCGCGGTGATCGGGCGCGACGCCGACGCCGGAGTGGTCGACCGCGGCGGACGCGTATTCAACTACCGCAACCTGCTGGTCTGCGACGGCTCGATATTGCCCGCCAATCCCGGCGTCAATCCCAGCCTGACGATCACTGCGCTTGCGGAAATGATGATGGCCGCGGTGCCAGCTCAGGCAGCCTGACGCCGTGCGGCAGCGTCGGCCCAACCCAAGGGAGGCCCGTTAGCTTGCCGTCCTCCCACCCGGCCGTGCCCGTGCGCGCGCAGAGCTGAATGGCCGCACACCGTCGCGCTGACAGACAGCGCCAACGCCCGGCGCCCAAAGTTGCCGCAACTCGTTCGATTCACTCGATTCAACTGCCGTCAGACTGAAATCATTTTGCGTTGCGATCGTGCGCGATTCGATCTATGCGGTTGATCAGCGCCATAACGCGTCGGAGGGTCGCCCAGGGCATGGCTGCTCGCGGGTTGACGCAATCGCACGGGTGTGCGCATTGCCGCGAACAGGCCTCTGCGCATCGGCTGAATGGGGAATGTGCGCCCGGGCTTGCAAGGGCTAGCATCGAAGTGCGGAAAGAAGGCGCCATGGCAAACACAGCCAAGCATCGCTTGTGGGTCGCTCCTGCGCTTTTCCTGGCGTGCGCGGTCGGCGTCACCGGCTGCTCGGGGGGCGGAGGCGGAATACAGAGCCCGAGCCTGGCGCCGACTCCGGCGCCACCGCCGCCCGCGGTTGCGCCGACGATCCAGGTGCTGCCCGCCTCGTTCGATTTCGGCAGGATCACCACCAGCAACATGTCAGCGCCGCTGCAGGTCACCATCAGCAACACCGGCACGGTGCCGCTGGCGATCTCTGCAATCTCGCTCGCAGGCCCGTCCGGGGGACCCTACGCACTGACGGTCGGTAGCGGTTCGAAACCCTGTGCCTCCGCCACGCCAACGATCGCGGCCGCCGACTCGTGCACGATCCAGGTCCTGTTTCAACCGAGCGTCCCGGGCACGTTCAATTCCACTTTGCAGGTCAGTTCGAACGCATCGAACGTTCCGACCGTCTCGCTGCCGATCAGTGGCACGTCCGAACCGGTGACGGGGATTTCGGTCCGGGTCAACCAGCTTGACAACGCCTGTCCCGGCAACAACGGCGCTGCCTTCGTTTCAGTCACCGACCAGGGTGGATTCACTGTCCTCGGCCTGCTCGCGGCCAACTTCATGATCAGCCAGGGCGCCAGCTCGCTGATGCCCACCAGCGCCACGTACGTCGACCAGGTGATCAAGCCGATAGCGATCGCTGCGGTGATGGACCACAGCGGAAGCCTGACGCGGCAGACCATCGCATTCGCGGACATGAAGACGGGCTTTTCGAGCCTCGTCGGTTCGATCAAGGCCGGCGACGTCATGGAAATCGTCAAGTTCGCGAGCGACTACGAGGTCACCCAACCGTTTACGTCCGACAAGGCGGCGTTGCAGTCGGCAATCGCTGCGCCGTTCAGCAAGGGCACAAACACGCTGCTGTACGACTCCGTGTACAGGGCGGTCGACGACACCGCACTGCAGGCGAACTTCCGGCGTGCCGTCATCGTCGCCACGGACGGCATCGACGAGGGTTCGACTGCCGGCGTGCCTCTGTCCACGCATACGCTGCAGCAGGTCATCGACAACGCCGTGGCGAAGAACGTGGGGATCTTCGCGATTGGCATCGGTTCTTCGGTCAACGCGGCCGTGCTGAACCAGATGGCGAGCCAGACCGGCGGCATCTACTATCAGGCCGACGCCTCGCAGAACCTTGCCACGATCTACCAGCAGCTCTCGACACTGCTGTTCACGCGCCAGTACGTGCTGACCTTCGCAGTGACCGGCCCTCCGTCGTCGACCGGTCCGGTCAAGATCGCCGCGACCTTGCCCTCGAGCAGCATCGGCAACGACGACACCAAGTCGATAACCGTCTGCGGCCCGTAGCGGCCGGGCCGCTACGGTCGTGAGAGCGCCGGGCGGCTGGACTCGGTCGGTGCGACCGGTCGGCAGGCAGCCGCCCACACGCCTAGAATCGCGCCCTCTCCTCTCGGGTGGATTCACATGGCCGACGACACCGACATCGCGACCCTGCGGCGCCTGCTGCACGACTGCCGTCGCATTGCGGTCGTGGGAATCTCAGCGGAGTGGCATCGGCCAAGCTACTTCGTCGGCAAGTACGTGCTCGAGCACGGCTACAGCATGATTCCGGTCAACCCGAAGTACGCCGAGGTGCTCGGACAGACCTGCTATCCGGACGTGCGCACCGCGGCGCGGGCCGCCGGGCCGATCGACATGGTCGATTGCTTTCGCAAGGCGGACGACATCGAGCCACTCGTGCAGGACGCGATCGCGATCGGCGCGAAGTGCCTGTGGATGCAGCTCGGCGTGCGCAATGAACGGGCCGCCGAGCATGCGCGGGCCGCGGGCCTCGCCGTGGTGCAGGACCGTTGCGTGAAGATCGAGCACGGGCGGCTTTTCGGCGGTCTCAACTGGGCCGGTGTCAATACCCGGGTCATCTCGAGCAAGCGCCCGCGGCAGCTGGCGTACTGAGGAGACGACCATGGCCGACCGCGCCTTCGGCATCGAAACGCTGTGCCTGCACGCTGGGCAGATCCCGGACCCGACCACCGGCAGCCGCGCGGCGCCGATCTACCAGACGACCTCGTACGTCTTCGACACGGCCGATCATGCAGCGAGCCTCTTCAACCTGCAGACTTTCGGCAACGTCTATTCACGCATCAGCAACCCGACGGTCGCGGTGCTCGAGGAGCGCGTCGCCGCGCTGGAAAATGGCCGCGCCGCGCTCGCGACCGCGAGCGGGATGTCGGCGCAGCTGACCGGCATCCTGGCGATCGTGCAGCCGGGCGAGCACATCGTCGCCTCGTCGCTGCTCTATGGCGGCACCTACTCGCAGTTCGACGTCACGCTGCGCAAGATGGGCATCGAGACGACGTTTGTCGATCCGGACCGTCCCGACAACTTCGCGCAGGCGCTGCGCGACAACACGCGCCTGCTCTACGCCGAGACGCTCGGCAACCCGAAGATCAACGTGCTCGACATCGAGCCGATCGCGGCCATTGCGCGCGGCGCCGGCGTGCCGCTGATGATCGACAACACCATGGCTTCGCCGTACCTGTGCCGGCCCTTCGACTGGGGCGCCGAAATCGTCGCGCATTCCGCGACCAAGTACCTCGGCGGGCACGGGACGACGCTCGGCGGCGTGCTGGTCGAACGCGGCCGGTTCGACTGGGGCAATGGCAGATTCCCGGACATGGTGGCGCCCTCGCGCGGCTACCACGGCGTGAAGTTCTGGGAGACGTTCGGCGACTTCGCCTACACGATGAAGGCCAGGATGGAAGTGCTGCGCGTGCACGGCGCTGCGCTGGCGCCGCTGTCGGCTTTCCTGCTGCTGCAGGGAATCGAGACGCTGCACCTGCGGATGGAACGGCACTGCCAGAACGCACGCCGCGTTGCGGAGTTCCTGCTCGACCATCCGCGCGTCGCATGGGTCAACTGGCCGGGGCTGAAATCGAGTCCGTACTACGAGCTTGCGCGCAAGTACCTCCGTCCCGTCGATGGCGAACCCGGCGCGTCAGGCGTGATGACCTTCGGCATCAAGGGCGGGGCCGCAGCAGGCGAGAAGTTCATCGATGCGCTGCAATTCCTGTCGCACCTCGCGAACATCGGCGATGCGAAGTCGCTGGTGATCCACCCGGCGTCGACGACGCACCGCCAGCTGTCGGAGGAAGACCAGCTGAAGGCCGGCGTCTCTCCCGACATGGTGCGCCTTTCGATCGGAATCGAGTCGATCGACGACATCCTCTGGGACCTGCAGCAGGCGCTGGACCGGAGCGCCTGAGACTCCACGACCGGCGCCGCCGATGGACGAAAAGGCCGCGCGCGACGTCACGCTCGTCCGCGCCATCGAAAGCGGCGACGCCGACGCCACGCTGCTGAGCTCAGAGGATCGCCGCCGCGCGAGCCGCGCCGCGACCGAGCTGGCGCATTGGGACGCCTCGCAGCAACGATCCGCCGCCGATGGCGAGGCCTTCCTTGCGCGACGCGCCGCGCTCGTGCTGGACGTGGTGACGTCACGCTCGAAGACGGTGCTGGCGTTGCGCAGGGTGCGCTGGCGGCCGTGGATCGGCGTGGCGCTGCCGCTTGCAGCGCTCGCGGTCGGCGCGCTGGCCGAGCGCGTTGCTGACCGGCAGCACGTGAACGTGCTCGCCTTTCCGCTGCTCGGTGTCATCGCCTGGAACGTCGCGATCTACGCGCTGCTGCTGTTGCGGCCGCTGCTCGGACGCGCGCCGCGCGCATGGCGCCGCTGGCTGGCCGAAATGCCGGTCAGCGTGCGCACGCCCGAGTCGGCCACCGCCGCGGTGATCGCCACGCGCTTCGCCGTCGACTGGGGCACGGTCGGCCGCGCGCTGCTCGACGCGCGCGCTGGGCGCGTGCTGCATCTGTCGGCCGCGCTGTTCGCGGCCGGGGCGTTGATCGGCCTGTATGTGAGCGCGCTGGCCTTCGAATACCGCGTCGGCTGGGAAAGCACGTACCTGCAGGCGCCCGCTGTACACGCGATCCTGTCGGCGCTGCTCGGCCCAGCCGCAAGACTGCTGGGCATGCCCTTTCCGGGCGTCGATGCAATCGCCGCGATGCGCGTGACCGGCGGCCAGGGTGGTACCGATGCCGGGCCGTGGATCCATCTCTACGCAGTCACGGTCGGCCTTCTGGTGATCGCGCCGCGACTGCTGCTCGCGGTGTGGTCGGCCTGGCGCGAGCGCGCGCTCGCGGCCGCAATGCCGCTGGAACTCAATGCCCCCTATTTCCGTCGCCTGCTGGGAGATTTCGCGCCATCGGCCGCGCGCGTGCGCGTCATTCCCTACAGCACCACGCTCGACGAGCCGGCGGTCGCGGGACTCGAGACCCTCGCGCGCCATCTGTTCGGGGATGCAGCGCGGCTGGCGCTGCGACCGTCGGTGCCGTTCGGCGCCGAGGACGACGCGGCCCGCGGGATCGCCCGCGCCGAAGCGGATGTTCCGCTGACGCTCGCGATCTTCAGCGCAGCAGCCACGCCCGAGGAAGAGAACCACGGTCGCTTCCTCGACAGGCTGCGCCAGGCTCTCGATGCTCCGCTGGCGATCGTGCTGGACACCGGCCCGTACGAGCGACGACTGGGGCCGCAGAACGCGCGCGAACGAGTCCGCGAACGCACTACCGCGTGGCGTGCCTTTGCAGTTGCGCGTGGCCTGGTGCTGACTGACCTCGATCTATTGGCGCCGGAGCTGAAGCAGGCCGAGCGCGACCTTGCGCCGATCCTTGGAGTCACTGCATGACGTCGGGGCCGGGCGCCGCAACGATCGTCGAACTCGTCCTCGTCTCGCACACCAACAGCGGCAAGACGACGCTGGCGCGGACGCTGCTCGGGCGTGACGTCGGTGCCGTGCGCGACGCGCCCCACGTGACAGAACTCGCCGAAACACATCTGCTGCTCGCCACGCCGACCGGAGACGAATTGCGGCTCGCGGACACACCCGGCTTCGGCGACTCTGCGCGTCTGGTGCAACGCCTGCGCTCGGCAGATAACCCGATCGGCTGGCTGCTGCGCGAAGTCTGGGATCGCCACCGTGACCGGCCTTTCTGGTGCAGCCAGCAGGCTGTTCGTGCTGCACGCGAATCGGCCGATGTCGTTCTGTACCTGGTCAATGCGGCAGAGCCTCCGGGCGACGCTGGCTATCTGCCGTCCGAGATGCAGGTGCTGCGCTGGATCGGCAAGCCGGTGCTCGCGCTGCTCAACCAGATCGGTCCACCGCGACCGCCCGCGGCCGAGGACGCCGAGCAGGCACTGTGGGGCCGGCATCTGGCGGCCCACGGACTCGACTGCGAAGTGCTGACGCTCGACGCCTTCGCGCGCTGCTGGGTCCAGGAACGCGCTTTGCTCGACGCAATCCGGCCCGCACTCGCCGATTCCAAGCGGATCGGGTTCAGTCGATTGCGCGCCGAATGGGAAGCCCGCAGTCTCGATCGCTTCGATGCATCCATGCGGCTGCTGGCGGAACAGCTCGCGGCGGCCGCTCAGGACTCCGAGTTCATCGACGACGCGACGCTGTCGCCCGGATCGCGGGCACTCGTGTCGCTGGGCCTGCGCCGCAGTGACGATGCGCGCCGCGCTGCGATGGGGACGCTGGCTCAGCGCCTCGATGGGCGTGTGCGCGCGGCGATGGATCGGCTGATCGAGCTGCACGCACTCGAGGGAACGGCCGGCCAGACGATCCTTCACCGCGTGCAGCAGTCGTACTCGACGCAGGCGCCGATCGACGAAGGGCGTGCCGCACTGCTGGGGGGCGTGCTCAGCGGCGCGCTTGCTGGCCTGAAGGCCGATCTCGCCACGGGCGGCCTTTCGATGGGCGCCGGCCTGCTCGTCGGTGCAGTCCTCGGCGGACTCGGCGGCGCCGGCATCGCGCGCGGCATCAACCGTCTGACCGGCAGCGAACGCGCGCGCCTGTCCTGGCCCGACGAGTTCCTCGACGGACTGGCCTGCGCTGCAGTCCTGCGCTACCTCGCGGTCGCGCACTACGGGCGCGGACGCGGCCGCTATGTCGAATCGGAGTCTCCGGCCTTCTGGTACGACGAAGTCCAGAACACACTGCGCCCGCGCGCAGAAATCTGGCACGCACTCTGGAACCAGGCGCGTGGCGACGCGGAAGGCTGCGTGCCGGCGTTGCAGGCCGAGCTGAGGGCGACGACCGCGCAGGTTCTCGCGCGCCTCTATCCCGGCGCGTCCGGCATGCTCGGAGCAGCGCCCGCGCGCGAAGCCCTCGGCGACCACGAGGTTTCCCGCTAAGCTAGCCTGCAACACTCACCGGAGATGCCATGTCGCTTCGTTTCGCAGCCACGAACGCCGCATTGACGCTGCTTGCCGTGCTGACCGCCTGTTCGACCTCGGCACCGGGATTGCGCGAGGCGCGCATTCCGCCTGCCCAGACGTACGACGTGCGCATCCAGCCGGCGCGAATTCCACCGAACCCGCAGGGCGCTTTCAATCTGTCGACGGCGACCGGTTGCGACGTGATCTATGTCTCGAAGACCGACACCGCCGACACGGTGACCTATGCGGTGCGGGCGACGAGCCGCATGCCGGACCTCGAGCAGTGCGTGGAGAAGCTGCGCTCGCAGCCGGGCGTGGAGGCGTTGACCCCGCTCGGTTGAGCCGGCTGCCGCGCGCTACGCGGCCTTGTGCTGGTACATCAGACCGTCCGCGCGCCGCATCAGCGATTCGAACGAATCATCGGCGCGCGCCGCAGTCACGCCGGTGCTCATCGTCACGGCAAGTCCCGGTGACAGCGCATTCCAGTCGTGCTCAGCGATCAGCCTGCGAATGCGATCGCAGGCAGCGCGAGCTTCCGGTTCGCTCGCGCCCGAGAACAGGATGACGATTTCGTCGCCGCCCGTGCGCGCGGCGAAATCGACTCCGCGCAGGGCGGCTCGCATCACTTCTCCGAGACCGCGCAGGACGCCGTCGCCGACGACATGGGAGTGGCGGTCGTTGATGGACTTGAAATCGTCGATGTCGAGCATCGCCAGCGCGCAGGCACGGCCGGCAATGCGCAGTTCCGCCAGCGCGCCATGGACCACCGGCTCGATCGCGCGCCGGTTCGCAAGTCCCGTCAGCGGATCCTGCAACGACAGTTCGCGGAATGACGTCGCCTCCGCGGTCAGCGAGTCGAGCCGCTCGCGCTGCTTCTGCGATTCGCGCCAGCGTTCGATGCGCACGCGGTTCTCGCTGCGCAGGCGCAGGATCTCGCGCGTCACCTGCATGTGGCGGCGGAGCGCCCGGACTGCCGTCGCGTGATCTCCGGCCGCTTCCGCGCAGCGCGCGAGCGTGTCGTGCGCCTTGCTCTCGACCACCATCAGGTCGAACTTCTGCGCGAGTTCGATGCCGCGACGGGCGAGCTCCACCCCCCGATCGGCCGCGCCTTCCAGCAGGCAGACGTCGGCCTCGACCACCGAACCCTCGGCGATGCCGTGGGTCCAGGCGAGTTGCACGGCGTCGCGCATCACCGCGTCGACGGCAGCACGCGCGGCGGCCACGTTGCCGAGCGCGACATGAATCTGCGCCAGCACGGCGAAGTGGTTCGCGCGCTCGCGCAGCTGCAGTTCCGGCGAGCCGTCGGTCAGCTGCTGCAGCAGGTGCTCGGCCCACGACTGCAGCATCGTCAGATGCTCGCGGTCGGGCGCTGAGCCCAGCAGCGCCGCCGGGTCCGTGAGCCAGCCGAGGTTGATGACCAGCCAGTCGGTGCGCGCTGTCCGTTCCCACGCCGCGAGGTTCGATTCGCGCGCGATGTCGATCATGCGGGCGAAAAGCTGCAGCGCCTCTTCGTAGGAACCGGCCGCCGCATGCGCGGCGCCGAGCGCGCGCGTCGCCATCAGGTGCAGCTCGGGACCAGCCCCGCTCGGCGCGACATCGTGCGCGGCGAATGCCGCCGCATAGGCATCGTCATAGCGACGCAGCTGCGTGCAGGCGAGCACGGCAGTCGTCAGTGCCGCCACCTGGCCGGCGGCGTCCCCCTCTACGGCGTGCAGCTTGGCAGCCTCGATCGCGTGCGCGTCGGCGGCCGAGTAGTCGCCGACGCGGATCTCGAGCCGCGCGAGACGGCCGAGCAGCTGCGCCAGCTGGGTCCGGACGCCATCGGCACGGGCACGCTCGATCGCGGCGGCCAGCACGTGCCGTGCAGTGTCGCTCCGCCCTTCGAGCACGGCAGCGATCACCTGTTCCAGTTCGTGAGCCTGCGAGGCGGACACGGCGCGCGAGTTCATCTCTGCGGCAGCCCACGAAATGGAGCTGCACCCGCCGCAGCGTAAGGGACCCTTGCCACGGATCGACCGCGAAAAGCGCCACAAAGCCACGGGAAACCGGGCGCTCGACGACTCGCGCGGCGCCGCCCTGTTCGTCCGAACTTCGGCGAAGTAAGCTCGCCGCGGCCAGCAACGCCTGCAGTGTGCGAACCGATACACGCGCCAAGGAGGGAACCGTGCCGCAGAAGCGAATCGACACCGGCTCCATCGAGGAAGAAACCCTGAATCTCGAAAGCACGGGACGCTATCGCGTCGTCGGCCACCGGCGTGCCCGCGGCGAACCCGGAGTCACGCTGCTGAATTTCCGGCCCATCAAGCAAGTCCCGCGACCGGTGAAGCCGGTACGCAACGTCGCGCATGCCTCGGGCATGATCGAATACAGCCGCAGCCGCAAAGTCGCCCGACGTATCTTCGACCTCGTGACGCCGGCGTCGCGCAAGCCCGCACGCGCGATCGCGGAGCGCTGGCTGCGTGCCTTTGCCGCGCAGCTTGGCATCGAGCGCAGCCTCGCCGGCCTGCACTTCGATAAGGTGACACGGTCGATCTTCGGCCACCACGCGCTCTACCAGCAGCACGTCGGCCGCACGCCGATCTCGGGCGCCTGGGTCCGCGTCGACATGGACGCCGACGGCCGCGCGTTCAACATCCAGAACGACCTGGTGCCGACGGAGGTGCTGGCCCGGCGCGGCACCGCGCCCGGCAGGAAGTCGCGCCTGCAGGGCGATGAGGGCGAGCCGCTGTCCGAACGGCAAGCGCGGCGCATTGCGCTCGATCTCACCCGGGTGGCACCCGGCGGGAGGCGCCGGGTGATCGGTGCACCGGAGCTCACCTACCGTCCGACCGATGGCGAACCCCGCCTCGCGTGGAAGCTCGTCGTGGCGTCGACTGCGCCGAAGCGCGAGTGGAAGACCTACCTCGACGCGTTCAGCGGCGAGCTTCTCTGGCGCCACAACGTGCTGAAAGCCGCGCAGCCGCGGGCGCGTGTCTTCGATCCGAACCCGGTCGTCGCTCTGAATACCACGCAGCTTTCCGATCGCAAGCCGGTGCCGGCAGGCGCGTACCGCGAGGTCGAGCTGCACGGGCTGGACGGTTCCGGTCTTCTCGACGGCGACTACGTCTCGACGCGCCTGACGCGGCGGCGCGTGCGTCGGCCGAGCGGCGATTTCAGATTCCGGCGCAAGCAGCGCGGATTCACCGAAACGATGGCGTACTTTCACATCGACCGCCTGCAGCGGCATCTGCAGTCGCTGGGCTTTGCGCACCTGCTCGACCACAGCATCCCCGTCAATGTCGCCGGCCAGCGCGAAGACAACTCGTATTACAGCCAGACCGACAAGTTCCTGTCGTTCGGCACCGGCGGCGTCGACGACGCCGAGGATGCCGAGACGATCCTGCACGAGTACGGACACGCGATCCAGGACACGCAGGTTCCGGGCTGGGGTGAGAGCATGGAAGGCGCCGCGATGGGCGAAGGATTCGGCGACTTTCTGGCCGCGAGCTTTTTCGCCGACTGGAAGCCGGCGTGGCTGCGGCCGGCGATATCCAGCTGGGACTGCATCGGCTGGGAGGGCAATCCCCCGGCACTGCGGCGCCTCGACGGACGCAAGAAGTATCCGGGGGACATCAGCGGCGAGGAGCACGAGGACGGCGAGATCTGGTCGGCGTGCCTCTGGCAGTTGCGCGACCAGCTCGGCCGCGGAGCCGCGGAAAAGCTGATCGTGGCGCACCACTATCTGCTCAACCGCTGGGCGGAGTTCGAGGACGCGGCGAACGCCCTGCTGGCGACGGACCGGCAGCTCTTCGCGGGCCGCAACCGGCAGGCGATCCGTCGGGTCTTCGTCGACCGCGGCATACTCAGACATTGAGCGAACTCCCCGATCGACGACACCGATGCGCAGGCGCTTTCGACGCAAGTCTGGACAGGACGTCACCGCGGTCCGGCTGCAGCTGGACTTCGACGCCCTCATCTATCGCAAGTGGGGCGGTACCCAAACGGCGCGCTCCGGCGACTGGCTCGTCGACAACGGCGGCGATGTGTACACGGTCGCAGCCGATTCCTTCGCGCGCACGTATCGGGAAGTGAGCCCGGGGCGCTACGCGAAGTCCGCGCCGGTGTGGGCCGAGCAGGCCGCACGCGCCGGGAGCGTGAAGACCAAGGAAGGCCGCACGCACTACAAAGCCGGCGACTGGCTCGTCTCGAATGCCGACGACGGCAGCGATGCCTACGCGGTGAGCGCAGCGACCTTCCTGCAGCTGTACGAGCCCGACGACGCCTAGTTGCACGCGCGGGCCGCGTCAGGAGCGCATCGCGGCGATGATCGACTGCATCGAGATGCCTTCGTTCGCGCCATAGGTACCCGGCTTGCCGTTCAGCTTCGGCATGCCGATCTTGCCGCCCTTGTGATGCAGGGCAATCACCTGCCACAGTCGTGAGTTGAAGACCGGACTGCCGGAGCTCCCGCCTTCGGTCGGCGCGCGGTAATGAACGCGGCAGACGCCCTCGATCTGAGGCTGCCCGGTAGGCGGGCCCTCGTGGTCGAGCAGCTCGTTGTCCTGGAACGAGAACGCGAGTTCGCGGCCTCCCGGATAGCCGATAACGTAGACACGCGCCGTCTCGTCGACCACCGGAAGCGCAGCAGCGATCGGCAGCGGTGCGACGCCGCTCACCGGAGCAGCCAGGCGCAGCAGGCTGGCATCGTGGCGCTCCACCGGCGAACTCCAGAGGACCGCGCCGATGTCGTAGCGCCGCCCCGCCTCGACCGCCTCGAACGAGACCTCGGCATCCGCGGGCACGGCGGCCTGCGCGTCGCCCTTGTCATTGATGACGTGAAAGTTGGTGAGCAGCAATAGTTCGTCCGCTGGTTCCCGCCCCAGGTCGCCGGCGCGCAGCAGGAAGCCCGTGCCGATCCGATCTCCCAGCTTCCTGCGAATCGCCGCGACCGATGCAGCACGCTCGATGCCGGTCTTCCACCACTGGTAGGTCTGCGCGCCATAGGTGCCGAGGATGGCTTCGAGCCGACCCACGGACGGTGGGGCCAATGCCCGGGCCCGTCCGATGTCCTCCGGCGCCAGCCGGACCTCCGTGCCATGCAGCCGCAGCAGCCGCGCACGCAGCATGTCGATCAGGGCATGGCCGCGCTCGTCGCGGTTCTCGAGGTCCCAGACCTCCGTGAACTGGCGCAACGTGCCCGCGATCTGGAACGCCTGCAGGTCCGGCGAGGCGACGAAGAGTTGCATGTTCTGGTCGATCGCGGCCCAGTCGCGCAGTCCGAGTGAGGCCTCCGCCAGCGTCGCCAGGGCCCAGGGGTCGCGCTTGTCGGCCGGCGTTGCCTGCAACGTTGCAATCAGCTGCTGCGCGAGCGCCTGCGGGTCGAGCTCGGCAGCGACGCGCACGCCGATCGAGCGCGCGCGGTCGAGCAGCGCCAGCAGGTTTACGCCGTGCCACACATTGCGCTGGTCGCGCTCATACGGATCGCGATAGCACTCAATGGCCTTCTTCAGCGCATCGCGCGCATGTGCGGCGGTCTTGTCACGCGCATCGATGAAGATCTGCTTGTAGGCCCGTCCCATCAGGCCGCGCGCTTCGGCCTGCTCAGGGTCAGTGTCCGCGAGTCGGCGGGTGAGAGCCTGCAGCACGTCGATCGCAGCGGTCGCCCTTCCGCCCTCGATCAGCGCCTGGGAGTACAGGCGGCGGTTGCGTGCATCCTTCGGGTCGCGCCGGCTGACTGCCTCCGCGAGCCGCGCCATCAGCTCGAATTCGCTGGCGTCGCGCAAGCGACGCACCACTTCCTTCGCCTGGCGCAGCTCTTCGTCGCTGCAGATACCACCGAGCGCCGCGAGGGCGCTGCGCGCTTCGCCGCGCAAGGCGTCGTTGGGCGACAGCTCGTCGGCCATGTGCGCTAGACCTTGAGCATTTCCCGTAGCACGCGGCCGAGTTCTGCCTGGTGCAGGTATTTCGTGGCCGAGTGGCGCCAGGCACCCGGGTTCTGGACCGCGATGTCCTCGACCACGCACTTGCCCGAGCGGCAGTAGTCATCGGTGAGGGTTGGATCGAAACCACACACGGGATCGAGCCGGTCGAATACGTTGACCCAGCGGTCCGCCACCCGCTCCGCCGGGTATCCGCCGTCGCGCGTCCAGCCCGGTTGCAACTGATCCTGGATCTCGTCGAGTCCGAGCGGGCTGCCCAGTGTGATGAGCCCGTCGACGTTCGGGCAGCCGTCGACGCGCTTCAGACAGTCGTACGCGATGACGGTGCCCATACTGTGCGAAACGACGACGTGCGGCCGCGTGATCCCCGACTCGTTCAGCCCGCCGACGAAGCGCTTGCGGATCGTCTGCTGGATGTGCACCTTCGGCCGCCCGGGTGGGCCGTACTCGACATCGAACAAGTAGTGATGCACATCGCGCAGCAGCGCGTCCATGATGGGCTTCTTCAGGAACCAGGGCAGCGGCACGCGCTCCAGCTCGCCTTTCGGATCCGTGGATACCGGAGGCGCCCCGGCGGCGATCTCGGCGTCCGAGAGGCCGGTCAGATGCGAGCGCAGCTGCTCGAGGAAGGCGGCCTCCTTCGCGTTGCGCGGGACGGGCGCCTGCGCGCCGCCGCTGCCGTCGACTGCCTCGACGCGGTTCTCGAGCACACCCTCGTGCGCCGAGACGTCCTCGTCGGGCTTTTCGTAAAGCAGGTCGGCCCAGTAGACCAGCGAACTCGTCACGCCGTAGTCGCCCAGCGGCAGCGGTTGCACGCAGTTCGCCAGCGCCTCGCGCCAGATGCGCAGCAGGTCGGCTTCCGGCGGCTTGTTCGCGATGCCGTGAATGAATGTGACATGTGCCATCCCCCGCCCCCCGCGAAGTCGCGCTCAGAAGTCGTATTCGCTGTTCACGCCGACGTCCGGGATGCGCGCCACATACCCCGCCTCTCCGGCGCCGAGCTCCGGCACTCCTTCGAACCCCGGCAGTCCGATCTGATGTCGGAGCGCATTCAGGCGGTTGAGCCATCCCTTGAGGAAGACACCGAGCTCGGGCTTGCGCGCGGCGAGTTCGCGGTAGTAGGCCTCGCGCGCATCACAGTACTGCACGATCGTCGTGGCGAAGTCGCACTGAGATACCGCACGTCGCGTCGCCGGGCCGAAATCGCCGTCGACACCGACTCCGACCGCGCCCTGCAGGAAGCGCACTGCACGCCCGGGCCCCATGTTGACTGCCGTGTCGAAGTGCACCAGGTCGAGCTGCTGCGCGAGCAGATCGCAACGCGGCGGGAACCAGTAGCCGGTCTTGTAGATCTGGTTGACCTCGTCGTCCTCGATGAGCTTGACGTCACGCCGTACCAGTCCCTGACGGCGACGCCAGTCGTCATAGACGCGCTGCGTGACCCCGCGGTTCGTGCGTCCGCCGGGATCGTCCGGATGATCGACAAATCCTCCTTCCCATCGCAGGACGAATGGGAGTGCGGCCTCGAAGGCGGTCATCGGCATCGGGGGTCCCCGGGGTCGGCTAATCGGGAGTGTCGCACCAGGCGGCGCCCGACAGCGCAGCACGCGCCGCTTCAGTCACGGCATCGAGCAGGGTCATGGACGGACGCGAACCGTGACCGCATACCTCTGCTTCACCGAGCCCTCGCCCTCCCAGTGCCGCCAGAGCTTGCCGCGCAGCTGAACCGTGCCCGGCGCCACGGCTGTGATCGTCCAGTTCGCCCGTCCGCCCGCACCGACCGCATCCGGCCTGGCCGAAGGCGCGTCGGCCTGAACCGACGCGACATTCGTGTCGGACGCGTCCATGACCCAGCGGTAACCGGTGCTCGCGTTCTCGTACAGATCGATGTTCGCGTGCTCACCGACCCGCAGCTCGATCGTCCTGCCGTCGTCGCCCTCGCCCAGCCTCAGAGCCTGTGCCATCACGTCTCAATCGCGCCGCCCGCGTTTCGCGGTGCGCGAGCGCCCGGGCCACACGCGACACCAGCAAGTGGCGAACCCCGCGTACACCACTAGAGCGTTACGCCATAGCTTTCGTTGTAGAACGCCTTCGTGATGTAGGCCTCGCTGGCGTAGGCAAACCCCTTGTCACCCCACCCGGTGCCCCAGCTGTTGCGGACGATGAAGCGCCCGGTCTTGGTGTATCCGACCAGGCACACCGCGTGGCCACCGCGCACGGTGTTCGGCTGGAACGTGTCGAGATTACCCTTGGTCGCGGTCGCGTTGTCCCAGGTCGCGTCGACGTTCAGGGCGACCAGGATCGGGCCATGTGCCGCCAGCCAGTTGCGCCACTGGCTGAAATCCTTCTTCATGTTGTAGTAGGCGGCGATGCGCCGCTGCGCGGCGGTGGCGAAGAACGCATTCTCGTCGCCCGTGTACATCTTCGTGGAGATGTGGAACGGGACCATCGCCTCGGGCACGACACCATATTTGCGGCAGATGTCCATTGCGGCCTTCGGGCTGGTGCCGGCACCTTCGATGAAAGTCTCCGGCCGATTGACGTATTCGTCGGTCTCCTTGGAGGCCATCCATGTGGCCCGCGGCGAGACGCGCTCCTTCTGGCCGAGCTTGCCGGCCATCACCATGTGATAGCGGACGACGCCGTCGGTCGACGCCCATCCGACGCATGAGCCGGTGTCCTCCTGGTCCCCGATATTCCACCATGCGGTACGCAGGTCGACACTCGCCGGTGGGGTCGCGACGGCTGCGACGGCCTCTGATGCGATGGCCGTTTCGTAGGGCCAGTCCTTCTCTGTACTCCTCGACGGCACGATGTTGCAGATTCGATGCGATTCCGGGCGACCGGTACGGCTCTTCCTGGCCATGATGACTCCCTGCCTGGCGGCGTTGAACGAGCAGCCCGGCCTTGCAGAAACGCAAGGCCCACGGGCAAGCTCCTGAATCAGGCTATACCTGCCCACCCGCCCGGACAACGTGAATATTCCGCCGGCACCAGAAACGCGCGAGCTGCCCGCAAGCGTCGATCGTCGTCAGCGCCCTGGTGAGTGCGCCGACGGCGGGGGCGCGCGCGGCGGGCCTGGAGCGCTCGATGTCTGACGCCGTCGTCCGCCGCCTCGCCGCGATACTGATCGCAGATGTCGTGGGGTACTCACGGCTGATGGAGCGCAATGAGACCGGCACTCACACGCGCCTGCGAGCAGTGCGCGATGAGGTGACGGACCCGGCGATCCGCGCCAGCGGTGGCCGGATAGTCCGCACAGTCGGCGACGGCCTGCTGGTCGAGTTTCAGAGTGCGGGCGCGGCGTTGCGCGCGGCCGTGGCCATCCAGCGCGAGATGCGCGCGCGCAACGAGGGTCTGCCGCAGGACGAGCGGATCGACTACCGAATCGGCATCAACATCGGCGACATCATCGTGACGCCGGAGGACATCGAGGGCGATGGCGTCAACCTGGCCGCCCGGCTGCAGGCGTTGGCCGATCCTGGTGGAATCTGCGTATCGCAGGCGGTGCAGGCGCAGGTGCGCGAGGACCTCGGCGTCTCGTTCGTCGACGCGGGCGAGCAGCGGGTCAAGAACATCGGTCGCCCGGTTCAGGTCTACCGTGTCGCGCTGGAACCGCCGACCGCCTGGGATCGCGCCCGCGCCCGCCTGCGACTGTGGCGCCGCGATGCGGGGCTGCGCGGAGTCGCTGCGGGGCTTGGCGTCGTTGCGCTGGCGACCGCAGCTAGCGCGCTCTGGTGGTCGCAGCGTTCGTTCAGCCCACCACGGCTGTCGGTGGCCGCAGTGCCGTTCGCCGCCGTGCCGGCGGACGTGCAGAACACCCAGCTCGCGCTGGCGCTGAACGCAGAACTGCGCAATGGCCTCGACCGGCTTGCCGGCGGCGGCTTGTTCGCCGTGCCCCAGATCGACGCCGGCGCGGAAACGGATGCCCGCGCGATTGCGCGCCGCCTGAACGTCCGCCACGTGCTGACGGGCACGCTCAAACGCAGCATCAACCGCCTTGACGTGCTAGCGCAACTGGTCGACGGCGAGTCCGGCACGACCGTGTGGTCGGATCAGTTCTGGTTTGCGCAGGACGAGACGAATCGCGCCGACCGACTCGCGGCCGCGCGCCTTTCGGCTGCACTGCGGCTCGAGTTGCTGCGGGCCGAGGCCAGGCGTGCCGAGAAGAAGCCCGCCGCGGAGCGCGATGCGACCGACCTCGGGGCGATGGCGTATGTCGTGATCTATGGTCCGGACTACACGGACCGCAGGCGTATGCAGGAGCTGATCGCCGCGCTTGCCGACGCGCTTGCGCGCGAGCCGAACAATGTGCTCGCGCTCGTGACCCTGGCGGAGCTGCTCAATTTCGAGATCGAATATCTGACGACAGAGCAGGCGGCGCCGCTGAAGGCAGAAGTTCTGGCCCTGGCGAAGCGCGCGCTGGCGGTCGCCCCCAACGATGGCGAAGCCTGGATGGCCTATGCGGGCGGGCTCGAACTGTCGCACGAGTACGCGGCGGCCCTGGAAGCGTCGCGGCGCTCGCTGGTGGTGGATCCGACGAACGTTTACGCGATGCTGTACCACGCACGCCTGCTCATGCTGAACGGCCAGTTCGATCCGTCCGTGCGACAGGCGCGCAGCGCCGCCGAGATCGCGCCGCAGATGCAGGACGTGGGCGGCACCGCAGCGCTGGTCGAATGTCAGGCGCTGTACTACAAGGGCAGCACTGCGGAGGCCACCACGGCCTGCGAACGCGCGACCGGCCTCGGCGTCAGCGGCTACGTCACCTCGATGCTGCTGGCCGCCCTGTACATCAACAGCAATGAACCCGCGAAAGCCGCAGCAGCGCGTGACCGCGCCATGAAGGAGTTTCCGGGACTTCGGCTCAATACCTTCTTCGAGTCGCGCAATGACGGGCCGCTGGCGCCGCAGATCGCGAGGTGGTCGAGCGACCTCAAGAAGGCGGGCTTCGCAGAATAGATGTGTCGGGGCAGCGCGAAATGCGGCGGCCCGCCCCTAGCGCCCCAGCGCGCGCTCGATCCGCCGGTCGGGTATTAGCCAGATCAGCGCGACGGCCACGTAGATGGTCTGTGCAACCCATGCGCCGAAGAACGTCGAGACGATCGCGCAGACGTACAGCAGCGGCGAAAGCCTGCCCTTCCAGTCCGATCCGATCGCCGCTTTCAGGAGCGACTGCTGGCCCTGGACGGCGATGATCGTCTGCTGCAGCAGCCAATAGGCGCAGGCCGCCATCAGCAGCACCACGCCATAGAACGCCGACGGCACCGGCGCGAAGTGGTTCTCGCCCATCCAGCCCGTGACGAACGGGAACAGCGAGAGCCAGAAGAGCAGGTGCAGGTTCGCCCACAACACGGCACCCGATACCTTCGAGCAGGCATGCAGCATGTGGTGGTGGTTATTCCAGTAGATGCCGACGTAGACGAAGCTCAGGACATAACTCAGGAAGACGGGCAGCAGTGGAACGACTGCCTCGAGTGTCTCGCCGTGCGGCACCTTCATCTCGAGGACCATGATGGTGATGATGATGGCGAACACGCCATCGCTGAATGCCTCGAGCCTGCCTTTGCCCATCTCGATTCCGGAAGCCGCGGGGGACTACACAGGGAACTGGCGGAGAGAGTGGGATTCGAACCCACGATAGGCTATTCACCTATACACGCGTTCCAGGCGTGCGCCTTCAACCGCTCGGCCATCTCTCCCGCAAGGGCCGCGAATTATATCGGCGGCAAGCGCTCCAAAAAAAAGCCCGCGGCTTGCCGCGGGCTCGAGCCGGCGGATCATGCCTCAGGTGGCCTGCGTGCTTAGCGTGTCTCCCTTCAGGTTGGGGTACCGCACGTGCTCGACCAGTTCCTGTGTCTGGCGATCCGGTTGCGGCGTCACGATGCTGACGACGAGGATCGTCAGGATGCCGAGCGGAATCCCGAAGATGGCCGACGAGATCGGCGCGATGCCGAACCACGCCGGGTAGTCGGCGGCATTCAGGCCGAGCATCTGCTGGAAGAACGGATAGCGCGTGGCCATGTAGTACATCGTGATGCCGAGGCCCGCCAACATGCCCGCGATCGCACCCGACTTGTTGGCGCGCTTCCAGAACACCCCCAGGACGAGGGCCGGGAAGAACGCCGCAGCCGCGAGCGAGAACGCCGCACCGACCAGGAACAGGATGTCCCCCGGCTTGAGCGACGTCACGTATGCCGCCGCAAGCGCCACGACCAGCAGCAGGATCTTGGAGATCGTCACCCGCTTCTGCGTCGAGGCGTTCGGGTTGATCATCTTGTAGTACATGTCGTGCGACAGCGCGTTGGCGATCGTCAGCAGCAGGCCGTCCGCGGTCGAGAGTGCCGCGGCCAGGCCACCCGCAGCCACCAGGCCTGAGATCACGTACGGCAGGCCAGCGATTTCCGGTGTCGCCAGGACGATGATGTCCTGGCCCAGCCGGATCTCGGCGAGTTGCACGATGCCGTCCCGGTTGATGTCCGTCACGCTCATCAGAGTCGGATCGATCTTGGCCCAGGCCGCCACCCAGGTCGGCAGGTTGGAGAACGACGTGCCGACGACGTTGTTGTAGATCTCGTACTTGACCAGCACGGCCAGCGCAGGCGCGGTGAAGTAGAGGAAGAAGATGAACAGCAGCGACCAGAACACCGACTGCCGCGCCTCGTTCACTGAGGGCGTCGTGTAATACCGCATCAGGATGTGAGGCAGCGCGGCCGTCCCGACCATCAGGCAGAAGATCAGCGCGAGGAAGTTCAGGCGCTTGTTGTCGCGGTCCTTCTCGCCCGCCTCGCCCGTCTTGCTGGTCGGGAACGGTGTCGCGTGCGGCAACGGCGGCGCGGCGCGCGCGCTGTTCGCCGCCACCTGGCTCTGCCACACCGTCTTGGCCTCGGCCGCGCTCTTCGGATAGTCAGCCAGCGCCTTCTCCGCGCCGCGGATATCGGCGACCGGAGCGTTCTCCGACTTCAGGACCTCAACCTTCTTCGCGGCTTCGGCGCGGCCGGTCTCCCACGTTGCCGGCAAGCCGTCGATGCGCTTCTTCGCATCCGCGGCGCGGTCCGCGAAGATCTTGCGCACCTGTACCTCACCCGGGTCGACGGTCAGCTTCTTCTCAAGCGCGGTGACCTTATCCAGCACGCCGCCATAGACGAACTGCGGCAGCGGAATGCCGGTGATCTTCACCGAAAGCCACACGACCGGAATCATGTACGCGACGATCAGGATGATGTACTGCGCGACCTGCGTCCAGGTGACCGCACGCATCCCGCCGAGGAAGGAGCAGACCAGGATGCCGGCCAGGCCGAGGAACACGCCGACGCCGAACTCGACGCCGGTGAAGCGCGAAGTGATCAGGCCGACGCCGTAGATCTGTGCCACCACGTAGGTGAACGAGCACAAAATCGCCGCAAAGACGCCGATCGAACGGGCGATGTTGCCGCCGTAGCGCGCCCCGAGGAAGTCCGGGATCGTGAACTGCCCGAACTTGCGCAGGTAGGGCGCGAGGAACAGCGCCACCAGGCAGTAGCCGCCCGTCCAGCCCATGATGAAGGCCAGCCCGTCGAAGCCCTGCAGGTAGAGCCCACCCGCCATGCCGATGAACGACGCGGCCGACATCCAGTCCGCGCCGGTCGCCATACCGTTGAAGAACGCCGGGACCCGTCGCCCCGCCACGTAGTACTCGGCGACGTCCGCCGTGCGCGCCATGATCCCGATGCCGGCATAGAGCGCAATCGTCGCGAACAGGAAGACGTAGCCGATCCAGACTTTCGGCAGGCCCATCTGCTCGAGCACCGCAAGCGCCAGCAGGAAAACGATGAAGCCGCCCGTGTACCAGGTGTAGTACTTGCGCAGCTGGTTGAAGAACGCCCGATTGGAGGAAGCGGTAACGGCCATCACAGGTCTCCTTCGTCGACGCCGTACTCGACGTCAAGTTGGCGCATCTTCTTGGCGTAGTAGTACAGGATCATGACGTAGATGATCAGCGAGCCCTGCGCCGCCATGTAGAACGAGAGGGGCCAGCCGAAGAAGCTGATCTCCGACAAGGGGATCGCGAAGTACCCCATCACGAAAGTGACGAGAAACCAGATGAAGAGCAGCACCCCGGTGATCTTGAGGTTCCTGCTCCAGTACTGCCTGTGTCGTTCAGTGAGCTGCATGTCGAGTGTTCTCCTTGGGTTGTCTCCATCCCGTTGCTCAGGTGCCGTGTGCTGCGTTCCCCTCCTTGCTTGACGTGACTTCCGCACTGCGCTGCGACGCCCGCGGTGGCGTCCGCGCGATATCGCGCTTCAGCGTCGCGGCATACTTCGGCTCGAATTTCTGCAGTTCGTCGTGGACCTTTCCGGCTTCGGCGGCCTGGCCCAGGTGGTGGTAAGTCATGGCGAGCTGGTAGTAGCCGTACGGCGAAAACGGCTGCAACTTGATATTCCGGCGCAGCGCCTCGACCGCCTCGGTCAGGCGCCCCTGGCGGATCAGCACGAGCCCGAGTCCATACCAGGCGCGATCGATCGACGGCTTGAGTTCGAGCGAGCGGCGGAAGGCCCGTTCGGCGTCCTGCAGTTCGTCGCGCTGGTCGTGCAGGTATCCCAGGTTGAACCACGCCTCTGCATTGGCCGGATTCAACGCCACGATCGCCTCGAATTCCTCCATTGCGCCGGGCGAATCTCCGGTTTCGGCCAGCAGGTTGCCGAGCGCGGCGCGTGCGACCTCGTCGCGCCCATTCAGCGCGACGATGCGGCGCAGGTCGTCGATGGCGCTCGCCTTGCGGTCGAGCAGCACGTCGAGGCTCGCCTTGCGGTTGAGCCACCAGGTCGACAGGGCGCGCTCGATCGCGTTCACTGCTGCACCTGCTGGAAGCGCGCGCAGACCGGCTGCGCGGGACTGGACGCGCACGAACTGCGCAGCGACAGCGAAACGAAGAGCCAGACGAAGACAAGCAGAAACAGCGTGGCGAGCGGGATGTGCGTGTCGAGCACGACACGCGGCGTCACCTTGCGAACGATCCAGGTGAAGGGACTCGCGACCGTCTGGAACAGCCGGTAGACGACGTTGTTGCCGCGTCGGCCCCAGGCAAAGATCCCGACGATGAACTGACCCAGCAGGGCCATCACCGCCACTTCCAGTACCGCCTTCACGAGGACCAGGAGGAAGGCCACGTGATCAATCTCCATTGACGGCACCCGCCTGCGCGGTGCCCATCACTCCCTGATTCCGGTCGGTGCTCTGGTGGCGCCTGACCGTGCTGCGCTCGGGCTTCGCTGCGGGCCGGATCGACCCCGCGCCGCCCCTCTGCGGGGCACACCAGCCCCGCGCGCTCACCTCCTCATCGGATTCCGACCCGCTACCTTTGAGCGGCCCTCAAAGATTCACCTTCAGTTGCTCCAGGATCGCCGGGTTCTCGAGCGTCGATACGTCCTGCGTGATCTCCTCGCCCTTGGCGATCGAACGGAGCAGGCGCCGCATGATCTTCCCGGATCGCGTCTTTGGAAGGTTGTCGCCGAAGCGGATGTCCTTGGGCTTGGCAATCGGCCCGATCTCCTTGCCGACCCAATCACGCAGTTCCCTCGCCAGCTGCTGCGCCTCGGCGCCGCTCGGACGCGCGCGCTTCAGCACGACGAACGCGCAGACGGCCTCTCCCGTCATGTCGTCCGGACGCCCGACCACTGCGGCCTCAGCCACCAGCGGGTTCGCGACCAGCGCGGACTCGATTTCCATCGTGCCCATGCGGTGGCCGGAGACGTTAAGCACGTCGTCGATCCGGCCCATGATGGTGAAGTAGCCGGTCTCCTTGTCGCGCACCGCGCCATCGCCGGCGAGGTACAGCTTGCCACCAAGGTCGACGGGGTAATACGACTTCCTGAAGCGCTCCGGGTCGCCCCAGATCGTGCGGATCATGGCCGGCCAGGGCCGCTTGACGACGAGGATACCGCCCTGCCCGTTCGGCACATCGTGGCCTGTCTCATCGACGATCGCGGCCATGATGCCGGGCAGCGGCAGCGTGCACGAACCGGGAACCAGCGGAGTGGCGCCGGGCAGCGGCGTGATCATATGGCCGCCGGTCTCGGTCTGCCAGAAGGTGTCGACGATCGGGCAGCGCGACTGGCCGACGACGGTGTAGTACCACATCCACGCCTCGGGATTGATCGGCTCGCCGACGGTGCCGAGGATGCGCAGCTTCGACAGGTTGTACTTCGGCGGCAGATCGCCGCCGGCCTTGATCAGCGAGCGGATTGCCGTCGGTGCGGTGTAGAACACGGTGACGCCGTGGTCCTGGCACATCTTCCAGAAACGGCCTGCATCGGGATAGGTCGGCACGCCTTCGAAGATGATCTCAGTCGCGCCGACCGCCAGCGGCCCATAGCAGGTGTACGTGTGGCCCGTGACCCAGCCGACGTCGGCAGTGCACCAGAAGACATCCGACGGCTTGATGTCGAACGTCCATTTCATCGTCAGGATGGCCCAGAGCAGGTAGCCACCGGTCGAGTGCTGCACGCCCTTGGGCTTGCCCGTGGATCCGGACGTGTACAGGATGAAGAGCGGATGCTCGGCGCCGACTTGCACGGGTTCACAGGTCGCAGGCTGACCCTTCATGACGTCGTGCATCCAGACGTCGCGGCCCTCGACCCAGTTGACCTTGCCGCCGGTGCGCTGGTAGACGATCACCTTCCGCACGCTTTCGCAGCCCCCCATTGCAAACGCGTCGTCGATCGCGGGCTTCAGCGCAATCGCCTTCCCGCCGCGCATCTGCTCGTCAGCCGCGATGACCAGCGTCGCGCCGGCATCGACGATGCGCTCCTGAACGCTCTTCGCCGAGAAACCGCCGAAGACCACCGAATGCGTGATGCCGAGGCGCGCGCATGCCTGCATCGCGATCACCGCCTCGATCGACATCGGCATGTAGACGATCGCGCGCTCGCCCTTCTTGAAACCGAGCGCCTTGATGCCGTTGGCGAGCTCGCAGACCCTGGCGTGCAGGTCGCGATAGCTGATCTTCGTGACCTTGCCATCGTCGGCTTCGAAGATGATCGCGGTTTTCTCGGCGTTGCCGTTGGTCAGGTTCCGGTCGAGGCAGTTGGCCGACGCGTTCAGTTCGCCGTCGGCGAACCACTTGTAGAACGGCGCATTGCTCTCGTCGAGGACCTGCGTGAACGGCTTGCCCCACTGCACGTTTTCGCGCGCCAGCCGCGCCCAGAAGCCCTCGAAGTCACGCTCGGCCTCCGCGCACAGCGCCTTGTAGGCCTCCATGCCCGAAACGTTCGCCTGTTTGACGAACGCCGCGCTGGGCGCGAACACCCGCTTTTCCTGCAGGATTGACTCGATGTTTCCCATGTCTCCCTACTCCGCCACGTTCTGTTTTCGTATCGTCGCCAGTAGCTCGCGCGGACGGTAGGTAGCCGCGCTTACACAAGGCTGACATTGAACGGCAAATCCATACTACAACGCAGCGGCCTGGGGCATGGAAACGACAAGCCTTGCGCTCGCTCAACACTTTATACGGGTTCACCCTAGGAAGCGGGATGTTTGCGCCCACGCGCATAGGGGTGTGACTGCTCGCGGACCACTTGCACGACCCGCGCGTTCGCGACCTCTTCCGACTGTCGCTCGTCGAATGCGAGTGGGATCCCTCGCCCATCCGCATCGGCCAAACGAAAGGGCCCTTGAGGGCCCTTTGTTCTGGCGGAAGGGGTGGGATTCGAACCCACGGTACGGTAGAACCGTACACCGGATTTCGAATCCGGCGCATTCGACCACTCTGCCACCCTTCCCTGATCCAGCATCTGCACCTTCGACGCTTCTTTCCGCGCCGCGGCGCATTGGCTCCGGCATCACGCTCGCTGCGCTCGCATGAGCCTTCACCGAAACCGGCCTCGCCGGTTTTCGACCACTCTGCCACCCTTCCAGTCGAGCCGGCGATTATATCGATCGCGGTACGTCAGGCCGGTTGCAGGGTTGCGGCTCCTCCCATATACGCCCGCAGTGCTTCCGGTACCGTGACGCTGCCATCGGCCTGCTGATAGTTCTCCAGCACGGCGACGAGCGTGCGGCCGACAGCGAGGCCCGAGCCGTTGAGCGTGTGTACGAGTTCAGTCCGGCCTTGGGCCGTCTTGAAGCGCGTCTGCATCCTGCGCGCCTGGAACGCCTCGCAGTTGGAGCATGAAGAGATCTCGCGGAACGTGTTCTGCGCCGGCAACCAGACTTCCAGATCGAAGGTCTTGGCCGCACCAAATCCCATGTCCCCGGTGCATAGCAGAACCACGCGATAAGGCAGCCCGAGTTTGCGCAGGATGTTCTCGGCGTGGCCCACCATCTCATCGAGCGCCTCGTACGAGCGCTCCGGATGCACGATCTGAACCATCTCCACCTTGTCGAACTGGTGCTGGCGGATCATGCCTCGCGTGTCCTTGCCGTAGCTGCCGGCCTCCGAACGAAAGCACGGCGTATGTGCGGTCAACCGCAGCGGCAGTTCCGCTTCCCGGAGCATGTCGCCTCGGACCGTGTTGGTCAGCGACACCTCGGAAGTCGGGATCAGGTACAGGACCTCACCTTCACCCTCCTGTCCGCCCTTTCTGGCGGCGAACAGGTCCTGTTCGAACTTCGGCAACTGGCCGGTGCCAACGAGCGTTTCGCGGTTGACGATGTAGGGTGTGTAGCACTCGGTGTAGCCGTGTTCCGAGGTCTGGACATCGAGCATGAACTGCGCGAGCGCGCGGTGCAGCCGCGCGGCCGGACCCTTGAGCAGCGCAAAGCGGGAGCCCGACAGCTTGGCTGCGGTTTCAAAATCGAGACCGAGCGGAGCGCCGACATCGACGTGGTCCTTGACGGGGAACTCGAAGCTCCGCGGCGTGCCCCAGCGACGCACCTCGACGTTTTCCTCGGCGGAGCGTCCGCGCGGTACCGAGGAATGCGGGACATTGGGTACGTCCAGCAGCAGCGCCTGCAAGTCCTGCTGCACGCCAGCGAGTCGTGCTTCGAGAACCTTGAGCTGGTCGGGAATCGACGCAGCCTCGGCCATCAGGCTGCTCGCGTCCGCGCCCTGCGCCTTGGCCTGTCCGACCGCCTTGGCAAGGGCGTTGCGGCGCGCCTGCAGTTCCTCGGTCTTCGTCTGTGCTTCCTTGCGCGCCGCTTCAATTCGGTTGAAGGCATCCACCGGAAAGTCGTACTGGCGCGCGGCGAGCTGCGCAACCGTGTCGGGAAGCTGCTTGCGCAGCAGGCTGATATCCAGCATTTTGTTTCTCTTGAAGGCGGTCGGTGGTCCGACCCGTTGATCTTGCAAACGCCGCGAGTCATCGCGGCAAACAAGGTCAGCCGCGCGGCCTGCGACTGCAGCGGCGAGATCGATAAGGGGGTGGACGTGCGCTAACAGCGCGATTGTCACCGACCGCGTTGGCACGCGCAACTTCGCATACACGGCTGCAGCGGCGACTGAGCCGCGGCCCGTTCGCTAGTCCGGTTCGCCATGCGACCGTCCATTGGTCGAGCCCCGTTTCGGTTGCATTTTGGACGCCGGCGATCATGATGATCGTCTTGCCGCAAATCGTCCGACGCATGCCGAGCGTCGCAACGCGGGCCAGGGCGTGAGCGCCGCGGCGGACGGTGCCCGGCGATGCCGTCGGGTCGAACAGAGGGAGGCAGCGTATGCAGGTCACAGGCATGCTTTACGGCGCGCAGATGCTGCGCTTTGTCGACTTTCCCGCGGCCGAGGTTCTCGGTCCGGCCGCCGATGAGGAAAAGATCAAGGAGCTGATCGAGCGGCATGGGGAGGTGTTCATCAAGCCGGTGTTCCGCGGCGGCGTCGGCAAGAAAGGCAAAGCCGGTCTGCTCGGCCGCGCCAAGGACCTGGCGACTGCGCTGAAGGAACGCGAGCGACTGTTCTTCGCCGAGCACCGCGTTGGCCATCAGTACGCCAAGGCGAACGGCGTGACGTTTGAAGGCGCGGTACCGGCCAAGCACGAGGTCTACTTCTCGCTCACCGATTCGACGCACTTCCGCGCGCCCACCATGACGCTCACGCACATGGGCGGCATAGCCATCGAGGAGCTCGACAAGAATCTCGTCGCTCAGGTGCCGTTCGACCCGCTGACCGGGCTGAAGGCATTCGTTGTGGCCAACGCGCTGTCGTCGCTGAACGCGCCGAAAGAGATCATCTCCCCGCTGGTGCAGCACCTGCCGAAGCTGTGGGAACTGTTCCACGACTACGGCATGACCACGCTGGAGCTCAACCCGATCCGCATGCGCCCCGACAAGACCGGCCGCCTGAGCCCGGTGGCGTGCGACTTCAAGTGCGGCTTCGACCGCGACGATCCGCGCTACCGGCGCCTCGGACTGCCGCCGCACGTCTTCGCGGTCGACTACTCCGATTTCGAGCTCGAGATCAATCAGCTGCGCACGCACCAGGGCCAGAGCGACGTCTACGTGATCAACCCGAAGGGGACGATTCTGGCGCCGACCTTCGGCGGCGGCGCCAACTCGCTGGTGACCGAGCTGCTCGGCGACGACGCGATCATCTCGTCGGACTTCGGCGGCAACCCGCCGTACGAGAAGATGAAACAGGTGGCGCGCATCTGCTTCAAGCACTGGCTGGCGCAGAGCAACGTGCTGTTCATCATCGGCGGAAAATCCAACAACACCGACATTTTCGAGACCTTCCGAGCGATGGCCGATGCGCTGCGCGAGCACTTTGGCGCGCAGGGCGCCTCGCCGCTGTACGTGGTGGCCGGCCGCGGCGGACCCAACCTCGTGCGCGGTTTCGGTGTGCTGCGCGACACCTGCGAGGCGCTCGGGCTGCCGTACCGGCTGTTCGGCTTCGATTCGGACATGAGCGAAGTGATCCAGTACGCGCAGAAGGCCGACGCCTGGATGAAGGCGGGCGGGCGCGAGCAGCTGGCCGCCAAGATGCGCGGCCTCGGCCGCGGCGTCTGAGGCGGAGGGACGGACCATGTACAAGCAAGGTGTGGGAGAGTTCAAGTACTTCGTCGGCATCAGCTCGCTGGCGCAGGTGGCCACGCGCGAAGACCGTGTGTGCGTGCTGAACATCCTCGGCGGCGAGTCGAGCGACGTGACCCCGGTGGGTCATGCGTACTCGGGAGGCAACGTGGTGTTCGGCACGTCGCCCGGGCGACGCGGCCAGGTGCTCGAAACAGCGGTCGGCAACGTGCCCGTCTACAACAACGTGCTCGAAGGCCTGAAGGACGGGCACCGTTTCAACTGCGGCGTCATCTACCTGCCGCCGTCGGCGGCACGCGACGGTGTGGCCGAACTGATCCGCGTGAACCCGGAGCTGAAGAAGGTCTTCATCGTCACCGAGAAGCTGTCGGTGCACGACTCGCGCGAGATCCGCGCGATGGGGCAATCCAACGGCATCGACATCTTCGGCGGCAACAGCCTCGGCGTGGCTGACGCGTGGCACGAAGTGCGCATCGGAGGGGCGCTCGGCGGCGACCATCCGGCCGACGCGCTGCGGCGCGGCTCGATTGCCATCCTGTCCAACTCGGGCGGCTTCACCACCACCATTGCCACCTACCTGCGGATGGCGGGCTGGGGCACCACGACGCTGATTTCCAGCGGCAAGGACGTCTACATCCACTTCGCGGCGCCGGAGTTCGCCTTCGCGTTGGCCAACGACGGCCGCAGCAAGGCGGCGGTACTTTACTGTGAGCCGGGCGGCTACTACGAGTACGACGCCGACTTCACCAAGCCGGTGGTCGCCTGTGTGGTCGGCCGTTGGAAGAGCCGGCTGACGCGCGCGGTGGGCCACGCCGGTGCGATGTCCGGCGGCGGCGACGACGCCGCGGCCAAGGAACGCTGGTTCATGGATAAGTTCGGCGTCGACGGGATCTACACGCCCGAGCGGCCGGTGCTCTCCTACAAGGGAGCGGTGGTGACCAACATCGCCCACATTCCGGCCGCGCTCACGGCGGTGATGCGCGAGAACGCGGCGCGGCCGGATTTCGAGCCCGAGGGCAGCCTGGCGCTGAAGCCGTGGTTCGGCTCGACGCAAGGGTTGAAGCTGCCTGCCGACCTCGACGTGCCGGTAGTCGAGGCGATCGCGCCGTACAAGGCGCAGATCGCGCTGCTGAACAGGCAGATCGGCACGGTGCCGCCGCGGCAATCGATGAAGGATGCCTCGGGCGCGACTCAGATGGACCCGAACACGCAGGTCTCCAGCCTGCACGGCGTGCCGATGCTGCAGGCGACCCAGTATCCGGTCGAAGCGAACATCGCCCTGGCGCTGCTGCAGGAGCCCGGCGGGCCGAATGACCGCGCGCTGGTCAACGTCGCGGTGGGCAGCGAGTTGAACCTGCACGGCGATCCGGCGCTGGCGGCCGCGCAGGCCGCGCGCGAGGCGGGCAACGCACCGAATGCCGTGCTCGCCGCCGCCGCCTCGATCATTGGCCCGCGCCGTTCCGAGCGGGCTCGGACCGCCGTGCGCGGGCTGATCGACCTGTTTGCGCCGGCGGGGCTCGTCAGCGCGCTCGACGAGTCCTTCGACGTGGCCAAGCTGCCGAAGAACGACGCGCTGCGCGAACTGCTGTCCGGCAAGGAGCCGGACGCGAAAGCCAAGGCGATGCTTGATGCACTCGCCGCTCGCGGCGCGCGTTCGGCGTTCGTCAAGTACCTGAAGGCCCTGCCGGGTTCGCCCTCCGCCGACGGCGTGCTGGCCGCCATCTGCGCCACGCTGGCCTGGGGGCCGCTGATGCGCAAGCGCATCTCGCGGCTGACGGCGGAGTCCCTGCCGTGGTGGTTGCGCCTGTTCGGCACGCTGATCGGCGCCTCGGTCGCAGCCGAGCGCCACGCGCCGGCGCGCTTCTGCGGACTGCCGATCGACGAGATCCTGCAACGTCGTTCGCTGACCGAAATGGCCTGCCTGGCGTTGTTTGGCCGCGAGCCCGAGCCGGCGGATCTATTCGCCCTGCAGACCCTGGTCGGTCTGCTGCTGACCAACGGCCCGGGTTCGATCACCGCGCAGGGCGCCAAAGGCGCGGTTTCGGCCGACGGGCCTGAGACGCCGCAGCGGGTTCAGCTGAACAAGGCGCTGGTCGGCTTCCTCACCCATTCCGGCTACGCGCACGGCGGCAATGGCTACGAAGGGGTGGCTTTCCTGCTCGAGCGCTTCGCCGGCGTCGACCTGCGCGACCCGGGCGACCGCGCGCATGGCATCGACCTCACTGCGCTGGCGTTGAAGTTCGCGCAGGAGTATGCGCGCGACAAGGCCGAGCGCAGGGAGATCGGCGGCGGCTCGGCAAGGGCGATCCCGTGCATCAACCATCCGGTGTTCAAGGACCGCCCTGTGAACATCGATCCGCGCGAGGAATACGTGCGCAAGCTGCTGGAGGAGCACGGCGAGTACAACGTCTTCCACGACTTCTACCGCACGCTGGTGCAGACGCTGGCCGACGAAGGCGTCACGCGCAACGTGTTCTGCGTCAACGTCGACGCGGTGATCGCGACACTGCTGCTGAAGGCGCTGTGGGAGCCGTATCACGCCGGCAAACTCGCCAACGCGCAACTGGAGACCGCCGCGTTCACCGTATTCCTGTACGCGCGCATGATCGGCTGCGCGGCCGAGATCGACGATCACATGAACCGCGGACGCAACATGGACACGCGTGCACCGGCATCGCAGTGCCGCTTCGTCAGCTAAGCGCAGTGTCAGCGCGATGAACTCTGATCGACCGGCGGCTGCGGGCGACGCGGTAGCCCGCCTCCGGCGCCTCGGTGCGCTGCCGGGGGAGGCGCTCGCCGACGCAGCGTCCGGTGATGCCGGCGCAGGCAGGCCGTGCGAGCCACGTTGAAATCTTCGGGTTACGCGAAGCTCGGGTGATTTGCGGGGATTCGATTCGAACAACACAGGGAGGCGAACTATGAAACTGAACTGGAGAGCCGTTGCGCCGCTCGTTGTCTGGCTCGTTGTGTTTCTGAGTCCCGTGCCGGCCGGGCTCAACACCGACCAATGGCACTACTTCGCGGTGTTCGCGGCGGTGATCGCCGGGCTGGTGCTCGAATCGATGCCCGTCGGGGCGGTCGGCCTGATCGGCCTGACCTTCGCCGCCGTGATGGGCTACGTGGAGCACGATCCGGGCAAGTCGCTGCGCTGGGCGCTGTCGGGCTTTTCGGAAAGCACCGTGTGGCTGATCGTCGGCGCTTTCGTCTTTGCGATCGGCTACCGCAAGAGCGGCCTCGGAAAGCGCATCGCGCTGTGGCTCGTACAGGCACTGGGGCGCCGCACGCTCGGCCTCGGCTACGCGATCGCAATGGCCGACCTGCTGCTCGCCCCTGCCACGCCGTCGAACACCGCGCGCAGCGGCGGGACAATCTATCCGATCGTCAGCAACATTCCGCGCATCTACGGCTCCGAGCCTGGACCCACGGCGGGCAGGATCGGCACGTTCGTGATGTGGACGGCCTTCGCCACCACCGCCGTCACCAGTTCACTGTTCCTGACGGCGCTGGCGCCGAACGGCGCGGCCCTCGCCATCGCCAAGAAGACAGTCGGCGTCGAGGTCAGCTGGTCGCAGTGGTTCGTGGGCTTCGCACCGCTCGGCATCCTGCTGCTGATACTCGTGCCGCTGCTGAGCTACTTCGTCTGTCGGCCTCAGGTCAAGGAGAGTCCCGAGATCGCGGCGTGGGCGGCGAACGAACTGAAGGCAATGGGGCCGCCGTCGCGCAATGAATGGGTCATGCTCGGCCTGATCCTGCTTGCGATGTTCCTCTGGATCACCGGCTCGAATCCGAACATCAGCGTGCCGGTGCTCGGCAGCAACTACATCAATCCGACGATGGTCGTTTTCGTTGTGATCTCGCTGCTGCTCGTCACCGGGGTCGTCGAATTCGCCGACATCGTCGCGGAGAAGGCGGCGTGGGAAGTGCTGTTCTACTTCACGTCGCTGCTGACGCTGGCGTCGGGCCTGAACGACATCGGCTTCATCAAGTGGGTAGCCGAAGGCTTTGCAACACCGCTGAAGTCGATGTCGCCGACGGTGGCGCTGATCCTGCTGGTCGCGTTGTTCTTCTGGATCCACTACTTCTTCTCGAGCATCACGTCGCATGCCGCAGCCGTGCTGCCGATCGTGCTCGCCGTGGGCAAAGGCATCCCGGGTCTGCCGGTACAGACGCTGGCCCTGCTATGCGTCTACTCCCTCGGCCTGATGGGCGTCATCTCGCCCTATGCGACCGGGCCTGCCCCGATGTACTACGGCAGCGGATACATCGGCAAAGCGGACTTCTGGAAGTTCGGCCTGATCTTCGGGCTGATCTACTTCGCGGGACTTTTGGCGATCGTCCTGCCCTGGCAGGGGATGATCGAATGATTCCGCGACGGAACCGACTCGCGACGCGTCTTCAGCGCGCGCCTTTGTCACCTTCCTCATCGTCCAGCGCACGCAGCTGCTTCAGCCTTTCAGCGATGCGCGCCTCGACGCCGCGATCGGTCGGTCTATAGAACTGCTGCGGCTGCATGCCGTCCGGAAAGTAACGCTCTCCTGCAGCGAACGCCCCCTCTTCATCGTGCGCGTAGCGATAGCCCGTGCCGTAGCCCAGCTCCTTCATCAATCGCGTCGGCGCATTGCGCAGGCGCATCGGTACCGGACGCGAAGAATCGCCCTGCACAAACGCGCGCGCGGCGCCGAAAGCCGTGTAGACCGCATTGGACTTTGGAGCGACCGCCAGGTAGACGATCGCCTGTGCGATGGCGAGCTCGCCTTCCGGCGAGCCGAGCCGCTCGTACGTCTCCGCCGCGGCCAGGGCGACCTCGAGTCCGCGCGGATCCGCGAGCCCGATGTCCTCGACGGCCATGCGCACGACGCGGCGCGCTATGTACCGCGGGTCAGCGCCGCCATCCAGCATGCGCGTCATCCAGTACAGCGACGCGTCGGGGTCTGATCCGCGCACCGATTTGTGCAACGCTGAGATCTGGTCGTAGAAGTTCTCGCCCCCCTTGTCGAAGCGACGCAGCGTCGCCGGCAGCGCCGCGCGCAGGAACTCCGCGTCGATCAGCCGCACGGCCTTGTCGCGCGCCGCGTTCGCGGTTACCTCGAGCGCGTTCAGCAGGCGCCGCGCGTCGCCGTCGGCGAGATCGATCAGCATCCGCCGTGCGGTGGCATCGACTTCGAGCCCGCCGATGACGCCGAGCGCGCGATCGGTCAGTCGATCGAGTTCCTCGGCGGACAGCGGTTCGAGCACGTAGACGGCGGCACGCGAGAGCAGTGCCCCGACGACCTCGAACGACGGGTTCTCGGTCGTTGCGCCGACGAACACGAACAGGCCCGACTCCACATGGGGAAGAAAGGCATCCTGCTGTGCCTTGTTGAAGCGATGGACTTCGTCGACGAAAACGACCGTCGGCCGGCCCGCGCGTGCGAGCGTGGCTTGCGCCCGATCCACCGCGTCGCGGATGTCCTTCACTCCCCCGAGCACGGCCGAGATCGCGATGAATTCCAGATCGAAGGCATCGGCCATCAGGCGCGCCAGCGTGGTCTTGCCGACGCCGGGTGGGCCCCATAGGATCATCGAGTGCGGCCGCCCGGACTCGAAGGCCACGCGCAGCGGCTTTCCCGGGCCGAGCAGTTGCGACTGGCCGACGACCTCATCAATGGTCTTCGGCCTCATGCGCTCGGCGAGCGGTGCGGGCGCTTCGGCGGTGAACAGATCCTGCATGGCGGGTCCGGAACGCGGACAGGCTAGCATCGCGGCCTGCAGCCGGCACGCATGTCGCGGCCGGCGGCGCACGCGAAGGATGAACGATGCGGAAGTGGGTACTGGTAGTGCTGTTCGCAAGCCCCGTGGCATGGGCGCAGAACAGCGAGATCGACAAGGCCGCCGCCGAGAAAGGCGCGGTCAGGACAGAGTCCGGCATGGTGTACCGCTCGCTGAAGGACGGCACAGGGCCCAGCCCGAAGGAGACCGACAGTGTGCGCGTGCACTACCGCGGCACGTTGCCCGACGGCAAGGAGTTCGACAGCTCGATCGCTCGCGGGCAACCGACCGAGTTTCCGCTGAACCGCGTGATCAGGTGCTGGACCGAGGGCGTGCAGAAGATGAAAGTCGGCGGCAAGGCCAAGCTCACCTGTCCGCCCAACCTGGCCTACGGCGAACGCGGCACCCCCGGTGGCCCCATCCCCCCGAATGCGACGCTGATCTTCGAGGTGGAGTTACTCGGAATCAAGTAGCGCCGCGGGTGTACGCGATCGGCACTTGCCGATCGCACGCGCAGCGTGCGTAACCGGAGCTATTCCGTGAGCACATCCGCCCCCTTCGGCGGAGTGAAACGGAAGCTGTCGGGTTCGAGCTTCGGGTTGCGCTCGACCTTCGAGAAAGACAGCGTGGTCGACTGCCCGAAGTTGTCGACGAGCAGCATGCCGCCGGGCAGGCCGTCGCGGAAACCGATCTCGATGCGGTCAAACGGCGTGTCTTTCGTGCGCGGCCTGGCCCGCACCCATTCGAGGCCGTCACGCGAACCCGCCTCGGAGACGTCGAACTCGCGCTCGAAATCATTCGAACCAAACAGAATCGACGCCGGGCTCGAAGGCAGCGCGGCCTGCAGCTTGCGGATAGTCGCCTGGTTGAGGTCCTTGTCGAAAATCGTCAGGCGCTCGCCGTCGGCGACGATCAACTGCTCGTAGGGCTTCTCGTAGACCCAGCGAAACCGCCCGGGCCGCTGGAATATGAAGCGCCCGCTCGACTGCTGAACCGAAGCACTGCGCGCCACACGCTGGACGAACTCGCCGCGCGCGGTCGTGGTTTGCGTCAGGAAGCTCCGCAACTGATCGAGACCGGCAGCATGCCCCACGGCGCTAGCGAGCAGCAATGCACCGACCGTGAAGGACCGCGCCAGCACACGCAGTCCGGCGTCAGGCGTCGCGCGCCGGCACGAGGATCTCGCGGTTGCCGTTGCTCTGCATCGTCGATACCAGTCCCGCACGTTCCATATCCTCCAGCAGGCGCGCGGCCCGGTTGTAGCCGATACGCAGGTGCCGTTGCACCAGTGAAATCGACGCGCGCCTGTTCTTGATGACGATCTCGACCGCCTGGTCGTATAACGGATCGGCCTCGCCCGCCGGTTGACCGCCCGCACTTTCATCCCCTTCGGTCGCCGGAGCATCCAGCACGCCATCGACGTATTGCGCCGGGCCGCGCTTGCGCAGCGCGTCGACCACGCGATGCACTTCGGCGTCGGACACGAACGCGCCATGAACGCGGGTCGGCAGGCCGGTGCCCGGCGCGAGGTAGAGCATGTCGCCCTGCCCGAGCAACGACTCGGCACCCATCTGGTCGAGGATCGTGCGCGAGTCGACGCGGCTCGAGACCTGGAACGAGATGCGCGCAGGGATGTTGGCCTTGATCAGGCCTGTGATCACGTCGACCGAGGGCCGCTGCGTCGCCAGGATCAAATGCATGCCGGATGCGCGAGCCTTCTGCGCGATCCGCGCGATCAGTTCCTCGACTTTCTTGCCGGTCACCATCATCAGGTCGGCCAGCTCGTCGATGATCACGACGACGTGCGGCAGGTGGCCCAGCGGCACGGGATTCTCCGCGGTGAGCGCATTCGGATCGTTCAGCGTCTCGCCGCGCTTCTCGGCCTCAGTGATCTTCGAGTTATAGCCGGCGAGATTGCGCACGCCGAGGAACGACATGACGCGATAGCGACGATCC
>DATKAJ010000048.1:0-18054 GCA_035498175.1 Burkholderiaceae bacterium
TGAGCACCCGTCTGGCCGCGCTGGCCGTGGCGATCCTGACGAGCAGCGTCGTGCTGGGAGCCACCGTCGCCGGGATGCAGGCGCGCGAGCAGGCGCCGGCGCAAGTGATCGCGCTCGAGCGCGTGACGGTGCGGGCGCCGGTCAACTGACCGGCTCAGACAGTCCCCACAAGTGAACAGCCCGGCTTCGGCCGGGCTGTTCGTTTTCTGGCGTCTCGATTTCGCAGCGGAAGGTGGATCTCGTACTGGGACACGCTAGGGTGGTGGCGGCCAAAACCAGACAATCGCGGTTGAATCGGAATTCGCAAAGATGCGGACGTCAGTGCCGACCCGCACGGTAGCGCCGCGCAAGCGCCGGTCGCGGCCCACTCCAGACTGGCTCTCGGCACTTGGATCTACAAGAGCGGAGGGCTTGTGCGGGTCGGTATGGATCTCGACGCGAATGTCTTTCTCTGCGACAACGTCGCGCCTTGACCCGTCGGGCCGCCGGTGCGGCCCCCGTACACTCGGGGCGCATGACGCCCGGGGCCGATGCTCCCGCTGGATCCGAGCCGCTGACCGTCGTCTTTGGCGCCAGCGGATACGTCGGCACCAACCTCGTGCCGCATCTGGCGTCGGCCGGACAGCGCGTGCGCGCCGTGGCGCGTCAGCGTCGTGTGCTGGAGGCGCGCGGCTGGCAGGGGGTCGAACTGGTCGAGGCCGATGCCCTTGACCCGGCGACACTGCCCGCCGCACTCGCGGGCTGCCGCGTGGCCTACTACCTGGTGCACTCGATGGCGTCGGGTGCCAACTTCGGCCGGCTCGACCGCGAGGCCGCCCGCAACTTCGCGCAGGCCGCGGCAGCGGCAGACGTGCAGCGCATCGTCTACCTCGGTGGCCTCGTGCCCGAGGGTGCCGACTCCGAGCATCTGCTGTCGCGCGCCGAAAGCGGCGCACAGCTGCGTTCGACGCGCGTGCCGGTGACCGAGGTGCGCGCCGGCATCATCGTCGGCGCGGGCTCGGCGGCATACGAGGTGATGCGCGACCTCGTGTTCCACCTGCCGGTCATGGTCACGCCGAAGTGGGTGCAGTCGAAATCCTCGCCCATCGCGCTGGAGAACCTGCTCGCCTACCTGCTGCGCGTGGCCGAAGCGCCAGCGGCCGCGGGCAAGATCTATGACGCCGGCGGGCCGGAGTACCTGAGCTACGAGCAGATGATGCTGCAGTTCGGCGCGGTCATCGGCAAGCGTCCGGCGATCCTGCGCGTTCCGCTGCTGTCGCCGCGGCTGTCGTCCTACTGGCTGGGGCTGGTGACGTCGGTGCCGGCCAACATCGCTCGCGCCCTGATCGGCGGGCTGAAACACGATATCCCGGCGCACGACGCGGAGTTGCGCGCGCTGGTGCCGCAGCGGCTACTGACCTTCCGCGAGGCGGTGCTGGCCGCTCTCGACGCCGAGCGCCGCCACCAGGTACTGGGCCGCTGGACCGAAGGCGCGTTCCCGCATCGCGCCTATCGCCACGACCACGCCTTTTACGCCAAGCGCGCCGAAGGTTCAGCCGAAACCCAGGCGCCGCCTTCGCGTGTCTGGACCGTGGTCACTGCAATCGGCGGAGACACCGGCTACTACGCGCTGGACTTCCTCTGGTGGCTGCGCAAACTGATTGACTGGCTGATCGGCGGACCAGGCTTCACGCACGGTCGGCGCGATCCCGTCGAGCTGCGGGTCGGCGACGCCATTGACTATTGGACGGTACTGGCGCTCGAAGCGCAGCGGCGGCTGACCCTCAACTTCGGAATGAAGGCGCCCGGCTCCGGCATTCTCGAATTCGAACTTGAGCCGCTGCCCGACGGCGGCACGCGACTTACCGAGACGGCGTACTGGCACCCGCGCGGCATCTGGGGGTTGCTTTACTGGTACGCGATGATTCCCGCGCATCTGTTCCTATTCCGCGCAATGACTCGGGCGATGGTGCGGCACGCGGAAGCGAGTACGGAACGCTGAGACGCCGTCGGAAGACGGCCGAAGCTGTGTAAAAACCCGCGAAAATCCAACGTCAGTCGGCACTGTGGTCAATGAGTTCGGCACGCGCAGCCCGCGCCTAACCCGACCCGGGGCCGGTCATCGACAGGGGATCGACCCAGCGGTCGAATTGTTCCGCCGATACATACCCGAGCGCGAGCGCGGCCTCGCGCAGGGTCGAGCCCTCGTGGTGCGCCTTGTGTGCGATCGCGGCGGCCTTGTCATAGCCGATGTGCGGCGCCAGTGCGGTCACCAGCATCAGCGAACGTTTCAGCAGCTCGGCGATGCGCGCGGGCAGGGCTTCGATGCCGCGGGCGCAGTGCTCGTCAAAGTGTCTCATGCCGTCGGCCAGCAGGTGGACGCTTTGCAGCGCGTTGGCAGCAATCAGGGGTTTGTTGACGTTCAGTTCGAAGTTGCCGGTGGCGCCACCGAAGTTGATCGCCACGTCGTTGCCGAAGACCTGCGCGCAGATCATCAGCAGCGACTCGCTCTGGGTCGGATTGATCTTGCCCGGCATGATCGAGCTGCCGGGCTCGTTCTCGGGAATCGAGATCTCGCCGAGACCGGAGCGCGGTCCGCTGGCGAGCCAGCGCACGTCGTTCGCGATCTTCGCCAGCGCCGCTGCTAGCGTCTTGCAGGCGCCGTGGGCAAAGACCACGGCATCGTGCGCGGCGAGCGCGGCGAAGCGGTTGGCTGCGACCGTGAACGGCAACCCGGTCTGTGCGGCCAGGTCTGCCGCGACGCGCTCACCGAATTCAGGATGGGTCGCGAGCCCCGTGCCAACCGCGGTACCGCCGATCGCCAGCGGACACAGCGCGCGCAGGCCGGATTCCAGCGTTGCGCGCGCGAATTCCAGCTGCGCGACGTAGCCCGAGAATTCCTGCCCTAGCGTCAACGGCGTCGCATCCTGTAGGTGGGTGCGGCCGACTTTGACGATGTCGGCAAACTGCGCGGCCTTGCCGGCCAGCGTTTGCTGCAGGCGGTCGAGTGACGGAAGCAGCTGCGAACTGATGGCGAGCGCGATGGCCACATGCATCGCAGTGGGAATCACGTCGTTCGACGACTGACCTCGGTTCACATGGTCGTTTGGGTGGACCGCGCGGCTGCCGCGAGTGCCGCCGAGCAGTTCGGCGGCGCGATTGGCAATCACCTCGTTGACGTTCATGTTGCTCTGCGTGCCGGAGCCGGTCTGCCAGATCGGCAGCGGGAACTGGTCGTCATGCCGGCCGCCGACGATTTCTTCGGCGGCTGCGCCAATCGCGTCCGCCAGCGGGGCATCGAGCAGGCGGAGTTCGCGGTTGACCCGCGCTGCGGCGGCCTTCACGCGAGCGATCGCATGGATCAGCGGCAGCGGCATGCGGTCGCCCGCCGGGAAGTGCAGCAGTGCGCGCTGCGTCTGCGCGCCCCAGAGTGCGGAGGCGGGAACCTCGATCGGGCCGAAGCTGTCCCGCTCGAGTCGGGTCTGTACAGCAGTGTTCATGGCTGGCTCCTGACGCGGCGCTGTAAGTGGAAGGTAGCGGATCGCGTGCGCGCCGGCGACCCTTGCCGCACAATGGCGCTGTCGGTGCAGATAGTGCAATGTCGGCAATATGAGCAAGGCCTTTGTGAAAGACGACGCCGGCGACGGCGATGACGACGAGGTCGCCCTACCGCCGCTGCCGCAAGGCACGCGCAACTACATGACGCCGACCGGCTATCACCGGCTGCGCGAAGAACTCGCGCACCTGGTCAAGACGGAGCGACCGGAAGTCGTGCGCGTGGTCTCGTGGGCGGCGTCCAACGGCGATCGATCGGAAAATGGCGACTACATCTACGGCAAGAAACGGCTGCGCGAGATCGACCGTCGCATCCGCTTCCTGACGCAGCGGCTCGATGTCGCGGAGGTGGTCGATCCAGCTGCCCGGCCGGCGACCGACCAGATTTTCTTCGGCGCTACGGTTGCCTACGAGTCCGGCGGCCAGCAGAGCGAGATCACGATCGTCGGGATCGACGAAGTCGATCCAGTGCGCGGCCGCGTGAGCTGGATCTCGCCGATCGCCCGCGCGCTGCTCAAGGCGCGCGAGGGCGACGTGGTGCAGCTGAGGACGCCCGCGGGTGTCGAGACGCTCGAGATCGTCTCGGTGCGCTACGCCGCGTCGTGAGGGTGGGCGCGTGAGCCCCCGAGCGGCCGCGCGACACGCTGCACCTGCTTGACCCGGCGCAGCGTCCTGATCACGCGCGCCAGGTGCGTGCGATCGCGGACCTGTACCTTGAAGTGGATCAGCGCGACGCGTGCGTCCTCGTCATCGACGTGGACGTTCAGGATGTTCGATTCAGCCTCGGCGATTGCGACGGCGATCCGGCCCAACACACCTCGCACGTTCTCGGCTGTGACATCGAGCCCCACCGTGAAATGCGTAGCCGGATCGCGCGCCCACTGCAGCTCGATCCAGCGATCCGGGTCGGCCTTGCGTGCGCGCTGTGCATGCACGCAATCGTCGCGATGCACGGCGAGGCCCTGGCCCTTGCGAATGTGGCCGACGATCGAGTCGCCCGGAATCGGATGGCAGCAGTTGGCCATCTGCACGGCCATGCCTTCGGTACCGCGCACCACGACCGGTGCATGCGGCGGCGGGGCGGATGCGCCTGCAGGTTCGCCCGCCGCGGCTTCGGAACCCGCCGCCAGCGCGAGCTGGCGCGCCACGACCGCCGCGAGGCGGCGGCCGAGGCCGATGTCGGCGAACAAGGCTGCACGCGATTCGATCTCGGCCTGGTGCAACACCGTTTCCCACTGATCATCGGTCAGGCTGCCGAGAGAAAGCTGGAACTGCCGCGCCGCCTGCGACAGCAGCCGTTCGCCAAGCTCGACCGACTCGTCGAATTTCATCGTGCGCAGGAAGTGCCGGATCTCCGATCGCGCCTTGCCCGTGCGCACGAAGGAGAGCCACGCCGGGTTCGGCCGTGCCACCGGTCCGGTGACGATCTCGATCATGTCCCCGTTGCGCAGGTGCGTGCGCAGCGGCTGGATCTCGCCATTGATCCGCGCCGCGACGCAGCGGTTGCCGACGTCGGTGTGGATGCCATAGGCGAAGTCGACCGCCGTGGCGCCGCGCGGCAGTGACACGATCTTGCCTTTCGGGGTGAACACGTAGACCTTGTCCGGGAACAGGTCGACTTTGATGTGCTCGAGAAACTCGGTCGAGTCACCCGTGTGGCGCTGGATCTCGAGCAGCGACTGCAGCCACTGGTGGGTGCGCGACTGCAGCTCCGACAGGTCCGAGTCGTCATCCTTGTAGAGCCAGTGCGCGGCAACACCGGTTTCCGCGACGTGGTGCATCTCGTGGGTGCGGATCTGGAACTCGACCGGCGTGCCGTATGGCCCGATCAGCGTCGTATGCAGCGACTGGTAGCCGTTGACCTTCGGGATCGCGATGTAGTCCTTGAACTTGCCCGGCACCGGTTTGTAAAGGGCATGCAGCGCTCCGAGCGCGATATAGCACTCGTTGCGGGTCTCAACGACGACGCGGAAGCCGTAGATGTCGAGAACTTCGGAGAACGACAGGTTCTTCTCGAGCATCTTGCGGTAGATGCCATAGAGCGTCTTCTCACGCCCGTGGACCTCGGCGCGCAGCTTGGTTTCCTGCAACGTCTTGCGCACCGACTGCAGGATCTTTCCGAGCAGTTCGCGGCGGTTTCCGCGCGCCGCCAGCACGGCCTTCTGCAGCACGCGGTAGCGCAACGGATGCAGGTGCTGGAAGCTCAGCTCCTCGAGCTCGCGGAAAAGGTTGTTGAGGCCCAGCCGGTGGGCGATCGGGGCATAAATCTCGAGCGTTTCGCGCGCGATGCGGCGGCGCTTCTCGGGCTCGACCGCGTCCAGCGTCCGCATGTTGTGCAGCCGGTCCGCGAGCTTGATCAGCATGACGCGCACATCGCGCGCCATGGCCAGCAGCATCTTGCGGAAGTTTTCCGCCTGTGCCTGCTCGGTCGAGGAGAACTGCAGCCGGTCGAGCTTGGAGACGCCGTCGACCAGTTCGGCCACGGTGCTGCCGAAGCGTTCGGTGAGCTGCTGCTTCGGAATACCCGAATCCTCGAGCACGTCGTGCAGCAGCGCTGCCTGGATCGCCGCTCCATCGAGCCGCCAGTCGGTCAGTATCTCGGCCACCGCGAGCGGGTGCGTGATGTACGGCGCGCCGCTGCGCCGGAACTGCCCGAGGTGGGCCTCGTCCGAGAAGCGGAACGCGTCCCTGACCTTCTGGACGTCGGACGACGGCAGGTACTTCTTGACGCGCTCCGCCAGCGTCGCAACGGTTGCGACGCCGTCGGCCGGTGCTTCAGCGGTCTCGCTGCGCCAGACCGCCTTCTTCAGCGCCTCCGCGGCACGCCGGGCAAAGCCCGGCTGCGGGGGCTGGTTGGCGGGAAGTGCAGGATCCTGGGGCCGCATCGTGCTTGCCTGGCGTCGGGGCTGGCGTCACACGGTGCGGGCCGCGACAGTTCTCAGGTCGGTACTTTGCGCAGCATCTCAATGCCGACCTTGCTCTGCGCGATCTCGCGCAGAGCCGCGACTGCGGGCTTGTCCTTGGTGTCGATCTTCGGCGTGTGACCCTGTGCCAGCTGGCGGGCGCGGTACGCCGCCGCCAGCGCGAGCTGGAAGCGGTTCGGGATCTGCTTCAGGCAGTCTTCAACAGTGATGCGGGCCATCGGATTCTCGGAGGGAAACTCGGTTCCCCGATTCTAGCTGACGCGCCAGCTCTCAATGCGGCGGGCAGTGGACCGGTCCCCGTGCTCTTTATTCCGCGGGCGAAGCGCTCGGCCGCTCCGAAGTGCAACCCGCCAAATCGGTCTCGAGCGGCCGCGAAGCCGCCGTGCCGCGGAGCGTGCACGTGCGAGCCAAAGGCTCGCGTACACGTGAGGCGCTCAACCGATTCCCAGTTGCGCGAAGAGCTGGTGATGCCGTGCCGCCTGGCTGCCGTAGCGCAGCCGCGTGGCGGTCACGACTGCGCCGAGCTGCGCCAGTGCGGTGTCGAAGTCCTCGTTGATGATGACGTAGTCGAACTCCGGCGCGTGGGCGATCTCGCTGCCTGCGGCAAGCAGCCTGCGTGCGATCACCTGCGCGCTGTCCTGGCCGCGCTTGTGCAGCCGCGCCTCGAGGGCATCGATCGACGGCGGCAGGATGAAGACGCCCACGGCATGGCCAAAGCTCAGCTTGACCTGGCGCGCGCCCTGCCAGTCGATCTCTAGCAGCACATCGGTGCCACCGCGGATGCGATCCTCGATCCAGGCACGCGAAGTTGCGTAACAGTTGCCGTGCACCTCGGCGCTCTCTAGGAACTGGCCGGCAGCACGCAACCGCATGAATTCGGCGACCGTGACGAAGTGATATTCGCGGCCGTCCTGCTCGCCCGGCCGTGGCGGCCGCGTCGTGTGCGAGACCGAAAGGGTGATGCCGGCATCGCGCTCGAGCAGCGCGTTGACCAGCGTCGACTTGCCGGCGCCGGAGGGTGCGACGACGAGGAAGATGTTGCCCGCCGCTGCGGAATCCAGAGTCGGCCGGGCAGAGGATCCGGTGCTCATTCGAGATTCTGGATCTGTTCGCGCATCTGTTCGATCAGCAGCTTCAATTCCACGGATGCGTTGGTCATTTCGATCGCGGCAGCCTTCGAGCCCAGCGTGTTGGCCTCGCGGTTCAGTTCCTGCATCAGGAAGTCGAGCCGCCGGCCGACGGGACCGCCATTTTCGAGCACGCGGCGCACCTCGCCGACATGCGTCGTGAGGCGCTTGATCTCCTCGTCGACGTCCATCTTCATCCCGTACAGGGTAACTTCCTGCCGGATGCGATCGCTGATCTCTTCGCGGCTCAGGGTCGAAGCATCGGCGAGTGTCTTGCCGAGTGCCTGCTCGAGCCGTTCCACCAACTTGCGCTCGACCGCAGCCAGCAGTTCGGGCGCGCGCGCCCGAGCCTGCGCGGCGATGGCATCGATCGCGTCGCAGTGCCCGCGAAGGACTTCACGCAGCGCTGCGCCCTCGCGCTGCCGCGACGCGGCCAGCGCCTGGAGCGCTTCTTCGAGCGCATCAAGCACGGTCTGACGCAACGCCTCAGGGTCCGCGGCCGGAACTTCCACAACCCCGGGCCACGCAAGCACATCCGCCACGCCGAGCTTGGCCACGCCTGGCACCGCGCTCTCGATCTCGGCGGCGAGCGCCTTCAGGCGCTCCAGCGCGTCCGGGTTCAGGCCGCTGCCCGCTTCTCCGCCGCTGCGGGCGAGCGCCAGGCGGCATTCCATCTTGCCGCGATTGACGCGCGCCGCGATCACCTCCCGCAACGCCGGCTCGACACTGCGCAATTCGTCGGGATGGCGGACGGAGAGATCGAGGAAGCGCGAATTGACCGACTTGAGTTCCAGCGTCAGAGAGCCGATCGCCGTCGTGCGCGCAGCGACGGCGAAGCCGGTCATGCTGGATACAGGTTTCATCAAATTTGCTCGCAGGGCGGACACCAACGCGCTCGAAGCCTCGGTATGACCGTCTTTTTGAGCCTTATGAAACCTTCGGGGCACGGAACCCTTTTCGCTAGAATCGTTCCGATATTCCCACGCTGTAGTGCTCATGCCGGCGCAGACCAACGCATCATTGCCCGAAGGCCTCGAAGTCGGCGGCTACCGCATTGTAAAGAAGATCTCCAGCGGAGGCTTCTCGATCGTCTATCTCGCCACCGATGAGAACGGCAATTCGGTGGCGATCAAAGAGTACATGCCGGCGGCGCTGGCGCAGCGCAAACCCGGCGAACTCTCGCCGTACATCGCGCCGGAAAACCTCAACACGTACCGCATCGGGCTGAAGTGCTTCTTCGAGGAGGGCAGGGCGCTCGCCTCGATCTATCACCCGAACATCGTTCGCGTCGTGAATTTCTTCCGTGCGAACGAGACGGTGTACATGGTGATGAACTATGAGTCCGGGCGCTCGCTGCAGGAACACATCCTGCGCAACCGCAACAAGGACCAGAAGGACGTGCTGTCGGAGCGCTTCGTGCGGCGCGTGTTCGCGCAGGTGATGAACGGCCTGCGTGAGGTCCATTCGAACCGGTTGCTGCACCTCGACGTCAAGCCCGCCAACATCTACCTGCGCATGGACGGCACGCCGATCCTGCTCGACTTCGGCGCCGCCCGCCAGACGCTGCAGCGGGACATCAGCAAGACCTATCCGATGTACACCCCAGGGTTCGCCGCGCCGGAGCTGTACAAGCGCGACGCCGAGCTCGGGCCGTGGACCGATGTGTATTCGATCGGCTCCTGCATCTACGCCTGCATGTCCGGCATGCCGCCGCAGGAGTCCGATCAGCGGCTGAAGGAAGACAAGATGCCGACGGCGCTGCGCTCGTTCCGCGGCCTGTATTCGAACCAGCTGATCTCGATGGTCGAGCGCTGCCTGCGGCTCAACTCGCTCGAGCGCCCGCAGACCGTCTATGCGGTGCAGAAGGAACTGCTGCAGAACGTGCCCGAGCGTCCCGAGTTTTCGATGATGGAGCGCACCGGCGCACGCTGGCGCAGCCTTCAGGACCGCGTCGCGCGATTCATGAAGGATCACAACATCACCTGGTTCTAGAAGGCCCGGAGGTCGAACGCCGAGAAATCGGCGGAGGAGCCACGCGATTTCCGGGTTTCAACCCGACCAAAAGGCCTCGCCGACTCGCGTTCGCCCGCGTATCGTCCCTCCTGCTGCCTTGGCCATGCAGGCGAGCCCGGGGGCCGCTTTCAAGCCTGCATGCCAAGTTCGATGCGGACCGCGCATCGCGTGGACGAGGACCACTCGCGGCGTGAGGGGCGCTGAATGCGTTTTTCCGTTTACCAGGAAAGCAAGAAGGGCGGGCGGCGTGTCAACCAGGACCGCATGGGGTACCTGTACACGCGCGACTCGATGTTGATCCTGGTGGCCGACGGCATGGGCGGACACGCCCGAGGCGAGGTGGCGTCGCAGCTGACTCTGCAGACGATTGCCTCGATCTACCAGCGCGACGCCAAGCCGATCATCCCCGATCCGGCACGCTTCCTCGAAGAATCGGTGCTGGCCGCGCACCGCGAACTGCATCGCTATCGCGCCGAGCACAGCCTGCCCGAGGCGCCGCGTACGACGCTGGTGGCCTGTATCGTGCAGCAGGGGGTTGCAATCTGGGCGCATGTCGGCGATTCGCGTCTGTACCTCGTCCGCGGTGGCCGCATCCTGGAGCGCACGATCGATCACTCGCGCGTGCACCACCTGGTGCAGTCCGGCCTGATCCGGCCGGAAGATGCGAAGGACCACCCCGAGCGCAACCGCATCTTCAACTGCATCGGTGCCTATGTCGCACCGACGGTCGAAGTCAGCCGGCCGTTTGCGATGCGCAACGGCGACACGATTCTGCTGTGCTCGGACGGGCTCTGGGGCGCGCTCAGCGATCGGCAGGTCGCGGAGGCGTTCACCGGCAAAACGGTGATGCGTGCAGTGCCGGAACTGATGGAACTGGCGCTGGAGCTGAGCGGCCCGGAGGCAGACAACTGCACGGCGATCGCGATGACCTGGGCCGGGACCGAATCGGTCGAGATGGTGCCGCCGACGGAAGATCCGGTGTCGACGCTGCTCATCCCGGAAGGCACGGTCGCTTCGACGATCCAGATGCCCCGCCACGGCGAGCCAAGCGCCGACGAGGAATTGTCGGAAGACCAGATCGACGACGCGATCGCCGAGATCCAGAAGGCGATCCAGCGCTCGTCGAAACTCGTCACCAGGTAGAACCAGACTCGGCGAAACCCGCTCGCGGCGGAGCGCTGCCGCGGTGCGCGACTGCTAGCCTTGCGGCTTCAGCCCGCTACGCAGCGATGTTCCATGACCGAACCAAGTGCCCCGGGGCTTCGCCCCAGCGGCAGACGCGCCGATGAATTGCGGCCGATCCGCCTGACCCGCAGCTACACCCGGCACGCCGAGGGATCGGTGCTGGTGGAATTCGGCGACACGCGCGTGCTCTGCACCGCGAGCGTCGAGGAACGCGTTCCGCCGTTCATGAAGGGTCGCGGCGAAGGCTGGCTGACGGCAGAGTACGGCATGCTGCCGCGCTCCACGCACACGCGCAGCGAGCGCGAAGCGGCGCGTGGCCGGCAAAGCGGCCGCACGCACGAGATCCAGCGCCTGATCGGTCGCAGCCTACGCGCGGTGTTCGATCTGCGGCAGTTCGGCGAACGCACGCTGCACATCGACTGCGACGTGCTGCAGGCCGATGGCGGCACGCGCACGGCGTCGATCACCGGTGGCTACGTGGCAGCGGTGGACGCCGTCCGCTGGCTGCGCGAGCGCGGCCTGATCGAATTGCTGCCGGTGCGTGATCACGTTGCCGCCGTGTCGGTCGGCGTTGTCGGCCAGCAGGCGCTGCTTGATCTCGACTACGCCGAAGACTCGCAGTGCGAGACCGACATGAACGTCGTGATGACCGGGCGCGGCCGCTTCGTCGAGGTGCAGGGCACCGCCGAAGGCGAACCGTTCGACGACAGTCAGATGAACGCGATGCTGGTGCTGGCGCGCAAGGGCATTGCCGAGCTGGTCGCGGCGCAGAAGCAGGCGCTTGGGCCCGAATGAGCGCGCGGATTGTCCTGGCATCGGGCAATGCAGGGAAGCTGCGGGAGTTCCGCGATCTTCTGGCGGATTCAGACTTCGAGGTCATCGGCCAGGACGAACTCGGCATCGAGACGGCCGCCGAGCCTCACTACACTTTCCTCGAGAACGCGCTTGCGAAGGCGCGTCACGCATCGAGCCGCAGCGGACTGCCTGCGCTCGCGGACGATTCGGGGCTGTGCGTGCCGGCGCTTGGTGGCGATCCCGGCGTCCGGTCGGCGCGCTTTGCGGGAGCGGACGCCACCGATGTTGCGAACAACGCCGAGCTGCTGCGGCGCCTGCAGCGGGGACATGACCGCAGCGCGCACTACGTGTGTGTGCTGGTCGCCCTGCGCGCACCGGACGACCCGGAACCGCTGGTAGCCGACGGCCGTTGGCACGGCTCGATCCTGCACGAGGCGCGGGGTTCGGGCGGCTTCGGCTATGACCCGTTGTTCCTCGTACCGACGCACGGGCGCAGCGCGGCCGAACTGGTGCCGCAGGAGAAGAACCGCATCAGTCATCGAGGTATCGCGCTGCGCGAACTGAAGCAACGGCTGCAGTCGTGGCGCTGACACCGGCGGATTCCGGATGAGCTTCATTCCGATCGTGCCTGTTGCGCCGCCGACAGTGGAGCGGGTGCGGGCGCCAGGCGCGCTGCGACTCGCCGCGTTGCCGCCGCTTGCGGTCTACTTGCACTTCCCCTGGTGCGTGCGCAAGTGCCCGTACTGCGACTTCAATTCGCACGAACCGTCCGGCGGCATCGGCGCAATTCCCGAGCGCGAGTTCCTGCAGGCATTGCGGGCCGACCTCGAGGGCGCGCTGCCGTTGGTCTGGGGCCGCCGCATCATCAGCGTGTTCATTGGCGGCGGCACGCCGAGCCTGCTGAGTGCCGCGGGGCTCGATGCGCTTCTCTCTGATCTCCGTGCATTGCTGCCCCTGGAGGCGGACTGCGAGATCACGCTCGAAGCCAACCCGGGGACGGTCGAATCTGGACGCTTCGCTGCGTATCGAGCCTCGGGCGTGAACCGGCTTTCAATCGGCGTGCAGTCGTTCGACGAGCAGAAGCTGCAGGCGCTCGGCCGGATCCACGATCGTCGCCAGGCGCTGGCCGCGATCGAAGCGGCGCAGCGCGCCTTCGACAACTTCAACATCGACTTGATGTACGGGCTGCCGGGGCAACTCCCCGAGCAGTCGCGCGAGGATGTCGAGACTGCCGTTGAGCTCGCCCCGCCTCATCTGTCCATCTATCAGTTGACGATCGAAGCGAACACCGTCTTCGCCAAGCAGCGACCGCAACTGCCCGACGAGGATTCGATCGCGTCGATGCAGGAATTCGTCGAGGAGCGCACCGCCGCGGCGGGCTACCGGCACTATGAGGTCTCGGCCTATGCGCGGGCCGGACGCGAATGCCGGCACAACCTCAACTACTGGGGCTTCGGCGACTACCTCGGTATCGGGCCCGGCGCCCATTCGAAGATCTCGTTTCCCGAACGTGTCGTGCGACAGGTGCGCTACAGCAGTCCCTCGAGCTATCTCGCACGTACGCGCCAGCGTGACTTCATCGCGTCCGAGGCCGAGGTGTCGACCGCGGAGCTGCCGTTTGAGTTCATGCTCAACGCGATGCGTCTGCTCGACGGGGTCCCGGCGCAATGGTTCACGAAGCGCACAGGACTGCCGCTCGCCGCGATCGACGGCGCCCTGCGCGAAGCGGTGCGCCGTGACCTGCTCAAGGCCGATCATGAGCGGTGGAAGCCGACAACCCTTGGAACGCGCTTCCTCAGCGACCTCCAGGCGCTGTTCCTGCCTCGCCATGCCTGAGTCTGGTGCGTATATGCTCATTCATGGTGCATAATGCACCATTGTGGACGGTTGGGCCGCTCACCTTGACCCTGCCATGGCCGACTGGCAAGGGCTCAAGCGGCTGTTGCACAAGGCTAGTGCAGCCTCCAAACACTGCGTGACGCAATTTGGCATAGTTCCTGCGTTGCGCTGCACCAGTTCCTGCGCGGTCCAGGACGCGTTGCGGGGATCGTTTCCAACCACGAGCGAGTGAGGAGAAAGAATGGCCACGGCCAAAGACGTCATGAAGATGATCACGGACAACGAGGTGCTCTTCGTTGACCTGCGCTTTACCGACACGAAGGGGAAGGAGCAGCACGTGTCCGTGCCGGCCAAGGCGTTCGAAGAAGACAAGTTCGAGCACGGCCACGCTTTCGATGGCTCGTCGATCGCGGGCTGGAAGGGCATCGAAGCCTCGGACATGCTGCTGATGCCGGATGCCGGTACCGCGCGGATGGACCCCTTCCGCGAGGAGAACACGCTGATCATCACCTGCGACGTCATCGAGCCGTCGACCGGCAAGGGCTATGACCGCGATCCACGCTCGCTGGCAAAGCGCGCTGAGGCCTACCTGAAGTCCACCGGCCTGGGCGACACCGCGTACTTCGGTCCCGAGCCCGAGTTCTTCATCTTCGACTCGGTCACCTGGAACGTCGACATGTCGGGCTCCTCGGTGCGGATCAAGTCGGAGGAAGCGCCGTGGTCGACCGGACTTGACTACGAAGCCGGCAACCTCGCCCACCGTCCTCCGGTCAAGGGCGGCTACTTCCCGGTGCCGCCGACCGATTCGCTGCAGGACATCCGCTCGGAGATGTGCCTGCTGCTCGAGCAGCAGGGCGTCGAAGTCGAGGTGCACCACCACGAGGTGGCCGCGCCCGGACAGTGCGAGATCGGCACGAAATTCAGTACGCTGGTCAAGCGCGCCGACTGGCTGCAGATCCTGAAGTACACCGTGTGGAACGTTGCGGCCAGCTACGGCAAGACCGCGACCTTCATGCCCAAGCCTGTCGTGGGTGACAACGGCTCGGGCATGCACGTGCACCAGTCGGTGTGGAAGGAAGGCGCCAACCTCTTCGCGGGCAACGGCTATGCCGGGCTATCGGACTTCGCGCTCTATTACATCGGCGGCATCATCAAGCACGCGAAGGCGCTGAATGCGTTCACCAACCCGGGAACGAACAGCTACAAGCGGCTCGTTCCTGGCTTCGAGGCGCCGATCAACCTGGCGTACTCGGCGCGCAACCGTTCGGCGTCGTGCCGAATCCCGTACGTCAGCAACCCGAAGGGACGTCGCGTCGAAGTGCGCTTCCCGGATCCGACCTGCAACCCGTACCTGGGTTTCGCCGCGATGCTGATGGCCGGACTCGACGGCGTGCAGAACAAGATCCATCCGGGCGAGCCGATGGACAAGAACCTCTACGACCTCGAGCCGGAAGAGGCCGCCAAGGTTCCGCACCCGTGCGCGTCGCTCGACGAGGCGCTCGACAACCTCGACCGCGATCGCGAATTCCTGACGCGCGGCGGCGTGTTCGCCAGCGACATGATCGATGCCTACATCGCGCTGAAGATGGACGAGGTCACGCGCTTCCGCATGACCACCCATCCGGTCGAATTCGACATGTACTACAGCTCGTGAGCCCGAGCTGCGCCACGCAGGACAGGGGCGGGCGACCGCCCCTGTTTGCTTGCAGCGCACGGATGATCCGGAGCTCCCCAGAATGCGCGAACTGACCCTCGAACAGTGCGCACTTGGTTGCTTGTCCCAGGGCAGGCTGCCGTACACTGCCGCCGGTTCGTGTGGGAAGGGGTGCGAGGGTGAACCGGGTTCTGCGCAAGGCCGTGTGCGCGATCGGTGTGGCGGTGCCGCTGGCTGTGCTCGCGCAGTCGTCGGACACGATCTTCATGTGTGTCGACGAGCAGGGCAACAAGTCGTTCCAGAACGTCGGCAGCGCCAAGGGCTGCAAGCGGCTGGACGTCGGGCCCGTGCTGTCGGTGCCTGCAGCAAAGCTGCCGGCGGGCCGCAGCGCATCGGCGGCGGACGATCGCGCGGCGGTGTCCCCGGCGAATTTCCCTCGTGTCGATCGCGATACGCAGCGCACCCGTGACAGCGACCGGCGCCGCATCCTCGAAGACGAGCTCAAGACCGAAGAAGACCGGCTGGTCAGGCTTCGTGCCGAGTACAACAACGGCGAGCCTGAGCGTCGCGGCGACGAGCGCAACTACGCCCTGTATCAGGACCGCGTCCAGCGCCTGCGCGAGGACATCACGCGCGTCGAAACCAACGTCGGCGCACTGCGCCGCGAGATCGCGCTCCTGCGTACCCAGTAGCGGCGAGCCGCGCCGCTTGCAGTTCCCCTGCCTGCGTGGAGCCGCGCGATGAACGCGGCTGCAGCCTTCGATCCGATCGCGAGCGAGACCTTCGACGGACTCGACCTGCTGTCGACCGCGGTGATCGTGCTCGACGACGGCGCGCGGATCGTCCACGTCAATCAGGCCGCCGAGCTGCTGCTGAGCGTCTCGCGCAAGAACCTGCTCGGCCAGTCAGCCGAGCGGTTCATCGGTGACGAACTTCAGCTGCAGCGACTGGTCGCCGATGCGCGCGCCAATGCGTTCGGCGACCGCGGTCAGGTGATGGCGATCAAGCGCTTCGGCCGCGACGCGCTGCCGGTGCGCGTGACCGCGACCGCGCAGTACGGCTCGCGCACGCCGCTGGTGCTCGAGATCTCGGAAATCGAGCAGCAGCTCAGGGTCGACCGCGAGGAGCGGCAGCTCGGCCTGTCGGAGGCGAACCGCGAGCTTCTGCGCAGCCTGGCGCACGAGATCAAGAATCCGCTGGGCGGCGTGCGCGGGGCGGCGCAGCTGCTCGACGCCGAGCTCGCGAGCCCCGACCAGCGCGAGTACACGCGCGTGATCATCGCCGAAGCCGATCGCCTGCAGGCCCTGGTCGATCGTCTGCTGGCGCCGCAGCGCGAGGCCCGCGTCGTCTCCGAGCTCAACATCCACGAGGTATTCGAGCGGGTGCGCCTGATCATGCTGGCCGAGTTCCCGCGCGGTCTCGTGATCGAGCGCGACTACGACGCGAGCGTGCCGGATTTCCGCGGCGACCGCGAGCAGCTGATCCAGGCGCTCCTCAACATCGTGCGCAACGCGACCCAGGCGCTCGAATCGCGCATCGAGGCCGGCGACGCCCGCATCGTGCTGCGCACGCGCGTCGCGCGACAGGTGACGATCGCCCGCGCGCGCCACCGCCTGGCACTGGACTTGCATGTGATTGACAACGGGCCGGGCGTGCCGAATGACATCAAGGACCGCATTTTCTATCCGCTCGTGTCGGGCCGCGACGACGGCACGGGCCTCGGACTCACGCTCGCGCAGAACTTCATTCAGCAGCACGACGGCGTCATCGAACTGGACAGCCGGCCGGGCCGCACCGACTTCCGCATCCTCATACCCCTCCCATGAAGCCAATCTGGATCGTTGACGACGATCGCTCGATACGCTGGGTCCTGGAAAAGGCGCTCGCGCGGGAGAACCTGCCGTGCAAGGCCTTCGGCGTCGCCCAGGAGGTGCTGGATGAACTCGAGCACGACAGCCCGCAGGTCCTGATCTCCGACATCCGCATGCCCGGCATGAACGGCATCGAGCTGCTGCGTGCGGTCAAGCGGCGCCATCCGGCACTGCCCGTGATCGTAATGACCGCGTACTCGGATCTCGAGAGCGCGGTGTCGGCCTTCCAGGGCGGTGCATTTGAGTACCTGCCCAAGCCTTTCGACGTCGACAAGGCTGTCGAGCTGATCCGCCGTGCGGTCGACGAGAGTGTGCGCGAGTCGAGCGCCGATGAAGCGCCGGACCAGGTGCCGGAGATCCTGGGGCAGGCAACGGCGATGCAGGATGTCTTCCGCGCCATCGGACGTCTGAGCCAGTCGAACGTGACCGTGCTGCTGACCGGAGAATCCGGCAGCGGCAAGGAAGTCGTGGCGCGCGCGTTGCACAAGCACAGTCCGCGGGCCGAGGCGCCCTTCATCGCGCTCAACATGGCCGCGATCCCGCGCGACCTGCTCGAATCCGAACTCTTCGGCCATGAGCGCGGCGCGTTCACCGGGGCGCAGGCGATGCGGCGCGGCCGCTTCGAGCAGGCCGAAGGCGGAACGCTGTTCCTCGACGAGATCGGCGACATGCCAGCGGAGCTGCAGACGCGGCTGCTGCGCGTACTTTCCGACGGGTTCTATTACCGCGTTGGCGGGCACCAGCCGATCAAGGCCGACGTGCGCGTGATCGCCGCGACCCACCAGAACCTCGAGGAGCGCGTCCGCCAGGGACTGTTCCGAGAGGACCTCTACCACCGCCTGAACGTGATCCGGCTGCGGCTGCCGGCGCTGCGCGAGCGCGCCGAGGACATTCCGCTGCTTGCGCGCCATTTTCTCGTCAAGAGTGCGCAGGAGCTGGGGGTGGAACCCAAGCGGCTGTCGGAAGAAGCGATCCGCTTCATCGGGCAGCTGCCGTTCCCGGGCAACGTGCGGCAGCTTGAAAACCTGTGCCACTGGCTCACGGTGCTCGCGCCGGCCCAGGTCGTGAAAGTCGAAGACCTCCCGCTCGAGATGCGGCAGGGCACGCCGGCG
>DATKAJ010000049.1:0-6263 GCA_035498175.1 Burkholderiaceae bacterium
CGATCCCAGGAGGCGGCCGGCGCCGCCTCGCTCCGCCCGGCGAATTGCCGCGGCATTCACGGATAATCGGGCGATGCGCGGTTCCATGCCCCTGACTTACCTGGCCCAGGCCGCCGAGGCCGCGTTCATCGCCGGCCTGCTGATCCTGATGCTGCGCCGGCCTGCGGAGCGCTGGGGCCTGGTCGATCATCCGGGCGGGCGCAAGCGCCACGCCGCGCCGGTACCGCTGACCGGCGGCCTGGCGATCACGATCGGCACGATCCTCGCGCTCGCGTTTTCGTTCTCGGCCTTTACGCAGTACAGCGCCTTTTTTGCCGGCCTGCTGCTGCTGGCGCTGGTCGGGCTGATGGATGATCTCGGCGAGGTCTCGCCCGGCACCAAGCTGCTGCTGCAGGTCATGGCCGCATTGCTGATGACCTCCTGGGGCGAGAATTTCCTCGTCAACCTCGGCGATCTCTTCGGCACAAATGCGATCAACACGCGCCACTGGGCGATCCCGCTGACGGTGCTGGCGGCGCTGGCGGTGATCAACGCGATCAACATGCTCGATGGCCTCGACGGCCTGGCGGGAAGCCTCGTGCTCGGCATCCTGCTGGTGCTGACGGCTTTCGCCTGGAACATCGGCGACCCCAATGCCGCCAAGATACTGGTCGTACTGGCCGGCGCGCTGGCCGGATTCCTGTTCTTCAACCTGCCCTGGCCCGTGCGCGGGCGGCATCGCACCTTCATGGGCGACGCCGGCAGCATGGTCCTAGGCTATGCGATCGCGTGGTTCTCGGTCGCGCTGAGCCAGCACGCCATCGTCGCGGTGCCGCCGCCAGTGATGCTGTGGGTGCTCGGGCTCGTGCTGATGGATGTCTTTACGGTCACGGTGCGCCGTCTTGCGCGCCGGCGTAGTCCGATGGCGGCGGACCGCGACCACATTCACCACATGCTGCTGCGGCGTGGCTTCAGCCCGTGGCAGACCCTCGGGCTGCTGGTCGGCACCAACCTGCTGATGGCGACGATCGGCACGATGATGTGGCGCGCCGGCGTCGCCGACCGCTGGATCTTCTGGTCGTATCTGGCCGTCTGCGCGGTCTACTTTGCGCTGTTCTTCATGCCGTTCCGCCTGTATCGGCTGCGGGCGCGGGCGCTCGCGGCCGATGAGTACGAACGTGACCGGTGAGCGGCGCTATAGGGCGTACCCCGCCTTGCGGGCATAGTGCACGGTCGCGGCGAGGAAGCCTTCCCTCGAGCCGCAGTCGAAACGCCGACCTTCGTAGCGGTATGCGTAGGTACGCCCCGCCGGCACCAGGCGGGCAATCGCATCGGTGAGCTGGATCTCACCGCCCGCACCGCGCTGAATGCGCCTCAACTCGGCGAAAATCTCTGGCTCGAGCACGTAGCGGCCGAGCACGGCGAGCGTCGAGGGCGCATCTCCTGGCGCGGGCTTCTCGACGATGTGCGAAATGCGGGAAGTGCGCGCATCGACCGCAGTGCTGCTGACGATCCCGTACCTGGGCGTATCGGCACGCGGCACGTCCTCGACGGCCAGCACACTGCCGCCGCCCAGGGCGGCTCGCGCATCGCACAGCTGTCCGACCACCGAGCGGTCGGCATCGATCAGGTCATCGGCGAGGATCACCGCGAAAGGCTCGGACCCGACGACGGGCTCGGCGCACAGGACGGCATGGCCGAGCCCAAGCGGCTCCGGCTGGCGGATATAGACGTAGCTTTCGCCCTCGGGCGAGATGCTGCGCACGATCTCGAGCAGGTCGGCCTTCCCCTTGGCGGCGAGTTCCGCCTCCAGTTCGGGCGCACGGTCGAAATGGTCCTCGATGGACCGCTTGTGCCGGCCGGTGATGAAGATCATCTGCGTGATCCCGGCGGCGGCGGCTTCCTCCACTGCGTACTGGATCAACGGCTTGTCGACGATCGGCAGCATCTCCTTCGGCATGGCCTTGGTCGCGGGAAGAAATCGGGTGCCGAGTCCGGCAACGGGAAACACGGCCTTGCGTACGGGTTGCATGATCGGTTCTACGTGCGCGATGCGGCGATGCTAACAAACGCCTGAGGCACAGCCGTTACGATCGCGCAATGAGCGACGGTGCCATGCACACTTTCGCGGTCGGCGACCTGCAGGGCTGCCGCGCGAGCTTCCGGAAGCTGCTGTCCAGATTGCCCGATGCGCGCCGGCTGATCTTCGTCGGCGACATCGTCAATCGCGGCCCGGAATCGCTGGACATGCTGCGGGACGTGAAGCAGCGTGTGGATACTGGCAGCGCGGTGGCGCTGCTGGGCAATCATGACCTGCATCTGCTCGCGGCCGACGCCGGTGTGCGTCCGCTGCACGACTCGGACACTCTGGACGAGATTCTCGCTGCGTCGGATCGGCGCGCGCTGATCGACTGGCTGCGCACTCGCCCGCTCGCGCACTCCGAGCACGGCGCCCTGTTCGTGCATGCCGGCGTGCCTCCCCAATGGAGCGCCGCGCAGACGCTGGAGTGCGCCGCCGAGGTCGAACGCCGGCTCGCTGCCGATGACTACCGGGACTTTCTGCAGCGGATGTACGGAAACCGCCCCGACCTATGGAACGAGGCGTTGTACGGAGACGACCGGCTGCGCTTCATCGTCAACGCGCTGACGCGGGTGCGCGTGGTCGACGCGGAGGGACGCATGCACCTGAAGTTCAAGGGCAGCTCGCGTGATGCGCCGCGCGGCACCATGCCGTGGTTCGATCATCCGCAGCGCCGCACGCAGGACACACCGGTCGTGTTCGGCCACTGGTCGACCGCCGGGTTGCTGCGGCGCTCGAACGTCACCGGCATCGACACCGGCTGCGTCTGGGGCGGGCAACTGACGGCGCTGCGACTGGGCGATAGCGCCGTGTTCCAGGTCGAGTGCCCGCAGTCCCAGGCGCCCGGTGATTAGCACCGCTGGCCGTCCGCGCTCAGGCCGCCAGGTCTTCTGCCGCCTCTGCCCGTTCCGGCAGGTCCGAGAAGCCGAAGTACTCGGAGAGCGCGGCACGCGCCGACCGGGCGAGAACGTGGCGGCTCGCATGCGCCTCGACGGGAAGTGCCGGCAGGAATGCGACCTCGACCTCGAGCTGGTCTGCGAGCAGGATCTTGAGCAGCGAGGTCACCAGGCCCATGTCACCGATGAAGGCCGCGGAGTCGCTGAACTGCCCGCGCTCGCGGTAGCTCAGACCCACGGGCCACACTTCGCAGCCGACCTCCAGCGCGGGCGCCAGCAGGTTCGAATGGAACGGCAGCAGCCGATCGCCGCGCGTGGTTGTGCCCTCGGGAAAGACGCCGATGCTCTCCCCTGCCCGCAAGTGACCTTGCACCACCTCGTTGATCCGCGCGACGGCATGCCGCCGACCCCGCTCGATGAAGAGCGTTCCGGAGTGTCCAAGCATGCCGCCGATGATGGGCCAGTGCACGATTTCCGCCTTCGCCACGAAGCGGCACGGCATCGCTGCGTTGATCGAGAAGATGTCGATCCAGGAAATGTGATTCGAAAGCAGCAGCCTGCCGTTGCTGCCCGGCGTCATTCCCGTGCGAACAAGGTCGGCCGTAAGCGGCTGGCCGCTGACGCGCAGGCGCACGCCGCATAGTCGCAGCACCCAACTCGACCACCAGTGGTTGATGCGATTGCGGGTGGCCTGCGTCCTGCTCAGCGGGAAGGCAATGAATGCGATGCCGAGCCCGATCAGGACATGCGGCACCAGCAGCACCATGCGCAGCGGCACGAGGAGAAATCGCATCACTGTCTTTCCGTCACGACGGGGAGCGCGCCTCGTGACGGATGTCGCCGCCCACGAGCGTGTACAGCGCGCGACCCTGGAGTTCGTAACCTGCATAGGGCGTGCACTTGCCGGCGCTCCGCAGGGTATCCGCACTCACGACCCACGGCGTCTGCGGATCGAAAACCACCACGTCGGCCTTGGCACCGAGCGCCAGCCGTCCGGTGTCCTCACCCAGGATTTCGGCGGCGCGACTCGTGACCTTGGCCAGCGCTTTGGAAAGGGGGATGCCCTGCTCGAGCGCCCATTTCAGCGTGAGCGGCAGCAGCGTCTCGAGCGCGCTCGCCCCCGGCTCGGCTTCGCCGAACGGCAGCAGCTTCTCCTCGACGCTGAGCGGTGCATGATCGGAGCAGATCGCGTCGATCGTGCCGTCGGCGAGTCCCGCGACAATCGCCTCGCGGTCGCGCTGCGAGCGCAGCGGCGGGTCGAGCCGGTAGTTCGGGTCGAAGTAGCCGATATCGACGTCGACCAGGTGGACGTGGTGAATGGCGACATCGGCGGTGACCGGCAGGCCTTCCGCCTTCGCCCTGCGCACGAGTTCCACGCCCGCCGCCGACGACAGGCGGCACACGTGCACGCGCGCCCCGCTGGCACGCTGCAGCTCGAAGATCGTATGCAGGGCCACGGTTTCCGCCACCACCGGGACCGAAGCCAACCCGAGCCGCCCGGCGACCGGCCCGGCCGCAGCCACGCCGGTGCCGGCGAGCGTGTCTTCGACCGGTCGCAGCCACAGCGGCAGGTCGAAGGTGTGCGCATACCGCATCGCCTGCAGCAGCACCCCGTTGTCGTGCGGCAGGCTGCGCGTCTGCATGAAGGCGACGCAGCCCGTCTCGGCGAGCGTCTTGATCTCTGCCAAGACCGCCCCCTCGAGTTGCACCGTCAGTGCGCCGAGCGGATACGTGCGCGCTCCCGCCGACTCGCGCGAGCGCTGCCGCAGCATGCGTACCAGTCCGGGCTCATCGAGCGGCGGATCGGTGTCGGGCGGGCAGACGACGCCGGTGACGCCTCCCGCGAGCGCTGCCTTCATCTCGACCTTGAGCGCACCCTCGGAACCCGGCTCGCGCAGGCGGGCGCACAGATCGACGAGGCCCGGTGAAACCACTGCACCGCGCGCGTCGATCGTGCGCTCGGCACGGAAGCCGTCGGGTGCGCGACCGATGCCGGCGATCCGTCCGTTCGCGATATACAGGCCGCCGACCGCGTCGTGCCCCGACGCCGGATCGACGATGCGGCCGTGAACGATCTCGGCGTTCATCGGTGCGTTCCCGCGCTCGCGCTCATTGCATCCTCGGCGACGAGGCAACGATCGACATCACCGCCATCCGCACAGCGATGCCAAAGGTCACCTGGGGCAGGATCACCGCGGCCCGGCCGTCGGCGACGCGCGAATCGATCTCGACGCCGCGGTTCATCGGGCCCGGATGCATGACGATGACGTCGGGCCTGGCATGGGCCAGCCGCTCGGGCGTCAGGCCGTAGTGCGCGAAGTATTCCTGCGCGCTCGGCAGCAGGGCGCCACGCATGCGCTCGTTCTGCAGCCGCAGCATGATGATCACATCGGCACCCTTGATGCCCTCGTCGAGCTTCGTGAACACCCGCACGCCCATCTGCTCGAGGCCGGCCGGCAGCAGCGTCAGTGGCCCGACGGCGCGCACGTCCGGGACTCCGAGCGTCGTCAACGCATGGATGTCAGAGCGCGCCACGCGCGAATGCAGGATGTCACCGACGATTGCCACTGCCAGATTGCCGAAATCCTTCTTGTAGTGGCGGATCGTGTACATGTCGAGCAGGCCCTGCGTCGGGTGCGCGTGGCGCCCGTCGCCGGCATTGATCACGTGGATGTGCGGCGCAGCCTGGCTCGTGTGCTGCGCGATCAGGTACGGCGCGCCGCTCGCGGCGTGACGCACGACGAACATGTCGGCCTGCATCGCAGTCAGGTTGTCGATCGTGTCGAGCAGCGACTCGCCCTTGGCGGTGCTCGAGCGCGTGATGTCGAGGTTGAAAACGTCCGCCGACAGGCGCCGCGCGGCAATCTCGAACGTGGTCCGCGTGCGTGTGCTGTTCTCGAAGAACAGGTTGAACACGCTCTTGCCGCGCAACAGCGGCACGTTCTTCACTTCGCGCTCGGCGATGTTGATGAAACTGTCAGCCGTCGTCAGCACGCGCTCGACAATTGCGCGGGGAAGTCCCTCGATCGACAGCAGATGGTGCAGTTCGCCATGGCGGTTCAGCTGCGGCTGTCGGACCAGCCCGTCATTCGCCACCGCGCTTCTCCATGGTCAGGTGCAGGCGTTGCTCGTCGTCGCGCGTCAGCACGACGGCGATGTCCGCGGGCACTTCCAGCGTTGCGCCGACCAGCGTGGGCGCGACCGGAAGTTCGCGGCCACCGCGGTCGACCAGGACCGCGAGGTCGACACGGTCGGGTCGACCGTAGTCGAAGATCTCGTTCATCGCCGCGCGCACGGTGCGGCCGGTA
>DATKAJ010000050.1:0-24278 GCA_035498175.1 Burkholderiaceae bacterium
GTGCGCCCTGCCCTGTGTACGGGTTCCAGCTGCGCTGCGCGTTGTAGCTTCCGGTGGTACCGCGGTATGTCGCGTAATTGCCTGCAGCCGTGGTGCCGAAGGCGCCGCCGTTGTCGGCCCAGTAGGTGCGCGTGCCGGACGACACACCTCCAGGCCAGCTGCGGTACACGTTCGCGCTCGCCGATCCGCAGCACGGATAGCCGTAGTAGCCGGCGTGGTAGTACGCGCCGCCCCAGTAGGGCTCGGCCCAGTACGCGGCCGTCATGCCCATCGCGAAGCCGAACGTGAAGCCGACGTACGGGTTGTAGACCGGCATCGCCGCCACGCCGTACGTCACCGGCGCGCCGTACCAGACCGTGCCGATCCACGGGCTGTAGGCGTAGCCGGTGCCGTATACGACCGTGCCGCCAACATCAACGACCGTGCCGAGGTAGCCCGGCGTGTATCCCGTGTAGACGACGCTGTCGGTGAACCCGTAGACGTCAACGTAGGTCACGTAGTGCAGCGGCGATGCGACCGGAATCGTGTAGATCACTGCCGGAACCGATGTGGCGACGACCCACGGTCCCGTCAGTGCGGTGGCGTTGAACCAGACGCCGCCGGTCACGGCGTAGTACGCGCTCGGGTTCACCTGGATTACCGGTACCTTCGAGTTGGCGACGTAGCGCAGCGGCGTGCCAGCCACGGGCTGCCACTGCGGCGCGCCGTCGAACACGGGCGTGAACGTCGGTCCGCCCGCGCGCGACACGGCTGCGGTCTGCGGGATCGAGTTGGCAATCACCGCTTCCTGCGCCTGCGGCGTCCCCGCGACCGAAGCGAGGACGATCGAGGCCGGCGTGCCCTTGGCCGGTATCTCCTTGAAGGACGGCGGCAGCGCAGTGCTGGCGACGAAGGTCCACGGACCGGTGATCTGCGGTGCACGGAACCAGCGCCCTGCCATCAGCACGTAATACGCGTTGTCAGTCGTGTCGACGATGACGTCGGTTGCACTGTTGGTCGCCCACAGCAGCGGTGTACCGGTGACCGGCACCAGGTTCGGCTGCCCCTTGAACACGATCAGCTCGGTCGGGGCTTCGGTGACGTAGATCGCCGGAACGCCGTTCGCGAGCGTCGGCTTCGGTGTCGCACCCTCTCCGCCATCGAGCAGGTCGACCGCGCCCGACTTCGCGAGTGCCTTCGCCTCATCGTCGAGCCCCGGGGGCGGCGGGCCTGCCTGGGTCCACGGTCCGGTCAGCTGGTTCGACGACATCCAGCCGTCGTAGACGTGCAGGTACCAGGTGTTGCCGAAGCGCGTGCGCGCAAGCATCGCCTGCGTGTTGATCACGCGCTCGAAGCGGGTGTTCCCGATCTGCCGCACGACCGCCTTGCCTTCGATCGGAACGAGCAGCGCCGGACCGTAGGCAACGATCACCTTGGGCGGCTCGTTACGCACGGCGAGCCGCGTCGGCTGCGTCGTCTGCGATGCCGCGAGCGACGCCTGCAGGCTATCGAGCGCCATCGTCTGCAGCGCGGTCGCTAGCGCAGGGCGCAGCGCAGTGACGTACTGCGCACCCTTGTCGGGCAGTGTCGGAAAGTTCGCCCGGGTCACCGCAACGTCGTTGAGCTCCACGGTCCGCGTCGTCTTGTCGACGTCGGTGCGCGCCGTGCCCCAGACGACGCCAAAGGTTTCATCCTTCTGCCCCGCGGGCCGCAGCGCGACCGCAACGCGCCACGCGAGCGCGTTGCCCTTCCACGATTCGACCTGCGGCTGATAGATCAGCGCGTCTGCAGTCCCCACCGTAACGTCGCGCGGCCAGGGATCAGCCGGCGCCGGAGGTGGCGCGTTCGCGGGCGCTGCCGCCGCGCTCGCCTGCGCCGCGGCCGGCGCCGCCTGCGAGCTGTCGTAGATCACCGGGCTCGAAGCCGACGCCGGCGCAGGTGCAGTCGCAGGCCCCGAAGCGTCCCAGCCGCCGGTCGGCGGTGGCAGCGCCGACGGATCGGACCGGTTGGCGCATCCCGCGGCCGTCAGAGCCGCAACGCCGAGCGCAACAGCGGTCAGCCTCATTCTCGTATTCATGCTTTCCTCTTCGGCGGCGCGTCTCCCGGGACGCGGCACCCTGCGGCGCGCGACTCCCGGATCAGACCAAGCGAGCGCGCACCTTAAAGCATGCGCGTGCTTCTCTGAAGCGCTTGATATTTCGCGACAAATGCGCGGGTGGCGAATCCCCGGTCGCCCGAGGATCGCAACACGGAGGCGGGCGCTGCGCGAACCGCGGCGACCGGCCTAGCCCGACCAGGCAAAGGGCGCGAAATGGCCGTTGCGCGTACCGGTCGAATCGTCCCAGCGCATGCCGAAGACGTTGAAGCGGCTGCGTGTCGCCTTGGCGAGCGACAATCGCGTGTTCACAGGGTGCGCGACATTGTCGATTGCAACTGCCTCACCCGGGGCCACAGGACTGGCGAGCCCTTCGCACGCCTGGTCGACGAGCTCACCTGCCCGTACCACGCGATTGAGGCCTTTGGCCTCGAAGACGATCGGCCGCTTCTCGACTCCCGCCACGCGGCCCACGAGGGGCGCGAGCGCGGCCATCGGTCCGCCCGCCGCGCCGGTCGCAATCGCGGTGATCGCGTCCAGCTGTGGCTGCGTCGCGCGTTCGTCGACGATCAGTCCCACCGTGATATTGCCTTGGCCCATCGGGCCGGGCGAATGCAGCATCACGATGAACGACAGGCCATCGAGGACCACGCCGTCCTTCGACCCCTTGTCGATACGCAGCGTCACGGCCGCAATGCAGTCGCCTTCGGTGGGAGGCGCCGTCAGGCTCGACGTGATGCAGGGACACACGAAGTCGCAGTTGCAGGTCTCCATGTAATCGCCGCGGAGGTTCCAGGCTGCCATAGTCACGCTCCCTGACCCTGTTAGAGACAGACGCTACGCCGCGCGACGCGCGTCGACAAGGCCGCGTTCCGGGCCACGTGCCGGATGAACGATTCCTGACGGCGGCAGCTAGCCGGCTTGACACGAGGCACGCCTCCTTCGATCGTTGCGACCGATGCGCGCGACACGGTGGACCCTGGCGATTGCACTGGCCGGCTGGGCCGCGCTGGCTTGGCTGGTCGTCGACATGGGCCATCCGCTGGCTCAGTTGACGATGCCCATGTCGAGCGCATGGGGCCCGGCGAACCTCGCTGCGATCACCGCGATGTGGGCCGTGATGATGGCGGCGATGATGCTGCCCTCCGCGCTACCGATGATCAGTACCTTCGCGGCCGTCTCGGCCTGGCACGGCAAGACTCCGCGCTGGCTCAGTTTCGTCGGCGCCTATCTGCTGGTCTGGGTCGGATTCAGCGTTGCGGCGACCGCTCTGCAGTGGGCCCTGCAGGCTGCGGGCTGGGTCGATCCGATGATCGTCAGCCGCAGCGCGCTCCTCACCGCGGTGCTGCTGGTGATCGCCGGCGTCTACCAGTTCTCGGATCTCAAGAACCTGTGCCTGACGCACTGCCGCTCGCCGCTGGGCTTCGTGATGGGGGAATGGCGCGATGGGATCCGCGGCGGATTCGTGATGGGCTTGAAGCACGGACTGCAGTGCCTGGGCTGCTGCTGGGCGCTGATGGCCCTGCTGTTCGTCGGCGGAGTGATGAACCTGGCATGGATCGCGGCGCTGTCGCTCATTGTCGCGATCGAGAAGCTCGCACCGCGCGGCAATCAGCTGGGACGATGGCTCGGCGGAGTGCTGCTCGTCGTCGGTGCTTGGCGCATCCTTGCTCTCGCGGGCTGAACTTCCGGTGGCAGGGGCGACCTCGCTGACGCGGAGCGCCCGCGCTCCGCGTCACGCCGCCGCGGGCCTGATCCCGGCATCCTGCATGCGGTCGATTTGCCGCTTCATGCGGCCGACGATCAGCCTGACGAGGTGAAAGCCGAACTCCGGGTTCTGGAAGTACAGCTCCCGCAATTCCTCATTCGTCATGTAGAGCACTTCGACGTCGGTATCGCACACGCAGCTGAGCGTGCGGCGCCCCTCGTTCGTGAACACGGCGATCTCCCCGAACATTAGGCCTGGCCCGGCCTGCTCGCCGACTTCCGGAAAGTGCACCTGCCCGGAGACGATGAAGTACACGCCATGGGAGGCCTCGCCCTTCGCGAAGATCGGCTGACCCTTGGTAAAGGACATGGGACGCATGTACGGGCGCAGCCACTCGGCCTCGAAGAAATCCGCGTGCGCTGCGGCCGCGACGCGCCGCACCAGCCGGCGCATCGCGAGCAGGCGGTGGATGTTGAGCGGCAGCAGCAGCGTGTGCAGCAGCGCCGACGGCCAGAACCCGCTCAGCAAACCGAATGAAATGAAGAGCACATTGCTGCAGATGGCGGCGACGCGCAGCGGAATCATCGTCTTCGCGGAGAACGCGACGAACGATGCAGTCGCGGCTGAATAGCCGACCAGATCCACCCACGTCATCTCGCCTCCCTGCAGAGTCGTTTGCCGTCCGCGTATCCACGGGTCGCGGAAGTCGCATCGTCCGCCCCGCGCCGCGCGCCCGGGCGCCGGCCTTCTGTCCGGCATTCTGTTCAGGCGGAGCTGCAACGGCAAGCCCTGCGTCGCCCCGGCCTGCTGCACAATGCGGCACCGGAGGCGTAGTAAATGCAGATCACCGACCTCTCGGCCTGCGCGCTCGCACAGGCAATCCGCTCGCGCGATGTGTCGTGCCGCGAGGTGATGAAGGCGACGCTCGACCGGATTGCCGTCGCCAATCCGGTGCACAACGCCATTGTCAACCTGCGCGACGCTGATGCGCTGCTGACCGAAGCTGACCAGCGCGACCGCGAGCTAGGGCAGGCCTTGCGCGCTGGCAAGGACAGCGGCCCGTTGCATGGGCTGCCGCAGGCGATCAAGGACATGTCGCAGACCGCTGGCCTGCGCACGACCTATGGCTCGCCCCTGATGCGCGACTTCGTTCCCACGAAGGACGGCCTGATGGTCCAGCGCATGAAGGCGGCCGGCTGCATCGTGATCGGCAAGACGAACACGCCGGAGTTCGGCCTCGGCTCGCATACATTCAACGAGGTCTTCGGCGTCACGCGCAACGCCTACGACCCGTCGCGCACGGCCGGCGGCAGCAGCGGCGGAGCCGCGGTCGCGCTCGCAACCAGGATGCTGTCCGTCGCGGACGGCAGCGACACGATGGGCAGCCTGCGCAACCCGGCCGCGTGGAACAACGTCTTCGGCATGCGACCGAGCCAGGGGCGCGTGCCCTTCTGGCCGCTGCAGGACGTATGGGTCACGCAGCTCGGCACCGAAGGACCGATGGGGCGTCACGTGCGCGACGTCGCGATGCTGCTCGAAGTCCAGGCGGGCTTCGATCCACGGACGCCACTCTCGCTGAGCGGAAAGGAGCGTTATTCGGAACTGCTGCAGAAGTTCGATCCGCGCGACGTGCGCATCGGCTGGCTCGGCGACCTCGCCGGTCATCTCGCAATCGAGCCCGGCATCCTGCAGGCCTGCGAATCTGGACTGGCTCGCCTCCGTGATGCGGGCTGCGGTGTCGAGGTTGTCGCACCGGGCTTCTCGCCTCCGGAAGTCTGGAGGGCGTGGCTGGTGGTGCGTCAGTGGCTGGTCGCCGCGCGGCTGGCGCCCTTCCTCGACAAGCCGGAGAACCGCGCGCGGATCAAGCCCGAGGCACTTTGGGAGGCCGACGAAGGCGCCCGACTGAGCAGTGCCGACGTGATGGCGGCGAGCGTCAAGCGCACGCAGTACCTGCAGCAGATGCTGGCCCTGTTCGAGCAGTGTGATTTCCTTGCGCTGCCGACCGCCCAGGTGTGGCCGTTCGATGCGCAGGAGCGCTGGCCGCGACAGATCGCGGGCCGCACGATGGACACCTATCACCGCTGGATGGAGACGACGCTTTACGCCACCTTTGCGGGACTGCCGGCGATCAGCGTCCCGGTCGGGTTCAACGCCGAAGGGGTCCCCGCGGGCATGCAGTTGATCGGTCGCCCGCGCGACGATCTCGGCGTGCTGCAGCTGGCCTTCGCATACGAGCAGACTGCGCAAGAGATTCTGCAGCGGCGGCCCGCGGATGTCCTATAGGGAACCCAGGTTCACGGCAGGTCAGGCGCGATGCCCGGCCTCTCGGGCCGTCATTGCGTGACGAGGAGGAAAGAATGGATGTCACATCCGCGCAGCAGCGCTTCGCGATCAGCCATCTCGATGAGCGCGATTTCAGGACAGGTGGGCTGCGGGATTACTCGGCCTATCGCGACCTCGGCGTCGCGCAGGCGACGGGAGGGCTCGCCGAAGCGCACGTGATCCGCATGATCGCTCCCTTCCGGCCGGAACTCAGCGTGCGTCACCACCACGATGTGCAGTTCCAGATGGTCTATTGCCTCAAGGGCTGGTTTCAGACCGACTTCGAAGGCGTCGGAGTTCGACGGCTCGAAGCCGGTTCGTGCTGGGTGCAGCCGCCGGGAATCCGCCACACCGTCATCGGCTGGTCCGATGACTGCGAGTTGCTCGAAATCATCGTCCCGGCGCAGCACGAGACGGTCAACGATCCCCGGTGATCGCTTCGTCGGCTGAGGGCAAAGACGCTTATCACGCGGGCGGCAATCCATTTCGCAGCGCCTTTGGGACCCTGGACATGAAGAAGCGCCGAGCGCAGGACGGCAGGTCTGCTTCCGAGCTGATCGACGAGCGGATCGGAGAGCTCGGCGACTGGAGGGGAAGGCTGCTCAGCCGGCTCCGCGCCTTGATCAAGGAAGCCGACCCCGGGGCCGTCGAGGAGTGGAAGTGGAGTGTCCCCGTGTGGTCGCACGACGGATTGATCTGCACCGGCGAGACATACAAGGGCGTCGTGAAGATGACCTTCGCCAAAGGAGCGGCCCTGAAGGATCCCTTGCGCCTTTTCAACTCCAGTCTCGAAGGCAACACCAGGCGGGCCATCGATTTCCGCGAGGGCGAGAAGATCAACGAGCCGGCATTGAAGGCTCTCGTACGCGCCGCGGTGGCCTTGAACAAGTCCAAGACGCAAGGCTGACGCTCCGTGCAACACTCGAAGTAGTTTCGATCGCTGGTCGCCGGCAGAAGCGCAGCGTGGCGAATTGTCAGGCCTCGGGTTCGTGGCAAACCACTTCAATGTTGTGCCCGTCCGGACCAATGACGAAGGCTGCGTAGTAGTTTGCGTGGTAGCGCGGGCGCAGACCCGGCGCACCATTGTCCTTGCCACCCGCCTTCAGAGCGGCGCGATGGAAGGCTTCGACCTGCTGGCGATTCTCGGCCGTGAACGCCAGGTGAAGATGCGCTGGCTTCTCCTCAGTCTTGAACAGGCACAGTGAAGCCTTGCCCCTAGGGCTGAGCTCGACTCCGTACGTCGGCGACCCCTCCGAGACCACAGCCACGCCGAGCGGTTCGAGTGCCTTCAGGAAGAAGGCCTTGCTCGCTGCATAGTCGCTGACTCCGAACTTGACGTGGTCAAACATGGGTATTCCTGAAGCGCCTGGCTCTGCGCGAGGCCTGACTTGAATCAACCGTCATCTGGGTTCTTCGGCATAACTGCGCGTGTGACAGATAGAGATACCCTGGATGTCAGATTCACCCAAGCACCTTCATCTGGCACACGAAAGCGGGGTTTCCCTATCGCGACGCCTGCTTTGACGAGAGTTGCAGGAACGTGACAGGAGGGCTGCTGGCGGCCTGAGGCGTTCGAACTAATGATTGCGCAGCCTGGCTGCCTTGGGCCCGACCCGGTCTGCCTGCGCCGTTTGCTCGGCCTTGGTGGCTTGCTGCAGCAGTTCCTGTGCAAGACCGAAGAGAATCCCTGTGGACCAGGCGAATGTTATTAGCCCGGCCAGGCCCAGCATTCCTTCAAGCAATCGCCATCGCATCGGCAGATAGCCGGCCTGCAAGGTCGTGTAGTTCAGGAGGGCGTTGTAAAAGGCGCTGAACACGTTGGGCTGTGCGCCTTTCCACGAAAAGAATCCAGCCCACAGTGCCACCTCGAGAAGGCTGATCACGACGATCATCCAAACGGCAAGAATAATGATAGCCAGCCTCACACCGGGCAATCGAACTCCTTCGACCCAGTCCTTGAGCGCAGTAGTGACGCGCAGCGTTGAGAACAAGCCCAGTCCATGCACGGCGACAGTGATTGCCAAAAGGAGGCTGCCCCAGAGGACCTCATCCAGCCGAATGACATAGGCCAGATCACGCGCCGGGAAATCGCTCATAGTCTCGACCTCGCTGCGGCGGAAGGCTCTTCACGTCGCATCTGATCTCCGGCGATCACCACTTGCTGCGACTTCCGCAGCCAGCCGCCTCCGCTTTGTAGGACCCGACAGTTCAGCATGCGCGCCGGCAGGTCAACGTGCGCACGACGGAAGTACCGTCCGCCGCCGCAGTCGGGACTCGAATGACGAGCTGGTCACGTACAACGGCCATCTCGCGTGTAAGCACCATCCCCACGTTCTCGCGCGAGAGTGCGCCGGTAAGCGTCAACGTCACCAACTTCCTCTCGTCGTCTACTCTGTAAGTGCCAAAGTAGGAGTCGTATCCGTTGATCGCTCGCGTATTGTTCGGCGCGGCACGGCTAGGCGTGGACGCCTCCGCGACTGCGCCCGCGGTTCTCTTCATGAACTGCGCCGCAAATCGACTGTTCACGTCAAACATGATGAGCGCGACGGGATCTCTGCCGAGTGAAGGCTCCTCGACCTCGGTTCCGTCGTGCTTCCGATCAATGCGCGTTACGACTTCCCACGTACCTACGATCAGCTTTGAAAGCACCTGCTGCCTCGATTAGTCACTGACGACGGCTCCCAGGCGATTGTCACGCAGAAGTCAGACGTCTGCTTCTGGAGTGACGGCCAACACGCCGACAATCTGTGCGGATTCTATTTCGGCCGTGGCAGGCTGGCCTGCCAGGCCTTGATCTTCGGTAGCAGCGCCTCGCGGCGCTCGAGGCTTTCGCGCGGCCAGTAGTCATTCCGGTCGTAGTACTCGGGTACCGCGGCGGCGCCGTCCGGAATCACGACCCAGGACTGCTTCGACGCCGTGAAAATGTGGATGTCGGGCGGCAGGCGGTCCGGCTCGTCGAGCGTGCCGACCCGCACGAATCGCACGCACGGGCCGGCGCCCGCATAGTTGCTCCAGACGGCAACGCGACACTTCGGGCAGCGCGCGATCTTCTGGCCCAGGCCGCTTGCGGAGGGAGTGTCGACAATGTCGGGCTCCGCGCCGAGGTGCGTCACGCGGTCAGCCTCGATCATTGCATTCAGTGCAAACGACGCGCCTGACTCGCGCTGGCACCATCGACAATGACAGCAATGCACGAACAGGGGTCTCGTCAACACACGGTAGCGGATCAGGCCGCAGTCGCAGCCGCCTTCGAGAGGCGAGTGGGTCTTGGCGTTCATCAGGGTAGCCGAGCAGTCGTTGCGCCGAGCAACAGACACTAGCGGGATTCGTTCACCGTGCCCAGTGCTGTTGCAGCGCTGCCGCACACAGCGTCCGCGCGCGTATCCTCAACGGACGATGACGACTCGCATCCGCGGCGTGCTGGCGCCGGTTGTGACACCGTTCGATGCTTCCGGGTCACCGGACGCCGGGCGCCTGCTGCAGCATTGTCTATGGCTGCAGCGGCACGACGTCGGGTTGGCCGTGTTCGGAACGAACTCCGAAGCCAACTCGCTCTCGCTCGATGAGCGGCTCGACCTGCTGGATCGGCTGATCGAAGGTGGGGTCGCGCCGGAACGGATGATGCCGGGCACCGGATGCTGCGCGGTCACCGACTCGATCCGGCTGACTTCGCGCGCGGTCGCGCACGGTGTCGCGGGCTGCCTGATGCTGCCGCCGTTTTACTACAAGGCCGTCTCGACCGAAGGTCTTTACCGGAACTTCGCCACGGTCATCGAGCGCGTCGGCGACGCGCGGCTGCGCATCTACCTGTATCACATCCCGCCGGTGGCGCAGGTCGGATTCGGATTTGACCTGATCGAGCGACTGCTGCGCGAGTTTCCGGGAACGATCGCCGGCATAAAGGATTCCTCCGGCGACTGGAATCACACGCAGCGGCTGCTGACGTGTTTCGGCGGGCCAGGTTTCGACGTCTTCGCCGGCAGCGAGACCTTCCTTCTCGCCAACCTGCGCAACGGCGGCGCGGGTTGTATCAGTGCGACCGCCAACGTCAATCCGGCCGCGCTGGTTGCGCTGGTGCGCCGCTGGCAGTCGTCCGACGCGGACACGCTGCAGGCCGGCGCTGACGTGATCCGCGGAATCTTTCAGCGGCGCCCGATGATCGCCGCGATGAAGCACGCCATCGCGCACTGGCGCGATGACCCGGAGTGGGTCCGGTTACGGCCTCCGCTGGTGGAACTGGCCCAAGCCGAGGGCACTGCCTTGATCCGCGAGCTGACGGCGGCCGACTTCTCGCTGCCCGCGCTCGCGGCCCACTAACCCCCAGCGGTCGAGTTCGTGGAAACCTTGCGCGCGCAGGCGACTCCAATTTTGCATCGTACGGTGCGACGCTCGGAGGAACGATGAACAAGACGACGACCCTGATTGTCGCCGCGGTAGTGCTGCTTGCCATCGCGGCGGCCGTGCTGTGGCAGCGGCGCGCACCGGAGGCGCCGCCCACACCCCCCATTGCGAGCGCCCCAGCGCCCGCCCCCGCGCCCGTCCCGGCTGCCGCCGAGCCCGAGATCAAGCATCCGATCGAACCGGCTCCGCAGGATGAGCAGAAGCCGCTACCAGCGCTCGAAAAGTCGGACGCCTATGCACGCGGCGCGCTCGTCGAGTGGCTCGGCCGCCAGGCCGTACAGAACTTCCTGCAGACCGATGATTTCGTGCGCCACTTTGTCGCAACCGTCGACAACCTGGGCCGTGCCCACGCGCCGCCACGGCTCTGGCCGGTCAATCCCATGCCCGGCCGCTTCGGCGTCCAGCAAACCGGCGACTCGACGGTCGCGACCGCCGGCAACGCCGAGCGCTATGCCCCGTTCGTCACTTTCGTCGAGCGTCTCGACACGCAACGCGGCGTCGCCCTTTATGTTCACAACTACCCGCTGTTCCAGCGCGCGTACGAGGAGCTCGGCTACCCGAAAAAGTACTTCAACGATCGCCTCGTCGAGGTCGTCGATCTGTTGATCGCAACGCCGGTGCCCGCGCAGCCGCCCGCGTTGCGCCTCACTGAAGTCAAGGGACCGATCCCGGCAACTCAGCCTTGGCTGCGGTACGAGTTCGCCGACCCGGAACTGCAAGCCCTTTCGTCCGGCCAGAGGATGTTGCTGCGCACGGGCGCCCAGAACCAGCGCCGGCTCCAGGCCAAGCTCGTTGAAATCCGCAAGCTGCTGACGACAGGCGCAGCGCCGCGGTAGGCGCACGCCGGACGGGCGGAACCGGCACTCATGGCCGGTGGCGCCGCGCGATCCAGAACACCGCGCCCTGCGTGCCATACCGCTCGGCATGCGGCTCGTTGCGCGGAATCTCGAAACGGTCGCCCGGCCTCAGGTGCCGCGTCTCTTCGCCGATGGTCAGCCACAGGTCTCCTGCGACCATCAGGGCCCCCACGCCAAAAGGGTGTCGATGCGTATCGAGGATCGCATTGGCCTCCCAGCGGCGCTCGACGACCTCGTCGAAGCCGGCGGCAAGCGCCTCGCTCTCGAACTGCTCGAACGGCACGGCGGTGTACGGCGTCAGCGGCGTGGCGACGAGGGCCGACTCGACCGCGGTGCGCAGTTCGTCGCGTTCGACCGGCTTGCGCAGCACGGCGTCGGCGCCCGCGCGGCGCGCCCGCTCGACAGTATCGGCGTCGGCAAAACCCGTGCACAGCAGCCAGGGCAGGTCCGCCCGCCGGCGGCGCAGCCGCTCCGCCAACTCGATTCCGGTAGCCGCCGGCATCGCGTAGTCGGTGAGGAGCAGGTCGAACGCTCCGGGGTTGCGCCCGAATGCGCGCTCGGCTGCATCGACCGAACCGCAGGCCTCGACTTCGAGTCCCCAGGAGGTGAGCGTCTCGCGCATGATCGCAAGCACGCTCGGCTCGTCGTCGACCGCGAGGACACGTCCCTGCAGAGAATGCCGCGCTGCCGAGTTGGCTGGTGCGGCGCCCGGCACACGCGGCGCCGCCGCGTACTCGGGCAAAAGGATTCTGAAGCGCGACCCCTGTCCCCAGTCTGATTCGACGACGACGTGTCCGCCATGCTCGTGCACGATCCCGTGCACCATCGACAGCCCCATGCCGCTGCCCTTGCCCGGCGCCTTGGTCGTGAAGAACGGATCGAAGATCCGTTCGAGCAGCCCGGGATCGATGCCCGGGCCTCGGTCGGCGACGACGAGTTCGACGAAGCGGCCATGCAGCACACCGCGGCAGCTGGCGCACAGGGCATCGTGCAGTTCCGCCTGTCGCACGTCGATGTTCAGAGCCCCCCCCTCCGGCATCGCGTCGCGTGCGTTGATTGCGAGGTTGAGCAGAACCTGGTGCGCCTGCACCTCGTCGATCCACACCGACGGGGCCGAGTCGTTGACATCGACCTCCAGCGCCAACGTCGCCGGCAGTGCCGAGCGCAGCATCGGCAACGCTTCGCGCACCAGCGCGGCCAACGAAACTGCGCGCGGCTCGCCACGACCGCCGCGCGAGAACGTCAGCATCTGCTGGATCAGGTCGCGCGCGCGCCGGCAGGAAGCCAGCGCCTGCGCGAGGTACTCGGTGGTCTTGCTGTCAGCCTCCGCCGCAACCCGCTCTTCGGCGAGGACCACGTAGCCCATCACGCTGGCGAGGATGTTGTTGAAGTCGTGCGCGATGCCGCCGGTGAGCTGTCCGATCGCTTCCATCTTCTGCGCCTGGCGCAGCCGCGACTCGTAGCGCGCGCGTTCGGCTTCGGCCCGCTTTTCCGGGGTAATGTTGCGCGCTATCGCGAGCACGTGCGGCCGGCCCTGGTAGAGCATCGGCATTGCGCGCACTTCGACGTCGATCTCCTGCCCGTCGCTGCGTCGAGTCCTCGCCTCGAGCGTGCCGCGCACACCGTTGACGGCGTCGCGCAGCAGGCGCTCGGCAGCCTCCTCGTAGCCCGCGATCACAAAGGGCGCGTACGCGCGCCCGACCACCTGGTCGCGCGGCAGGCCGCACAGCGCCTGGAACGCCGGATTCGCGTCGACGATCGTCAGTGTCTCGTCGCGCAGCAGCATCGCGTCCGCGCTGGCGTTGAAAATGGCGCGGTACTGCTCCTCGCTCGCCCGCAACGCCCCTTCGACCTGGCGCCGCGCGGAGATGTCGCGGCCAATCGCGAGTACATGCGGCTCGCCGCGATGAACGATCGGCAGGTAGCGTAACTCGACATCGAAGCGCTCGCCGTTCTTCTTCACGCCTTCGGTCTCGATCACTCCTTCCTGGCCGGCGAGCGCGCGCCGGATCATCTCGACGCGTTGCGAGCGGCCTTCCCCGGAGATGCGCTGGCCGAAGCCGCCGTCGACGACTTCCTCGCGGCTGTAGCCGTAGAGCTGCGTGAACGCCTTGTTGACGTCGACGATGCGCACGTTGCGGTCCCACAGGACGATCGCGTCGGCCGACCCTTCGAAGACCACGCGGTACTGCTCTTCGCGCAGCCGCAGCGCCTCCTCGGCGCGCTTGCGCTCGGTGATGTCGCGGGCGATGCCGAGCACGTGCGGCTGGCCGCGGTGCTGGAACGGAATCACGCGGACCTCGAGATCGAAGCTCGAACCGTCACTGCGGAACGCGATCGTCTGCAGTTCCGCCGTCGAACCTGCCAACGCGCGCTCGATCAGCGCGCGGCGCTCGCTGCGCAAGGCCTCCGGCACGAGTTCGTCAAGGGTCCTGCCGACCACGTCGTCGCGCCGCTTGGCGTACATGCGCTCGTACGCCGGATTGACGTCCACGACCCGGTGCTCCGCGTCGATCAGCTGCAGCGAGTCGGTGGCGGCCTCGAAAATCGCGCGGTACTGTTCTTCGCTCGCGCGCAGCGCGTCCTCTGCGCGCCGGCGCTCCGTGACGTCGCGCCCCATGTAGAGCACATGTGGCTGGCCACGGTGCTGGATCGGCACCCCGCGCAGCTCGAGTTCGTAGCGCATGCCGTCGCGCCGCACCAGCGGCACTTCGAGCGCGACGGTCTCGCCCGCCAGTGCGCGTGCGTGCAGCGCCTGGACCTTGGCCGCGACTTCCGGCGGATTGGCCACGATCCGGTCGATGCCCAGGACTTCGTTGCGCGTCCAGCCGCTCATGCGCTCGTACGTCTCGTTGACGTCGACGATGCGGAAATCGGCATCGCGCAGCACCAGGGCATCCGCCGAAGCGTTGAAGATGGCGCGGTACTGCGCCTCGCTCGCGCGCAGCGCCTCCTCGGCGCCCTTGCGCTCGGTGATATCGCGCGCAATCGCCAGTACGTGCGGCTCGCCTCGGTGCCGGAACGGTATCGCGTGCACCTCGGTCCAGAGCCGGCTGCCGTCGCTGCGGATCGCCTCGAGTTCGGCATTGCAGTGCTCGCCCGCCAGCGCCCGCCGCACCAGTTCGCGGCGCGGGCCGGAGTATTTGGGCGGAAACACCGGATGTTCGTAGCCGCGACCGATGACCTCCTCGCGCTTCCAGCCGTACAGCCGCTGGTACGCAAGATTGACGTCGACGCGGCGGTACTGGCTATCCCACAGCACGAGCGCATCGGCCGACGCGTTGAAGATCTCCCGGTACTGTTCTTCGCTGGTGCGCAGTGCCTCCTCGGCACGCTTGCGCTCCGTGATGTCACGCACAAAGGCGAGGACCCGCGCCTGGCCGGCGATTTCGGCCCGCTTCAGCGTCACCTCGTGCCACATCAGGTGGCCGTCGCGATGCTTTGCATGCCATTCAAAGCGCAGCGGCCCGTCGCTCGCCTTTGCGCTTTCGACGTAAGCGATGGCCTCGACCTCGGTATAGGGTGGAACGTTCGCACTGAAGTCGCCGACCCGCATCCGCCGCAGGTCTTCGCACGCAAACCCGTAGATCTCGCTCGCCTTGGGGCTGACGTCGAGGATTGCGCCGGTGTCCCAGTCGTGCACGAAGATTGCGTCTTCGTTGGCCTCGAAGATGGCACGGTAGCTCGTCTCGGAGGCCGCGAGGGCTGCGGCCGCGCGCAGCCGCTCCATCTCAGCCGCGGCGCGGACCGCGAAGATCTTCAGCAGCGCTTCCGTCAGTTCCTGATTCGCGATCGGCTCGCGGTCGAGCGCAACGATGATGCCGAGCTGCTCGCCGGCATCGTTGTGGATCGGGTAGCCGGCGTAGGCGTCGAAGCCCTTCTCGGCAAACAGCGTCCCGCGTGCGAACTCGGGGTTGACTCCGGACGGCACAAAGCGCGAAGCGTGACCGACGACGTGTCGGCATGGGGTCTGCGAGACGTCGTACTCGATCTGCTTCAGCAGCCGTCCCTCGAATGCCAGCGCCACTGTGCGCATGCGCATGTGGCGGTCGTCGACGAATTCGGCGATCAGCGCCGCGTCGGTGTCGAGCACCTGTGCGAGACCCAGCGCAAGATCCTCGAACACGCGACCGGGCTCGGCGCCAGAGACCGCGAGCGCAGCCGCTGTGGTGCGCGCCAGCACCTCGTGAAGTTCTGCATCCCCCGTGGCGGCCGCTCGCGCCGCTGCTTCAGGAAGGGGAACTGCTGTGGAGATCCGGCCCATGTCGGTGTACGCGGCTGGAGACGGTGCCAGTCTAGGAGGGCGATAGTCGTCGGGTCATCGGTTGTTACACGACTGATACAAACCGATACCCACGCGATACCTCGGCGACAGCTCTGCGCTCAGTCCACGGGCGGCACGAACATGTAGCCAGCGCCACGAACGGTCTGAATGGCGAGCGGCGTGTCCGGATCGGCCTCGACCTTGCGCCGCAGCCGCGCGATGCGGATGTCGATCGAACGATCGAACGGCTCCCACTCGCGGTTGCGCGTCAGTGTCAGCAGGCGGTCGCGCGTCAGCACCTTGTTCGGGTGCTCGACGAAGGTTTTCAGCAGGTCGAACTCCATCGCCGTGACCGCGACATCGTTGCCTTCGGCGTCGAGCAGGCGGCGCGCATCCAGGTCCAGTATGCAGCGGCCGATGCGGCGGCGATCGCGGGCCACCGCAGCCGGCTGCGGACTGTCGGCCTGCACCCGGCGCAGCACGCTCTTCAGCCTGGCGCGCAACTCGCGCGGATCGAACGGCTTCGCGACGTAGTCATCGGCGCCCATCTCGAGTCCCACGACCCGGTCGACCACGCCGTCGGCGGCCGTGACCATGATGATGCCGACCGGATGCCGCTCGCGCAGATAGCGCGCGAGCGACAGGCCGTCTTCTCCGGGCAGGCCGACATCGAGCAGCACGACGTCAGGCCGCGCCTTTTCGAGCTCCGCCCGCATCTGCGCGCCGTCCGCCGCGGCCGCGACCTCGTAGCCATGCGCTCCGAGATATTCGAGCAGCATCCGCCGCACGTCGGCATCGTCATCGACTATCAGGACCCGGGCGCTCGACACGGTGCGGCTCCCACTGCCATGGAGGAGGCAGCGGCGCGTCGATTATGGAGCGCGGTGTGCGCCCGCGCCATCCCTGCAAACCACCGCTGATACCAAGTGATACACGACGATGCACGACTGAAAGGGTGTGATTACCGCCGCTGCCTAGAGTACAGCCATCGTCAACGCCGGCCCCGGCCGGCTTCCAGGAGAAAGCGATGAGCCAGCCCTCTGTCAATGCAGTGACGCGCGCTCCGACTGTCGTCTCACTCGGTCGCGTCAAACGCAGCTACCTGCTCGCCACCGGAGCGCCGACCGACGCGGCGAGCAACGACTCCTCCTATCAGACACGCGAATCCGCGGAGCTTGCTGCCTGGGCCCGCCGCGCGCAGTCGGCAAGCGGATTCGGCGATGCGTCCGTCGCACGGGAGTCGGTCACGCCGGCAGCGCCAGTGAGCGCGGCGAGCCACCGTCGCAGCGAAGGGTTCACGGCCGCCGTCTCGGATGTCGCTCGCTTCGCCATCGATGCAACGCATCGTGCGGCTGCCGCCTGGCGCCGTCATCGCGACCTGCATGCGACCGCAGTAGCGCTGCGGGCGCTGGATGCACGCACCCTGCGCGACCTCGGGTTCGATCCGAGCGAAACAGGCTCGGTGGCGATGGAGCTGCACGGCCGGGCGGCTCCGACACGCATGCACACCCTGATGCAGGTCCGGCTCCTCCATATCTAAATCGACGTTCCCATCGAATCGCGGGAGAACTCCATGCAAGCAGCTGCCGTTCAAGAGAAGTCCGTCGGCCCGTCCGGGATCGTCATGTCCGCACATGACCGCTATGCCAAGGTCGTTGAGGTGTCCAAGCGCATCCGCTGGGACATCGAGCGCGATGTCTTCCGCGGACGCGAACTCGACGTCGGCAGGAAGTTCCTGCCGGACGGGCTGTCGATGGTCGATCAGATTCCGTTTTTCACGCCGGCCGAGCGGCGGTTCATGAGCCAGATCCAGGGCCGCACCTACGCCAACATCTTCGGCCTGGTCGAGCGCTTCATCGGTGCCAAGGTGCTGGAGGTCAGTCGCGAACACTGGCTCGGCGACCAGATCGCGCTGGAGGCACTGGTGCGCTTCACCGACGAGGAACTCAAGCACCAGGAGATGTTCCGCCGCCTCGAGCAGATGACCGCGAGCGTGATGCCGCCGGGCTACAACTTCGTGCCGCAGCCGAACGACGTGGCCGCAGCCGTCCTCAGCAAGTCGACGTGGGCCGTGCTGGCGCTGACGCTCGACATCGAGCTGTTCACGCAGGTGCATTACCGGGCAAGCATCGCCGCCGACATCGAGCTGTCGCCACTGTGGAAGGACGTCTTCCTGTTCCACTGGAAGGAGGAATCGCAGCACGCCATTCTCGACGAACTCGAATGGAAACGCGAGGACGGACGCATCGACGCAGCCCAGCGCGATATCGCCGTCGACGACCTGATCGCCTTGGTCGGTGCTGTCGACGGGATCGTTCAGGCTCAGGCGGCCGCCGACGCAGACTACTTCCTGCTGCAGGCCGGGCGCTCGTTCGACGCGGCCCAGCAGGAGTCGATTCGCGCGACCTTGCTAAAAGCCTACCGCTGGCAGTACATCTTCTCGGGCGTGCAGGACCAGCGTTTCCTCGACGCGCTGGGCTCGATGATCACGGACGAGCAGGGCGCGCGCATCAGCGCCGCACTGGGCTCGATCGAGCCGGCCACGCGTCACTGACCGTTGCACAGTTCCCGGCGGGCATCGCGCCCGCCGGGCGAGCGGTCGACCTGGCCGCGCGCAGCTTAAGCTCGGAGTCGCTGGCGGCGCGGACACGCCGGCAATCCCCGCCGGAGGCTGCGATGAAGGTGACGATCCTCGACGACCACTTCGACACGCTGCGGACCCTGCCCTGCTTCGCGCGGCTCGCCGGTCACGAGGTCGAGATCTGGAACGACCACGTCCAGGACGTCGACACTCTGGCCGAGCGCCTGCGCAACACCGAAGCGCTGGTGCTGATCCGCGAGCGCACGCAGATCGGCGCACCGTTGCTTGAGCGGCTCGACCGGCTGCGCCTGATCAGCCAGCGCAGCGTCTATCCGCATATCGACATCGCGGCATGCACCCGACGCGGCGTGATCGTCTCGTCGAACCTGCACGCCGGCACGCCCTCCTACGCCACGGCCGAACTGACCTGGGCGCTGATCCTGGCGGCGGCGCGCAGGCTGCCGCAGCAGGTCAAGGCACTCCGGCGCGGCGTCTGGCAGACGGGCGTGGGCGACACGCTGCGCGGCAAGACCCTCGGGATCCACGGCTACGGCCGCATCGGCACTGTCGTTGCCGGTTACGGCCGCGCATTCGGCATGCGGGTTCTGGTCTGGGCGCGGAGCTCCTCCCTTGAACTGGCGCGGCGCGACGGCCATGAAGTGGCCACTGGCCGCGCTACGTTTTACGCCGAGTCCGATATCGTCTCCCTGCACATGCGGCTGGTCGACGCAACGCGCGGCATCGTCACGGCCGACGACCTTGGAGCGATGAAGCCTGGGGCGATCTTCGTCAATACCAGCCGCGCACAGCTGGTGGCGCCGGAGGCGCTGGTCACGGCGCTGCGGGCCGGCCGGCCCGGCCTCGCGGCGGTCGATGTCTACGAGACCGAGCCGCTGCGCGATCCCTCGCACCCATTGCTGCAGATGCCGAACGTGATCTGCACGCCACACATCGGCTATGTCACGCGCGAGGAGTACGAGCTGCAGTTCTCCGACATCTTCGATCAGATCGTCGCCTATGCCGCCGGGAAGCCGATCAACGTCGTGAATCCCGAAGTGCTCGAGAAGCGCCATTGACCCCGCCGCGGGCGCGCTCGGCGCCCGCGGCGGGCTTTCCGTCGCATCGGCGTGCCGCAGCCGGCGCGCCGGAGTACGATCGCTGCAGCCATGGAGGGCGCAGCAGTGGCGATGCGGTCGATTCAGACCGGACGAAGCAGGGTGCGGGTTCTCGCGACCGCGCTGGCTGCTGGGGCACTTGCGCTGCTCGGGGGTTGCGCGTCCACGCCGCCGGCCCCGCCCACGCCGACGTCGCTGCTGCACGACGGGCGCTTTAAGCCCTCATCCGCACCGATCAGCGCCGACGAGATCTTCGCGCTCAGTGACTCGATGCGCCGCTACCTGCGGACGGAGGTCGTGGCGCACTCCAGGAGCCTGGGTGCGCAGGACAGCCTGGTGCAGGCCCTGTACAGCCGCGCGCAGCTGAAGCTCGACTACGACTCGTCGTCGACGCGCACCGCGGCCGAGGCCTTCGACGCCCGCACCGGCAACTGCCTGTCGCTGGTCGTGATGACCGCAGCGTTCGCCAAGGAGCTCGGACTGCGGGTGCGCTACCAGAGCGCGTACCTGGAGGAAACCTGGAGCCGCAGCGGCGACCTGCTCGTACGCGCCGGACACGTCAACGTGACGCTCGGCCCGAAACTCGCCGAGCGCGCTGCAACGACCTCGCGCGACCTCACGATCGACTTCCTGCCGCCGGACCAGGCGCGCCGCATCCGCACGAACGACGTCACTGAACAGACGATCGTCGTAATGTTCATGAACAACCGCGCGGTCGAAGCGCTGATGCGCGGGCAACTCGACGATGCGTATGCGTGGGCGCGCGCGGCAGTGCTGCATGGCCCCGACTTCCTGAGCGCGTACAACACCCTCGGCATCATCTACGTGCGTCACGGCGACGAGGACGCGGCCGAGATCGCGTTCAAGGCGGTGATCGAGCGCGACCCGTCGCACACGCGGGCCTTGTCAAACCTCGCAGAGCTCTATTCCCGGCAGGGGCGGATCGCCGAAGCCGCGGAGCTGCAGAAAGCGCTCGCGCGTCTCGAGCCCGAGCCGCCGTTTTACTTCTTCAACATGGGTATGGCGGCGATGCAGCGCGGCGACTACGAGGCCGCGCGCGACCTGTTCGTGCGCGAGGGTGAACGCGCCGGTTATTCGACCGAGGTCGCGTACTGGCTCGGCATCGCCTACTTCCGCCTCGGCAAGAACGATCTCGCGAACCGCTATCTCAAGCAGGCGCTGGAGAACACGGCCTCACGCGGCGAGCTGGACCTGTACGCCGCCAAGCTCGCCAAGCTGAAGACCCACGCGCCCTGACGGGCGCGCGTTACTCAGCAGCCGCCCTTCTTGGGCTTCTTCTGTTCGTCCTTCATGGCCTCTGCGGACTTGGTGTCGTCCTTCTTGGCTTCAGGCGCCTTAGCGTCCTTCTTGGCGTCAGCCTTCTTCTCCTCCGCCTTCGGAGCCGGCTTGTCCTGCGCGAAAGCGGGGACCTGCACCAGGGCGAAAGCCGAGACGATGGTGGTGGCGAGCAGCTTGTACATGGTGATTCCTTGTAAAAGTGATCTGCCGGAAGGGGCCGGCCCAAGAACGTCGGTCGGCCCGGTGCCGTTGACGTCATGCTGAAGCGGGGGCGGATTGTAAGGCCGACGCCGATCGAATCGTGCGGCGTGCCCGACCTTATGCATATGCCCGGATTGTCCTTGAGGCAGCGCCCGGCGCGGTTACCTTTGCGGCTCACAGACCCGCCGATTATGCGATGACGACACTCACCGAACGGCCCGCAACAGGCGAGGCCGAACTCCCGATCGAAGCGATCTTTGACGTCGCCGAGACGCGCCGGATCGAGCTCGAACTGCCCTACGCCGGCGCCGTGACGCCGCTCGAAGCCTGGCGCCTGGCCAGCACGGGCAAGGCAAAGCTCGTCGACGTACGCACTCCGGCCGAGTACAAGTTCGTCGGCGCGGTACCGGGCTCGGTCAACATCGAATGGCGCGGCGCTGACATCCTCCCCAGCGCGATGTTCGTCAGCAACCTGAAGAACGTTGCCCGCATCAATGAACCTGTGCTGCTGCTTTGCCGCAGCGGAGTGCGATCACACTCCGCCGCACGTGCGGCGACAGCCGCAGGGTTCGGCCGCGTCTACAACGTGCTCGAGGGATTCGAAGGGCAGCGCAACCACGAGGGGCGCCGCGGCTTCATCGACGGCTGGCGCCAGCACGGCCTGCCCTGGTCCCAGGACTGACGGCGCACCACTGTCCGGGCCTCAATCGCCCTCGAGGTGAATGCTGCGCGCGTGGATCGGCAGCACGAAGGGCGGCACTGTACCGAGCGATCGAGTCAGTTCGACAAGATCCGCGAGCGGCAGCTCTTCCACGAGCAGGGCAACGTCTTCTGTCGGCTTGAACACGACGCCGCCCTGATTGAGCTTTTCGTTCGTGAGTATCGGCCGGTCGGAAAGGCGCCGCAGCACCCAGCCGATCACGGTCTGCGACACGGCCGGCGCGACATTGCGTGTCCACAGCAGATAGTGCAGGTCCACGGCCACTGCAGACGGCCGCAGGCCCGGTCGAACTTCAGGCCGCGGCGCGCCGGGCACCGGGCGGTTGCGCATCGCCGCGACCGGCACGAAGCGGTAGAGCCAGAGCAGTGTGCGCGGCGCTGAATCCGCCGCAGCGTTGGGGTCGAATGCTTCGACCGCCGGAACGCCGAGCGTCGTCGGAAATCCGTCGGCGAAGAGCCGCAACAGTGCCGAAGTGGTCGCTGCCAGCGCTGCGTAGGTGGCCATGTCGAAATCCTGTCGGAATGATCGAGCGCGCCTCAGCGCGGAGGCGGCGGCGGAGTGCGGTCGGGAGGCAGATCGGAACGGTTCGCGGGCAGCGTGCTGTTGCCGGCGCCGCCATCGGTCGGCGGCGGCGGCAAGGGCAGCTGCGCAGTGCGCCCGGCCCACGGTGACAGGCTCGTGGCCGGAACGGAAAAGACCTCCGTGAACTCGCCGAAGCCGCCCGTCCCCACCTGCAGTGTGTATCCGGCGCAACCGCAGCCCACTACCGCGGCAACCACGCCGACGAGGCGACCCGAACAGACACGAGCGCTCATGGCTGGGGCCTCCAGTCGGCGACTGCGAATGGTGCGCCCTGAGGATCGGCGAGCACTGCAAACTGCGAGCGGTGATGCGCACGCGTTGGCACGAGCACGCGAGCGCCGAGGCCCTGCGCCCGCGCGACGACCGCGGTCACGTCATCGACGCGCACATACGGAATCCAGACCTCGGGCAGCGCCGGGTCTGGCGAGCGCATCACGCCGGCGCGGGCGCGGCCGCCCGCGGAAAGTACGTAGGCATCCGCCGCCGACGAGCGGGCCGGGGCCGTGCTGTAGCCGAGGACCGCTCGATAGAAGTCGGCCGCCGCCGCGGGGTCCGGTGCCCACAACTCGGTCCAGAGCCATTCGTTGCGGCCGCCCAGACGGTCCGCGGGGTCACCGCGCTCGGCCAGGACAACGCCGAAGTGGGCTCCTGCCGGATCGGCAATCAGGGCAAACTCGCCACGGCCAGCGAGCGTGCGCGGCGCCACGATCACCTTGCCGCCGTGCTGTACTGCGCGTTCCGCCACTACGCGCGGGTCGCCGCTCGCCAGGCCGATCCAGCGTGCACCCGCCGTCGCGTTCCGCGACTGCACGATGCCGCCGATCCTCTGCCCGTTGGCGGTGATCGTCAGGTACGCGGGCTTGCCTGCATCGCCGGCCACATTGCGGATGTCCCAGCCGAACAGCGCGCCATAGAAATCGCGCGACTTGGCTGCGTCTGCGGTCACCAGGTCGACCCACAGCCAGCGTCCCGGCGTCCGCGCCGCCTGCGTCGGCTCGCCGACCGGTGGCCACGCGGCCTGACCCGCGGCACTGCCACAGGCCGACAGTGCGCAGACCAGCCACAGCGCACGCCAACTCGTATTGCCCACCATCGACTTCTTCCTCCCGCTACCGATCGACGGCAAGTGTAACGATGCTGCGCGCCAGGGAGTTCATCACATTCCGTGTCGCGCAGCGCACCGCACGCTCCTGACGCCGCCGCTCTCGCCCGCGCAGTTGGCAGGCGCGCAGCGGCCACGCACAATGCGTACACGTTCATGATGGGAGAAACCATGCACGCGAAGCAAGCCTTATCCCGCGGCCTGCTGGCCGGCCTCGCAATGGTGCTCGCCGCCTGCGCGACGACTCGGATGGAAGTGCAGTGGACCAATCCGGAATTCAAGGGAACGACGTTGCGTGATCAGCCGGTCCTGGTCGCCTGTCAGGCGCGCGACTTCACCGCGCAGGCCGTCTGCGAGGACCAGTTCGCCAACCAGCTCGCCGCGCGCGGCGTGAGGCCCATCAGGTTCGCGGTCAGCAACACCGGTGTCTCACCGACCAATGAGGCAATCGAGGCGGCCGCGAAGCGCGAGAACGCGCGCGCCGTCGTCCGCACGACCCTCAGCACCTCGGTGCCGACGGTGACCCCCGGGCCGACCATCGGCATCGGCATCGGAGGCGGCGGCTACTCCGGCGGCGCGGCTGGCGGCATTTCGATGCCGATTGGCGGCAGCACCGTCTCCGAGGCCTATGCGGCAGACACCGCGATCATCGATGTTGCAAGCGGCAAGCTGATGTGGACCGGACGCGCTACAAGCCCGACCGGCGGCGACGTGACGTCGCAGCTCACGTCCTTGACGGGAACCATGTTCGGGTCGCTGGCAGCTAGCGGGCTGTTCTAGGGGAAGTGCCCCGTACCGTCGGCGTCGATGATCACGGCAATGACATCGCCTCGGCGACGGGGCGGCGTTGGCATGGGGGCACGCCGCCAGCGCTCCTCGTTATCACTGCGCTTCGCGTATGAGATGCCCGACCAAGGTTCCAGCGCCATCAAGGATTAGTGCATCCAGTCGGGGTGCGGTACGCATCGTTCGCCCCTTGACAGTCGTCAACCGCGGACTACGCCGGATCGCCAGAATTCCTCCTTAGCGTATACCCTACCGGGTATGAGGA
>DATKAJ010000051.1:0-9127 GCA_035498175.1 Burkholderiaceae bacterium
GCGCGACACCGCCGCTGACGAGCGCGCGGACCACCGTTTCGCGGCCGCCGCCCGAGACATGATGACCTCCAGGGCCGAAGTCATGCACGTCGCACTCGTCGATGCGCAGGGCCGCGTCGCGCGCTCGATCGCGTCGCCGGCGCCGCTGGGTGAGGCGGTCCGGCTGCCGAACACCCGCATCACGTCGGAACTGCTGCTGGCTGCGATCAATAACGCCCGCGACACGCACTCGTCGTTCTTTTCGCCCCCCTACGACGATTCGTCAGGCTCTTCCGGGCCGGACAATGGCGGTCCCTTCATCGACTTGGTCGCGCCCGTGGAGGTTGGCGACGAGTACCACGGCGCGATCGTCGCGCGCATGTCGCTGCCGGAATTGCTGCGCCGGTCGGTTGCCCCCGACGTCGCGCTGCGTTATCGGGTCAGCCTCCTCAGCGACTCCGGCGGCCCGCTCGCCTCGACCACCGCGAGCCGGACCCCGGAAGACGCGCCCGTCTACGAAGTTCCGATCTACCTGTTGCCCGATGGCGTGATGCTGCAGGCATCGGCGTTCCACGTGCGTGCGCCCCTGATGGGCAGCGTGCTCGCCTGGGTGGTGGCGGGACTGACGATCGCGGTCGTGGCCACGCTGGTTGTGCTGATGCGCCGCGACGTGCGTCAGGCGCGCGTCGAACGCGCGCTGCGTGCCGAGACCGCGTTCCGTCGCGCCATGGAGGACTCGCTGGCGACCGGACTTGCGGTGATTGACCGCCTGGGTGTCATCCGGCACGTGAACGCGGCCTTCTGCCAGATGACCGGCTGGCAAATGCCCGATCTGGTGGGCCACGGTGCGCCGTACCCGTACTGGCCGCCTGGCCAGTTTGCCGAACACCAGACCAGCCTCAGTGCGCTGCTCGAGGGGAAAGCGCCCGCGTCCGGGTACGAGCTGCAGGTGCTCAGGCGCGACGGATCGCTCTTCGATGCACGGCTCTACGGCTCGCCGCTGCTTTCCGACGACGGCGAGCAACTCGGATGGATGACGGCACTGGTCGACATCACCGAGCCCAAGCGCATCAGTGCCGAGCTCGAGGCTGCGCACGAGCGCTTCACGACCGTGCTGCAGTCGCTCGACGATGCCGTGTCGGTCGTTGCCGCGCGGCCCGACGCCGACGATGACGAGCTGCTGTTCTCCAATCGCGGCTACCGCATGCTGTATGGCATCGACGCCCGTGGGCATCGCCGCCTGCAGCAGGGGCTGGTCGAGCACGGCGTCGTCACTGGTGAAACCTACGACCCGGAACTCAAGCGCTGGCTCGACGTGCGCGCGCGGGAGATCCGCTGGGTCGACGGCCGCCAGGTGCGCCTGCAGATCGCGACCGACATCAGCGATCGCAAGGCCACCGAGGACATCGTGCGGCAGCAGCAGGAAAAGGTGCAGCTCACTTCGCGCCTGATGACGATGGGCGAGATGGCCTCCTCGCTCGCGCACGAACTCAACCAGCCGCTGACGGCGATCAGCAACTACAGCCTCGGCACGGTATCGCGCCTGCGCGATGGCGCGGTGTCGGCGGCCGAACTGCTGCCGGCGCTCGAGAAGACCGCCGGCCAAGCGCAGCGTGCGGGCAACATCATCCGGCGCATCCGCGAATTCGTGAAGCGCGCCGAGCCGCGCCGGCGCCCGACACCGGTGGCGCGCTTCGTCGAGGACGCAATCGGCTTCGCGGAGATCGAGGCTGCAAAGAAGCGCATCCAGATCCGTACCCACATGCCGCAGGACCTGCCGCCGCTCGACGTCGATCCAATCCTGATCGAGCAGCTCCTGCTCAATCTGCTGAAGAACGCGATCGACGCAATGGACACCGCTTCCATGCGGCGGATCGACCTGGTCGTGCGCCGCGCCGGCGAGATGGCCGAGTTCGCGGTGATCGATCACGGCTGTGGCGTGCCGCCGGACCACCGCGAGAGCCTATTCCAGCCGTTCTTCAGCACGAAGTCCGACGGCATGGGCATGGGGCTCAACATCTGCCGCTCGATCGTCGAGTTCCACCAGGGCCGGCTGTCAATGGAGGACAATCCCGAGGGTGGAACGATCTTCCGCTTCACGCTGCCGCTTGCGACCACAGCCACGCTCGAACAGAATGCCCGTCTCTCCGACAACAAGTGACACAATGGAATCGCAGGACGTCCTCGGTGTGGTGTACGTCGTCGACGACGACGACGCGGTACGCGACTCGCTGCAATGGCTGCTCGAGGCCAGCCGCTATCGGGTGATCGGCTTCGACAGCGCGGAAAGCTTTCTCGCCGCCTACGATCCCGACGCGATTGCCGTTGCCATCATCGATGTGCGGATGCCGGGGATGAGCGGACTGCAGCTGCAGGACGAACTGATCGATCGCAAGGTCGCGTACCCGGTGATCTTCATCACCGGGCACGGCGACGTGCCGATGGCCGTCTCGACGATGAAAAAGGGCGCAGTCGATTTCATCGAAAAGCCCTTCGACCAGGCAGCACTGAAGGCGCTGGTCGACCGGATGCTGGGCGAGGCCCGGGTGCGCGCGGCCGAGAACGAGAGCCGGCGCCTCAGTGAAACGCTGATGGGCAGGCTGACCGCGCGCGAACAGCAGGTCCTGGAGCGCATCGCCGCCGGGAGACTGAACAAGCAGATCGCCGACGACCTCGGCATCTCGATCAAGACCGTAGAGGCACACCGCGCCAACATCATGGACAAGCTCAGCGCCAACACGGTGGCCGACCTGATGCGAACCGTCCTTGCGGGAGGCGGCTTGCGGCAGTGACCTGCGCGCGGCGCCGCTAAACTGCGCGGTTCCCGTCCGCGCAGCGATTCCGTACATGACCGCACGCCTCATCGACGGCAAAGCACTTGCCGCGTCCATTCGCTCCGGCCTCGTTCCACGCATCGCGCGCGCGGCAGCGGCCGGGCAGCCAACGGGCCTTGCCGTGGTGCTCGTCGGCGACGACCCGGCCTCGGCCGTCTACGTCCGGAACAAGATCCAGGCCTGCGAGGACATCGGCATTCGCTCCTTCGCGTACCGACTGCCCGCCATCACGTCCGAGGCCGACCTGCTGACGCGCATCGCGCAGCTGAATGCCGACCCCGCAGTGCACGGCATCCTCGTGCAGCTGCCGCTGCCGGGCCACATCGATTCCAGGCGCGTTCTCGAGGCCATTGCGTTCGACAAGGATGTCGACGGACTGCACGCGACGAACGCAGGCCTGACGCTGATGGGCACGCCGCATTTCCGCTCGTGCACGCCCTACGGTGTCATGAAGATGCTCGAACACGTGGGCGCCGCAATCGAGGGCGCTCACGCGGTCGTGCTCGGACGCTCCAACATGGTCGGCAAGCCCATGGCGATGCTGCTGCTGGCGGCCAACGCCACGGTGACGATCGCGCACAGTAGGACGCGCGACCTTGCTGCGATCACGCGGCAGGCGGACATCCTGGTTGCTGCCGCCGGGCGCCGCAACCTCGTGACGGCCGACATGGTCAAGTCGGGCGCTATCGTCATCGATGTCGGCACCAACCGCTCGCCCGAGGGCAAGCTCGTTGGCGATGTCGACTTCGCCGCCGTGCGCGAAGTGGCGGGCTGGATCTCGCCGGTGCCGGGTGGTGTCGGCCCGATGACGATCACGATGCTGCTGGTCAATACGGTAGAGGCGGCCGAGCGCCGTGCCGGGCTGCAGCCCGATTCGGCGAGCGCGGTGCGGCCATGAGCGCACGCCGCACCGCGAGCGGTAGCGGCACGACCGCGACGACCACCGACAATCCGCTGCTCGACTTTGGCGGGCTCACGCGTTTCGACGCCGTCCGGCCGGAGCACGTGACGCCGGCGATCGACGCGTTGCTCGCAGAAGCCCGCGCCGCCGTCGCAGCCGCGGCACGTGCGGAGGCGCCGGTCAGCTGGGAGGCAATCGTCGAGCCGCTTGACGAGGCGACCGACCGGCTCGGCCGCGCCTGGGGCGCGGTGGCACACATGAATGCGGTGGTCGACACTCCGCAGTTGCGCGCGCAGTACAACGCGAACCTGCCACGCATCACTGCCTTCTGGACCGAACTGTCACAGAACCAGGCGCTGTACGTGCGCTTCAAGGCGCTGGCAGCGCTGCCGGGCTTTGCCGATTGGCCGGTCGAGCGACACCGCATCATCGAGAACGAATTGCGCGACTTCCGGCTCGGCGGCGCGGAGCTCGACGACGCGAACAAGCGGCGCTTCCGCGAACTGCGCGAACGCCAGTCGCAGATCTCGACGCGCTTTGCAGAGAACGTGCTGGACGCGACTCAGGCCTTCGCGTTGTATCTCGCCGACCCGGCGGCACTCGCCGGAGTGCACGACGACGCGCTGCGGGCGTTTCGCGAAGCGGCGGAAGCCGACGGGCGTCCCGGCTACAAAGTAACGCTGCAGTATCCGAGCTACTCCGCAGTGCTCGATTACGCTGATGACCGGGCGCTGCGTGAGCAGCTGTATCGCGCCTATGTCACGCGTGCTTCGGAGTTCGGCAACCCCGACTGGAACAACGGTCCGCTGATCGTCGAGCTGCTGCGGCTGCGCGGCGAAAGCGCGCGCCTGCTGGGTTATGCCAGCCATGCCGAGGTCTCACTGGTCACGAAGATGGCCGAGAGCCCGGACGACGTGCTGCACTTCCTGCGCGACCTGGCTGCCCGGGCGCGTCCGTACGCGCAGCGCGACCTGCGCGAGCTGCGCGAATTCGCCGCGCAGGAACTCGGCATCGCCGACCTGCAGCCGTGGGACTTCAACTACGCGAGTGAAAAGCTGCGCGAGGCGCGTTACGCCTACTCCGAGCAGGAGCTCAGGGCCTATTTCACCGGCCCGCGCGTGCTCGCCGGGCTTTTCAAGGTGATCGAGACCCTGTTCGGGGTGGCGATCCGCAAAGACAGCGCCACCACCTGGCACCCCGACGTGGCGGTCTACCGCATCGTCGCCCCGAACGGCGTGCTGGTTGGCCAGTTCTACCTCGACCTCTACGCGCGCGAGCACAAGCAGGGCGGGGCCTGGCAGGACAGCGCGCGCAGCCGCCGCGGTCGTCGCGGTTCGCTGGCCACGCCGGTGTCCTACCTCACCTGCAACTTCGCGCGCCCTGCCGCGGGCCGGCCGGCAACCCTGCGCCACGACGAGGTGCTGACGCTGTTCCACGAGTTCGGCCACGGGCTGCACCACATGCTGACCCGGGTCGACGAGGCGGCCGTCTCTGGCATTCACGGCGTCGAGTGGGACGCGGTCGAACTGCCGAGCCAGTTCATGGAGAACTTCGCGTGGGAGTGGGAGCCACTGCAGCTGCTCACCGCCCACGTGGACTGCGGCGCGCAACTGCCGCGCGCGCTTTTCGACAGGCTGCTCGCGGCGCGGCACTTCCAGAGCGGCTATTACACGATGCGGCAGATCGAGTTCGCGTTGTTCGACATGCTGCTGCACGCCGGAGCTGCGCCGGCGTCCGAGGAGTCGCTGCTGGGTTTGCTGCGCGAGGTGCGCCGGGAGGTCGCGGTGCTGCCGCCGCCCGAATACAACCGTTTTCCACACGCTTTCTCGCACATCTTCGCCGGGGGCTACGCGGCAGGCTATTACAGCTACAAGTGGGCTGAAGTGCTGTCGGCCGACGCCTACGCGGCATTCGAGGAAGCGGGCGGGCTCGACCCTGGGGTCGGGAGCCGGTTCCGCGACGAGATCCTCGCCGTGGGTGGGAGCCGGCCGGCCATGCAGTCGTTCATCGCATTCCGCGGACGGAAGCCTTCGATCGATGCGCTGCTGAGGCACCACGGCATGATCAACTGAGGGGCGTCATGAAGGCTGGCGGTTGCGCCGTGCTGGCTCTGCTGATACTGCTCGCGGCACCCGCCGCCGCGCAGTACCGCTGGCGCGACTCGTCGGGTCAGATGAACTACGGCGACTTCCCGCCGTCCGATGCGCGCGACCTACAGCGCGTCGACTCCCGGACGACGGTCAGCGTGATCGACCCGTCCAATGCGCTGCCGTTCGAGCTGCGCCGCGCCACGGCCCAATATCCGGCCGTCCTTTACACTAGCGCCGACTGCGTCGCTTGCGACAACGCGCGGGTGTTCCTGCGACAGCGCGGGGTGCCTTTCGGCGAGCGTGTGGTCGAGGCGCCCGAAGACATCGAGGTCCTGCGTCGTCTCACTGGCGGCGACAAGGTGCCGGCGCTGACACTCGGCCGCGACCGCCTGCTCGGGTTCAGCGGCGCCGACTGGACCCGTGCCCTCGACGCAGCCGGCTATCCCGCCGAGTCGAAGCTCCCCCCCGGATATCGCAGCGAGGCACCGGAGCCGCTGGTCGCGCGCCCGAGCGGGCCTGCGAACCGCATCGGTCCAGCCCAGGCGCGCTGATCGAATCCTGATTGAAGATAGCCAACCCGATGAAGCTCATACGCCGCTCCGCCCTCATCCTCCTCCTTGCACTCGGCGCGCAGGCGCTGGCACAGGAAACCCCGACATCGGGCGATTCCCGGGTGCTGTGGCGCTGGACCGACTACCGCGGGCAGATCAACTATGGCGACCGCCCGCCGCCGGATGCGCAGAACCTGCTGAAGATCGACCTGCTGACGATCGGCGAGCAGACGCAGTCGCTGCTGCCCTACCAGGTGCGGCGCGCGGCGTCGAACTTCCCGGTGATGCTGTTCACCGCAAAGAACTGCACTGCCTGCCTGACCGCGCGCGACTTCCTGACCAAGCGCGGCATTCCGTTCGCCGAACGCTCGATCGAAACCGGCGACGATGCGTCGGAACTGAAGCGACTGACCGGCGCCGAAGGCGTTCCGGTGATGACCCTCGGCAACCAGCCGCTGCTCGCGTTCAACCCCGACGACTGGAACAATGGCCTCGACGCGACCGGCTATCCGCAGAACTCGATGCTGCCGCGCAATTTCAAGCAGGAACCGGCGCGCCCGCTGACGCAGAAAGCCGCGCCGCCAGCCGCGGCAAAATAGGACCCAGCCCCGGGTTCCCCGGGATGGGTTCTGCAATGACAGTCTCGCTGGCGACCTGGAACGTCAACTCCCTCAAGGTCCGTCTCAACCACCTGCTCGACTGGCTCGGCGCGCACCGCGCCGACATCGTCTGCTTGCAGGAAACCAAGCTCATCGACGAGCAGTTCCCGGTGGCGGCGCTGCGCGAAGCCGGATACGCAGCGGCCTTTGCCGGCCAGAAGACCTACAACGGCGTCGCGCTACTGGCGCGCGCCGACACGATGCCCGCTCCCGTGGACGTGGTGGCCACGCTGCCCGACCCCTTCGAGGACACGCAGAAGCGACTGATCGCGGCGACGGTCGGGCCGCTGCGTGTGGTCTGCGCCTACTTTCCGAACGGCCAGTCGGTCGACAGCGACAAGTACGTCTACAAGCTGCGCTGGATTGCCGCGCTCGCCGCGTGGCTGCGCGGAGAAATGGAGCGCCATCCACTGCTCGCCCTTGCGGGCGACTACAACATCGCCCCCGAGGATCGTGACGTGCACGATCCGAAGGCATGGGCCGGCCAGGTGCTGTTTTCGGAGCCGGAGCGGCAGGCATTCCGCGACCTGCTCGCGCTCGGCATGGTCGACTGCTTCCGGCTGTTCGATCAGCCCGATCGCAGCTACACGTGGTGGGATTACCGCATGCTCGCCTTCCGCCGCAAGATGGGTCTGCGCATCGACCACATCCTGCTGTCGCCCCGGCTCGCGCCGTCGTGCACTGCGTGCAGCATCGACATCGAGCCGCGGCGCCGCGAGCAGCCGAGCGACCATGCGCCGGTGATCGCGTCGCTGTCACTGTAGCCGCTGCGTCCACAGGCCCACCCCAGCCACCGGGCTGGCGCGGGCGACCGCCGATCACCGCATATCCGCCGCACAGGTCTAGATCGGGGCCGGTGATCGTGCTGCGCCGGCAGCGGTGTGCCGCGACGACCGCTGCTCGCGCACAATCGTTACCGTCCCATGGCCGACGCACGATTCAGAACTCGAGCACGATGAACACCGCTGCCCTGCTGACTCTGGTATCGCAGCCCGCGACGTCCGCCGCGGCCGAGGCCGACGCGAACCCGCTACGCGCCGAACCTGTCCGGCCGCGCGTGAGCGCGCGGGGCTACAGCGTCAGGGAAGCCAGCGACGCAGCGTGGCTCGAGGCGCTCGACCAGTGGCGGGCACGGCAGCCCGCACCGTAACGCGCCGACCTCCCGGGCTCACGGCAGCAGCGCTAGGCTGCCGATAACACCCGCCGTGCGCAGCGAGACCAGAAGCTGGATCACGACCGGAAGGCCGATGAACCAGATCACGCCACCCAGCGAGCGCCGCAGCGTGCGCGGTTGCACGGTGTAGGAGTCGGGTTCGACAAACAGGCTGCGGTCAGGAAAGAACCGCGGTGTGCGGCGGCAGTATTCCTGGTACGGCTCGCCGAACCTGCCGACCAGAAATTCCTCCTCACCAGCGATCACCGCCGGATAGACCAGCGCAAAGAACGCGATCAGCAATAGCGTCAGCGTGATCGTCTCGGTCGCGAGCCCGATGCCGACGAGGCCGATGAAGGAGAAGAAGTACAGCGGATTGCGGCTGACCGAATACGGTCCCTGCGTCACGAGCTCCGAGCTCTTGTAGCCGCTGGAATAGGTCAGGCACCACACCCGGCCCAGCATGCCGCTGGCCGCCAGCACGATGCCGGCGAGGAACATCGCCCGGCCCGCCAGCGTGCCCTGCCACAGGCTGCCCGTTGCGACAAGGATCGCGACGAAGCCGATGCCGAAGACGCGCGAAACCTTGATGCGGTGCTGCGAGAACAGCCGGGCTATGGGCGACATGCGGGTCGAGTGCACACAAAGCAGAGATTATCGCGCTTCCGTGCACCGCAGCCCGACGTCGCTCAGAACGTCCGTTCCGGGCCGTTGCCTTCCAGTTCGCGCCGACGCCGGTACGGCTTGAGGACCTGCAACTCGACCCATCGCCCAAATTTCGCGGCGATCGGATCCGCGCGGCGGTCGAGCCAGGCCCCGAGTCCTTTTTCGGAGAAGCACAACAGCTCCGAGCCCGGCGCGGTACGCAGTCCATCGCGGCCAACGACCTGCCGCACGCGCTCCGCTTCCCGTGCGGTCGCGACCGTACCCAGTGCGTCGAAGACATCAGCGGCCGCGAAG
>DATKAJ010000052.1:0-14034 GCA_035498175.1 Burkholderiaceae bacterium
AGGAACAGCGCCGTCAGCAGGTAGATCACCATGATCATCCCGTGCATGCTGACGAACTGCAGGTAGTTGCTCGGATTGATGAACGAGAACTCGTTCGGCCATGCGAGCTGCAGCCGCATCAGCCACGAAAGGACCAGCGCCACCAGGCCGATCCCGATGGCGGTCAGCGCGTACTGGATCGCGATGACCTTGGCGTCCTGGCTCCAGACGTACTTCCCGATCCAGGTCTTCGGATGGTAGAGCTCGACCTCGCCGACCTCGGCCGGCGGGGCGTAGTCGGAAGCGTCATGTGCAACGTGGCTCGACATGTGCCGTCCTATCTGCTGGTTCCAGAGTACGCGTTACAACTTGCCGACGGCAGGGCAGGCCGACGACGAAACCTATTTTCCGGCACCGGCGGGCGCGGGCGCCACCGGCAGCGTATCGATGTACGCGATCACGTCACGGATCGACTGGTCGTCCCTGAGCATCGCTGCGAACAAGGCCATCTGCGGGCCGTAACCGTCCTGCGGATGGCCGCCGCGCACACCATCGCGGAAATTCCTGATCTGCGTGAACATGTACCAGTCGCTCATGCCGCGCAGCCGCGGCGCGTTGGTGGCGGCGATACCGCCCGCGTCGGCGCCGTGACAGGCCGCGCAGGTCACGAAGCGCTGCGCACCGTCGTGCGGGTTGCCCTTCAGCGTCGGCGACGCGGGCCTGTCGGGCAGCGTGCTGATATACGCGACCACGTTGTCGACCGCAGCATCGTCCGGAAGCGTAGCTGCCATCGGTGCCATCGTCTGGCCGTTGGCGTCCTTCGGATTCGTGCCACGCACGCCGTGCCTGAAATTCCCCAGCTGCCGCTTCAGGTACCAGCCGCTGAGGCCGGCGAGCTTGGGAGCGTGCATCGCTTCGTTGCCTTCGCCCTGCGCGCCATGGCAGGCCGCGCACACCGCGTATGACGCCTGACCGGCCGCAGGGTCAGGAGCCGGCCTGGATGTCGTCTGCGCGAAAGTCGGCTGCTGCGCCAGCCACGCCTGGAACGCGGCGTCGTCTTCGATGATGACCTTGCCGCGCATCGCGAAATGTCCGATGCCGCACAGCTCCTCGCACAGCAGGTCGAAGTTGCCGGTCCGCGTCGGCGTGAACCAGATGTGCGTGACGAGGCCCGGCACGAAATCCATCTTCACGCGGAACTGCGCGACGGTGAAGTTGTGCAGGACGTCGTTGGAGCGCAGCAGGACCTTGACGGACTTGCCGAGCGGCAGATGCAGTTCAGGACTGTCGACGACGATGTCGTCCCGGCCATCCGGATCGTCGGGCGATATCCCGAACGGGTTGCCCTCGCTGACATTGCGGGCGTTGACCGTGCCCAGCTTGCCGTCCTTGCCCGGGAAGCGGTATTTCCAGTTCCACTGCTGCGCCACGGCCTCAACCACCGCAGTGTCCTTCGGCACATTGACGAACCTGGCCCACACGAACAGACCGGGTGTCAGCATCGCGGCGACGCCGACCGCGGTCACTGCCAGAAGCCACCACTCCAGTTTCTTGTTTTCGGGCTCGTAATGCGCACGCGCCTCCCGGCGGTGCCGGTAGCGGTAGATCGCGTACGCCATGAACAGGTTGACGACCACGAAGACCACCCCGGTGACCCAGAATGTCACCGAAATCGTGTCGTCAATCGCGCTCCAGTTGGATGCAATCTCGGTGAAATACCAGGGGCTCAGCAGATGGAACAGCACCGAACCGGCAATGAGCACCACCAAGACGATTGCCACACCCATTCGCAGTACCCTGGTTGGTTGACCGATGATCGCGAGCCGCTCGGCCGCGAAACGGTAATGGGAAATGGCGGTCCTGCAAACCCCCTGCACCTTGGCGCTGGGAAATTCGATGCGTGGTGCGCTGCACGAATGCGTGGTGTGCGAGGCCGCGGCGAAGGTTGGCATCCGCCGCCTTGTCGTTCATCATGGCCGCCGTGCGGGCCGTGTCCGGGGCCGGCGGGGGCGCATCTTCGAGGGTTCATGCGCAACGCCGAAGCGCCGGCGCCGCTGGCGTCCATACCGAAGGAGATGGAATGAAGCGGCGTCTCTATGTAGTGTTGCCCGACCTCGCCAGCGCGATCCAGACGGCAAACGACCTGCTGATGGCGCGCATCGACGACCGGCACATGCACTTCCTCGGCAAGCAGGGGATGTCGATGGGGATCCTGCACGAGGCGAGCGTTCTGCAGAAGTCCGACGTGCGGCGTGCGCTGTTCCTCGGCTGCGGCCTCGGCGCACTCGGCGGCATGCTGCTTGGCGTTTACCTGAAGCTGAATCCGATCGGTGAGATCACGTTCGACGCCGGCACCTTCCTCCTCTGCATGCTCGGCGGCACCGCCTTCGGTGCCTGGACTTCGACATTGATCGGCCTGTCCACTCCGAACACAGCGCTGGCGAAATTCGAACCCGACATCGAGGCCGGAAAGATCCTGCTGATGGTCGACGTGCCCGTCGCGCGCGTCGAGGAAATCGAAGAACTCATCGCACGCCGCCACCCCGAGGCGGTCGACAAGGGCGTCGAACCGTCGATGCCGGCGTTTCCCTAGAGCAGGGTTCGTGCGCCTGGGCTGACTGCAGGCGCGGTTGCCGCGCGCATCCGATCTCGCCGTGCGCCGAGCGCACACGGGCCCGCAACCCTTCCCCCGCTGACACGATCCGCCCGCGGCGTCGCGGTCGGCCGCCAAGTGATCACTCCCCTCTGTCCAATCGGCACGACTGCCGCTCGTCGGTGTCACTTGACTGCGCGCCGGATTTCTATCAAAATGATATCACTCTGATAGATGGAGGCGCAATGCAGCCGATGGCACGCACCAACGAAGTCGAGCGCACCAGCAGCAGCGGCTACCTGTGGATCGTTGTCGGCCTCGCCATGATCGGGATTGGCGTGGTGCTGGTGGTCCGGCCGGCCGGGTTGCTCCCGCTCATTGCGGGCGTGCTGCTGATCGTGGCGGCGGCGTTCGTGCTCGCCGGGCTCTACATGCTTCAGCCCAATGAGGCAGCGATCCTGCTGCTCTTCGGCGAATACGTCGGCACCGACCGATCGGAAGGACTGCGCTGGGCCAACCCGTTCTACCGCAAGCAGAAGATCAGCCTGCGCGTGCACAACCTGATGAGCGAACGGCTCAAGGTCAACGACAAGCGCGGCAATCCGATTGAGATCGCCTCGGCGATCGTCTGGCGCGTGCGCAACACCGCCCAGGCCGTGTTCGATGTCGAGGACTACGACGAGTACGTGCGTGTGCAGGCCGAAGCAGCGATCCGTCACCTCGCCTCCAGCTACGCCTACGACGAAGGCGAAACCGAGGGCTCGGACGAACCCACGCTGCGCGCCAGCCAGGACCGCGTGACGCAGGCGCTGATGCGGGAGCTGGCGGACCGCTTCGACCAGGCCGGAATCGTCGTCGAGGACGCGAAGCTGACCCACCTCGCGTATGCGCCCGAGATCGCGCAGGTGATGCTGCGCAGGCAGCAGGCCGAGGCGATCATCGCCGCCCGCAGCAAGATCGTGCTGGGTGCGGTCAGCATGGTCGAGATGGCGCTCAACGGCCTGTCCGAGCGCGATATCGTGCACCTCGACGATGAGCGTCGGGCCGCGATGGTCAGCAACCTGCTGGTCGTGCTGTGCGCGGATTCGGAGGCGCAGCCAGTCATCAACACCGGCACGCTGTACCAGTAGACCCGCAGGATCGTGCGATGAATCCGGCGCTGTTGCTGGTATTGGTTCTGCTGGGCACGCTGCTGCTGGTATCCGGTACCCTCGCGGCCGTGTTCGGCTGGCTGGAACTGGCACCGGCCATCGTCATCGCCGCCATTGGCGCAGCAATTGAAACACCGGCGGCGCTGGCGTTCGCTCGCAGCCGCTGCGCGGCGCGGGGGGCGCGGCGCCGATGACGCAGCGGCCGGGCTACGAGCACACGCAGCAGGGCTGGCCGATGCGCCTGTCGTTCGGTCTGGGCGCGCTGGTCATGCTGGTACTCGCCGCAGCACCACTGCCCGAGATCAGCCGCGTCCCGGTGTGGGCGCTGTTAGCCGGGGCGGCGCTATTGCTCACGGCCGGATGGTGCTTCTCCTCGCTCACCGTGCGTATCGGCGGCGACCGGATCACGCTGCACTTTGGTTTCGGCTGGCCGAGCAAGTCAGTGTCGCTCGCAGAGGTCGCCTCGGCCAGTGTGACCCGTACGACCTTCTGCGAGGGCTGGGGCGTGCACCGCACGCGCCGCGGCTGGCTGTATAACGTCAGCGGCTTCGACGCCGTGATCGTGCAGCGGCGCGATGGATCATCGCTGCTGATCGGCAGCGACGAGGCGCGCAGGCTGAAGGCCGCGATCGAACGTGCGCTCGGACGTGGCTAGAAGTGGCGGCCGGCGAGAAGAAATCGTTCCTGTTGCGGGTCGACCCGCGCGTCTGGGAAGAACTCGAACGCCTCGCCGCCGCCGAACTGCGTTCGGTCAATGCACAGGCCGAGTTCCTGCTGCGTGAGGCGCTTGAGCGCCGCGGCCTCAACCTTCGGGATTCGAAGGATGCGCCGCGGCGCCGAACCGGCCGCTGACAGCCGCTAGCGTGTGCCGTTGATCTCCGCGTAGAACGCGTCGCTGTTGGGCTTGCGTCCGAGGAAGGACTCGACCAGTGCCTGCGGCGGTTTCTGCCCCCCGGACGAGAGGATCGTCTCGCGATAGCGTCGGCCCACCGCCGGATTCATCAGCTTCCCGTCGAATGCGGTCAGCATATCCAGCGCCAGCACCTGCGACCACATGTAGCCGTAGTAGCCGGCCGCGTAGCCGCCGAGCAGGTGGCCGAAGCCCGCCGGGAAGAGCGAGCCCTCGACGTAGCCGAGCGGATCCGCGTTTTCGATGGCGATCCAGGGCGGCATGGGCTCGGGCGGCTTGCCGGTGTGCAGCTCCATGTCGTACAGCGCGTACTCGCCCTGACGCGAGAAGAAGTTGCCAAGTCCGAACTTGCGCGCCGCATCCAGCTGCGCGATCTGCTCCCTGGTGAGCTTCGGGCAGGTCGGGCACAGCGTCGCGAAGAGCGCGAGCGGCTCCTCCTTGCGTGCCCATTCCTCGAACATCTGCGAAGGCGCCTCGACGAAGTCGCGCTTGACCGCCGTCCCCGACTGGTCGGCATAGCGTGCCTTCGACAGCACGCCGTGCAGCACGTGGCCATATTCGTGCAGCAGCGTCCTGAGCTCTTCCTGGTTCAGCCCCCTGGAATCGAGGTTCGCGACCAGTGCCGAGACCGGCGTGCGGTGCGCGAGCGTCGAGCCGCTGTACACGCCAAAGGCAGCAGCATGGTTGTACTTGCCCTCGCGCGGGAAAAGGTCCAGGTAGATGCCGCCGACAAAGGCACCGCGCTTGCCGTCGGGGAGGCGATCGTAGACGTCGTAGTAGCGCACGTCCTTGTGCCAGACCGGCACATCGCGCGCGATGAACTCGACACCGTACAGCCGCTTTGCGAGCTCCATCGCGTACTGCACGCTGGTCTCGGTCGGGAAGTAGGCGCGCAGCGCCTCCTGGTCGACGCTGTAGCGCGCCTTGCGCACGCGCTCCTTCAGGAATGCGACGTCCCAGCGGTTGAGCTTCGTGGCATCGAGCGGCGTGCCGTCGATCTTCGCCTTCTCGGCGCGCAACTCGGCGAATTCCTTGCCCTGCAACGGCTCCGCCGCCGCCTTGACCTTGCCGAGGAAGTCATAGACCGCGGCCGGTGTCTGTGCCATGCGCCGTTTCAGCACGTAGGTGGCGTAGTCGGGCTGGCCGTGCAGCTGCGCGAGCTCGTAGCGCAGCTGCAGCGCCTGCTCGAGAATCTTCAGGTTCTTCTGGCCGCCCTCACGACTCTTCGCCAGCCAGACCCGCCGGCGCGCATCGCCGTTGGTCGCCTGCTCGAGGAACGGCAGGATCGTCGGGTAGTCCATCCCGAGCAGCAAGTTGCCCTGGTCGTCGCGCCTGCGCGCCGCGAGCCACGCCTCGGACATCCCTGCCGCTTCGGTCGGGGTGATCGTGACGGTGGTGCCGTCCTCGTTGATGTTCTTCTGGAACGCCAGGCCAAGCTTTTCGAGTTCGTCGAGGATCTCCTTGGCGCGTTTGCGCTTGTCCGGCGGCAGCGTGGCGCCGGCGTCCTCGAACTTCTCGAACAGGTCCTGCTGGTAGACCGCATCGATCGCGTCGCCGGGCTTGACCGCCTTGACCCGCTCGTAGAGCGCGGTGCTCTGGTAGAGCTCGGATTCGAACGGCACCAGCTTTTCCAGGCACGCCTGGGCAGCGTCGCGCGTGGCCTTGTCGGGCGCGACGTTCTGCAGCAGGTAGACCGGTGAGGCAAAGTCGTTGGAGCGCAAGGACAGCGCGTTGAGCTCGGCGAGCACCGATCCGCCCTTGCGTGTTTCCATGGCCTTGAGTTCCCGGCGCAGGGTGGCAAGTTCGCCATCGCAGCGGGCAGTGATCGCTGCAGCATTCAGCAGCGGGATCAGCGGCCGTCCGGTCGGGGCGGCGTGGGCGGCCGAGGGGGCCGCCAGCAGGGACGCAACCAGCGGGATCGCCGTGGTCGCGCGTCGGACATCGAACATCAGTTATCTCCGGGAAATATCAGCTGCGGCTCGCAGCGAGGGCGCGAGCATACGGGCCACCGGGCCGACCCAGCGCGGCCGATGCGATGAAATGCAGCCGAGGGCGACGAAACCGGCCGGCGCCAGCCCGAAGGTCGGCCGGCATCGTACCGGTCAGGAGTCCGCGCCGCCCGCGTTCTTGCGCTGCTGCCACAGCACATCCGCTCCGCCCGCATGGCGGTTCAACGTGCGCGCCAGCACGAACAGCAGGTCCGAAAGCCGGTTCAGGTACTGGCGCGGGGCAGCGTTCACCGGCTCGGCCGCGGCGAGCGCGACCACCGACCGCTCGGCCCGGCGGCAGACCGTGCGGCCCACGTGCGCCAGCGCCGCGCCCCGCGAACCGCCCGGAAGGATGAATTCCGCCAGCCGCGGCAGCGTGGAGTTGTAGTGCGCCAGCCGCGCATCCAGACGCGCAACCTGTGCGTCCTTGATCATCGAGTAGCCGGGGATGCACAGCTCACCGCCGAGGTCGAACAGGTCGTGCTGGATGTCGACCAGGTCGCTACGCACCTCATCCGGCAGCGACTCGGTCAACAGCAGGCCGAGCGTGGAGTTGAGCTCGTCGACATCGCCCATCGCCTGCACGCGCAACGTGTCCTTGCGCGTGCGCGTACCGTCGCCGAGTCCGGTCGTGCCGTCATCGCCGGTGCGCGTAGCAATCGCAGTAAGACGCTTGCCCATGCCGGAATCCGTCCTCCCTGATGCCCGCGTTGCCAGACGAGCCGGCTACCCGCGCGCCCGGTGTATGGTGGGGCCGCAGCCGTTGACGCCACGACTGGCCGGAGTCCGATTATGAACGCGCCCGCACGGTCCGCCCCGCTCCCCGCAATTCTCGTCACCGCGCTCGAGGCGCGCTTCGGTGCCCGGGCGTCGACCAGTACCGCGGTGCGCGAGCATCACGGCCGGGACGAATCGCCGTATGCGCCGATGCTGCCCGACGCGGTGGTCTTCGCCGAGTCGACCGACGACGTCGTCGCCGTGATCCAGCTGGCCGCCGCGCACCGCATTCCTGTCATTCCCTTTGGGGTCGGCTCGTCGATCGAGGGCCATCTGCTGGCCGTGCACGGCGGCATCTCGGTCGATCTCGGGCGCATGAACACCGTGCTGGCCGTCAACGCGGAGGATCTAACAGTGACCGCGCAGGCCGGCATCACACGCAAGCAGCTCAACGCCGCGATCCGCGACACGGGGCTGTTCTTTCCGATCGATCCGGGAGCCGATGCGACCATCGGCGGCATGGCCGCCACGCGCGCCTCGGGCACGAACGCAGTCCGCTACGGCACGATGCGCGAAAACGTGCTGGCGCTGACCGTGGTCACCGCCGAAGGGAAGGTCATCCACACTTCGCGCCGCGCCAAGAAGAGCTCGGCCGGCTACGACCTGACGCGCATCTTCGTCGGCAGCGAAGGGACGCTCGGCATCATCACCGAGGTAACGCTCAGGCTGTACCCGCAGCCGGAGGCGATCTCGGCGGCGACCTGCTCGTTCCCGAGCGTCGATGCGGCCGTCCGCACGACGATCCAGACGATCCAGCTCGGCGTGCCGATCGCGCGCTGCGAACTGCTGGACGCGCTGACGGTGAAGGCCGTCAACCAGCGCGACAAGCTCGGGCTGCCGGAACTGCCGCTGCTGCTGTTCGAATTCCACGGCTCACCGGCGAGCGTTGCAGAGCAGGCGCAGACCGTCGAAGCGATCGCAGCCGAGCATGGTGGCCAGGGATTCCGCTGGGCGACCCAGCCCGAAGATCGCACACGGCTCTGGGAGGCGCGGCACAACGCCTTCTTCGCGTGCCTTGCGCTGAAGCCCGGCTGCCGCAGCTTCACGACCGATGTCTGCGTGCCGATCTCGCGTCTCGCCGAGTGCATCGAAGCCACCGTTGCAGATACCGCCGCGAGCTCGTTGCCGGCGCCGATCCTCGGTCACGTCGGCGACGGCAACTTCCATTGCGCGATCCTCGCCAACGCCGACGATCCGCGCGAGGTCGAGGAAGCGGAGCGGCTGAACCAGCGCGTCGTCGAGCGCGCCCTGGCGATGGATGGCACCTGCACCGGCGAGCACGGCGTCGGCATGCACAAGATGGACTTCCTGGTCGAGGAGCACGGTGGCGATGCGCTCGACCTGATGGCACGGCTCAAGCGCGCCTTCGACCCGCTGAACATCCTGAATCCCGGCAAGATCATCCGGATTTGATCGAAACGTCCGCCGGCCCCCGCCGCGTTCAGCGCGGCTGTGCCGCGACCGCACGACCCGCCGGTAGGGTCGACCATTGCGCGGGGCCGGGGTGCGGACCTTCGAGCCAGTCGCGCGCATCGGCACTGTTCAGCAGCTCCGCCTCGAAGAACGCGGATATCGAAAACAGCACGGCGACACGCGCAGCCTGGACATTGCGCGCCATCGACGGTGCGCCGGCCGACGGCGACATCATCGCCTCGGAGGGGCCGCCCGGCCCGCCTCCCGCAGAGGGGCCACCACCGCCGGAGCCGCGACCGCTGCGATTCTGCGGCTCGCGGGCGATCGAGGCGTTTTGCGGCATGCGTCCCATCGATGCGGCATCGGCACCCTGCGGCATCCCGGGGAGCTGCAGTGCCGCGACCGTCGACGCCGGCAGGCGCAGTTCGATGACACGGGCGTTCGCAAGTTGGTTCGACATCGCGCGGCGCTGCTGCGCCGTCATGCCGAGGCCGTATGGATCGGTCTCGCCGAGGCCGTAAGCCAAGAGCAGCGGCGTCGTGATCGCTCCGTAGCGCTGGTACAGCGCCGGCCCCTCGAAACCGACGTAGGGCCCGATCAGCGCGGCCGCGCCGATGCGCGGGTCCGCCGCCGGTGGAACGTCGCGCGCCATCCACTCGCCGACCAGCCATTGCGCCGTCTGCGCCCCCGGGCCGATGCCCAGCAGCCCCACGCGCGAAGGCGCGCCGCGCAGCCACGACGGCGGCTGGCGTTCCAGCGCCGCCAGCACAAAGCGCACATCCGCCACACGCTCGGCAACCTCGCGGGTCGCGTAGACGCGCCGCGCTGCCAGCTCGAAATCGGCGCGACGCGCTTCGGGTCCCTGCCAGATCGTTTCGTCATTGCCGGGATGGCCGAGCGCGAGCACGGCGAACCCTGCATGAGCCAGCGTCTCGGCGAGCGCCGTGGGAATGCGGCTGCCCTGCGCGAGGCCGGGCAGCACGACAATCAGGACCCGGCCGCCGTCCGCCGGAGCGGTCCAGCGGCCCTCGATCGTGCGATCGCGTCCGGGATCGGCCCATTGCGCGTTGCCATTGACCAGGGAAGCCGCGACGTCCTCGCGCCAGGGCACCGGCGGCAGCGGCGGCGGGGGCTGCGCAGCTTCCGCCGCCGGCGCGGCGCCCGGCGGGCGATGTGGCGCGCAGCCCGACAAGGTCACGAGCACCATGAGCAGCGCGCAGAACGCCCTCCGGGCAGGCTTGCCCGGCGCGCGCGCTGCGCCCGTCTTGATCGACATCCGTCCCTCCCGGTGCTCAGCCACCTGGCGAAGCATGACAGCAGCGCGACGTTGCTGCTGTGTGGCCGGCCGAACGCCACGGACACGGGTTCGCGCAGCGCCCGCAGCGTGATACCGTCAATGGCATGAACGCCCCGGCTGACCTTGCCCATCCGCCGACGCAGTTGCTGGCCGAGCGCATTCCGCTCGAGGGCGGTGGACCGGTCGACTTGGAGCGCCAGCGCGCGGTGGTCGCGCGGCTGCGCACGTTCCTGCCCGAGCATTGCGTACTCTGGCGCGAAGAGGACACGAAGCCGTACGAGTGCGATGGCCTGACGCTGTATCGCCAGCTGCCGATGGTGGTTGTGCTGCCGGAGGACGAAGCGCAGGTGGTCGCGATCCTGCGCGCGTGCCACGAACTGAAGGTGCCGCTGGTCCCGCGCGGCGCGGGTACCGGCCTCTCGGGCGGCGCGTTGCCGCACGGCCGCGGCGTGCTGCTGTCGATGGCGAAGTTCAACCGCATCCTCGCGATCGATCCTCTCGCGCGCACGGCCGTTGTGCAGCCCGGCGTGCGCAATGCCGCGATCTCCGAGGCGGTCGCCTCCCTCGGCCTGTATTACGCCCCCGATCCTTCGAGCCAGATTGCCTGCACGATCGGCGGCAACATCGCCGAGAACGCCGGCGGCGTGCACTGCCTGAAGTACGGCCTCACGCTGCACAACGTGCTGCGCGTACGCGGTGTGACGATCGAAGGCGACATCGTCGAGATCGGCTCCGCCGCCCCGGACGCTGCAGGCTACGACCTGCTGCCGCTGGCGGTCGGCTCGGAAGGCCTGTTGCTGGTGGTGACCGAAGCGATGCTGAAGCTCGTACCGAAGCCGCTCAGGCAGCAGGTCGTCATGGCTTCGTTCGACGACATCGAGAAGGGCGGAGAGGCGGTGGCCGCAGTGATCGCGGCCGGCATCATCCCTGCGGGGATGGAGATGATGGACAAGCCTGCCACGGCCGCGGTTGAGCCTTTCGTCAAGGCCGGCTACGACCTCGACGCTGCGACGATCCTGCTGGTCGAGTCGGACGGCACCCCCGAGGAAGTCGCCGAGGAAATCGACCGCATCAAGGCCGTGCTCGAGGCGAGCGGCGCGACGCAACTGAAGGTGTCGCAGTCCGAACCCGAGCGGCTGCGCTTCTGGGCGGGACGCAAGGCGGCGTTCCCGGCGGTGGGACGCATCTCTCCCGACTACTACTGCATGGACGGCACGATCCCGCGCAAGCGGCTCGGCGAGGTGCTGAAGGCGATCGCCGGGATGGAGAAGAAGTACGGCCTGCGCTGCGCCAACGTGTTCCACGCCGGCGACGGCAACTTGCACCCGCTGATCATGTTCGACGCCAACGATCCGGATTCCGTCGTTCGCGCCGAGGCCTTCGGCTTCGAGATCCTCGAGCTCTCGATCGCAGTCGGCGGCACCGTCACCGGCGAGCACGGCGTCGGCGTCGAGAAGATCCACCAGATGTGCCAGCAGTTCGACAGCACGACGCTGCAGGCCTTCCATGCGATCAAGCGTGCATTCGATCCGGCCGGACTGCTGAACCCGGGCAAGGCGGTGCCGACACTCGCCCGCTGCGCCGAGTACGGCAAGATGCACGTGCACGGCGGACAGCTCAGGTTCCCGGACCTGCCGCGCTTCTAAGCCTGTCGACACTCCGATGAACGGGCACCCGCATCCGGCGTTCGAGCGCCTGCGCGATCGCGTGCGCGACGCGGTGACACGGCACACGCCGCTGCGCATCCGCGGCGGAGGCACCAAGGATTTCTACGGCAACCGTCCGACCGGTGAGCTGTTCGATCCGCGCGAGTACGCGGGCATCGTCGACCATGCGCCAACCGAGCTCGTGGTCACCGTGCGCAGCGGCACGTCGCTCGCAGAGCTCGAGACCGCGCTTGCCGAACACCGGCAGATCCTGCCTTTCGAGCCGCCGCACTTCGGACCGGGGGCGACTGTCGGCGGCGCGGTCGCGGCCGGCCTCGCCGGCCCGCGGCGCGTCGCCGCCGGCTCGGTGCGTGACTTCGTGCTCGGCGCCAGCATGATCGATGGCCGCGGCGAGCTGCTGTCGTTCGGCGGGCGCGTGATGAAGAACGTTGCCGGCTACGACATGGCCCGCGTGCTCGCCGGCTCGCTCGGCACGCTCGGTGTGCTGGTCGACGTCTCGCTGAAAGTGCTGCCGCGGCCGGTCGCCGAGTTGACGCTCGCATTTGACATCGACGAGGCCGCGGCGATCCGCCAGCTGAATGAATGGGGTGGACAGCCGCTGCCGATTTCAGCCAGCGCCTGGTGCAAAGGCGAGCTGCACATCCGGCTGTCGGGCGCCCGTGCTGCGGTCGACGCCGCCCGCGCGCGACTCGGCGGACGTGCCATCGACGGCGCCGATGCCTGGTGGAGTGATCTGCGCGAGCAGCGCCATTCCTTCTTCGCCGGGTCGGGGCCCTTGTGGCGTCTCGCGGTGCCGCCGACCACACCCCCGCTCGAGCTCGGCGCCACGCTGATCGAGTGGCACGGCGGCCAGCGCTGGATCCGCGCCGACCACGCAGCCGCGGCTCTGCACACTGTGGCTGGCGACGTTGGGGGACACGCCACGCGCTTTCGCGGGGGCGATGCGAATGTCAACGCGTTCCAGCCGCTGGAGCCCGCGCTTGCACGTATCCATGCGCGGCTGAAGGCGGAGTTCGACCCTGCCGGGATCTTCAACCCCGGACGCCTTGTTCCTCACTAACGATGCAGACGCAGATCGCCGACTGGATCCGGGATACGCCTGCGGGCCGCGAAGCCGACGCGATCCTGCGCAAGTGCGTGCATTGCGGGTTCTGCACCGCGACGTGTCCCACCTATCAGCTGCTCGGCGACGAACTCGACAGTCCGCGCGGGCGGATCTACCTGATGAAGCAGATGCTCGAGGGCGGTGCGGTCACCGCCAAGACGCAGCTGCATCTGGATCGCTGCCTCACCTGCCGCAACTGCGAGACCACGTGCCCTTCGGGCGTGCAGTACGGCCGCCTGGTCGACATCGGACGCAAGCTCGTCGACGAGCGCGTCACGCGGCCGCTGCGACAGCGCCTGCTGCGCACTGCACTGAAGAACGGGCTGACGAGCGCGGCGTTCGCGCCGGCGATGAAGCTCGGCCAGACGCTCCGCCCGCTGCTGCCTGCGGCGCTGAAGGCGAAGGTGCCAGCGCCGCGCGCGCCGGGCGCATACCCTTCGCGCAGCCATGCGCGAACGATGATCCTGCTGGAAGGTTGCGTGCAGCCGGCGATGGCGCCGAACATCAACACCTCGACCGCGCGCGTGCTCGACGCGCTCGGCATCGAGGTGCTTAGGCCCGCCCAAGCGGGCTGCTGCGGGGCGATCCGCTATCACCTCGATGATCACTCCGGCGGCCTCGACGACGCCCGCCGCAACATCGACGCCTGGTGGCCGCTGATCGAGGGCGGAGCCGAGGCGATCGTGATGAACGCCAGCGGCTGCGGCCTGCAGGTGCAGGAGTACGGACATCTCCTCGCACGTGACCCCGCTTACGCAGCGCGCGCGGAACGCGTCAGCGCGCTGACGCGCGATGTTGCCGAAGTCCTGTCCGGCTTCGGCGAAGAACTGAAGGGCCGGCTCGGGGCGTCGCTCGACGGCAACGTGGTGTTTCACGCCCCATGCACTCTGCAGCATGGAATGAAGGTGCGATCCGTCGAAGCGTTGCTGACCTCGCTCGGCGCTAGGGTCGCTGCGGCCGGCGAGGCGCACTTCTGCTGTGGCTCCGCCGGCACCTATTCAGTGCTGCAGGCTGAGCTGGCGACCGAGCTGCGCGACCGCCGCCTCGGTCACCTGCAGGCGTCGACGCCGGAGGCGATCCTCTCGGCCAACATCGGCTGCATCACGCATCTGCAGAGCGGAACCGACACGCCGGTGATGCACTGGATCGAGTGG
>DATKAJ010000053.1:0-73406 GCA_035498175.1 Burkholderiaceae bacterium
CTTCCTAGAAGCGCATTCGACTGCCGGAGCCGCCGCCTTGACCGCCACCTTCGGCCGGCTTTCCCGCCGCGTCGAAGGCGGTGAACTCGAGCGTCGACGTGAAGGACTGCTGGTCTTCAGAGAGCATCAGCTTCTCGATCAGCACGCCGCGCCCATTGGGGTTCCAGCCGCCGCCCCTCGCAATGGCGTCGAAGGTCTCCGGGCTCCTCGTGATGTAGAACTCGTAGCGCGCTTCAAACTGGCGCGGTCCGGTTTGTTTCCAGATGCCGTAGGCGGGTGGAACGGGCGGCGCGCCATCGTAGTTCGATGATTCGGTCAGCGTGCCGGCCGAATTGAAGACGTACATGAACTCGAGATCTTTTATCTCAGCCAACGCGCCGCTGCCGAACCGAATCTGCGATCGCCACGCTCCCACGAGAGCGCCCTGGCCGGCGGCAGGATTGGTCGGCAGCCTGCTGGCTGCATGCCGCTATTGAGAGAACTGAAGCTATGAAAGGAAAGATCCGAAGGTGTGTGCGCATGTCACTTCCCGGTATGACCACGGCCCGTGCAGTCTGTTCTGAGGCGATTCTCGCCGCAACGAGCGGTGTCGGCTATTGCGACTGCCAACTTAGCTTCCGGCTGTCCCGCAAAGCTCAACGCCGCACATACTCGACGTAATCGACCGCGAACGGTCGCCCGGCCACCGGGGCATGGTGCTCGCGCGCCGCTTCGCGCCACTGGGACTGCTCGGGTGCCGGCCAGTAGGCGTCGCCCTCGAAGTCGTGGTCGATCTCGGTGATCAGCAGTCGATCGGCACGGGGCAGCGCGGCGCGATACAGCTCGGCGCCGCCGATCACGAAGGCGTCTGCCGCGCCGGCGCAACGGGCGAGCGCTGCATCGAGGCTCGCGACGACCTCGGCGTCTTGCGCGACGAAGTCGGCGTTGCGCGTCACGACGATGCTGCGCCGTCCGGGCAGCGGTCGGCCGATCGACTCCCACGTCTTGCGGCCCATGATGATCGGGTGGCCCATCGTCACGCGCTTGAAGTACGCCTGTTCGCCGGGAATCTTCCACGGCATGGCGTTGTCCCTGCCGATCACGCCGTTGCGCGCGCGCGCGACGATCAGCGTGAGGCGCGTCATCGCGTTGCCTGCGGTGCGATCGCGGCGCGCATCAGCTCGTGGAAGTGCCAGACACCGCTTTCGCGTGCGGGGTTCAGGCGGCCCGTTTCGTACGAACCGCTCGCCAGGCCGCGCTGCACCGCCTCGCAGATCGCGATGTCCTCGGCCTGCACTTCATCGGCAAACGCGCGGTCGTCCGCTCCGACGTCGGGGCCTGCATCGGGCGGGTAGTAGTAGTCGAAGTCGACGCGGCATTGCCCGGGGCCGAGCGGCAGCACGCGGTTGGTCTGCAGGCGCCCTGGGAGCACGTTCAACATCGTGTTCGGCCAAAGCCACCAGTAGTGCGCAACGGCGTCGCCTCCGCGGTACGGGCCCTGAGCGATATCGAGCGGGCTCCACTGCCGCGAGGACCAGCGCGCGAGTTCCGTCCGGTAGCTGCGGTAATCGAGCAGGCGGTTGAGCGCGGGGTGCACTCGCGGCAGGTGATAGCCCTCGAGGAAGTTGTCGACGTAGACCTTCCAGTTGCAATCGATCTCGTAACTGACCCGGCGGTCGAACCGGTATCCGGCGAACCCGCCCGCCGATCCGTCCACGTCTGCAATCAGCGCGTCGAAATCCATCCCCGGTGCAAGCGACGCGAAGACGAGGCCGTGCCATTCGGCGGCGTGCGCTCTAGGCAGACGGATGGTCGAGACATCGAAGTCCGGCGCATCGTGCATCTCCGGCGCGCCACACAGCTGCCCGTCGAGCGTGTAAGTCCAGCCGTGGTAGTGGCAAACCAGCGAGCGCGCACTGCGCCCGTCGCAGGTCGCGAGCGGCCCGGCGCGATGGCGGCAGACGTTGTGCAGTGCCTGCAGGCGACCGCGCGGCGCGTCCTGCTCGGGCGCACCGCGCATGACGATGATCGGCACGGCACCGAGCTCGGCCACCACGTGGTCGCCCGGACTGTCGAGTTGGGCGGCGTGCGCCACTAGCTGCCAGCCGGTTGCGAACACCGTTTCGCGCTCGCGCCGATGGAACTCCGCGTCGACGTAACAGCGCGCCGGCAACGTCAGCGCTTCAGCGGCGCGCTGCGGTTCCAGCGGTTGCGGCGGTGGGCTTGGACGTGTCACGGTGCCGCCGGCGCCTTCGAGGGTCGTGCACGGCTCACACGCGTTGCGCGAGCGGATCGATCCGGCTTCATTGCGTCCTCGATGGGCCTTCCGGACGGAACCTTATCAGGACGGGCTCGCAGCGAGGCACGCGCTCAGCGCGTGCTGCCGGCGGCTCGAGGTAGCAGCGTCGTTGCGATCGCGCCGACAACGAAGACCATCGCCACCCAGTCCTGCCAGCGCGGAATCTCTCCGACGATCCACGCCGCCGAGAGGATACCGACCAGCGGTACCGCCATGATCGAAAACGCGCTCGCGGTGGCCGGAAGCTCGCGCGCAAGCCCGAACCAGATGATCTGCGCGATGCCGTAGTTGATCGCGAAGCCCCAGATTAGCGCCGCCCACATCGGGGGCGAAAACTTCCAGGCCGGGAACGGTTCGGCGATCGCCGCGACGATCCAGAACGCCGCGCTCGACAGCAGCATCATCCAGACGGTGATCACCGGCGTCGGCAGCGTCAGCCGGCTGCGGCGCATCAGGATCGTGCCGAGCGCCCACGCCAGCGCGGCGAGCTGCATCCACAGCACGCCCAGCGGGTTACCGGCCAGCGCCAGCAGTTCGTCGCCGAGCAGCAGCGTCACGGCGACGACGACACAGACGGCCGCTGCGGCGACACGCGGCGTCAGGCGTTCACCGAAGAAGACCGTGGCGAGCAGCACGGTCCAGATCGGCATCGTGAACCCGAGGATCGCGGCGCGGCCCGAGGCCAGCGCCTGCACGCCGAGGATCGAGAACAGGTGCCAGCCGAAGATATTGGTCGCCGCCAGCGCCACGATCGCGGCCCATGCGGCGCGCGGCAGCCGCATGTCGAGGCCGCGGGCCGCGTAGAAGGCGAGCAGCAGCAGCGCGCCGCCGGTCATCGTGATCGACCGGAAGTAAAGCGGCGTCAGCTCGCGCAGCGAGAATTTCATCAGCGGCCAGTTGACGCCCCAGATCAGAGTGATGGCGACCAGGCCGAAGAGGGCGCGGCCGCGCAACGTGTGCCCGGGACTCGTCATGGCGCCGAACGCTACACGGCAACCGGTGCCTTGATGTGCGGATGCGGGTCGTAGTCGACGATCTCGAAATCGTCGAAGGCGTATTCGAAGATCGAGGGCGGCCTGCGTCGTATGACCAGCTGCGGATACGGACGCGGCTCGCGCGCGAGCTGCTCGCGCACCTGCTCGAAGTGGTTGCTGTAGATGTGGCAATCGCCGCCGGTCCAGACGAAGTCGCCGACGCCGAGTTCACACTGCTGTGCCACCATGTGAGTCAGCAGCGCATAACTCGCGATATTGAACGGCACCCCGAGGAAGATGTCACAGCTGCGCTGGTAGAGCTGGCAGGAGAGCCGGTTTTCGGCGACATAGAACTGGAACAGCAGGTGGCATGGTGGCAGCGCCATTTTCGGAATGTCGCTGACGTTCCAGGCCGAGACGATCAGCCGGCGCGAATCCGGGTTGGTCCGGATCTGGCGGACCACCTGCGCGATCTGGTCGATGGAGCCGCCGTCCGGCGTCGGCCACGAGCGCCACTGCACGCCGTAGACCGGGCCGAGTTCGCCGTCCTCGCGCGCCCACTCGTCCCAGATCGTGACCTTGTTGTCCCGCAGGTACTGCACGTTGCTCGAGCCCTGCAGGAACCAGAGCAGCTCGTGGATGATCGAGCGCAGATGCAGCTTCTTCGTCGTGACCAGCGGAAACCCCTCCGCCAGGCCGAAGCGCATCTGGTAGCCGAACCACGAGCGGGTGCCGGTACCGGTCCGATCGGCCTTGAAGACGCCGTGCTCGAACACATGGCGCATGAAGTCTTCGTATTCGCGCATACGTGGATTCTATCGGGCCGGTCATCCCGCACGCGTCGCGCGGGCAAGCCCTATGGCTGGCGCCCTCCGGTCGGAGTAGGCTGCGCCACCGCGGCGTCAGACCGCGAGGAGGAGACATGAGCGAGAACCGGCTGATCCTGGACGCTGTCTTCGATCACGAGGCGAAACTGGCGGGCCGCGTCTTCATGACGCAGCCGGTCGGCGACGGCAAGGCCGTGGACTACACATGGGCGCAGGTCGTCGACCAGTCGCGCCGCATCGCGTCGCATCTGCAGAGCCGCGGCTACCCGCGTGGTGCGCGGGTGGCAATCCTGTCGAAGAACTGCGCGCACTTCATCATGGCCGAGCTGGCGATCTGGATGGCCGGCTACACGACGGTGGCGATCTTCCCGACCGAGACCGCGGAGACGATCAACTACGTGCTGACGCACAGCGAAGCGAGCCTGCTGTTCGTCGGTAAGCTCGACACCTGGCCGCATCAGCAGCCAGGCGTGCCGTCAGGGCTGCCGTGCATCGCCTTCCCGCTCGCGCCGAAGACCACGTTCGACACCTGGGACACGATCGTGGCAGCGACGCCCCCGCTCACCGGGCGTCCGGCGCGCGCCGCGGACGAGCTCGCGATGCTGATCTATACCTCGGGTTCGACCGGCACGCCGAAGGGCGTGATGATCCGCTTCGACGCCTTCTCGCGCGCGGGCGCGCTCGTGGCCAAGGACCTGCGGCGGCGTGTCGGTGGGGACGAGATGCGGATGCTGTCGTACCTGCCGCTGGCGCACAGCTTCGAGCGCACCTGGGTCGAGGCGATGGCACTCTCCGACGGTGTCGTGCATCTGTACTTCGCGGAGGCACTCGACACTTTCCTGCAGGACCTGCAGCGGGCGCGGCCGACGCTGTTCCTGTCGGTGCCGCGGCTCTGGCTCAAGTTCCAGCAGGGCGTATTTGCCAAGATGCCGCCGGCCAAGCTCGACCGGCTGCTCGGCATCCCGATCCTCGGCAAGGTCGTCTCCAGGAAGGTGCTGAAGGGCCTGGGGCTCGATCAGGTCAAGCTCGCCGGCAGCGGCTCCGCGCCGATCCCGCCCGAGCTGATCTCCTGGTACCGCCGCATCGGCCTGCCGCTGTACGAGGGCTACGGGATGACCGAGGACAGCTCGTACTCGCACATCTCGGATGAGGATCACAACGCACCGGGCTACGTCGGCGTGCCGTTGCCCGGCGTCGAGGTCAAGCTCAGTCCCGAGGGCGAGATCCTGATCAAGTCGCCGGGCCAGTGCAGCGGCTATTACAAGCAGCCGGAACTGACCGCGGAGTCGTTCACGGAAGACGGCTTCTTCCGTACCGGCGACCTCGGCGAAAGAGGTGCCGGCGGCATGCTCAAGCTGACGGGCCGCGCGAAGGAACTGTTCAAGACGGCCAAAGGCAAGTACGTCGCGCCGGCGCCGATCGAGAACCGCATTAACGCCCATCCGATGGTCGAGCTGTCGCTGGTCTCCGGCGTCGGCCAGCCCGCCGCCTACGCGATGGTGGTGCTGGCCGAGCACCTGCGGCCACGGATGTCCGAGGCCGGCGTCCGCACGCAGGTCGAGCAGGAGTTCGAGAAACTGCTCAAGGAGATCAACGGGGCGGTGGCCGACCACGAGCAGTTGCACATGATCGTCGTCGCACAGCAGCCCTGGTCGATCGAGAACGGCTTGCTGACGCCGACGATGAAGGTGCGCCGCGGCCGGATCGAGAAGGCGATGGAGCCGCATGTGGGGAACTGGTACGCCACCGGCCGGCGCGTCCACTGGCACTGAGATGGATCGCCAGCCGCTGCCGGTCCGGCACGGGGGCCATCGCGTCGCCGAGGTGCTGCACGCGCATCGCGTGCCGTTCATCTTCACGCTGTGCGGCGGGCACATTTCGCCGATCATCGCCGCGGCCAAGGGGCTCGGCATCCGCATCGTCGACACGCGCGACGAAGCGACCGCCGTGTTCGCGGCCGATGCGCTTGCGCGGCTGACCGGCCGTCCGGGCGTGGCCGCGGTGACGGCCGGGCCCGGGATCACCAACGCGATCACGCCGCTGAAGAACGCCCAGCTGGCGCAGAGCCCGCTGGTGCTGATCGGCGGTGGCGCGCCGACGGCACTGCAGGGTCGCGGTGCGCTGCAGGACATCGACCAGCGCGCGCTGATCGCGCCGCACGTCAAGCACGTGGCGCAGGTCAAGCGCGTGCGCGATCTCGGGCCCGCGACCAATGAGGCGCTGCGGATCGCGGCGAGCGGCGTACCAGGCCCCGTCTTCCTCGAGTGTGCGGTCGATCTGCTGTACGACGAGGCGATGATCCGCCAGTGGTACGCCGATGCGGCAGGCAAGGGCACAGCGCTCGGCGACCGTCTGCTGCGGTGGTACCTGAACCGGCACGCGGCGCGCATGTTCGAGGGCGCGGGCGAAGCCCGAACCCCGGCCGCAGCCGCCGTCGAGGTCCCGCAGGCCGCGGACGCCGCGCTTGGGCGCGCGGCCGATGCGCTGGCACGTGCGCAACGGCCCATCTTCGTGATCGGCAGCCAGGCGTTGCTGCGTGCAGAACGCGCGCAGGCCATTGCAGCGGCGGTGACGAGTCTCGGCGTGCCGGTGTATCTGTCCGGCATGGCGCGTGGACTGCTCGGCCCCGCGCACCCGCTGCAGATGCGCCATGCGCGCCGCAATGCGCTGCGCGAATCCGACTGCGTGCTGCTGGCCGGCGTGCCCTGCGACTTCCGGCTCGACTATGGACGCCACGTGCGGCGCTCGGCGACGCTGATCGCGGCGAACCGCAGCGCGAAGGACGCACGGCTGAACCGCAGGCCGAACATCGCGCTGATCGGAGACGCCGGTCTGGCGCTCGAAGCGATAGCGCAGCGCGTCGGCGAGCGCGCGCGACGCGCCGACTGGATCGCGCAGCTGCGCGCGCGCGACGAGGCACGCGAGCGCGAGATCGATGAGCAGGCCGCGCGGGTCGGCGAGCACGTCAACCCGGTCGGTTTCTTCCGCGCGCTCGACCGCATCGCGGCCGACAACGCGGTGATGGTCGCCGACGGCGGCGACTTCGTCGCGACCGCCTCGTACGTCGTGCGCCCGCGCGGGCCGCTGGCGTGGCTCGATCCGGGCGCGTTCGGCACGCTTGGCGTTGGGGCCGGCTTCGCGCTTGGTGCGAAGTTTGCGCGGCCGCAGGACGAGGTCTGGCTGATCTGGGGCGACGGCGCGAGTGGCTACGGCCTCGTGGAGTTCGATACTTTCGTGCGCCACGGCGTGCCTGTGATCGCGGTCGTCGGCAACGACGCCAGCTGGGCTCAGATCGCGCGCGAGCAGGTCAAGATGCTGCACGACGATGTCGGCACCGTGCTGGCGCGCAGCGACTACCACGCGGTGGTGCAGGGCTTCGGCGCAGCGGGCCTCGTGGTCCGCAGCATGGCCGAGGTCGAGCCAGCGCTGCGGCAGGCGCGCGAGATTGCCGCGGGCGGTCGCCCTGTGCTCGTCAACGTCTGGCTCGATCGCACGGACTTCCGCGAGGGATCGATCTCGATGTGACCTGCGGCAGACAGGCGGCTGGTCGCGCTGCCTACACTGCCGCGTCATGTTTCATCCGGCCCAGGCCCCGGCACGTCATTCCCTTTTCGAGGATACGCAGGCGCTCGTGACGGCGACGCTGTTCGTCGCGCTCGGCGTCGGCATGTACCGCCATGCCGGCCTGCTGACCGGCGGCACCGCCGGGATTGCCTTCCTGATCCACTACGCGACCGGCTGGCGTTTCGGCGTCGTGTTCTTCGTGATCAATCTGCCCTTCGTTGCGATGGCGCTGCGCACGATGGGCCCGGCGTTCACGCTGAAGACCTTTGCCGCGGCCGCGCTGCTCTCGCTCTTCACGGAGTTGCTGCCGCTGGCGATCCAATTCGACTGGCTGCAGCCGCTCTACGCAGCGGTGATGGGTGGCTTCCTGATCGGCGTCGGCCTGCTGATGCTGTTCCGCCATCACGCGAGCCTGGGTGGGCTCAACGTGCTGGTGCTGTGGCTGCAGCAGCGCTTCGGCTGGCGCGCGGGCTACGCGCAGATGATCATCGACTGCCTGATCGTCGTCGCGGCATTGCTGACTGTCGACGTCGAACGCGTGCTGACGTCGATCGTCGGGGCGGTCGCGCTGAACCTCGTCATGGCGGTTAATCACCGGCCGGGCCGCTATCTCGGCGTATAGCGACTTCGGTCGAGCGCCCGCGCAGTCGCCGCCAGCGGTCGGCTAGTGTGCTGCGATGTGCCCGTGGGTCACGACGATCCGGTTGATCCCCATGGCGAGCACCAGCGCGAGAGACTTCTGGCGTTCACGAGCGACCTGCCGCCGCATGGCGATCACCAGGATTTGCCGGCCGCTCGCCGACTCTGGCGACGGCCAGGGACGACGCAGACCAAGGGCCCGGGCGACGCTCGATCGGGACGGCGACGCCCCATCGGCCAGCCGCAGCCCGCCCTTTGCCGACAGGCGAAACCAGCAGGGAAAGGCATTCGCGAGTTCGGCGCGCGCCCTGGCGTCGCTGATGTCGTCCGCCGCAAACTGCGACACCGAGGACGACGCGTGCGCCATGAGCCTGCCGTAGGCCTCCATCTGCTGCACCGAGGCGTTGACGATCGCGCCGAAGACGCCATGAATCAGTCCGCCGACGAACGCCGGAAAGTCGACGGCCTGCACCAGATCATTCGCGACCAGAAGCGGGTGGGCGAATTCCTGCGAGGCCATCCCGTGCGGATCGACCACATAGGACGCGACGCGGACCGTGTCGTGGTCAATCTGCCGACGCCTGTCCGGCGGAAGCGAACGAAACGCGGGGGACGACTCGAGCAGCCGGCGCACCAAGGTGCGCACCGTACCCCGCGTCCGGGGGGTTGAAGCAGACTTGCGCGTCACGGGCCGCATTCGTTTGGTTGGTGGCGAACTGTAGCCCGAGAGTGAAGCGTCAGCTACAGGGCGCCACTGGCCGCGTGCAGTCGGCCACGGTTGCGCCGGACGTCCAAGGGGATTGCGTCTGGTCAAAGGCAGGCCACACTGCCCCGCGCCTGATAGACCACGCGGTGATACCGTGAAATTTTGGTCGCCGGCCGGTCACCACGCTGGCGTGTCGCGCTCGATCGGGAGGATCCATGGCCGCAAAAGTCGACTTCTCCACGCTCAGTCTGATGGACAGTCTCGACTTGGCCACCCTGATCGAGGTCGAGGCGTTCAAGCGCTACAACCTGTTCGTCGAGCAGATCGGAAGCTCGACCGATGCCGGGTCGTTCTTCCAGTCGATGGCCGACAACGAGCGAAAGCACGCGGATCAACTCGCCCAGCGCCGGAGCGCGCTGTTCGGCGATGCGCCTGCGAGGGTCAAGCTCGACGACATCTTCGACGTCGAGGCGCCTGACGTCGGAGCGACGCGCTGGAACATGTCCGAGTTCACGGCGTGCCAGGTGGCGCTGTACTCCGAACGGAAGGCGTTCGAGTTCTACAACCGGTCGCTGCGCCGCGTGACCCAACCCGACGTCAAGGCGCTCTTCGAAGAGTTGCGCGATGAAGAGGCCGAGCACATCCGCATGGTCGAAGAGATCATCGCGAAGCTGCCGCCTTCATCCAAGGTCGACCTCGAAGACGAGGACGACACGTACTTCCGGATGGGCTTCTAGAAATCCGGACGACGCGCATCCGCCGCGGACTGCGACGCGACTTGACGGTGACGCAGGCCACCGATGGCCCGCGCGGCGCGATTCCCGGACCGCGACGGGTTTCGATAGCTCAGGCGGCGAACTGCAGGGCGGCGAGGCGACCGTACAGGCCGCCGCGTGCAATCAGTTCCGAGTGCCGGCCCGAATCGACGATGCCGCCGTGATCGAGCACGAAGATGCAGTCGGCCCGCTGCACCGTGGCCAGCCGATGCGCAATCACGATCGTCGTGCGACCGCGCATGGCGGTCTCCAGCGCTGACTGCACCGCGCGCTCGCTTTCGGCATCGAGCGCCGAGGTGGCTTCGTCGAGTAGCAGCAGCGGTGCGTCCTTCAGGATCGCGCGCGCGATCGCGAGTCGCTGGCGCTGACCCCCGGAAAGCCGCAGGCCGCGTTCGCCGACTTCGGTCGCATACTGCTCCGGCAGCCGCTGCACGAACTCGTCGACATGCGCTGCCCGCGCGGCTGCCAGCGCCTCGGCCTCGGTGGCGTCGCGCCGGCCGTAGCGGATGTTGTCCAGCACCGAGCCCGAGAAGACGACAGCCTCCTGTGGCACCACCGCGATGTGTCCGCGCAGCGTCTCCAGTGCGATCGCACGGATGTCGACGCCGTTGAGCTTCAGCGCGCCGCGCTCGATGTCGTAGAACCGTTGCAGCAGCTGGAACATCGTGCTCTTGCCGGCGCCCGACGCGCCGACCAGCGCGACCGTCTGGCCCGGCTGGATCGACAAGGTCATTTCCTGCAGGACGGGGTGTTGCGGCCGCGAGGGATACGTGAATCGGACGCGGTCGAATTCGACGCCCATGCCGCGCGCGGAGGGCGCCAGCGCGGTCGGGCGCTCCGGCGAGGCGATGGGTGATCGGGCTTGCAGCAACTCGATCAGGCGCTCGGTTGCTCCCGCTGCGCGCAGCAGTTCGCCCCAGACCTCGGCGAGGACCGCGACGGAACTCGCAACGACCATGATGTACAGCGCCGTCTGGCTCAGCTCGCCCGCGCTGATGCGGCCGGCCATCACGGCCTGGACGCCGCCGTACAGCCCGTACAGCAGCGAGCCGAAGATGCCGACGATGAGGAACGCCGTGAGCAGCGCGCGCGTGCCGGTGCGGCGGATCGAGGTGGCGAACGCGCGTTCGTTCGCCTCCCTGAAGCGCTGCGTCTCGGCCGGCTCCTGCGTGTAGCTCTGCACGACCGGAACCGCGTTCAGTACTTCGCCTGCGATGGCGCTCGAATCGGCGATGCGGTCCTGACTCGCGCGCGACAGCCGACGCACGCGGCCGCCGATCAGCATCGAGGGGGCCACGACCAGCGCGATGATGCCGGCGACGGTCAGCATCAGCTTCGGGCTGGTCGCAATCAGCATTGCGATGCCACCGACGAAGAGCACCGCGTTGCGCAGTCCCATCGAGATGCTCGATCCGACGGCGTTCTGGATGACCGTCGTGTCGGTCGTCAGTCGCGACAGCACCTCGCCGGTCTTCAGCGTCTCGAAGAACTGCGGGCTCTGCGTCAGCACGTGCGCGTAGACCGCCTGCCTCAGGTCCGCGGTCACGCGCTCACCGATCCACGTCACCATGAAGAATCGCGCTGCGGTGAAGATGCCGAGCGCAATCGCAACGGCAAACAGCACACCGAAGTGGCTGCGGATCGCCACCAGCTTTTCGCCGGCGCCGCCGGCGGGCAGGGCGAGGCCGTTGTCCACCAGCAGCTTCACGGTGTACGGCAGCGCGAGCGTTGCGCTGGCCGCGAGTCCGAGGAAGAGCAGCGCGAGCGCCACCTGGCGCTTGTAGGGCGCGACGAAGGGCAGCAGACCGCGCAGCGGCCCGAGGCGGCGCGGTGCGGGTGCGTCAACCACGCGCGGTCACCACAGCGGCGAAGTCAGTACGCCCCACGTGGCAAGCCCGAACAGCGCGCCGGCGGCGACGTTGGAAATCACGAAGGGCATGCCGCGTGAACGCGGCTCGCGGGCGTAGGCGAAGGCATACCAGACGCGCGCGATGAGCCACACCGCACCGATCGCCGCGGCGATGCGCGGACTGAAGTAGATCGCCGCCAGCCACAGCGCCGGCAGGAACGCCACGGTGTTCTCGAGCGTGTTCATCTGCACCCGGTACGCGCGATTGAATTCTTCAGGCCCCGTCGACGACGGCGCTTTGACCTTGTAGCGGCCGCGCGCGGCGCCGACATACCAGGCGCAGCCGAAGAGCAGCAGCAGCGTCGCCAGCGTGACGAGGGCAGGCCAGTGCAGCGTGGTTCCCATGATTCCTCCTGAAGAGGCCGCGGATCGTAGCCGTGTTTCGCCCTCGCCGCGTCCCAGCCGGAGCGCGGCCACGGCGGTTGCGGGAACGGAATGGCTAGAGCCGCATCGGTGCGACGTAGCCCGTCATTTCGAGGTAGCCACGGCCGACGCGTTGGCCCGTCTGCAGAAGCTCGCTCGCGCCCTCCCAGTAGACGGCGCCGGTGGACGTGCGCGAGTCGAGTTCCTGGTCGTTCATCAGCGGTCGCGTCTCGAAAGCCTGGCCGCCGATCGAGATGCGACGCGCCACCGGGTACGTCGCGCCGGTGCGCGGCGAGCGCCAGGTCGCCAGTGTCTCGAAGCTGACTTCGTCGGCGCCGAAGGTACGGACGGGCGCGCCTGGGGCGCGCAGCGACGCGTAGCGATGGATCGGTGGCCCCGGGCCGATGCGCCGGATCTCGAATGCCGTGAGTGTGCTGCCGTCGTCGAGGTTCATACCGACCCAGTCCCAGCCAGCCGCCTGAGGATCGAGCACGCTGGTCGACCATTCGTGGTCGAGCCAGCCGCGCCCGCGGAACCGCAGTGTGCTGCCAGCGATGTTCAGGGTCGCCTCGATCGCGAGTTGCGGCTCGCTGTAGTAGTAGCTCGCCTGTTCTCCAGTCGGGCCTTTCCATGAAAGGCCGGAGTTTCCCTGCAACAGCGGCGCCTGCGTCGGCGCTGCGCTCAACTCGAGATCGAACGCGCGCGCCGGAATGGTCCCGCGATAGATCCCTGATCTCGAGTCGCGCGCGAAGCGCCAGCGATCGATGCGGACGTCGGTGTCCGCGGTCGAGGCCTCGACCAGGCCGAAGCCGGTACGTTGTGCCCGTTCCTCGTGCAGAAGCGCGCCGCGCGCCGGATCGGCCAGTGCCGCGTGCGCGATCAGGAGTTGCTGTGGGCTGAAGCGACTGCTGTCGTCGGCAATCGGAGTGCGCACGCGAAAGAAGGTCGCCTGGAAACCGATCGAGGGTCGACCCGTGGCGTCGAGCCAGCCGGTGAGATACCACCATTCGGTGCGGAACTCCGGATGCGCGCCGTGGTCGCGCGGAAACACCAGCGTCCGCGGCACGACTCGCGCGTACTGCACGTCCGCGCCTGCCGCACGTGCTGCCGGAGCGGCGAGCGCGGCCAGCAGCAGCGACCTTCGATCGATTCTCGCCGTCACCAGTCGTCGCTCACCGCGCGCACCGCGTGGACCGATGCGGCACGCCGCCCCGCCAGCAGCGCAGTCAGCGCAGCCGTGGCCAGCAGCGCTGCGACCAACGCGAGGATCAGGCCGCCGGGAATGTGCAGCTCCATGGTCCAGTGGAACGACTGCGGGTTCACGACGTGAATCAGTACCATCGCGACCGCGAAACCGACCGCAAGCCCGCTCATCACGCCGAGCGCCGTGACCAGCAGTCCCTCGATCGCGAACTGCGCGAGGATCTGCCCGCGCGTCACGCCCAGGTGCCGCAGCATGCCGAATTCCCGGGTGCGAGCCAGCGCCTGGGCGGAGAAGGTCGCAGCGATGCCGATCAGGCCGATGATGATGGCCGCCACCTCGAGCAGATAAGTGACGGCGAAGCTGCGGTCGAAGATGTCGAGACTCAGCTTGCGGATGTCGCCCGGCTGGAGGAATTCGGCCTGCGCACCGACGTCGAGGCGGTCGCGCATGGAGTCGATGATGTCATTCGCGCGCACGCCGGGCGCGAGCCAGAGCGCCGCATCGGTCCGTGTCGTGTCGCCGGTGAAGCGCTGGTAGTCGGTGTCGCGCAGCGCGATCGCGCCCGACTGCCGCGCGTAGTCGCGCCAGACGCCGACGATGAGGAACTCGCGCTCGACACCTGCGAGCGGAACTCGCAGCGCCTGCCCGACCTGTACGCCATAGAGCTGTTCCAGCGCCTCGCTGATCCACGCCGGCGGCGGATCGCCGTTTTGCCACTCGAGCGCTCGCCCGATCAGAGGCAGCGCGGGACGCGCGGCGTCGAACGGGCGAATCACGAGCGTGACAGGCGCGCGCTTCGGTTCGAGCGATACGCGGGCGAACCGCGAGAACTCGGCGCGCTGTACGCCCGGCGCGCTGGCGAGCAGCTGGCGGTCACGGTCAGAGAGGTACGCGGTAGTCGTGGACTCGCCGCGGCCGCCGGCGCGCACGTACAGGTCGGCCGGTAGCACCTCGCCGAGCCACGCATCGAGTGAGTCGCGGAAGCTCGTCACCATCGTTGCCATCGCCACCATCAGCGCAAAGCTCGCGACGACGCCGGCCAGCCCGATTGCCGCGCCGGCGGGCGCCTGCGCGAGCCGCGTCGTGGCACCGAGCCAGGGCACGCTGCGCGAACGGCGGCTGGCGCGGGCGAAGCGCGCAAACAGCATCTGCGCCAGTCGCGCCTGCAGCATGATCGCGCCGGTCAACAGCAGCGCAATCGCGACGTAGCCCATGATCGGCAGATCGCCCAGCGGCGGCAGCAGTGCGGCCCCGAGGCCCAGCGCCAGCATGATGAGTGCCGGGCCGACCGCGGTATCGAGGCGGCGCAACGCGTCGAGCTCGGACCCGGCCTTCAGCGCGAGCGCGGGCTCGACGCGCGCGGCCTCGCGTGCGGGTACCCAGCCCCCGGCGATCGAGGCGCAGACGCCGAGCATGAGGAAGGCCGCGGTCCATCCGGGATCGATCGAAAGTCGCGCCCGCGTGCCGGCGAAGAAGCCACTGCCGAGGTCGCCACCGAGAAGCGCCAGCCCCAGCGCCGCCAGCGCACCGCCGAGCCCCAGTCCGAGCAGGCTGCCGATGACGCCGCTCGCGAGCGACTCCAGCAGCAGCAGGCGCTGCAGTTCGCCCGCAGTCACGCCGCTGATGCGCAGAAATGCCAGTTCGGTGCGACGGGCGACGACGCCCTGGACCTGCAGCGAGAACACGAGGAATGCGCCGGTAAACAGCGCCACCAGCGCGAGCACGTTCAGATTGACGCGATACGCACGCGAGACGTTGGACACGCGCTGCGCCGATTCATCCAGCGTGCTGAGGCCGACACCGGGCGGCAGCACGGCCGCAATCCGTGCGCGCGCTGCGGCCGGCGCGACACCCGCGGCCAGTTTGATGTCGATGCGTTGCAGCCGTCCGATCTGATCGAAGTGGCGCTGCGCGGCCGCGATGTCGAGCACACCGAGCTCTTCGCCGGTGCGCGCACCAGGCAGCACGCCGGCGATGCGCAGCGTCTCGACCCGCGGCCCGACCTGCAGCCCGAGCGAATCGCCCGCGTGCAGCACAAAGCGGTCGAGTGCTGCCTGCGACAGGTAAAGGCCGTCTCCGAGCAATGCATAGCGTGGGTCGGCATCGGCTGCGGGTTGCCCGATCAGCGCCGGCGACAGCAGGGCGGCACGAAACACGTCGACGCCGACGATGCGCAGCGTGGCCAGTCCCGCAGCCGATTTCGGCTGCCCCGGCACCGGCGCCTCGACTTCGACGATCGGGCTCGCGATCTCGACCTCGGGCAGGGCTGCCACTTGCGCGAACAGGCCTTCGTCGAAGCCGAGCCGGCCGCCGCTGATGGTCAGGTCCGACTGGCCGAGGACATGTCGCACCGCGCCCGAGAACTCGTCGAGCGCCGATGCGTTGATCAGGTTGACGGCGTAGCCGAGCGCCACACCGACCGCAACCGCGACGATCTGCACGATCGCCCGCAGCGGATGCTGACGCACGTAGCCGCCGGACACATGAAAGAGCAGCCAGCCCACCGCCGCAGTCTAGGGCCTCCTGACAATGGGATTGCATCGGCGTGAGCCAGGGAACAACAAGCCCCGGGGCCGGCCCCTGCGGGAACGCACGCTAACTCACATCCGAGCGACGATTTGCCGATGCCGGTGCGCGGGCGTAACCTTCGGCCCCTCATTGATACCGAGGAGTGCCGATTGGGCCCCGAACCTGGTCGAAGTCGCTCCGTCGCCGCACCTCCCGCGCACTAGGTCGCCTCGACCTGCCGGTCGGGTCCGGAAGACGGACCCCTGGCCGGCGCAGTAAAGCCGCTGCAAGCGCGGCACTTCTGCTCCGTTGAATTGATCGAACACGTATCCGGCTTTGCCGGATGCGCGATGCTGCGTGCGGACCCCGCGCGGGGAGCAGTTCATGGTTCTCGATTTCTCCATCGTCGACTTCCTCCGGAACGTCTTCGGCCTGCGGACGCCGGAGCCTGAACAGGCTGCCGCGCGGCGGTCGTTCGCGCATCTGGTCGAAATCGGCCAGCTCACGCCCGAGGCAGCACTGGCGCGCCTCGAAAGCACTGACGAGGGCCTGATCGAACGCGAGTCCGCGGAGCGGCTGGAGCGTTACGGGCCGAACGAGGTCGCGCACGAACGCAAGAAGCATCCGCTGCGGCGGCTCCTCGAGCTGTTCGCCAACCCGCTGCCGCTACTGCTGCTGGTGCTCGCGCTGGTCGCAGACCTGACCGGTGAGGTGCGCGGCGCGATTGTCATCACGCTGATGGTGGTGCTGTCGGTGCTGCTCGCATTCGTGCAGGAATACCGCTCGAGCCGCGCTGCGGAGAAGCTGCGTGCGATGGTGCACACGACGGTGACGGTGTTGCGGCGGGACCTGCGCAAGGGCATCCCGGACGAGGTCTCGCGTCACTTTCCGGTGCGCCTGCAATACCGCGAGCCGGAAAGGGCGGAGATCCCGCTGGCGCACCTTGTGCCTGGCGACGTCGTCGTGCTGTCCGCGGGCGACATGATTCCCGCCGACGTGCGGCTGATCAGCGCCAAGGATCTGTTTGTCAGCCAGGCGACGCTGACCGGCGAATCGCTGCCCGTCGAGAAGTTTGCCGCGGCGGCACCCGGAACGGCGGCGCCGCTCGACCTGCCGAACATCGCCTTCATGGGCAGCAACGTCGTCAGCGGCACGGCGCGCGCCGCGGTCGTGTCCACCGGAGGCGAAACTTATTTCGGGTCCGTGGCCGGCGCCCTGGTGCGGCCGCGCCAGCTGACGAGCTTCGACGTCGGCGTCAACCGCTTCATCTGGCTGATGATCCGCTTCATGGCCGTGATGGTGCCGCTGGTGTTCCTGATCAACGGCGTCTCCAAGGGCAACTGGGTCGAAGCGTTCCTGTTTGCGGTGGCCGTTGCGGTGGGCCTTGCCCCCGAGATGCTGCCGATGATCGTCACGATCAACCTGGGCAAGGGTGCGCTGGCGATGGCGCGCAAGCGGGTCATCGTCAAGCGGCTCAGCTCGATCCAGAACTTCGGCGCGATGGACGTGCTGTGCACCGACAAGACCGGCACGCTGACGCAGGACAAGGTGATCCTGGAGCGGCACGTCGATATCTTCGGCCACGACAGCGACCGCGTGCTGCAGTTCGCCTACCTCAACAGCTACCACCAGTCCGGTCTGAAGAACCTGCTCGACGTCGCGGTGCTGGAGCACGTCGAGGTGCACGAAGCGCTCGAAGTCCAGCAGCACTATGCGAAGACCGACGAGGTCCCGTTCGATTTCCAGCGTCGACGCATGAGCGTGATCGTCGAGAAGGACCACGCCTCGCACATCCTGATCTGCAAGGGGGCTGTCGAGGAGGTCTTCGCCGCCTGCGGTGCCGTCGAGCGCGACGGGGTCGCGGTCCCGATAGAGACCGGCCACCTGGAAGAACTGCAGCCCGTGATCAAGGAGCTTAACGAGGACGGCTTCCGCGTGATCGCCGTCGCCTACAAGGAGGTGCCGGCGCGTCCTGAACCGTACTCGGTCGCCGACGAACGCGACCTCGTGCTGCTCGGATACATCGCCTTCCTCGACCCGCCGAAGGACACCGCTGCGGCTGCGCTGCAGGCGCTCGCGCGCCACGGCGTGCAGGTGAAGGTGCTGACCGGCGACAACGACGTCGTGACGCGCAAGGTGTGCCGCGACGTCGGCCTCGACGTCACGCAGCTGATGCTCGGGGCGGACCTCGAAAGCCTTTCGGATGCCGAGCTCGACGAGCGCGTTGACGACATCACGGTTTTCGCCAAACTGACGCCACAGCAGAAGGCGCGGGTCATCGGATCGCTCCATCGCAACGGGCGTGTGGTGGGCTTCCTCGGCGACGGCATCAATGACGGCCCGGCGCTGAAGGCGGCCGACGTCGGGATCTCGGTCGACACCGCCGTCGACATCGCCAAGGAATCGGCCGACATCATCCTGATGGAGAAGAGCCTGCTCGTGCTGGAGGCCGGCGTGCTCGAGGGTCGCGGGGTGTTCGGCAACATCACCAAGTACATCAAGATGTCTGCCAGCTCCAACTTCGGCAACATGTTCAGCGTGCTGGGGGCGTCGGCCTTTCTGCCATTCCTGCCGATGGCGCCGGTGCAGATCCTGCTGAACAACCTGATGTACGACTTCTCCCAGACCGCGGTGGCGACCGACAACGTCGATGCCGAGTACGTCGAGCAGCCGCGCCGCTGGGATATCGGCAACATCGGCCGCTTCATGCTGTTCATCGGCCCGCTGAGCTCGATCTTCGACTACGCGACCTTCTTCACGATGCTCTATGTCTTCGACGCGTGGAGCGACGCACCGCTGTTCCAGACGGCGTGGTTCGTGGAGTCGCTGCTGTCGCAGACCCTGGTCGTGCACGTGCTGCGCACCGGCGGATGGCCCTTCGTGCACAGCCGGCCGAGCCTGCTGCTCGGCGTCGCGACACTGGCGATCTGCGCGGTGGGACTGTGGCTGCCGACCTCGCCGCTGGCCGATGCGCTGGGCTTCGTCGCCTTGCCGCACGGCTACTGGGCGGCGCTGGCCCTGATACTCGTCGGCTACCTGCTGCTGACGCAGACAGTCAAGGTGTGGCTGATCCGCCGGTTCGGCCTGGGGTGAGACTGAAGCGTCTCGTTCCGCAAGAAATCGCGCCACCGCGTTTGCGCCATATGCCGCGCTCGCTGCGTTGCGAGGTTCCTGCCTGAGCACCCGCTTGGCCCCTTGGCCGCGCGCCTTGCGGTCAGCGCGCCCGGACGCGGACATGAGAAGTCGTGCGGAGGTTTCTAGCGCCGCACCAGCTTGCCGTGGTCGAGGCGCAGCACGCGGTCGGCTGTCGCTGCGGCAGCCTCGGAATGCGTGACGAGCACACCGGCCGCGTGCCGGCTCCGGATCTCCCGAGCCAGCAATCGCAGCACGACCGTGGCCGTGTCCGGATCGAGGTTGCCGGTCGGCTCGTCGGCGAGCACCAGCGCCGGCTGATGGACGAGCGCTCGTGCCACCGCGACGCGCTGCAATTCTCCGCCCGAGAGTTCGCGCGGCATGCTGGCCTCGCGCCCACCGAGGCCCACCTCGCCCAGCAGCGCGGCGGCGCGCCGCTCGCGCTCGTCGGGGTCGACACCGAGCAGCACCAGTGGCAGCGCGACGTTCTGCGCGACCGTGAGGTGAGGGAGAATGTGAAAGGCCTGGAACACGAAGCCGAGGCGCCTGCGCCTCAGCAGCGTGCGGGCATCGTCGCCGAGTTGCGCGATGTCGTTGCCGTCGATCCTCACCGCGCCGGCATCGGGCCGGTCGAGCCCGGCGATCAGGTTCAGCAGCGTCGACTTGCCTGAGCCCGACTCGCCGACGATGGCGACATACTCGCCGCCGCCGACCGCGAGATCGAGGCCGTCCAGCACGGCGCGGTCGCGATAGCGCTTGGCGAGACCCTCGATCTGCAGCATCGCGGCGATTCTACGGATCGACGGCGGTGCGCCGTACAATCGCGGCCCTTCCTCTGCTCGAGAGCCGGCGTTGAGCGACCCTGTCACGCTCGAAACGATCCAGGCTGCGGCCGCGCGGCTGCGCGGCCACATCGAGGAAACGCCTTGCGTGCACTCGCGCACGCTGTCGCAGATCACGGGCGCCGAGGTCTACCTCAAGTTCGAGAACCTGCAGTTCACCGCTTCATTCAAGGAGCGCGGCGCGCTGAACAAGCTTTCGCTGCTGACTGCCGCGCAGAAGTCGAGCGGCGTGATCGCGGTCTCGGCAGGCAATCACGCACAGGGCGTGGCCTATCACGCGCAGCGGCTCGGCATTCCGGCCGTCATCGTGATGCCGCGCTTCACACCGACCGTGAAGATCGAGCGCACGCGCGGCTTCGGCGCGGAAATCATCCTGACCGGCGATACCTTCGACGACGCACGCCTGGAGGCCGGGCTGCTTGCCGCGCGGCGCGGCCTGACGATGGTGCATCCATACGACGACGTGGATGTAATCGCCGGGCAGGGCACGATCGCGCTCGAGATGCTGGTCCAGCAGCCGACGCTCGAGTGCCTGTGCGTGGCGATTGGCGGCGGCGGATTGATCTCCGGGGTCGCGACCGCGGCGCGTGCGATCAAGCCCGGGCTGCAGGTGATCGGCGTGCAGACGGAGCAGTTCCCGTCGATGTATGCGGCCTTCAAGGGTGTCGAGCTGCCGACTGCAAACGCGACGCTGGCGGAGGGCATCGCGGTCAAGCAGCCGGGGAATTTGACCCAGACCATCGTGCGGCGCCTGGTCGACGACATCGTGCTGGTTTCCGAGGGCGACATCGAGCAGGCGATCGTGCTGCTGCTGGAAATCGAGAAGACCGTCGTCGAAGGTGCCGGCGCGGTGGGCCTGGCGGCGCTGCTGAGGCATCGCGATCGCTTCGCCGGGCGCAGGGTCGGATTGATCCTGAGCGGCGGCAACATCGACCCGATGGTGCTCGCGGACATCATCGAGCGCGGCATGGTGCGCGCCGGACGGTTGGCGCGAATCCGCGTGCACACGCGCGACGTGCCGGGAGAGCTTGCGCGCGCCGCGACGTTGATCGGCCAGGCGGGAGCAAACATCGAGGAAGTCGAGCACCAGCGCGCGTTCACGACGCTGCCGGTACAGAACGCAGAGCTCGAGTTCGTGCTGCAGACGCGTGGACCGGAGCACATCGAAGAAGTGCTCCGCACATTGCGCAACGCCGGCTTGCACGCGGAAATCCATCCTTATTGATCCGGATCGACCCGCTGCGCATGCGCAGCGACTACGGGCGCGCCGCGTCGCTTGGCTTGCGCCAGATCAGTGTCCGCTTGCCGTGGGATAGCTACCTTATCTGTGGAGACGCAGAAGAGGGAGCCGACGATGATTGCCGCGCGAACCCCTAACACGATTCATCGCACTCGGACCCGTACGCCGCCTGCAAAGTCGAAGCCGGCTGCCCGGCGCGCGCTCGACTGGAACGCGAAGCTGCGGCCAGGGCTCGAACCCGAGATCGTGATCGACAAGCGATACGGCGACCGCCTGCTTTTGCCGACGCCGCTGCTGATCGCCGGCGAGATCGCGGCCATTCCGAGCGGCGCGACGCTCGCGGTGTCGGCGCTGCGTCGGACGCTCGCCGCCCGCTTCGGCGCTGACCGCACCTGCCCGCTGATGACCGGCATGTTCCTGAAGATCATCGCCGGCGCGGTGGCCGACGATCTGGTGCAGCGGCATCCGCCGCGGTGGCCAGTGTGGCGCGTCGTCGGCGACGATGGTCGCCTCAGTACGGTCTGGCCGCTCGACGCGCTGTATCGCGCCACGCGCCTGCGCGAGGAAGGCGTGAAGATCGGTCGAAAAGGGGACGCCTGGCAGGTGCTGGGCGTTGCCGAAGCCGGGCGCTGACGCGCTCGGCCGTGACTTGGCCGCTGTCCGTCGCGCGCCGCCCGGCATCCGCCCGCTGCTCCGGGCAACGCGGTTATCGGAAGATCCGGGATAGGTTCTAGACTGCGGCATGCGACTCGCCGCCGCGCCGCGCTATCGCTTCTTCGATCTGTTGCAGGCGCGGGTCGATCCCGTGGGCGAACTGCGCGCCGGTCTCGCCGCCGAACCGTCCTTCATCTCACCCAAGTTCTTCTACGACGAACTCGGCGCGCGGCTGTTCGAGGCGATCTGCGCCCTGCCCGAGTACACACTGCCGCGCGACGAGCAGTCGATCTTCGATCGGCGTGCAGAGGAAATCGCGGCGATCGTCGGCGGTGGATCGACCCTCGTCGACCTCGGCGCCGGCAACTGCGCCAAGGCCGAGCGGCTCTTCGGCACACTGCGGCCGGCACGGTACGTCGCCGTCGACATCGCGGGCGGCTTCCTGCAAGCGCAGCTGCAGCCGCTTTCGGAGCGTCATCCGCAGATCCAGGTGACCGGTGTGGCGGTCGACTTCATGCACGGGCTGCAGCTTCCCGAGGCGGTGCTGCGCGCGCCGTGCCTCGCCTTCTATCCAGGTTCTTCCATCGGCAACTTCGCGCCTGACGAGGCGGTCGCATTCCTCGCGCGCGTCCGTGCGCTCTGCGGCGGGCCGCTGTTGCTCGGCGCCGACCTGGACAAGGACGAGGCCGCAATCGTCTCGGCGTACGACGACGCGCTCGGTGTGACAGCGGCGTTCAACCTCAACGTGCTCCGGGTTGCCAATCGCCTCGCGGGCACGGACTTCGACGTTGCCGACTGGCGTCACGTGGCGCTTTACGACCGCGCAGCCGGTCGCATCGAGATGCACCTCGAGGCGCGCCGTGCGCTCACACTGAAATGGCCGGGCGCCGAGCGTCGCTTCGCTGCGCGCGATCGCATCCACACCGAGAATTCATACAAGTACACGCTGCCGGGACTGACTGCGCTGCTGCGAGCGGCCGGCTACTCGACGGTGCGGATATACACGGACGCCGCGGACCGCTTCGCGCTTGCGCTGGCCCAGTAGCGATCCCGCGTGCAGGCGTTCAGGCGGCCAGTCGCATCGTGGCGTACATGTACGGGTACTCGGCCCTGAACCAGTTGCGGAACGAGGGTCGTGCGAGGCGGGCCGCGGTTCGCACCGACCCGCCCTTCAGCACGAAGTGCGCGCCGTCGAAGAAGTTTGCCGAGTAGCCTGGGTAGTAGGTCCGCGGCCGGAAGCCCGCGTAGCCGTGAAACGGCGTGCTGGTCCACTCCCAGCCGTTGCCCAGCATCTGCTCGGCACCCTCGGGAGTCGCACTGGCGCGATTCGCGCCGACGGGCACGGTGTCCCAGCCGGTGAAGTCGAGCTGCGCGCGCGCCTCTGTCGGCGGTGCGTCGCCCCACGGATATGATCGGTGGCCCGCGCCGTAGGCGGCACGCTGCCACTCCGCTTCTGTCGGCAGCCGTGCTCCAGCCCACCCGGCGTAGGCAGTGGCCTGGCGCTGCGTGACCAAGACCGGCTCGTTCAGCGGCAGCGGCACGTGCCCGAACATGCGCCGCAGCATCCAGCGTTCACCCGCCCGCGTCCAGAAGTGCGGCGCCGGACCGCCGGCCGCGACAAAGCCGAGGTACTCACCGTTCGTGACCTTGTGGTGGGCGAGCCGAAACTCTGGGACCGTGACCTCGTGAGCTGGAAACTCGTTGTCCCAGCCGAACTGGCCGGCGCGCTGCCCGAGCTGTGCAGGCCCGCCAGGAATGTTCGTCCACGCCGTCGTTGTGGCGGGGGCAAGGATGGGTTCGTGCCGAAATCGATCAGGGGCACGCTTCAGTTCCGGCGGTAGTTCATGCAGCAGGTAGCACAGCGTCTCCGCGTGCATCCAGCGATGTTCCAGCGCGGTCAGCAGTCGTTCGGACGGCAGCCGGTCGATGGCCGCGTCGATCGTCGCGCGCGTCCGCTCGACGTAACGCTGAACCTCGGCCAGCGCAGGCCAGTCGCCGGCATCGTCGTCAGGCGCCTGGCCCGGCTCCGGGTCGATGCCCGCCTCGAACAGCCGGTCGAAGGATGGCGCGAAGGCGGGCAGGTCAAGCACGCCGCGCGCAAGCTGGTTCCAGTCGAATGCGTCGAGGTGTCCGGCGTAAAAGATCAGCCGATGGCGGTCGGCGATCGGCCGCGCATACAGCGTCTCAGGCGCGACGAGCCGGAACAGCGCGTCGGCGTGGGCGCGCGCCGTGCGCAATTCGTCGTGCAGCCGATAGGCCGCGCGGGGAAACTCGAGCGCATCCATCCGCTAAACCATACGCTCGGATGGTGACGACGCCAACCGTCGCGCCGCATGTTCTTTTACGGCCTCCGGGATCGGCGTTTGCTAGCGCTCGCCGGCTGTGCGTTGGTGCGCGCGCCGTTGGCGCTAGGTCAGCGGGTTGCGGGCCAGCGGCGGGTTCTTGGCGAAGTAGCGCTTGATCCCGGCGAGGATTGCGCGCGCCATCTGTTCCTGATACTCATCGTCGCGCAGGCGCGCTTCCTCTTCGGGATTGCTGATGAAGGCGGTCTCGACGAGGATGGACGGCATGTCCGGTGCCTTCAGCACGGCGAAGCCCGCCTGCTCGACGCGCGCCTTGTGCAGGCGGTTGACGCGCTCGAGTTCGCGCAGCACCGCACTGCCGAGCTTGAGGCTGTCGTTGATCTGCGCCGTCGTCGACAGATCCAGCAGCACACGCGCGAGTTGCCGGTCATGCGATGCGAGGTTGATGCCGCCGATCAGGTCGGCGTCGTTTTCCCGCCGCGCCATCCAGGCCGCTGTGCTGCTCGATGCACCGTTTTCGGACAGCGCGAACACCGAAGAGCCGCGCGCGTCGGGGCGGATCCACGCATCCGCATGCACCGACACCAGCAGGTCGGCCTGCACCGCGCGCGCCTTGGCCACCCGCGTGCGCAGCGGCACGAAGTAGTCGCCGTCGCGCGTCAGCGCCACCCGCATGCCGGCGTCGGCCACGATCAGTTCGCGCAGACGGCGCGCGATCGACAGCGTCACGTCCTTCTCGTAGGTGCCGGCCTTGCCAATGGCGCCCGGGTCTTCGCCGCCGTGCCCGGGATCGATCGCGACCGTGACGATGCGCTGGACGTCGTTGTCGCCATTGCGCCGGGTCGGCGGGGCCGGCGAGCGTGCAAGCGTGCGGTCGGGCTCGGAGGCCTTCGGGACGCTGCCGAAATCCGAGTCCCGCGGAGTCGCCTGTTCGCGCAGCAGCGCCATCAGCGGATCCGGCGGATTGACCGGGTAGAGGTCGAGTACGAGCCTGTGCCGATACGGTCCCACCGGCTCGAGGTCGAATACCTGCGGCTTGACGTCTTCCTTCAGTTCGATCACCAGCCGCACGACCTTCGGCCGGTTCTGCCCGATGCGGATCAGGCCGATATACGGATCGTTCGCCTCGACCTTGCCGACGAGATCGCGGAACGCCGGCGTGAGATCGATGCCTTCGATGTCAACCACGAGGCGCAGCGGTGGCGTCTCGCGGATCATGAACTGCGTGAATTTCAGCGGTTCGTCATGCTCCAGCGCGACGCGGGTGTAGTCGCGTGCCGGCCAGACGCGCACGCCGAGCAGCGTGGCGCCGCGTGCAATGTGCAGCGGAGTCAGAGCGAGCACGAGCGATCCGCCCGCGGCCTGCATCAGGCGACGGCGTTCGCATCGAACTCCCTCAGTGCACTTTCCAGACATGCCCGTCCCGCTGGACTCGACGCGTCGAACCGCGCGCGCCGCCCTTCACCGTCGAACTCCAGTGCGATCGTCAGGTCTGCCCGCGGCAGCCGATCGCCGGCCTTCTCGGCCCACTCGATCGCACAGATGCTGCCGGGCCGGAACTGGTCTCGAAATCCGATCCCGAACTCGCGCGGATCGGCGAAACGATAGAAATCAAAGTGATAGAAGTCTAAGCTCGAATCTTTATGAGGTTCAAGCCCATGGCGACCGGCGGTGGGCGCGGCGTGGCTCACGACATACGGTTCGAGCACCGCAAACGTGGGACTGCGGATCGGGCCGGTCACGTCCAGCCCGCGCAGCCAGGCGCGGACCAAAGCTGTTTTGCCAACGCCGAGGTCGCCGCCGACGTTGACGTGGAGTCCATGCGCACGAATCAGGTCGGCGTGCAGGCGGCACGCCACGGCAAGTGCGCCTCCGAGGTGGTCGGTAGCCGCCGGCGTCGGCAGGCGACGTTCGATCACCGACGCAGCCGCGGAGGGCGACACTAAGATGCCTCGCATGAAATCCGATCGCGCCGAGCATACGCGCGCGCTCACGTCTCACGTCGAGTTCGACGGTGTCACGCTGCTCGGGCACATCCGCAAGTGGGGCGCGGAACTTGGTTTTACGCAAATCGGGGTCGCCGACCTGCAACTCGAAGAGGCCACGAGCCGCCTGCAGGCGTGGCTCGCCGAAGGCCGTCACGGCACGATGGACTACATGGCGCGCCACGCGGAACTGCGCGCCGAGCCGCAGCGGCTGCTGCGCGGCGCGGTGCGGGCGATCACCGCGCGCATGGACTATCTGCCGCCGGGCACGGCGTCCGACTGGGCCGAGCGCGAGCAGCAGCGCCTGCGTGAACCCGGCACCGCAGTCGTGTCGCTCTACGCGCGCGGTCGCGACTATCACAAGGTGCTGCGCTCGGGGCTGCAGGCGCTCGCCGGGCGCATCGAGTCGGCGGTCGGAGCGTTCGGTTACCGGGTCGCGACTGATTCCGCGCCGGTGTTTGAAACCGAGCTCGCGCGCAAGGCCGGTCTCGGCTGGCGGGGGAAACACACGCTGCTGCTGACGCCGGATGCGGGATCGATGTTCTTCCTCGGCGAGATCCTGACCGACCTGCCGCTGCCGGTTGATACGCCGACGGAGGAGCACTGCGGCACCTGCAGCCGCTGCATCGAAGCCTGTCCGACCGGCGCGATCACCGGCCCGTACCAGCTCGACGCACGCCGCTGCATCTCGTACCTGACGATCGAGCATTCGGGTCCGATCCCGGAAGCGCTGCGACCGCTGATCGGCAACCGCGTCTACGGCTGCGACGATTGCCAGCTCGTCTGCCCGTGGAACAAGTTCGCGCAGCGTGCCGTGGTGCCCGACTTTGAGGCGCGCAACGGGCTGGATTCCGCACGGCTCGCGGAACTGCTGGCTTGGAGCGAGCAGGAGTTTGCGGTGCGCCTCGCCGGTTCGGCGATCCGTCGCATCGGGCATGAGCGCTGGCTGCGCAATATCGCGGTCGCGCTCGGCAACGGGCCGGCCACGCCCGAGGCCGTCACGGCGCTGCGCGCGCGGCGCGACCATCCCAGCGTGCTGGTGCGCGAACACGTGCAGTGGGCACTGGCGCGGCTCGAAGCCGCTAGCGCGCTGCCAGGCTGATCGCGACCGGCAGCGTCAGCATCGCGAGCAGCGTCTGCACCGTGATCGCGTAGGCAACCGGCGCAGCGCGTCCGCCCATGCGCACGGCGAGTATGTAGGCGCTCGACGCGGTCGGCAGCGCCGCGAACAGCATGACGATCAGCGCCTGTACGCCGCTGAGTCCGACCGCGTACGACAGCGCGAGCGCCAGCGCCGGCATGGCGAGCAGCTTCACGGCCACGAGGTAGATCATGGTCGGACGTTCTTCGTGCACCGAAGCGAACGTGAGGCCGGCACCGATGCACAGCAGCCCGAGCGCGAGGCTCGCCGTGCCGAGCCGCGTGAGGAAGGTGCCGAGCAGCACCGGCATCTCGAAGCCCAGCACGTTGGCGACCAGGCCCGAAACCGTCGCCAGGATCAGCGGATTGACCGCCATTTCGCGCAGCACTCCGGTCTGCCGGTGGCGGGCGAGCGCGAACACTGCGAACGTGTTTGCCAGCGGCACGCAGACCGCGACGATCAGCGCCATCAGTGCCACGCCACGCGGGCCGGCGAGCGACTGTGCGAGCGCGAGACCGACGTAGGAGTTGTAGCGGAACGCCGTCTGCACGCAGCTCGCGAAGAAGTCTGCCTTCGGCCGGAAGATCCAGCGCGCGCAGAAGCCGAGCAGCACCGCGACGAGAAAGGCGCCGACCGCGGCGGCAAGCATGCGTCCTTCGCTCGCGAGCGAAAACTTCGCGTTGACGATCGACGTGAAGAGCAGCGGCGGAAATAGCGCGTAGTAGACGAGTCGCTCCGCTCCATCCCAGAACGGGCGCGTGAAGCCGAGGCGGCGAGCAAGCACCACGCCCATCAGGATCAGCGCGAAATCCGGCAGCATCAGCAGCGCGTTATTCATCGCATTCGCGCCCCGCGCGGAATTGCTGGCCCCTGCAGTGGCCCGTATAATCCCGCCCCTGCTTCTTCAACGCTGCTGTAGCTCAGTTGGTAGAGCAACTGATTCGTAATCAGTAGGTCGGTGGTTCGAGTCCACTCAGCAGCACCAGTGCAAGCAGCACCAGCGCGACTGCGTTTTCGCAGGCAGATCACGACGACGGCCCCCTTGGGCCGTTTTCTCTTTCGGCGAAGGCGTAGGTCTGCCCGGTCAAGCTTGCGAGCGCGTTCGCGACGGTTGGATACAGCAGACGTACGCGCAGTTCGCGCACGAGCCGGCGGTTCACGAGCTGGCGCGACTCGGTCATGAACGAGTACATCACCGGCGAGACCGCGGCCTGGAGCTGTGCGCGCGGCAGGCGCGGCGGGCACGGCAGTCCGGAGGCGTCGGCGACCGCGTTGAAGTATTCGCCCATTTTCATCGAGCTGCCGTCCACCGCGTTGTAGACGCGCGCGGCCGCGCCGCGCAGCAGCGCAGTGATGCAGATCCGCGCGAGATCGTCGGCATGGACGTGGCTCGTGTACACGTCGTCGGCGTCGAGGAGCGCGGGCAGTCCGCGCCGCAGGCGCTCGAGTGGCAGCCGGTCGTGGGCATAGATGCCCGGGACGCGCAGCACCGTGGCGCGGCAGCGGTCGCGCATCACGCGCTCTGCATCGACGCGCCGCCGCGCGCGTTCGTTCGCGGGGCTCAGGCGCGCGGTTTCGTCGATCAGCCGTCCGGCGTGGTCGCCGTAGACCCCGGTCGTGCTGATGTAGACCGCCCGCCGCGTGGCGCCGGCCAGCACAGCCATGAGATGGCGTGTGCGCGTATCGCGCGGACTGTCGTCTGCCGGCGGCGCCAGGTGCAGCAGCCACGGCGCACAGCCGCGCAGCCGACGCAGCGAAGAACGACGGTCGAGATCGCCGACGATCGGCACGGCGCCGGCGTCGCGCAGCACCATCACGCGAGCCGGCGTCGACGTGAGTGCGACAACTCGGTAACGCGACGCGAGCCGTGAGAGAATGCGCAGCCCGACATCGCCGCAGCCGACGATCAGCAGGCGCGGCCGCCCCAGCTTGTGCCTCCTGTGCGGCTTCCCGGCAACCCGGGGTGCGGCGAGGGCGTGTGCCGGTTGAATTTCCGTCACAGGATTGATTCCAGTACCGATCTCAGCATCCGATGGAGCGCCTTGCTAAACGCCGTAGCCAACCCGGTCTGCGCCGTTGGCCGACTGAGCTGAAGTGCCCGGCAGGCCGGCGGAGCATCCTCGACCGTCGAGGATACCGAGTCGCGACCGCATGAGCTTCAAGGTCACGGTCCGGCCGAGCGGCCGCGCCTTCGACGTCGAAGGCGACGAAACCGTGCTCGCGGCGGCACTGCGACAGGGAATCGGCATCGCGTACGGCTGCAAGAACGGCGCCTGCGGCACCTGCGTCGGCAAGCTGCTCGAAGGTACGCTGGTGCATGGACCGCATTCGTCCTCGGCACTCTCGGCGGAGAACGAGGCGAAGGGGCTCGCGCTGTTCTGCTGCTCGCGTCCGCGCAGCGACCTGGTGATCGAAGCGCGCGAACTCACGGGGTTCGGCGACATTCCGATCAAGAAGATGCCGGTCCGCATTGCGCGGATCGAACGGCCCGCGCCGGACGTCGCGATCGTGACGCTGCAGCTGCCGGCGACCGAGCGCCTGCAGTACCTGGCAGGGCAGTACCTCGAGTTCATCATGAAGAGCGGAAAGCGTCGGCATTACTCGATCGCGACGCCGCCGCATGCCGACGAACAACTGCAGTTCCACATCCGCCATATGCCCGGCGGAGCCTTCACCGACAACCTGTTCGGCACCGGACCACAGCCGGTGAAGGAGCGCGACATCATGCGTGTCGAGGGTCCGATGGGGACCTTCTTCCTGCGCGAGGACAATCCGCGCCCGATCATCCTTGTCGCCGGCGGCACCGGATTTGCGCCGATCAAGGCGCTCACCGAGCACATCTTCGCCGAGGGCATCAACCGCGAGGACTCGGGCAAGGTCCTCCGGCCGGTCGTGCTCTACTGGGGCGCGCGGGCACGGCAGGACCTGTACATGGACGCGCTGCCGCGCCGGTGGGCCGAGGAGCAGCCCCACTTCCGTTACGTGCCGGTGCTGTCAGACGCGCAGCCCGATGACGCATGGACCGGCCGGACCGGCTTGGTGCATCGCGCTGTGATGGAAGACTTCAGCGACCTGTCCGGATATCAGGTCTACGCCTGTGGCGCGCCCTTGATGATCGACGCCGCGCGGCGCGACTTCAACGCGCAGCGCGGCCTGCCCGAAGACCAGTTCTTCGCCGACTCGTTCACCTCCGAAGCCGATCTTGCCCGGTGATGGCGTTCTGCGGATCGCAACGATGAATGCTTCGGCGCATCGCGGCGGGCGGTGCGAGAGGAAGGGAGTGTGCCGTGCCCTTTGATCCGCAAGCCGCAACTGCGGCGTATATCGATTCGCTCGGCGCCGACACGCTCGCCAAGGCGGCGGCGTACACGAACGGCAGCCACTGGCTGATCCTGTGGAACCTCGTGGTCACGGTGGTCGTGTCGGTCGTGATCATTCGTTCCGGGCTGCTCGAACGCGTCGAGCGGTGGCTGGGGCGACGCGGCGCCAGCATGCGGGTCATGGCCGTCAGCGTCGTCTACTTCATCGCGGCTGCGCTACTGTCGCTACCCTGGTCGATCTACGCAGGTTGGTGGCGCGAGCGCAGTTATGGCCGTTCCTCGCAGCCGTTTGCCGACGCGTTCATGCAGGAGCTGCTCAGCACCGTCATCTTCTCGGTCCTCGCCGGACTTTTCTTCATCGGCGTCTACGCATTGATACGGCGTGCAGGGCGGCGCTGGTGGCTGTGGTCCGGTGCGTTGGCGTTCGTCGGCATTTCCGCCGGGCTGCTGATCGCGCCGGTGGCGATACAGCCGCTGTTCAACCAGTACAAGCCGGTGCCAGAGGGTTCCGTGCGCGAAGCGCTGGCGACCATGGCGCGCGACTCGGGCATCGCCCCTGACCGGATCTTCGTCTTCGACGGGTCGAGGCAGTCGAACAACTTCACGGCCAACGTCAGCGGCGTCGGACCGACGGCGCGCATCGCGATTTCGGATGTCGCGCTGAAAGGCGCGTCGCTCGACGAAGTGCGCGCGGTGACCGCGCACGAGATCGGCCACTACGTCAGGCACGATGTCTGGCGGCAGGTGGCCCTTCTGTCGGCGCTCGCGCTGGCGGCATTCTTCGTCGTCGATCGGACCTACGGGCGGGTTGCGGCCGCGCTCGGCAGCCGTGCGCCGCTCGCGAGCCCGTGCAGCCTCCCCGTCGTGGTCGTGATGGTGTCGGTGCTTTCGCTGGTGACCGTTCCTCTGGTCAATGCCTTCGTGCGCTCTGGCGAGACCGAGGCCGACCGCTACTCGCTGCAGACGGTCAACCTGCCCGATGCGTTGTCGGCGGCGCTGGTCAAGACTGCCGAATACCGCTACCCGCGGCCGACCGAGCTGCAGGAGTGGCTGTTCTATTCGCATCCATCCGTCGAGCGCCGCGTGCGCATGGCGATGGACTGGAAGGCCACGCACGACGCGGCGCCGCAGAAGTAGCACGGGCCTAGCGCCGCGCCCGGCAGCGCAGCCGTTCGCCGGCCGTGCGTGGCGAGCATCGGCTGCTAACCTGCGTCCTCTTCAAGACGCTTTCATCCATGAGACTCTGTGTCGTCGGCGCCGGTGCTATCGGCGGCTTTCTGGCCGTGCGGCTGGCGGCCGTGTACGAGTCGGTCAGCGTCGTGATCCGGGGCGCGAACCTGAAGGCAGTGCGCGCGCACGGAATGAAGCTGGTCAACGCCGATGGCACGGAGCAGGTCGCACACCTGACCGCGACCGACCGCATGGCAGAGCTGGGCGTGCAGGACGTCGTGCTGCTGACTCTCAAGGCGCACCAGCTCGGGCCGGCCGTGCAGGAACTGACCACGCTGATCGGCCCGCAGACGCTGGTCGTCACCGCGCAGAATGGCATCCCCTGGTGGTATTTCTTCAAGCAAGGCGGGCCGTACGAGGGACGACGCATCGAGGCGGTCGACCCCGGCGGTGTCATCTCGGCGGCGTTGCCGATCGACCGTACGATCGGGTGCATCGTGTACCCGGCCGCTGAGCTCGAGGCACCCGGCGTGGTACGCGTGATCGAGGGCAACCGGTTTCCGCTCGGCGAACTCGACGGTGCCGACACCGAGCGTGTCCGCGCACTGGCGCAGCGCTTTCGCGACGCCGGTTTCAAGACGCCGATCCTGAGCGACATCCGCTCCGAGATCTGGCTGAAGCTCTGGGGCAACGTCAGCTTCAATCCGATCAGCGCACTCACGCACGCCACGCTCGAGGACATCTGCCGCTTTCCGCAGACGCGCGAACTCGCGGCGGAGATGATGCGGGAGGCGCAGGCCATCGGCGAGAAGCTCGGCGTGCCGTTCAAGGTCAGTCTCGAACGGCGCATCGCCGGTGCCGAAGCGGTCGGTGCGCACAAGACGTCGATGCTGCAAGACGTGGAAACCGGCCGCGCGCTCGAACTCGATGCGCTGGTCAAGAGCGTGATCGAACTCGGCCGGATCACTTCGACGCCGACTCCGGCCATCGAGCACGTCTACGCACTGGCCGCGCTGCTGGCGCGGACGCTCGCCGAACACAAGGCGCGGCTCAGCCTCATGACGGTTTGAGGTCGGCAGGGAGACGAGATGTCACGCATCAGCACACTGACCGAGCTCATCGCTCACGGTGATGACGCCGCCACTGCGATCAGCGCGCCCGGTGGCTTGCCGCTGACCTACCGCGCCTTGCGCTCGCAGGTGACGCGGACGATCGAAACTTTGAACCGACTCGGCATCGGCCGCGGCGATCGCGTCGCGATCGTGCTGCCGAGCGGCCCGGAGATGGCCGTGGCGTTCGTTGCCATCGCATCGGGCTCGGCGTCGTGTCCGCTGAACCCCGCCTATCGGGCCGACGAGTTCGAGTTCTATCTGTCGGACCTGAGCGCCAAAGCGCTGGTGGTCGAGCGCGGCAGCGGCTCGCCGGCGCTGGAGGTGGCGGAGCGGCTTGGCGTCCGCATCCTCGAATTGGTGCCGGGCGAAGAAGGCAGCGGCTCCTTCACGCTCGAAGCCGCCGACGCCAGCGCGGGCGCGCCGGCCGCAAACGGCGGCGTGGCGCAGTCCGGCGATATCGCGCTGATCCTGCACACGTCGGGCACCACTTCGCGGCCGAAGATCGTGCCGCTGACGCAGGCCAACATCTGCGTCTCGGCCGGCAACGTCGTGGCGACGCTGCGTCTTAGCGCGAGCGACCGCGCGCTCAACATCATGCCGCTGTTCCACATCCACGGGCTGATCGCCGGCACGCTGGCACCGCTCGCGGCCGGCGGCGCGATCTACTGCACGCCGGGCTTCAATGCGCTGAAGTTCTTCGGCTGGATGGGCGAGTGCAAGCCGACCTGGTACACGGCCGTGCCGACGATGCATCAGGCCATCCTGGCGCGCGCGGCGCAGAACCGGGAAGTCATCGCCGCGCATCCGCTGCGCTTCCTGCGCTCGTCAAGTTCGTCGATGCCGCCGCAGGTCATCGCCGGGCTCGAGTCGGCGTTCGGCGCGCCGCTGATCGAAAGCTACGGGATGACCGAGGCGGCGCACCAGATGGCGAGCAATCCGCTGCCGCCGGCGCCGCGCAAGCCGGGCACGGTCGGCATCGCGGCCGGGCCCGAGATCAGCATCATGGACGAAGCCGGCGCGCTGCTGCCCGGCGGATCCACCGGAGAAATCGTGATTCGTGGTCCAAACGTTACGCTCGGATATGAAAACAACCCGAAGGCCAACGGCGAGGCCTTCGCTGCCGGCTGGTTCCGCACCGGCGACCAGGGGTCGATCGATGCCGACGGATATCTGTCCATCACCGGCCGGCTGAAGGAGATCATCAACCGCGGCGGCGAGAAGATCTCGCCGCGCGAAGTCGACGAGGTGCTGATGGATCACCCGGCGGTCGCACAGGTCGTCACCTTCGCGATCCCGCACGACAAGCTGGGTGAGGATGTCGGCGCCGTTGTCGTCCTGCGCGAAGGCCGGAGCGCGACCGATCGCGAGCTGCGCGAGTTCGTCGGCCACCGGCTCGCCGACCACAAGGTGCCGCGCAGGATCCTGTTCATGGACGAGATTCCGAAGGGCGCCACCGGCAAGCTGCAGCGCATCGGACTGGCGCAGAAACTCGGCATCACCGCCTGAACGGGGCGGCGACACCAAACTCCAGGGCCTGCAAACAGGCCTTAGTTGAAGCGGCAGGCTCCCGGTCCGCGCGGGTCGCCGCAGGTCGAACACGGGCTGGCCGCGATGGCGGGCTCGGCATTCGCGGTCGCGAATACCGACAGTTGCTTCTCGAGCCGCGTCGACCGGCAGCCCGGGCATTGCGGCGTTGTGCTGGCCCGCACCAGCGCCTCGAACTCCTTGCCGCAGTCCCCGCAGACGTATTCGTAGATCGGCATCTAGACCTCTCTGTGCTCATTATCGCTCCGAGCCTGGAGATTCGGTTGACAGAGGCCATGGCCGGCGAGGGCACGTACGCGGAACAGCCCGTCACGATGCCCAGCCGAGCGCGGCTGCTTGCATGTGCGCGGAGGTGCGCTATAGTGCTTTGATGATTAACCGGGCCCGACGCGAGCGACGTCATGCGGATTTCCGCAGAGGAGCGCGCGCGCAGGGCTGAGCACCGAATTACGGGTGCCTGCACGAAAGGCCGCGGACTCCGCGGCCTTTTTGTTTTTCGGGGTATGCGACCGGCATGTCGCGCGAGGACTCGACCGCCGGCTGAGGGAGGCCGCATGGACGGATTGACGATTACTTTCGACCCGGCGCGGGTAGACCGCGACCGCGTTCACGGCTGGCTCAGCCGCGAGGCTTACTGGTCGCTCGGGCTGCCGCGCGCGGTGTTCGAGCGCGCCGTCGACAACTCGCTGGTCGCCTCCGCGTACGCGGGGAGCGAGCAGGTCGCGTTCGCGCGGCTCGTGACGGACCGCGCAACCTACGCGTGGCTCTGCGACGTGTTCGTGGCGCCGTCGGTGCGCGGCCGCGGCGTCGGTACGCGGCTGATCGGCGCCATCGTCGGGCATGCGGACCTGCAGGGCCTGCGTCGCTGGGCGCTGCGGACGCGCGACGCCCACGCGCTGTACCGTCGTTTCGGCTTCACGGAACTCGCCGAACCGCAGCGCTCGATGGAGAGGCACAATCCCGATGTCTACCGGCACGCCCACGGCGCGACGGCATCGCTGAGGCCAGCGACATGAGCACACCGACGGTCTTCATCGACGGCGAGCACGGCACCACCGGGCTGCAGATCCGCACCCGCCTGCAGCCGCGCCGCGACCTGACACTGCTGAGCCTGCCGCCCGAGGCCCGCAAGGATCCGGCCGCGAAGCGCGATATCGTCAATCGCGCCGACTGCGTCATCCTGTGCCTGCCCGACGACGGGGCGCGCGAGACTGTGACGCTTATTGAGAGCCCGACCACGCGGGTGATCGATGCGAGCACGGCTCATCGGACGGCAACCGGCTGGACGTACGGGTTTGCGGAGCTGACCCGGACACAGCGCGGTGCGATCGCGACCTCGCGGCGAGTGTCCAACCCCGGCTGCTATCCGACCGGATTTCTCGCGCTGGTGCGGCCGCTGCGCGAGCGCGGACTGCTGCCAGACGACTTTCCAGTGACAGTGCACGCGGTCTCCGGCTATTCGGGCGGCGGCCGGAAAATGATCGAGAGCTTCGAACAGCCCACACCGGATGGGCGTCCGCAGAAGTACGGCGACTACGGACTCACGCTGCGCCACAAGCACGTTGACGAGATGCAGCGTCATGGCCTGCTGGCGCGGGCACCGCTGTTCTCGCCATCGGTCGGGTACTTCCGGCAGGGCATGCTGGTGCACGTGCCTCTGCAGCTCGGTGCGCTGCCGGGCACGGTTCGTGGCGCCGACCTGCACGCGGCCTATCGCGAGCACTTTGCCGGCGAGGCCTTCATCGTGGTGCGTCCGCTCGACGACACCACCGCGTTGCGCGCGGGTGCGTTCCTCGAGCCCGAAGCGCTGAACGACACCAATCGCCTCGAAGTCTTCGTCTTCGCCAACGAGGCGACACGCCAGGCGCTGCTGGTTGCCCGCCTCGACAATCTGGGCAAGGGGGCGAGCGGGGCCGCGGTGCAGAACCTTAACCTGATGCTCGGCTTGCCGGAAGGCGAGGGGCTCGGCTGATGCTGTACACGCCACCGCACTTCAACGCGAGCGCTGCGCAGGCAGCACGCCTGATTCGCGCAAACCCGCTCGCCACGCTGATCGGCCCGGGCGAAGAGCCGATCGTCACGCATGCGCCGCTGCTGCTGGACGATGCGAGCGAACCCTGGCGCCTGATGGGCCACGTCGCGCGCGCCAACCCGCACTGGCAGGCGTGGGAGCAGACGCCCGAGGTGCTCGTGGTGTTCCAGGGCGGCGACGCCTATATCTCGCCGTCGCTGTACTCGGCGCGCAAGGCCGTCCCGACCTGGAACTATGCGGTGGTGCACGTGTGGGGCCGCATCGCCGTGACGCACGACAGCGAGCGCAAGGAGCAGGTGCTCAAGGCGCTGATCGGGCAGCACGATCCCGCCTACCACACGCAGTGGGACGCGCTCGAACCGGACTTTCGCGAAGGCATGAAGTCGGGCATCGTTGCCTTCAGCATCGAGATGCAGCGCGTTGACGCCAAGTTCAAGCTGAGCCAGAACCGCCCGGCGGACGATCGTGCCCGCGTGCTGCAGGCGATGGAGCAGGGCGACGAGAAGGCGCGCGCGCTGGCGCAGTGGATGAAGGCGAGCCCGGATACGCCATGACGCCGCGCATCCTCGAGGTGCGGCACACGACCACCTATCGCTATGCGCAGTCGGTGCGCTTTGGCGAGCACCGCGTGATGTTCCGTCCGCGGTCGGGGCACGACATCCGCATACTCGACGCCGCGGCCGATGTGAGCATGGCGGCGCGCGTCGACTGGGTGCAGGACACACAGTCGAACTGGGTCACGCTGATCACTCCGGCGGGGATGTCGGACCAGCTCTGCATCGACTGCCGCTTCCGTGTCTCGCACCGCGGCGTGCGCGGTATCAACGAACTGCCGCTGGCGCCGCATGCGCGCCGCTGGCCGTTCGACTACAGCGCCGACGAACGCCGCGACCTCGGCGCACTGCTCGAGCGGCACTACCCCGACCCCGAAGGTCGGGTGTTCGAATGGTGCAGGCCGTTTCTCGCGCCGGTGGTGCGACCCGACACGCGCGAGCTTCTGACATCGATCGCGGCGGCGATCAAGGCGCAGTTCCGCTATGAGGTGCGCGAAGCGGAAGGAACGCAGACCCCGCACGAGACGATCGAGCGCGGCACCGGGTCTTGCCGTGACTTTGCGCTGCTGATGATGGAGGTCGTCCGGCGCCTGGGCATCGCGGCGCGCTTCGTGTCCGGATACCTGTACGACGCCAGCGTCGACGCGGGCGGCGACGCCGATGTGAGCGGTGCGGGGGCGACGCATGCGTGGATGCACGCTTACCTGCCCGGAGCGGGATGGGTTCCGTTCGACCCGACCAACGCGCTGTTCGGCGGCGCCAGTCTGATCCGCGTCGCCTACGCGCGTGACCCCGCGCTGGCCGCGCCGGTATCCGGGCGCTGGTATGGCGACCCGGCGCATTTCATCGGCATGGAAACCGCCGTATCGGTCCGGCGCAGCGACAGCGCGGCGCTGTAGGCCCGGGGCCCCGCCTTCCTTCAGTAGCCGCCTTCGACGAGGTTGCGTGGCCGCCCGGCGATGAAGCTCTCGATGTTGTCCATCAGCTGATCAGCCAGGCTCTGCTGCGCCTCGTCCGACGCCCAGGCGACGTGCGGTGTCAGGATCACATTCGGGCGCGCCGCGATCTTCAGCAGCGGGTTGTCGGGCGCCGGAGGCTCGTCGCTGGTCACGTCGAAGCCGGCACCGCTGATCAGTCCCTGGTCGAGCGCTTCGACGAGCGCAGTCTCGTCCACCAGGCCGCCGCGTGCCGTGTTGATCAGCAGGGGTCGCCGCCTCATCGCCCGGAACTCCGGCATCGCGATCATGCCGCGGGTCCGCGGTGTGAGCGGCGAATGCAGCGTGATGATGTCGCTCGTTTCCAGCACCTCCTGCCAAGGCGTGTACAGCGGGCCGAGCCCGGAAACTCCCTTGTGGGCGGCGAACATCGGCACCATGTCGAAGGCCCTGGCGATGCCGGCGACGCGCTGTCCGAGCACGCCTTCGCCGATGATTCCGAGTCGCGCGCCGGCGAGGTCGTGGATCGGATGGTCGAAGAAGCAGAACTGCCCCGACTGCTGCCAGCGGCCGGCGATCACCGACTCGCGATACGCGACGACATTCCGGCGCAGCGCGAGCAGCAGCGCGAACGTGTGCTCCGGCACCGTGTTGACCGCATAGCCGCGGATGTTGGAGACCGCGATGCCGCGCGCCTTGCAGGTCTCCTTGTCGACACAGTCGGTGCCGGTGGCGGCCACCGCAATCAGCTTCAGGTCGGGCAACTGCGCAAGGGCGTCGGCCCGCAGCGGCACCTTGTTCAGGATCGCCACCGACGCCCCGGCCAGTCGCTCCACCACCTGACCGGGATGCGTGTTCTCGTGTTCGATCAGTTCGTGCGCAAACTGCGGACGCCGCAGGCGCACCTGAGGCGCGATCGTCGAACGATCGAGGAAGACAAGCTTGCGCATGGTGCCGCTCCGGTCAGCGCGATGCGAGGCAGCGCTTCGCCTCCGCGACGACCGCGGCTGGCGTGATGCCGAAATGCTCGTAGAGCTGCTCGGCAGGACCCGAGGCGCCGAATCCGGTCATGCCGACGAAGCCGCCCTCGATGCCGAGATACTTATCCCAGCCGAAGCGCACCGCGGCCTCCACGGCGACGCGCACGCCGTCGTGCGGCAGAACAGACTTGCGGTACGCGGCGTCCTGCGCATCGAACAGCTCCCAGCTCGGCATCGAAACCACGGCGGTCGGAATGCCTTCCGCCTGCAGTCGCGCGCGCGCCGCGACTGCCAGCGCCACTTCGGAGCCGGTCGCGAGCAGCGTGACCCGGCGGGCGCCGCCTTCGGCATCGGCGAGCACGTAGGCACCGCGCCGGCTGAGATTCTCGTCGGTGGCATGCGCTCGCACACACGGCAACGCCTGGCGCGCAAACACCAGCGTTGTCGGCCCGCTGCGGTGGGCGAGCGCGATCTCCCAGCACTCCGCGGCTTCGACGGCGTCGGCCGGACGCAGCACCAGCATGTTCGGCATCGCCCGCAGCGATGCCAGGATTTCGACCGGCTGATGCGTCGGCCCGTTCTTGCCGACGCCGATCGAATCGTGGCTGAACACGAACTTGACTGGCAGACCCATCAGGGCCGCCATCCGCATCGCGGGCCGCTCGTAGTCTGAGAACGGCAGGTAAGTGACGGCGAGCGGAATCACCCCGCCGTGCGCGGCCATGCCGTTGGCCATCGCGCCCATCAGGTGCTCGCGCACGCCGCAGTGCACGTAGGCGCCGCTGCGATCGTCCGCAGTAAATGCGGTCAGGCGGCGCTTGTGGCTGGTCGGTGCCTCGAGGTCGGCGCAGCCGACAATGCGCTCTGGCAGCACGTCCTTGAGCCGATCGTTGATCTCGGCCGAAATCATGATTCCGCCGAGAGGCGGGTCCTGCAGCGGGGCGCCGCGCTTGTAGTCCAGCACCACGTCGCGCCAGCCGGCCGGAAGATCGCCGCGCACCACGCGCTCGAACTCGCCGCGCTGATCGGCAGGCAGCGCGGCGACGCGCTGCTTCCAGGCGTTGTACTCGGTGCGGCTGCGGCGCCCTGCGGCGCGCCATGCGTCGAGGATGTCTACGGGAACCTCGAAGGTCGCATGGGGCCAGTCGAGATCGCGGCGCGCCGCTTCGGCGTCCTCGGGATAAAGCCGCGCGCTGTGGCCGCCGCGCTGGCCCTGCAGGCGCGCGATGCCGCGGCCGATGATCGTGCGGCACGCGATCATCGAAGGTCGCGGGTCGCGCTTCGCCGCCGCGATCGCGGCCGACACCGCCTCGAGGTCGTGGCCATCGACTTCAATCACGTGCCAGTCGGCGGCGCGGAAGCGCGCGGCCACGTCCTCGCTGATCGACAGCGTGGTGCTGCCATCGTCGGTGATGCGGTTGTCGTCCCAGAACAGCACCAGCTTGCCGAGGCGCAGGTGGCCGGCGAGCGAGATCATCTCCTGGCCGATGCCCTCCTGCAGGCACCCGTCGCCGGCGAACACGTAGGTATGGTGATCGACGAGTCCGGCGCCGAAACGCGCGCTCAGATAGGCCTCGGCGACGGCCATGCCGAGCGCATTCGCCACGCCCTGGCCGAGCGGTCCGGTCGTCACCTCGATCCCGCTCGCGGTGTCGAACTCGGGATGCCCCTCACAGCGCGATCCAAGCTCGCGGAAGCTCTTGATCTGATCGATCGAAATTGCCTCGTAGCCCGTCAGGTACAGCAGCGAAAACAGCAGCATCGAGCCGTGGCCGTTCGACAGCACGAACCTGTCGCGGTCCGGCCAGGTCGGATCGGCAGGGTTGAACTTCAGGTGCCGCGTGAACAGCGCCGTCGCGATCTCGGCCATGCCGAGCGGAACGCCCTGGTGGCCCTCGGTCGCGCGCACGATCGCGTCGATCGAGACGAACCGGATCGCGTTCGCGAGCTTCTGCGAGTTGACGGCCTCGCGAACCGACGACTTGACAGCTTCCAACGTGTTCATGATGGCGTCGCCTTCACGCGGTGAATCTCTAGTGGATCGTCAGCGCCGGCACGTAGCTCATCAACAGGAGCACGGCCAGCGCCACCAGGTAGAAGGGAACCATTGCCCGCACGGTCTCGCCGATCTTGACCTTGGCGATCGAGCTGGTGATGAAGAGCGTCGTTCCGACCGGGGGCGTGTAAAGCCCGATCGCGAGATTGACGACCATCATCACGCCGAGCTGAACCGGGTCCATCCCGGCCATATTGGCGAGCGGAACGAAGATCGGCGTCAGCAGCAGCACGGCCGCAGGCAGGTCGATGAACATCCCGGCGAACAGCATGATGATGTTCATCGCGAGGATGATGAGCCAATGCTCATGCAGCGTGTTCTTTGCGAAGTCGGCGAACGCCACCGGAAGCTGTTCGAACGTGATGATCCAGCCCATCGCGCTCGACGCCATGATGACGAGCAGCACGACGCCAGTCGCTATGCCTGCTTCGAGCACTGCGGCCTTGACCCGTTGCAGCGTCATGTCACGGTAGACCAGCATCGAGATCACCCCTGCATAGAGCGTGCTGATGATGCTGACCTCGGTCGGAGTGGCAATGCCAAAGCGCAGAAAGACGATGATCAGGACCGGCAGCGCCAGCGCCGGAGAGGCGTAGCCGACCTCCTTGAGGACCAGCTTCACGCTGATGGGGCGCACTTCCCGCGGGTAGTTCTTGGCGCGCCCGACGAAGTAACACACGGCCATGAAGCCGAAGCACAGCATCATTCCAGGCAGGATGCCGGCGATGAACAGTGCCCCGATCGAGGCGCCTGATGCGAGCGCATAGATGATGAACGGGATCGAGGGCGGAATCAGGATGTCGATCGTCGCAGCCGCTGCGAGTGTCGCAGCGGCAAACGAACCCGGGTAGCCGAGCTTCTTCTGCCACGGAATCAGCATGGAGCCGATGGCCGAGGCATCGGCGACCGCCGAGCCCGAAACGCCGCCGAAGATCGTCGACGACATCACGCCAACCTGCGCCGGGCCACCATGGAAGCGCCCGATCAGCGTCGTCATCAGGTCGATCAGCGTCTGCCCCAGTCGGCCGCCCATCATCAGCGCGCCGGTCAGGATGAAGAACGGGATGGCGATCAGAGGAAAGCTCTGGACCTGCGACACCATCTGTTCGACCACGAGGCTGAGTGGCACCCGGTCCGAAGTGAGGATGCCGCCGATGGCGGCCAGCACGAGCGCGTGGGCGATCGGGATTGCCGCGATCGCGGCAATCGCGAAGATCAGGAAGGCGACGGCACTCATCAGAAGGCTCCCGTGACTTGTTCGTGCTTTTCCTTGACCCAGTTCAGCAACTCGCCCAGATGGACCAGTGCGATGAGGACGAAGCCGATGAAAAGGCAGGTGTAGGTGACCGAACCTGGAACGCCAAGGATCGGTGACCGCTCATCGGCCACGATTGGGATCGCCTGCGCTGTGATGACCGCCAGCAGGCTGTAAGCGCCGATGATCGCGACATGGCCGACTGAGGCAAGAATCTGTCGCATACGGCCGTGGACGGCGTCGGCAATGAATGTCGTTGCAATGTGCGCGCCGTGCTGTGCCGCGAGCACGACGCCGGCCATGACGAGCCACGGGAACAGCAGCTCCGGAATCTCCGAAGCCCAGCGCAGGCTCGAGCCGCTGAAGTAGCGCAGGATCACGTCACTGCAGAGGATGAGGAAGATCGCGCCGAACGTCAGGTACAGGATCGCAGCGCAGACCCACGCGATGCTGCGATTCAGCTTTTCCGCGATGACGGATGCCATGGTGTCTCCTCGGTATCGAGCGAGCCGCTCGTTGACCGGCCCGCCAGTGGTTGTTCGGATCTGCGTCCGCTACTTGGCGTGCGCCGCGGCGACGACCTTCTTGACGTAGTCGCCGATCGGCCCGCTGGTCCACTTGGCTGTGACAGATTCGGTGGCCTTGGAGAACTGGGCCTGGTCGACCTTGTCGATCTTCACGCCCTTCTTCGGCAGCTCGACGAGGAGGCGGTCGTCCGCTTCCTTCGAGAGCTTGCGTTGCACGGCTGTGGCTTCGTTGGCAGCTTCCAGGATGATCTTGCGATCCGCCTCGGAAAGACGGTCCCAGGTCCGCTTGCTCATCAGGAGCGGCGTCATCTCGAATTTGTGGCCAGTCAGCGAGATGTACTTCTGCACTTCGTATAGCTTCGACGCATCGATATTGGCGAGCGGATTCTCCTGACCGTCGACCACCCCCTGCTGCAAGGCGACGTAGAGCTCGGCAAACTTGATCTGCTGTGTCTCGGCGCCGAGCGCAGTCATGATGTCGATCGTCACCGCGTCCGGCGGCGTGCGGATCTTCAGGCCCTTCATGTCGGCCGGGTTCAGGATCGGCCGCTTGCTGTTCGATACATGGCGGATACCGTTGTCCCAGTAGCCGAGGACAATCAGGTTCTTCGCCGCCGACTTCTCGGCGAGTTCCTTGCCGAGCGGTCCATCGAGCAGCTTGAACGCCGCCGCCGGGTCCGCGAACAGGAACGGCATGCCGAACGCGGCGTACTCGGGCACGATGGTGGCCGTCGCTCCCTGACTGTTAGCGGACATGTCGAGCGATCCGGAACGCAGCGCGGTCAGCATGGCGGCGTCGTCGCCGAGTTGCGCCGACGGCGCCACATTGACCTCGATCTTGCCGCCGCTCTTCTGTTTGACAGCGTTGGCGAAGGCGACAGCGGCTTCATGGCGCGGATTGCCGGGCGCAGCACCGTGGCCGAGCGTGAGCTTGGTTTGCGCCGCAGCCGTGCCGCAACCCACCGCAAGTGCGGTCACCGCAAGAATGGAAAGCAACTTCATTGTCTGTCTCCTTAATGGTCTTATTGAAATGACGGCGCCGCAGGCCGGCGCCCAATTCGCCTACAGCCAGCCCTTGATGGACCGCACCATCGCCGCGGTCGAGATACCGTACTTGTCATGCAACGTCGGCAGCGCGCCGGCATCGAGGAAAGCGTCGGGCAGCGCGATCTGGCGGAAGGGCGGCGTGACCCCCGTGCGCAGCAGCACGCCAGCGATCGCTTCGCCCAGGCCGCCGACGATCGAGTGGTTCTCGGCCACGATCACCAACCGTCCGCTGCGTGACGCCTCTCGCACGATCGTTTCCTCGTCGAGTGGCTTGATCGTCGGCACGTGCAGCACGCCGACATCGACGCCGTCGGCGCGCAGCTTCTCGACCGTCTCGAGCGCGCGCATTGTCATGAAGCCGCTGGAGATGACCAGCGCGTCCTTGCCATCGCGCAGCAGCTTGGCCTTGCCGAGCTCGAACGTGTAGTTGTACTCGTCGAGTACCACCGGCACCTGGCCGCGCGGCAGGCGCATGTACACCGGCCCGTTGTGTGCGGCCATTGCCGGCACTGCCTGCTCGACGTCGACCGCATCGCACGGATCGATGATCGTCAGGTTCGGCATGCCGCGGAAAATGGCGAGGTCCTCGGTCGCCTGGTGGCTGGGGCCGTAGCCGGTGGTCAGCCCGGGCAGCGCACAGGCGATCTTGACGTTGAGGTTTTCCTCGGCGATCACCTGGTGGATGAAGTCATAGGCACGGCGCGCGGCGAACACCGCATAGGTCGTGGCGAACGGAATGAAGCCTTCCTTGGCCATGCCGCCCGCTGCGCCCATCAGCAGCTGCTCGGCCATGCCCATCTGGAAGAAGCGATCCGGAAATGCCTGCGCGAAGATGTGCAGATCGGTGTACTTGGCCAAATCGGCGCTCATGCCGACGACCTCGGGCCGCCGCTGTGCCAGCTCCACCAGCGCGTTGCCGAAGGGAGCAGGGCGCGTGCGCTGTCCCTCGCCGGCGATCGAGGCGATCATGGCCGAGGTCTTCAGGCGAGGCTTGTTTGCAACAGTGCTCATGGTTCAGCTCCTCGCCGCATGCGCGGCATCCAGCAGTTCAATCGCGTGCTGCCACTCGTCGGCATCGACGCGCATGAAGTGGTTCTTCTCGCGTTGTTCGAGGAAGGGCACACCCTTGCCCATCTTGGTGTCGAACAGAATCACCCGCGGCCGCGGCTGCGCCAGGTTGCGTGCCTTGTCGAAGGCGGCGAGCACCGCCGGAAGATCGTTGCCGCTGACTCGCTGCACATGCCAGCCGAACGCGGCCCATTTGTCCACGAGGGGCTCGAAGGCGAGCACCTTGGTCGACTGGCCGTCGGCCTGCTGGTTGTTGACGTCGACCAGCGTGATCAGATTGGCGAGTTCGAAGTGGCTAGCCGACATTGCCGCTTCCCACGTCGAGCCCTCGTCGAGCTCGCCGTCGGACATGCAGTTGTAGACGAAGGCCGGGTTGCCCTTCTGGCGCAGTCCGAGCGCCATGCCGACCGCGATCGGCAGGCCCTGCCCGAGCGAGCCGCCCGAGATCTCCATCCCCGGCGTGTAGCTCGCCATGCCGGACATCGGCAGGCGGCTGTCGTCGCCGCCGTAGGTCTCGAGTTCGCTTTCGGGAACGATCCCCGCCTCGATCAATGCGGCGTAAAAGGCGATCGCATAGTGACCGTGCGACAGGAGGAAGCGATCGCGTCCCTCCCACTCGGGGTGGTCGGGTTTCAGGTTCAGCGCGTGGCTGTAGGCGACAGCCAGGATCTCGGCCATGCCGAGCGCCTGGCCGATGTAGCCCTGCCCCTGCACCTCGCCCATGCGCAGCGCGTAGCGGCGGATCCGGTAGGCTGAGTCGGCGAGTTTCGAAAGTTTGTCCGTCATCGCGTGTCCTTGTTCAATGACTCAATGAATCAGCATTCCGCCGTTGACGTCGAGCGTGACGCCGGTGCAGTACTTGGACAGATCACTCGCGAGGAAGACGACTGCGCCGGCGATGTCGCTGGGCTCGCCGATGCGTGCGAGCGGAATCTGTTCCAGGATCCCGCCCATCCGGTCGTCGGGGATCTTGCCCTTGTTGATGTCGGTGGCGATCAGTCCCGGGGTGATCGAATTGACGCGGATGCCTTCCGGGCCATATTCGCGCGCCATCGCGCGCGCCAAGCCGAGCACACCGGCCTTGGCCGCCGAATAGTGGGGGCCACCGAGAATGCCGCCGCCGCGCTGCGCCGAAACCGACGAGATACAGATGATCGAGCCACTCTTCTGCTTGCGCATCGCGGGTAGCACGGCTTGCGATGCGAGCAGGGTGCCGCGCAGGCTGACATTGAGGACCGCGTCGTAGTCGGCTTCGCTGATGTCGAGCGTCTTGCGCGGCTGGGTGATACCGGCGTTGTTGACGAGAATGTCGATCCGGCCGAAACGCGCCAGCGCGGTCGATGCGGCGGCTTCGCAGCTTGCCTTGTTGGTGACGTCGGCGACGACGCCGAGGTGTTCAGATCCGAGCTTGGCTGCGGCAGCGGCCGGATCGGCCTGTGCCAGGTCGAGGATGACGACCTTGGCCCCCTGGGAGGCCAGCATGCGGGCGGTGGCAAAACCAAGCCCGTTCAGGCCGGCTCCACCGGTCACCAGGGCAACCTTGTTGGCAAGCAGCATTGCGTCTCCTTCGTGATTTCGATGTAGAGCGCATGTTGCGTTCGGTGCCGAATGGCAGCAAGCTAGCCGGCCTCAGGCCGCATTGAAATTTTTTTGATGCCCCGATGCACCTGCCTCCGCTCAAGGGAATCTTCGCGTTCGAGGTCGTCGCCCGGCTCGGCAGCATCAACAAGGCCGCCGACGAGCTCAATGTGACCGCCTCGGCGGTCAGCCACCAGATCGCCAACCTGGAGGGCTTCGTCGGACGGCGCCTGTTCGACCGCACCTCGCGCGGCCTGGTGCTGACCCCGGTAGGCGAGCGCTTCCAGAGTGACCTCACCGGCGCGTTGGCGCTGATCGCAAGCGCGGCGCTGAATGCACGCAGCACCGAAGGCGTGGAAGTGCTGCGCGTGCACGTCTCGCCGAGTTTCGCCACGCTGTGGCTGATGCCGCGCCTGCCGGCTTTCCTGGCCGAACACCCGGACCTGCGCGTTCAGCTGTCTGCGGCTCACACCCACTCCGACTTCTCGCGCGGCGAGGTGGACCTCGACATCCGCTACGGCAACGTCAAGTGGGGTGAGCTGCACGTCGAGTCGATCTTCGAGGAGGAGATCCTGCCGCTCGCCAGTCCCACCCTGCTGCAGCGCAACCGACTGCCGGCGCCGGAGGACCTCCTCGGCCAGCCGCTGATCTTCTCCGACATCAATGTCATGCAGTGGCCGCGCTGGTTCGCCGCCCACGGCGTGGCAGTGAGCCCTGCCACCTACACCCTGCGCTTCGACCGCGCCTACATGGTCATCGAAGCGGCGGTGCAGGGACTCGGAATCGCGCTCGAGAGCAGCCGGCTCGCTGAAGTTCACATCGCGAACGGTGCCCTAGTGCCGGTGTTTGCGGACCGCAAGGGCATGCGCGTGCACGCGCACCACATCGTCTTCCCCGAGACACACGGGAAATGGGGCAAGGTGCAGCGCTTTGTGTCCTGGTTGCGCCAGCAGGCGGCCCGCGGGCCCGCTGCGGAGCGCCCCAAGCCGCGCCACAGGTAGCGACGGTGAGGGTGGTACTGCGAGACCGCGTCGTCGCGGCCGCTAGGCGGCTTCGCCCAGGTAGGCTTCCCGCACTTTCGAATCGGACAGCATCGCCTTCGCGTCGCCGCTCAGCGTGATGAGCCCCGACTCCATGACGTAAGCGCGGTGCGCCGACTCGAGCGCGAGGCGGGCGTTCTGCTCGACCAGCAGCATCGGTACCTTGCGCGCGGCCACAGTCCGAATTACTTCAAAGACCTTTTCGACCATGATCGGCGAAAGACCCATCGACGGCTCGTCGAGCAGCAGCAGCTTGGGCTGGCTCATCAGGGCGCGGGCCATCGCCAGCATCTGCTGCTCGCCGCCGGAGAGCGTCCCGGCCAACTGCTTCGCGCGCTCCTTCAGTCGCGGGAAGATCGTGAACATCTCGTCGATGTCGCGGCGTATCGCGGCATCGTCGTTGCGCACGAAGGCGCCCATCTGCAGATTCTCGGTCACGGTCATGCGCGCGAAGACGCCGCGGCCCTCCGGCACCATTGCAAGCCCGCGGGCGAGCAGCTGATACGACGCCATGCCCCGCGTCGGCTGCCCCATGTAGTGGATTTCGCCAGCCCACGCCTGCGTACCCGTAATCGCCTTCAGCGTCGAAGTCTTGCCCGCCCCGTTCGCACCAATCAGCGTGACCAACTCGCCGGCCTGGATCTCGAGGTCGACACCCTTGACGGCCTGGATGCCGCCGTAGGCCACCTTTAGCGCTGCGACGCGGAGGACGATGTCGGGCATCTCACGCGACCTTCGTCGCGACGTCCTTGTGGCCGCCGCCCAGGTAGGCCTCGATCACCGCAGGATTGCGCTGCACTTCGGCCGGGGGCCCGACCGCGATCATCTTGCCGTAGTCGAGCACGGTGACCTTGTCGCACAGACCCATCACCAGCTTCACGTCATGCTCGATCAGCAGGATCGTGATTCGGTCACGGCAGATCGCCTCGAGCAGCGAACGCAGCGCCAGCTTTTCGGTTGCGTTCATGCCGGCCGCCGGCTCGTCCAGTGCCAGAAGCTTGGGCTCGGTCGCGAGCGCGCGTGCGATCTCGAGGCGCCGCTGGTCGCCATAGGCGAGCGTGCGCGCCTGAAAGTCGGCGTACTTGCGGATGCCGACGTAGTCCAGCAGTTCCAGCGAACGCGCCTTGATCCCGCGCTCTTCCTCGAGGGTACGGCGGTTGCGCAAAATGGCGCCGAGCGCGGTCGCGTGCGTGCGCACATGGCGCCCTACCATCACGTTTTCCAGCGCGGTCATGTCGGGAAACAGCCGGATATTCTGGAAAGTGCGCGCAATGCCCGCCTGGGCCACACGGTGCACCTCGGTCGGCGAATACGGTTTGCCGTCGAGTTCGAAGCTGCCGGAGTCCGGTGTGTAGAGCCCGGTAATGACGTTGAAAAACGTCGTCTTGCCGGCGCCGTTGGGGCCGATCAGTCCGTAGATCTCGCCGCGCGCAATCTCGATGCCGACATCCGACAGCGCCTGCAGGCCGCCGAAGCGCTTGTTGACACCGGTGACTCGCAGGACGACGTCTGCCATCACGCTCTCTGCGGCGCAGTCTGGCCCGCGCGGCTCGCCGGGTTGATGCCGTGCTCGGGCGCCGGCCACAATCCCTTCGGCCGATACAGCATGACCAGCACCATTGCGAAGCCGTAGAGCATCATCCGCAGCACCTCGGCATCGACCACGACGTGGCCGAACAGGAAGTTCTGCACCGGGACGACCGTATGCCGGAGCACCTCGGGAAACATCGACAGCAGAATCGCGCCGAGCAACACGCCGGGAATGTGGCCGAGGCCGCCCAGGACGATCATCGACAGCACAATGATCGATTCACCTAGCACGAACGATTCCGGTGACACGAAACCCTGGAACGCCGAGAACATCGCACCGGAGACACCGCCGAAGGTTGCGCCGAGCGCGAACGCCAGCAGCTTGACGTTGCGCACGTTGATGCCCATCGCCTTGGCCGCGATCTCGTCCTCGCGGATCGCCATCCACGCGCGGCCGAGCCGCGAGTCCTGCAGGCGGACGCAGACGACGATGGCGGCAATCGTCAGCACCAGGAACAGGTAGTAGTACAGGTAAACCGGCGGCAACTCGAACCCGAACAGCGACTGCGGGCGGCCGAAGTCGATGCCGAGGATACGCACCGGGTCGATCAGCGTGATGCCCTGCGGGCCGTTGGTGATGTTGAGTGGCGCATTCAGGTTGTTCATGAAGATGCGCGTGATCTCACCGAAGCCCAGCGTGACGATCGCCAGATAGTCGCCGCGCAGCTTCAGCACCGGCGCGCCGAACAGGATGCCGGCAAAGGCAGCCAGCCCGGCGCCGAGCGGGATGACTAACCAGATCGAGATGTGCAGCCCGTTCGGAAACATCTGCGCGATCCAGGCGAAGTGCGACGAGAGGTGCGGCGATGCCAGCAGCGCGTACACATAGGCGCCGACTGCGTAGAAGGCGATGTAGCCGAGATCGAGCAGACCGGCGAATCCCACGACGATGTTCAGTCCGAGTGCCAGCATGACGTAAAGGCAGGTGAATGCCAGGGCGCGCACGAACGCGTTGCCGCCGAGGTGGCCGACCACGAACGGCAGCGCAATCAGAACTGCCGCCAGCAGGAGCGTCGCCAACCAGGCGGCTCTGCGGTCGTTGCTTAGCTTTGGGAGCAGGGTCTTCATCCGTTCAGGCCCGCTCGGCCACGCGCTCGCCGAGCAGTCCGGACGGCCGGAAGATAAGCACCATCACCAGGATCAGGAAGGCGAAGATGTCCTGGTAGTGGCTGCCCAGGATGCCACCGGTCAGCTCACCGATGTAGCCGGCCCCAAGCGCCTCGATCAGGCCCAGCAGCAAACCGCCCAGCATTGCGCCGGGAATATTGCCGATGCCTCCAAGTACGGCGGCGGTGAACGCCTTCAGTCCGGGCAGGAAGCCCATGTAGAAGTGGGCGACGCTGTAGGTGGCGGCCAGCATCACACCGGCCAGCGCCGCGAGTGCGGCGCCGATCGCGAAGGTCACGGCGATAACGAAGTTGGGATTGACGCCCATCAGGCCTGCCACACGCGGGTTCTCGGCGGTCGCGCGCATCGCGCGGCCGAGCCGGGTGCGGTTGACCAGCAGCATCAGCCCGATCATCACGGCGGCCGACAGGCCGATCACCAGCAGCTTGGTGATCGTGATCGTCGCTCCGCCCACCTCGATCGGTGCGTTGGAGATCAGCGTCGGGAACGTCATGTAATTGCGACCCCAAATCAGCATCGCGAACGTCTGGATCACGATCGAGACGCCGATCGCCGTGATCAGCGGTGCCAGCCGCGGCGCATTGCGCAGCGGGCGGTAGGCCACGCGCTCGATCACCAGGCTCAGGACCACGCACACCGGAATCGCGGCGAGCAGCCCGGCCAGGATCAGCACCCATCCCGGCATGCCCGGGAACATCGCCTGCAGCAGCAGGATCGTGGACAGCGACGTGAGCGCACCGACTGTCAGCACGTCGCCGTGCGCGAAATTGATCAGGTTCAGGATCCCGTAGACCATCGTGTAGCCGAGCGCGATCAGCGAGTACATGCTGCCGAGCACGAGACCGTTGAGGACCTGCTGGATGAAGGTTTCCATTACGGTCGGCGAGCGTGTTGGAGGCGGTCGGAGGAGGCAGGGGCGGCAGGAAGTCCGCGCATCGTAGCAAGGCGCGGCGCCCGTGGCGCGTGGGCAAAGAAAAACGGCACCCGAAGGTGCCGTTTGTCGCGGAGCCGGATGGATCAGCGGACCGTCGAGATGTACTCGAGCTTGTCGCCGTTGACCTTGAACATCGAGATGGCGCCGTTCTTGATGTCGCCCTTCTCGTCGAAGGCAATCGTGCCGGTCAGGCCCGGATAGTTGGTCGCAGGCATCGCGGCCGTGATGGCGGCGCGGTCGGCCTTGCCGGCGCGCTTGATTGCGTCGGTGATCACGTAGACAGCGTCATACGAGTAGGGCGAGTAGACCTGCACGTCCTGGTTGAACTCGGCCTTGTACTTGGCCTTGAACTCCTCGCCCTTGGCCAGCTTCTCGACCGCCTCACCGGCCATCGAGCAGTGCAGCACGGGGGCAGCGTCGCCTGCCAGCTTGATGAACTCGGGCGAGCACACGCCGTCGCCGGCGAGCAGCACACTCTTGATGCCGAGTTGCTTCATCTGCTTGGCGAGCGGGCCGGCCGTGGCGTCCATGCCGCCGTACATGATGACGTCAGGCTTGGTGCCCTTGATCTTCGTGAGGATGGCGTTGAAGTCCGTTGTCTTGTCGGTGGCGAATTCGCGGGCGACGACCTTGATGCCCTTTTCCTTCGCGACCTTCTCGACCACGTCCGCCAGACCCTGGCCGTACGCGGTGCGGTCGTCGACGATGGCCATCGTCTTGGCCTTCAGCGCGTCATGCGCATAGTTGGCCAGGACGCCGCCCTGCTGGTTGTCGTTCGCCACGACGCGGAACGTCGTCTTGAATCCCTGCTCGGTCAGCTTGGGGTTAGTCGCCGACGGCGAAATCTGCGTCATGTTGGCGTCGGAGTAGATCTTCGACGCAGGGATCGACGTACCGGAGTTCAGGTGGCCGACGATGGCGACGGCGCCGGAGTCGACGATCTTCTGCGCGGCCAGCGTGCCTTCCTTCGGATCGGCCTTGTCGTCCTCGCCGACGATGACGATGTCGAACGACTGGTCGCCGAGCTTGATGCCACCCGCGGCGTTGATTTCCTTGGCGGCCAGCTTGGCACCGTTTTCATTGTCCTTGCCGAGGTGCGCGATACCACCGGTCAGCGGGGCGACGTGGCCAATCTTGATCTGGCCCTTGGCCGGCGCGGCTGCTGCGGCCTTCGGCGCTTCGGTCTTGGCAGGCTCTTCCTTCTTGCCGCAAGCGGCAAGCGCGACCGCCGCGGCGATCGCCAGCGGTGCGAGTTTCATGACGCGGTGATTCATGGACCTTTTCTCCTTTGAGGTGTCGGCCGGCTGAGGATGTTGTCTGGAACGCCGTCCCGATCGTGATTCGCGGCGGCACTACGCGAATCGGTGGGGCTGCGCCGGCGAAACTTGGGAATTGTACCTAGGGAGCGATGCCTCGCAACACGGCTCTCGAGTCGCGTTTCCGGGGGCTGTTGCGCAAATGCCGCGGGGCCATGTGGCCAGGTGTCTCCGCGCCGTCCCTAGAATCGGGACGGCTGAATCGGAGCGGTGGCATGCGTGTCCTCGTCCTTGGTGCCGGGGTCGTCGGAGTGGCGAGTGCCTGGTTCCTGCGCGAGGCGGGCCACGAGGTGGTGGTCGTCGATCGCCGGTCGGGACCCGCGCTCGAAACGAGCCTGGCCAATGGGGGCCAGATCTCGGTCAGCCACGCCGAACCGTGGGCCAATCCGGGGGCGCCGCGAAAGGTCATGGGCTGGCTGGGCCGGCCGGATGCGCCCCTGCTGTTCCGACCGCGGCTCGATCCCCTGCAGTGGCGATGGTGCGCCGCGTTCCTGCGCGAATGCACACCGGCAGCTGCCGCGGCCAATATCCGCGCGATCGTTGGTTTGGCGCTGCACAGCCGCGGCGTCTTGAAGAGGTTGCGGCGGGAACTCGCGCTCGAGTATGACTGTTCCGAGCGCGGCATCCTGCATTTCTATACGGATCCCGCTGAGTTCCGCGCGTCGCTCGCGCCGGCTGCGCTGATGCGAGAATTGGGATGCAACCGGGTCGAGGTCACGCCGGCGCGCGCGGTCGAAATCGAGCCGGCTCTGGCTGCGGTGTCCGACCGGATCGTCGGCGCTGACTACTGCGCCGAGGACGAGTCCGGCGACGCTCACGCCTTTGCCGTCGCTCTGGCGGACCGGTGCTTCGAGCGTGGCGTCCAGTTCAGATTCGACACGGCAGCGGCGGCGCTCTGGGTCGAGAAGGGACGGGCGCGCGGCGCGGAACTGGTCGACACCGCCGGGCGCAAGGCCCGAGAAGCGGCAGAAGCCGTGGTCATCTGCCTCGGCGCCGAGTCGGGACGGCTCCTGCGCCCGCTGGGGCTCCGGCCACTGATCTATCCCGGCAAAGGCTACTCGGCAACGTTCCGCGTTTTGGCGGGTGGCGCGGCGCCGACGGTCAGCCTGACTGACGACGAATACAAGCTGGTGTTTTCTCGCCTCGGCAGTCGCCTGCGCGTCGCGGGAACCGCCGAGATCGGCGCACGCAATCTCGAGCTCGACCCAGTGCGATGCGCAGCGCTGACGCGGCGCACGCGGTTACTGTTCCCACAGGCCTGCGACTACTCCCGGCCGGAGTACTGGGCGGGCCTACGTCCGGTGACGCCGTCGAACGTTCCGTACCTGGGCCCCACGCGCATTGGCGGACTCTATGTGAATGCAGGTCATGGCACACTGGGCTGGACGCTCGCCGCCGGCAACGGCGAACTGCTCGCCCGGCTGATCGGTGGCGAGTCGCTGCCGGTTGCGTTGCCAGACCGCGTGCTCTGACTCCGCCTCAGAAAAGAGGAGGGGCGCCGAAGCGCCCCTCGCTGGATCAGCTAACCGACGGCTACTGCGACAGTACCCACTTGGCCAGCGACATTGCCTCCTGCTCGTTCACCTGGGGATTCGCGGGCATCGGCACCTGGCCCCAGACCCCAACGCCGCCCTCGCGGATCTTCTTGGCGAGCCTGGCGGCTGCGTCCTTGTCGCCTTTGTACTTCGCTGCGACGTCCTTGTAGGCCGGGCCGACGAGCTTCTTGTCGATGGCGTGGCAGGCAAGGCAGTTCTTCTGCTTGGCGAGCTCCGCCTGGGCGAATACCGGGCCGCTGGCGACGGCGAGGCCCAGAGCGGCAAGTGCGACAACGTGCTTCATCAGAGTCTCCGTATCGGATCGGGAAGGGATTTGCCCGCTAAAAGCCTGAAGATTCTAACGGCTTGGCCGCTTTTGCGTTGACTGCCGGCCTTCTGCCGCGCCGCAGCGGCGACTATAGTTTCCGCATCGTTTGGGCGGGAGAGTCTGCATGTGGCTTCTGTGGTTCGGAGTGGCGCTGATTGTCCTCAAGCTGCTCGATGTGCACCCGTTCTTTACCAACCTCTCGTGGTGGTGGGTCACGGTGCCGTTCGTGCTGGCGCTGCTCTGGTTCGAGCTGGTCGAGCGCCGCCTCGGCCTCGACAAGAAGAAGGCCTTCGACGAGATGGAGGCCCACAAGAAAAAACGCATCAAGGATGCGCTCGAATCGAACCGCGCGAGGCGCCGCTAGCTGCTGAAGAATGGCGTCGGTCCCAGCCGCCCGATGCGGTTGGTCCAACCGGCATCGGTGGCCGTCCCATCGACGCGGGCCCGACGCAGGCGCTGCGACGGTAAGCGAAGCGCGTCAGTCCGTGATCGCTCCGCGGCTTGCGGTCGAAACGAGCTTCGCAAACTTGTGCAGGACGCCCTTCGTGTAGCGCGGCGGAGGTTGCTTCCAGGCCGCGCGGCGGCGGGCGATCTCGTCGTCGGGGACGTTCAACTGCAGCAGCAGCTTGCGCGCGTCGATCGTGATGGAATCGCCCTCGCGGATCAGCGCGATCGTGCCGCCCACATAGGCTTCGGGCGCGACGTGTCCGACCACCATGCCCCAGGTACCCCCCGAGAATCGTCCATCGGTGATCAGTCCGACGCTCTCGCCGAGGCCCTTGCCGATCAGCGCCGACGTGGGCGAGAGCATCTCGCGCATGCCCGGGCCGCCCTTCGGACCTTCGTAGCGGATCACCAGCACGTCGCCGGGGCGGATGCGGTCAGCCAGGATCGCAGCCATCGCGTCATCTTCCGAATCGAAGACGCGGGCCGGTCCGGTGATCGTTGGATTCTTCAGGCCGGTGATCTTGGCCACGCAGCCTTCCGTAGAGAGGTTGCCCTTCAGGATGGCGAGATGGCCCTGCGCGTAGAGCGGCTTGCCAAACGGCCGGATCACATCCTGATCCGCGCGCGGCTCCGCCGGGACCTCGCTCAGCATGTCGGCCATCGTGCGTCCGGTGACCGTCATGCAGTGACCGTGCAGCAGGCCGTTTGCGAGCAGGATCTTCAGCACCTGCGGGATCCCGCCGGCCTCGTGCAGATCGGTGGCGACGTACTTGCCCGAGGGCTTGAGATCGCACAGGACCGGCACCTTGCGCCGGATGCGCTCGAAGTCGTCGATTGTCCACGGAATGCCCGCAGCGTCGGCAATGGCGAGGTAATGCAGCACCGCGTTGGTGCTGCCGCCGACCGCCATGATCAGGCTCACCGCGTTCTCTATCGATTCGCGCGTGATGATGTCGGACGGCCGCAGGTTCTTCTTCACGGCCTCGACCAGAGCGCGCGCGGCGACGCGCGTGCTCTGCACCTTGTCATCATCCGGATTCGCCTGCGTCGACGAGTACAGCAGGCTCATGCCGAGTGCTTCGAACGACGAACTCATCGTATTCGCCGTGTACATGCCGCCGCATGAGCCCGAACCGGGGATGCAGCGCCGCTCGATCTCCTTGAAGTCGGTCTCGTTCAGGCGCCCCGCGGTGAACTCGCCGACAGCCTCGAAGGCCGAGACGATCGTCAGGTCCTTGCCCTTGTAGTGGCCGGGCTTCACGGTGCCGCCGTAGACGTAGATCGCAGGAACGTTGCAGCGTGCGATGCCCATCATCCCGCCAGGCATGTTCTTGTCGCATCCGCCGATGACGATGACGCCATCCATCCACTGGCCGTTGACGCAGGTCTCGACGCAATCGGCGATGACCTCGCGCGACACCAGCGAGTACTTCATGCCTTCGGTGCCCATGCCGATGCCGTCTGAAACCGTCGGCGTACCGAACACCTGCGAGTTGGCCTTGCAGGCCGCGATCTCCTCGATCGCCGCATCCGCAAGCTTCTGCAGGCCGGAATTGCATGGCGTGATCGTCGAGTGACCGTTGGCGACGCCGATCATCGGCTTGTCGAAGTCCTCGTCCTTGTAACCCATCGCGTAGTACATCGCGCGGTTGGCCGAGCGGGCGACGCCCTGGGTGACGTGCTTCGAGCGTTCGTTGTGTGGCATGGTGGTCGCTGGCGGAGGTTGGCAAAGGGAACAGGCAATAATAGGCCGCCTGTATCTCAGCCGCCGCCCCGCCGGGGCGCCGTTTGCCGAAAGCTCCGCGTGCCTGCCGTCCATCACTTCGACCCCATCGCCCTGCAGCTCGGCCCGATCAGCATCCGCTGGTACGGGTTGATGTACCTGACCGGCTTTGCGCTGTTCCTGCTGCTGGGCCGGCTCCGTTCGCGCGACGCGTGGCGCGACATGTCCGCGCAGGATGTCGACGATCTGCTCTTCTACGGAATGATCGGCGTCATCGTCGGCGGTCGCCTTGGCCACGTGATCTTCTACGGCCCGCTGTCGTACTACCTTTCGAATCCGCTCGAGATCTTCGCGGTGTGGAAAGGCGGCATGGCCTCGCACGGCGGCATTGTCGGCGTCATCGTCGCAATGTGGTGGTTCGCGCGCACGCACGGCAAGTCGTTCCTCCGGGTGACGGACTTCGTGGTGCCTCTCGTGCCGCTGGGGCTCGGCGCCGGGCGCATCGGCAATTTCATCAACGGCGAACTCTGGGGGCGTGTGACCGATGCGTCGCTGCCCTGGGCGATGATCTTTCCGCAGGCCGGCGACAACCTGCCGCGCCATCCGTCGCAGCTTTACCAGTTCGCCCTGGAAGGACTGCTGCTGTTTGCAGTCCTGTGGATCTACTCGCGCCGTCCGCGTCCTGCGGGGACTGTGGGAGCCCTGTTCCTGGTCGCCTACGGGATTCTCCGCATCATCGGCGAGTTCTTCCGCGAGCCTGAGGCCTTGTATGGTGCGATGCCTCTCGGACTGTCCGCCGGACAGTGGCTGTCCGTGCCGATGGTGCTGATCGGAATTGCCTGCTTTGTCGTGTTGCAGCGTCGTGGGCTGCCGCCCGCGACACCTGCGAGAAGCTAAAGTAACAAGCTGGGCCGCGGTTGCCCCGCGGCAGCGCAGGCGCCGCCAGAGCGCCGCGTCTACACGATCGCCAAGGAGCCCTTCCGTGCATCGACAATTGCTGCTCTTGTCCGCACTGGCCGTCACGGTGCTCGCCGCCGTGCCCGCGCATGCGCAGTCCACCAACTGGCCCACCAGGCCAATCACGCTGATCGTGCCGTTCCCGCCGGGCGGCGGCACCGACGCCTTTGCGCGTCCGCTCGCAGCGCAGCTTTCGAAGCAGCTCGGGCGTCAGGTGATCATCGACAACCGCGGCGGCGCGGGCGGCACGGTCGGCGCCTCGATTGCCGCAAAGGCGGCGCCAGACGGCTACACGTTCTTCGTCGGCGCCGTGCACCACGCGATCGCACCGAGTTTCTATCCGAAGCTCGACTACGACATCGAGAAGGATCTGGTGCCGCTGACGACGATCGCCAATCCGCCGCAGGTCATCGTCATCAACGCGAGTCGCGTGCAGGCCGACAACCTGAAGGACCTGCTCGACCAGCTGCGCAAGGCGCCGGGCAAGCTGAACTACGGGTCCGCGGGCAACGGCACTTCGCACCACCTGGCGGGCGAGCTCTTCAAGCTGCAGTCGCAGACCTACCTCGTCCACATTCCGTACCGGGGCGCGGGCCCTGCGCTGCAGGACCTGGTCGCCGGCAACGTCGATGTGATGTTCGACGGGCTCGGTTCGTCCGCGCAGCACATCCGCGCGGGGCGCATCAAGGCACTTGCAGTCGCGGCGCCGAAGCGTTCGAGCGCGTTTCCGAACCTGCCCACGGCGGCGGAGCAGGGCCTGCCCGACTACAACGTTTCGACGTGGTATGCGCTCTGGGGCGTGAAGGGCACCCCGCAGCCGATCCTCGACCGGATGCACGCCGAAGTCGTGAAGGCGCTGAACACGCCAGATCTGAAGGAGATCTGGGCCAGCAACGGATCCGAAGTGACCACGATGAGCCCGCAGGACTTTGCGAAGTTCCTCAACGGCGAGATCAGGCGCTGGGCGCAGGTGACCAAGGCGTCCGGCGCGAAGCTCGACTGAGCGGACGCGGAAACAGAAGGGAAATGACATGAGCGAACGTCCGTTCCGCATCCTCGGCATCCAGCAGGTCGCCATCGGCGGACTGGACAAGGCGCGGCTGCGGGGCCTCTGGGTGGATACGCTGGGCGTCGAGTCCTCCGGCAGCTACCGGAGCGAGCGCGAAAATGTCGACGAGGACATCCTTGCGCTCGGCCATGGGCCTTTCAGAGTTGAAGTCGACCTGATGCAGCCGATCGATGCGACGAGCAAGCCGGCCGTGCACGATCCGGCGCTCAATCATCTCGGACTCTGGGTCGATGACCTCGCTGTGGCGGTGGAGTGGCTGACCGCGCGGGGAATGCGCTTCACGCCCGGCGGCATCCGCAAGGGCGCCGCCGGCTATGACGTGTGCTTCATCCACCCGAAGGGCAACGAGGCGGCCCCGCTCTGCGGCGAAGGCGTGCTGATCGAACTCGTGCAGGCGCCGCCCGACGTCGTGGCTGCGCTACGCCGCTGAGGATCCCTCGCTGGCCCTCGCGCTACTCGAAGGCGAGGATCGGCTGGTCGACCGCGAGACTGTCGCCGCGTGCGGCGAACACCTCCTTGACCACGCCATCGGCTTCGGCGCGCAGCGTGTTCTCCATTTTCATTGCCTCGATCACGGCGAGCCGCTCGCCGGCCTTCACTTCCTGTCCGGCCCTGACCATCAGATCCGTCAGCAGACCAGGCATCGGCGACAGCAGGAAACGCGACATGTCCGGCGCGGGCTTTTCGGGCATCAGCGACAGCAGGTAGGCCTGCCGTGCGGTCAGGACGGTCGCGTCCACCTGCGTGCCCCAGTGGATGAGGCGGTATTTCCAGCCGACCCGCTGGATCTGCAGGCAGACTTCCTGGCCATTCCATAGTCCGCGAAAGATCAGGTCACCGAGCTTCCAGTCCGAGAGCAGTTCGCTCGCCTCGCCCTCGAATTCGATGCGGCAGCCGCCCCGGATCGGAGCAAGCTGCAGCGCGAAGCGCTGCGCGCCGATCGCGACGACCCAGTCGTCGCCCACATGCCGCTGATGGCCGCGCAACTGCCCGGTGGTCTGCACGGCGCGGGCGATGAAGCGCCGGCGCGCCAGCGCAGCGACGGCAGCGAGCAGCAGCGGATCGTCGTGCACGAGGCTCGTCGACTTGAATCCCTTCGGATACTCTTCGGCGATCAGCCCGGTGTTGAAGTCGCCCGACAGGAAGCGCGGGTTCTGCAGCAGGGCCGCCTGGAAGGCGATGTTCGAGGCGACACCGCGGATGACGAAGGCGTTCAGCGCCTCGCGCATACGGCTGATCGCCTGGTCGCGCGTCGCACCGTGGCAGATCAGCTTGGCGATCATCGAGTCGTAGTACATCGACACTTCGCCGCCCTCGTACACGCCGGTGTCGACGCGCACCTGTCCCGGCACCTCGGGTGGCGGGATAAACTTGACGAGCCGCCCGCTGGACGGCAGGAAGCCGCGCAGCGGATCCTCGGCGTTGATGCGGCACTCGATCGCCCATCCGCTCCGTTGCACGTCCTTCTGCGCGAACGCCAGTCGCTCGCCGGCGGCGACGCGGATCATCTGCTCGACGAGATCGAGCCCCGTGATGAACTCCGTCACCGGGTGCTCGACCTGCAGCCGCGTGTTCATCTCCAGGAAGTAGAACGACCGGCTCTTTCCGACGACGAACTCGACGGTGCCGGCGGACTGATACTTCACCGCACGGGCCAGCTGCACCGCCTGCTCGCCCATCGCCTTGCGCGTCGGCTCGTCGATGAAGGGCGAAGGAGCCTCCTCGATGACCTTCTGGTGGCGGCGCTGGATCGAGCATTCGCGCTCGTTCAGGTACACATAGTTGCCGTGTGCGTCACCCAGCACCTGGATCTCGATGTGGCGCGGCTCCTCGATGAACTTCTCGATGAAGACGCGATCGTCACCAAAAGCGTTCTTCGCCTCGTTGCGGCAGGCGGCCAGGCCCTCGCGGCACTGCGTGTCGTCGTAGGCGATGCGCAGTCCCTTGCCGCCGCCGCCGGCCGACGCCTTGATCATCACCGGGTAGCCGATCCGGCGCGAGATCTCGACAGCCTCTGCGGGTGAGGTCACCGCCTGGTTGTGGCCTGGGATCGTGTTGACCTTGGCTTCGATCGCCAGCTTCTTCGATGCGATCTTGTCGCCCATCGCCTCGATCGCGTGCGCCTTCGGCCCGATGAAAACGATGCCTTCCTTCTCCAGCGCCGCACAGAACGCGGCGTTTTCCGAGAGAAAGCCATAGCCGGGGTGCACGGCTTCCGCGCCGGCGTCCTTGCACGCCTTGACGATGCGCTCGATCTGCAGGTAGCTCTGGGCCGAAGGCGGCGGGCCGATGAGCACGGCCTCGTCGGCCATTTCGACGTGGCGTGCGTCCTTGTCCGCTTCGGAATAGACGGCGACTGTTTTGATGCCCATTCGCTGGGCAGTGCGGATCACGCGGCACGCGATCTCGCCGCGATTGGCAATGAGGATCTTGCGGAACATCGTCACCTCGCGGCTCGATCGCGGGACGCAACGCGCCCGGCAGGTTGAGGCTCGCAGCTTTTGGCTGCTCGGTCGCCCCGGTTGGCAAGGAGGGTCTTGCGGAACATTCTCACCTCACGGCTCGATCGCAGGGCGCTGCGCGCCCCGCAAGGTATGACTCGCAACCTGCGGTTGCTCGGGCGCCGCCGTTAGCGGCCGGGACTTTCTTGAACATCCTGCAGCTTCCGTTCGCTCGCCGGCGCTCAAAGCGGGATATTGCTGTGCTTGCGCCAGGGATTCTCGAGTTTCTTCTCGCGCAGCATCGCGAGCGAGCGACAGATCCGCTTGCGCGTCTCGTGCGGCATGATCACGTCGTCAATGTAGCCGCGGTGGCCGGCGATGAATGGGTTGGCGAACTTGGTTCGGTACTCCTCAGTCAGCGCGGCGAGTTTCTCCGGGTCGCCTGCGTCCTTGCGGAAGATGATCTCGACCGCGCCCTTCGATCCCATCACGGCGATCTCGGCGGTCGGCCAGGCGAAGTTGACGTCGCCGCGCAGGTGCTTGGACGACATGACGTCATAGGCCCCGCCGTACGCCTTGCGCGTGATGACCGTGACCTTGGGCACCGTGCACTCCGCGTAGGCGAACAGCAGCTTGGCGCCATGTTTGATGATGCCGCCGTATTCCTGCGCTGTTCCGGGCATGAACCCCGGCACGTCGACGAAAGTGACGATCGGAATGTTGAAGCTGTCGCAACAGCGGACGAAGCGCGCGGCCTTGATCGATGACTTGATGTCGAGGCAGCCGGCCAGCACGAGCGGCTGGTTGGCGACGATGCCGACCGTGCTGCCGTCCATGCGGCCGAAGCCGATCACGATGTTCTTCGCATAGTCGGGCGAAAGCTCGAAGAAGGTTCCTTCGTCGACGACCTTGTAGATCAGTTCCTTGATGTCATAAGGCTTGTTCGGATTGTCGGGAACCAGCGTGTCGAGCGACCGGTCGATGCGGTCGACCGGGTCGTCGGTGGGCACCAGCGGCGGCTTCTCGCGGTTGTTGGCAGGCAGATAGCTGACGATCGCGCGAACCATCAGCATCGCCTCGACATCGTTCTCGAAGGCGCGGTCGGCCACGCCGGACTTGGTCGAGTGCGTGACGGCGCCGCCGAGGTCCTCCGCGGTCACTTCCTCGTGTGTCACGGTCTTCACGACCTCCGGACCCGTGACGAACATGTAGGCACTGTCCTTCACCATGAAGATGAAGTCCGTCATCGCCGGCGAGTAGACCGCGCCGCCGGCGCAGGGACCCATGATCACCGAGATCTGCGGGATCACGCCCGAAGCGAGGACGTTGCGCTGGAACACTTCCGCGTAACCGCCCAGCGACGCCACGCCTTCCTGGATTCGCGCGCCGCCCGAGTCGTTGAGTCCGATCACGGGCGCGCCGACCTTGATCGCATGGTCCATGATCTTGCAGATCTTCTCCGCGTGCGCCTCGGACAGCGCGCCGCCGAAGACCGTGAAGTCCTGGCTGTAGACGAACACGAGCCTGCCGTTGACCGTGCCGTACCCGGTGACCACGCCGTCGCCCGGAATCTTCTGGTCGCCCATGCCGAAGTCGTGGCAGCGATGCTCGACGAACATGTCCCACTCTTCGAAGCTGTCCGGATCGAGCATCAGTTCGATTCGCTCGCGCGCCGTCAGCTTGCCCTTCGCATGCTGGGCGTCGATGCGCTTCTGTCCGCCCCCGAGCCGCGCGGCCTCGCGCTTCTCCTCGAGCTGCCGGATGACTTCTTGCATGCGTGCTCTCCCCTGTGATCGACTTGTTCTGCACCCGGGTTGGTGCTCTCGGCGCGCAGACCGGCTGCGATGGCCGGGCGGAACAGCGATTCTAGGGCGATCCGTGCGCGGTGCCCCCCGAGATTCGAGGGGGCGCGCCGTGAGGTTGAGGTCGCAGCCTTCGCTGTGCCGGCGTGAGCCCGAGCTCACGCTACGCGGATCGTTCAGCCGCCACCGGTCGGACGAGTCGTCCGCGCGAGCGCGAGCAGTCGCTCGGCGGCGATCGAGGGCGTCAGCGTTCCGGCCGCGACGGCTGCCACCGTGGCCGGCAGCCGGGCCGCGACCTCGGGATGGCCACGAAAATCCGCCCGCAGCCGCTCGTCGATCACCTGCCACATCCAGTCCTGGGCCTGGCCGCGGCGGCGGGTGACGAACTCGCCGCTTGCCTGCATCGTGCTGCGGTAGCGCTCGACCTCTTCCCAGAAGCGCGCGACACCGTCACCGGTCAGCGCCGACAGCGCAAGCACCGGCGGCCGCCAGTTCGGCGACGACGGCCGCAGGATCGCCAGCGTGTTCTTCAGCATGCGCTCCGCTTGCGTTGCGCGCTGCGGGTCGAGATCGGACTTGTTGACGACGATGATGTCGGCGAGTTCGACGATGCCCTTCTTCAGGGCCTGAAGCTCGTCGCCGGCATTGGGCAACTGCAGCAGCACCATCAGGTCGGTCATGCGCGCGACCGCGGTCTCCGACTGCCCGACGCCGACGGTCTCGACGATGATCACGTCGAACCCGGCCGCTTCGCAGACGGCCAGCGCTTCGCGCGTGCGTGCGGCGACACCGCCGAGCGACGTGCCGGCCGGCGACGGGCGGATGTACGCATCCGGCGACCGCGACAGCTCCTCCATCCGCGTCTTGTCGGCGAGGATCGAGCCGCCGGTCACGCTGCTCGAAGGGTCCACCGCGAGCACCGCGACTCGATGCCCACGCGCAATGAGATGCAGGCCGAACGACTCGACGAAGGTCGACTTGCCCACACCGGGTGCGCCGCTGATGCCGATGCGGATCGAGTCCGCGGCGTGCGGCAGCAGCGCCTCCAGAACGGCCTGTCCGCGCGCCTGGTGGTCGCGGCGGGTCGACTCGATCAGCGTGATCGTCTTCGCAAGTGCGCGTCGCTCGCCGGCGCGGACCCGGGTGACAAGCGCCTGGTCGGCCGGCGCCAGCGGTGCAGCGGAGTGTTTCGCAGTCACGCCGGTGGCACGACGGCGGTTGTGGAACCGCAGCGCTCGGGAGTTGGAACCGGTGAGGATTTAGCGACCGTCGGGGTGCGACGAGCCATCCGTCCTCACGCTGCCAGCCGGGTACGCACCGCGCGGACCGCGGCGATGATCTGCCGCGCGGCGTCCGTGATGACCGTGCCGGGACCGAATACCGCAGCGGCGCCGGCCGCGTGCAGGAACTCGTAGTCCTGGGCTGGAACGACCCCGCCGACGACGACGAGGATGTCCTCCGCTCCCTGTGCGCGCAGCGCCGCAACGAGCTGCGGCACGAGCGTCTTGTGGCCGGCCGCCAGCGTCGACACGCCGACCACGTGCACGTCGTTTTCGATGGCCTGGCGGGCCGCTTCCTCAGGCGTCTGGAACAGCGGGCCGATGTCGACGTCGAAGCCGAGGTCCGAGAAGGCCGTCGCGATGATCTTCGCGCCGCGATCGTGCCCGTCCTGCCCCAGCTTGGCGACCATCAACCGCGGCCGGCGGCCTTCCTCCGCGGCAAAGTGTTCGATCTCGCGCTTGAGTTCCTGCCACGGCGCGTCGCTCTCGAACACTGCTCCGTACACGCCAGAAACGCTCTCGGTGCGGGCGCGGTAGCGGCCGTAGACCTTTTCCAGCGCGTCGGAGATCTCGCCGACCGTGGCCCGCAGACGCGTCGCCTTGATCGAGAGATCGAGCAGGTTGCCCTGCCCCGAGCGTGCAGCGTCGGTCAGCGCGTCGAGCGCAGCCGCAACCGCTTTGGCGTCGCGCCGGGCGCGCAGTTCCGTCAGCCGCCGCACCTGCGCCTCGCGCACCGCCGTGTTGTCGATCTCGCGGATTTCGATCGGCTGCTCCTCGGCGAGCCGGTACTTGTTGACGCCAACGATGACGTCGTCGCCGCGATCGATGCGCGCCTGCTTCTCGGCCGAGCACTGCTCGATGCGCAGCTTGGCCCAGCCGCTCGACACGGCCTTCGTCATCCCGCCCATCGCCTCGACTTCCTCGATGATCGTCCAGGCCTGATCGGCCATGTCCTGCGTCAGCTTCTCCATCAGGTACGACCCCGCCCAGGGATCGATCACGCGGGCGATGTTCGTCTCTTCCTGCAGGATCAGCTGCGTGTTGCGTGCGATTCGCGCCGAGAAGTCGGTCGGCAGCGCAATCGCCTCGTCGAACGAGTTGGTGTGCAGCGACTGCGTGCCGCCGAACACGGCGGCCATCGCCTCGAACGCCGTGCGCACGATGTTGTTGTACGGGTCCTGCTCGGTCAGCGACCAGCCCGAGGTCTGGCAGTGCGTCCGCAGCATCAGCGACTTCGGGTTCTTCGGCTTGAACTCGCTCATGATCCGGTGCCACAGCAGGCGTGCTGCGCGCAGCTTGGCGATCTCGAGGTAGAAGTTCATGCCGATGCCGAAGAAGAACGACAGGCGACCGGCGAAGTCGTCGACGTCCATTCCGGTCGCAAGTGCGGTGCGCACGTACTCCTTGCCGTCGGCCAGCGTCAGCGCGAGCTCGAGCGTCTGGGTGGCCCCGGCTTCCTGCATGTGATAGCCGGAAATCGAGATCGAGTTGAAGCGCGGCATGTGCTGCGCCGTGTACCCGATGATGTCGGCGATTATGCGCATCGACGGCGCGGGCGGGTAGATGTAGGTGTTGCGGACCATGAACTCCTTGAGGATGTCGTTCTGGATGGTCCCGGCGAGCTTGTCCTGCGCGACGCCCTGCTCCTCTGCCGCAACGATGTAGCCCGCGAGCACAGGCAGCACGGCGCCGTTCATCGTCATCGACACCGACACGCGGTCGAGCGGAATGGCGTCGAACAGGATCTTCATGTCCTCGACCGAGTCGACCGCGACGCCCGCCTTGCCGACGTCGCCCACGACGCGCGGGTGGTCCGAGTCGTAGCCGCGGTGCGTTGCCAGGTCGAATGCGACACTGACACCCTGGCCGCCGCCTTCGAGGTTGCGGCGATAGAACGCGTTCGAGTCCTCTGCGGTCGAAAAGCCAGCGTACTGGCGGATGGTCCACGGACGCTGCGCGTACATGGTCGGCTGCGGTCCGCGAACGTACGGGGCGAAGCCAGGGAGCGTGTCCGCCTGCGGCAACCCGGCAACGTCCGCCGCCGTGTAGAGCGCCTTTACCGCGATCCCATCCGGCGTGTGCCAGGTCAGGCTGTCTGCCGCTGCGCCGCCAAGCTGCTTCGAAGCGGCCGCAAGCCATGCGCCGAGGTCGGCGCCTGCATCCTTTGCCATCTCGTATCCCCCACGGATTCGCCGTAGCGGTCAGGCCATCCACCTAAAATCCTACACCGCGGGCTCCGGAACGAATGCCGGCCGCGCCTGCGGTTCGCAAGCGATGCAGATCGATGGCAACCGGCGCGCCGCTGAAGGTCGAAGGCCGGCTCGCCTCGTCGGTCGAACTGCGGGACGCGTACGCTTCCCGTTTCTTCGCCTCCCAACACTTACTCCGTCGGTGACGGATCATGGCCAATTCCGACAACTCCAATTTCTACGCGCTGGTCGAACGGCGCTACCCGGCCGATCTCGATGCCTGCAGCATCGAGACGGTCGACGGTCTCGCCTACACCTGGCGCGACCTGCATCGCGCCAGCGGTCGCCTGGCGAACTGGCTCGCGTCGCTGAATTTGCCCGCTGGAGCGCGGGTCGCGGTACAGATCGAGAAATCCCCGGAGTGCCTGATGCTCTACCTCGCGACATTGCGGGCCGGGCTCGTGTACCTGCCGCTCAACACCGCCTACCAGCGGACGGAAATCGAGTACTTCCTTGGCGATGCCGATCCCGCGGTGCTGGTCTGCACGCCGGCGCGTCGCGCCGAACTGGAGCCGCTGGCTCGGCGGGCCGGGTGTCGCCATGTCTATACGCTCGGCGAGAATCGTGATGGCACCCTGCTCCAGACCGCCGCGGGCCACGCCGACCGTTTTGCGACCCGGGCGTGCGGGCCTGATGCGCCGGCAGCGATTCTCTACACGTCTGGCACCACAGGGCGCAGCAAGGGCGCGGTGCTCAGCCACCGCAACCTTTCCTCGAATGCGCTCACGCTCGACGAGTTCTGGGGCTTCGCGCAGCAGCGCGCTAGCGGGAGGCAGGACGTGCTCCTGCATGCGCTGCCGCTGTTCCACGTGCACGGACTGTTCGTCGCGTCGCACGCGGCGCTTCTGGCCGGAGCGCGCACGCTGTTTCTGCCGAAGTTCGATGCGGCACAGGTCCTTGACCGGATCCCCTGGTCGACGGTCTTCATGGGTGTGCCGACCTATTACACGCGGCTGCTCGCCGAGCCTCGGTTCGACCGCGCACTGTGCTCCGGTATGCGGCTTTTCATCTCGGGTTCGGCGCCGCTGCTCGCGGAGACGCACCGCGAGTTCGAACAGCGCACCGGGCTGCGCATCCTCGAGCGCTACGGCATGTCGGAAACCGTGATGCTGACGTCGAATCCGTATTTCCCCGAGCGCGGTCGGCGCATCGCGGGAACCGTCGGCGTGGCGCTCCCGGACGTCGGCGTGCGGGTCGTCCGGGACGACGGCGGCCCATGCGCACCGGGCGAGATCGGTGCAGTGCAGGTGCGCGGGCCCAACGTGTTCAGCGGCTACTGGCGCATGCCGGAGAAGACCGCCGAGGAGTTCACCGCGGACGGCTGGTTCAGGACCGGTGACGTCGGGCACTTCGGCGGCGAGGGCGTGCCGTCGGACTACCTGACGCTTGTCGGCCGCTCCAAGGACCTGATCATTTCCGGCGGCTACAACGTCTATCCGAAGGAGATCGAGGGGTACATCGACGAGATGCCGAACGTGGTCGAGTCCGCGGTGATCGGCCTACCGCACCCGGACTTCGGTGAGGCGGTGGCCGCGGTGGTCGTCGCGCGGCGCGCCGGCGCGCTCGAAGCGGCCGCGATCGTCGACGCACTCAGGGGTCGGATCGCGAACTACAAGGTGCCGAAGCGCGTCTTCGTGGTGGAGGACCTGCCGCGCAACACGATGGGCAAGGTCCAGAAGAACGTGCTGCGCGACCGCTACCGCAGCACGTTCACGCCGCAAACGCGAACTGCGGCCTGAGGGCGACCGATCGGCGGGGCGCCGCGGGCAGGGCGATCACCGCCTCGACGAAGCTGCTCTTGCCGTTGGTGTACGCGTCGCGGTCGAAGCGGAAGCGCGCTGCCAGCCGGCGCTTGAGCTCGGCGTAGCGCGACGCGAGGAAACCGTCGGCGCGGAGGTGATCGCGGAACCGCAGGTAGCGCCTCCAGTAAAGCCCGTCGACCTCGACGACGTGCACATGGTGGGTGCGCACGCCGCGCACCACGCGCTTGAAGAAGCGCCGATCGGGCAACACGCGCTCATACTCCGGAATGTATTCATAGCCGTAGGCCGTCAGGCGGTCGTAGTGGCGCTCGAACGCCTCGAGCGACCGCACACCGACCACGATGTCGATGATCGGCTTGGCCGCCAGTCCGGGTACGGAGGTGCTGCCGATGTGTTCGATCGATGGATCGAGGTCGCTCAGCGCAATTCGGATCAGCTGGCCTTCAATGCGGAACCGGGCGGGCCATGCGGCGTCGTACGGGACGACGCGGATCGGGTCGTTCATGGTGATCTCCAGGAAGAAGTCGAACGGGGATGCGCGCGCGTGCGCAAATCACAGTTCGGATGCCTGGGCGATCGAGAATTCGATGAAGGGAGTGGTTGCCTGCGCCAGCCACCAGGCCGCGCGGTTACTGTCCTGCGGGACGCCGAGTCCCTGCATGTAGAGTTGGGCGAGGATGAACTGCGCCTGGATGCTTCCGTTCATGGCCGAAGCGCGCAGCCAGCGGGCAGCGCGCTCGGGATCGGTGGTCACTTCCGAACCGTACAGGCTACTTCCCATCAAGTGCATCATGCCGGCCATGCCCTGCGCCTCGATGTCACCCTCGAGGCCGCGGGTTTCCAGCAGCGAAAGGGCTTCGGCATAGTGGCCGGCGTCATAGGCGGCCTCGATTTCGCCGCCGCTGGCGGCTGTGGCCGCGGACAGTGCGATCAGGGTCGCGGCGAGGAATCGGTTGCAGAACATGGCGGTCTCCCTCTGGTTCTTGGGGGCTGTGCGGCGACAGGCCGCAGCGCATGACCGCACTGTAGGAGGGCAACCATGCCGAGGCAGCCGCGTATCGGACGCGCCGGAACCTGAATATTCGACAGGCCGGGACCTCAGGATTCCCGCCCGCATGCCCGCCCGGGAGGCTGGTCGGTGGGGCTTACCAGCGCGCCGGCGGCTTACGGTGAATCGTGATCGTGCGGTTTTCGATCGTCACGTAGCCGCCGATCGTCAGGTCCTTGAAGATGCGGCTGATCATGTCGCGCGAGGCACCGACACGGTCGGCGATATCCTGCTGCGTCATACGCTCCGGCACGACGAGCTTGCCGCCTTCGTCCTTGGCGAGCGACAGGAGCAGCCGCGCGACGCGGCCATAGACGTCCATCAGCGCCAGGTTCTTGACGTTGTCGGTGGCGATGCGGGCGCGATCGATCAGCGTCGCAATCAGACTCATCGCGATGTCCGGATTCGCGCCGATCGCGCTGCGGAGCTCGTCGCGCGTCACCACCGAGCAGCTGGTCGGTTCGAGCGTCATCACCGATGCCGAGCGCGGCCGCCCGTCGAGCGCCATCTCGCCGACATAGTCACCCGGCCCGTAGATGTCGAGGATCATTTCGCGGCCGTCGTCGTCGGAGACATAGACCTTCACCTTGCCGCTGAGGATCACATAGAGGCTGTCGCCGCGGTCGCCCTCGTTGATGATCACCGCGTTCTTCGGAAAGGTCCGCACCTGGCCTCGAGTGGCCAGCTCGCGCACCATCGGATCGCCGATCTCGCTGATGGCCTGCTCGCTTGCTGTCATTGGCGTTCCGCGGTGTTGTTCTCGCTCCATTATGCGGCCGCCGGAGGGCGGGGGAAAAGCGGGCGTCTTCCGGATGCGGTGGGCGCTCAGTAGGCCTTGTAGCCCTTGTAGGCCATGTAGGCGGCCAGCAGGAACAGCAGCATTGCGAAGATGCGCTGCAGCCCGCGACGGTCGAGCGAATGCGCGAAGTGCGCGCCGAGTGGCGCGGTGACGACGCTGGCTATCGCAATCGCAAACAGCGCCGGCAGGTAGACGAAACCGAGGGTCCCGGGGGGCAGTCCGGGCTGAGCATGACCGGCCAGCACGTAGCCGATCGTTCCCGCGGCAGCGATCGGAAAGCCGAGGGCAGCCGAGGTGCCGACAGCGTTGTGAATGCTGACGTTGCTCCAGATCATGAACGGCACCGAGATGAATCCGCCACCGGCTCCCACCAGGCTGGAGATGAAGCCGATCGCGCCGCCGGCGCCGAACATGCCGAAGCCGCGCGGCAGTTCGCGCGTCGGGCGCGGCTTGCGGTCGGCCAGCATCTGCACGGCCGAAAAACCGACGAAGACCGCGAAGATCACCGACAGCCAGAAGGTCGGCAGACGGCCGGCGATCTGCGCACCGACCAGCGAACCGGCCAGGATGCCGGGCGCCAGCAGCCAGACCACGCGCCACAACACGGCGCCGCGCCGGTCGTGCGCGCGCACCGAGGAGACCGAAGTGAAGAGAATCGTCGCCAGTGAGGTGGCGATCGCCATGTGGACGATGTGTTCTGAAGGGTAGCCGCGCCAGGTGAACAGCAGCGTCAGGAACGGCACCAGCAGCATGCCGCCCCCGATGCCCAGCAGACCCGCGGCAAACCCGGTGCAGGCGCCCAGCAACACCAGTGCGCCGATAAATACCGGGCTCATCCGGCGCGGGCTTTCAGCAGGACATTGGTGATGAAGCTCCACTCCGCGACGGTGACCGGTGTGATCGACAGGCGGTTGCCCCGGCGCAGCACCGCCATGTCCGACAGCTCGCGCTGTGCGCGCAGTTCTGCGATCGGGATCAGCCGCGTCTTGCGCCGCGCGCGGATGTCGACCAGCAGCCAGCGCGGCGCTTCGCGGGTCGACGCGGAGTCGAAATACGGGCTCTTACGGTCGAACTGCGTCGGATCCGGATAGGCCGCGCTCGCGACTTCGGCCAGCCCGGCAATGCCGGGTTCGGCACAACTCGAATGGTAGAAAAGCACGCCGTCGCCGACACGCATGCTGTCGCGCATGAAGTTGCGCGCCTGGTAGTTGCGCACGCCGGTCCACGGCACGGTCTGCCGGGGCGCGGCCAGTGCGTCGTCGATCGAGCACTCGTCCGGCTCGGACTTCATCAGCCAGCAGTTCATCGGCATCGCGGCCGCGCCCCGGACATAGAATCCCCGCCTGTGCCGCCCGGCCGGATGTCCTGAACCATCGGTTCAGGGTGGTCGCTGTCCGCGCCGCTTAGGTTCAGCAAACGCGTGCCGATCGCACTACGACGCGAGCCCAGCAACCTTGCGCAAAGCGCATCGGTTCAAGGAACTAACGACCTTTGCGCGAGCACCGCAGGGAAAACCTTGAGCTGTTGCGCGCCTCCTGCGCAGCAGCGAATTCGATCACCATTGTAGCCGCGCATAGATCGGTCCCGGCGATCATCGCGCGGCTCAGAAAAGCTTTTCCTGCGGCAGCAGCGCATCCTCGGCGGTGTGCAGCATGTCGCGCACGCGGCGCCGCAGCTCGCCCAGGTCGACGCCATCGGCGCTGCGCGCCGAAAACAGTTCGTGTGTGATCTGCAGCGCCGCCATGACCGCAACCCGGTCTGCGCCCATCACCTTGCCGGCGGAACGGATCGCCTGCATCTTCGAGTCGACATACGCGGCGCACTTGAGCAGCGCGTCGCGCTCCTCGGGCGTGCAGGCGAGGCGGTACTCGCGATCGAGGATCGTGACGGTCAGGTGTTCCATGGCGCCTTGGGTGAACTGGTATGGCCAGGCAGCCGCTCCATCAGCAGGTCGAGACGGCGCCCGGCTTCGTCGACGCGCGTGCGCATGGCTTCGAGCTGGCCGCCGGCCTGCACGAGCTGCGACCGCAGCTGCTGGTTCTCCGTGCGCAGCGATTGCAGCAGCCGGGTCAGTTCGTTGAGACGGGACGCGAGCAGGTCGAGGTCGTCAAGCATGCGGCGATCGTAGCACCGCGGTTTCCGCGCTCATCCTCGAATGAGCGGCCGAGCCCGCGCGCTTTCCTGCGATAGACTGCCAGTCGCCGATGGTGCCGGGGGCGAACCCTCCGGTGAAACGGGAAACAGGAGGCTGCGGCGACGCATGCCAACCTGTGCTGCCCCCGCAACGGTAAGCAGGTGCGCGATGCGCGCGCTTCGCAACGGCCACTGCGTCCTCGACGCGGGAAGGCGCGAAGCATCCCTGCAGCCCGGAGACCGGCCATCGACAGGAGGACGCGCCGCGGGGTGCCGGTCAGCCGGGCGCATGCCGCCGGTCGAGCCCCACTCCCGACCCGTTCACGGGTGAACCTTGCCGGCGGCGGGCCGGCGCTCGGGAGTCACGATGCCGACCCTTCCTTCTGCCGCGCGCGCGGGCGCCGCCGCGGCGATTCTGTGCACGTGCGCGGGCCACGCGCCGGCGCAGACGACACCGCAGTTGCCGACGACCGTCATTACGCCGGCGCGACAGACGCAAGCTCTCGACGAGGCGCTGCCGGCAACGTCCGTTATCACGCGCGCTGACATCGAACGCACGCAAAGCGTTGACATCGTGAGCCTGCTCTCGCGCGAGACCGGCGTGCAGTTCGCGCAGTCGGGCGGGCGGGGTGCGGCGGCATCGCTCTTCGTGCGTGGGGCCAATTCCTCGCAGGTGCTGGTGCTCGTCGACGGCGTGCGGCTAAATGCCGGCACGAGCGGCGCGGCCGCGGTCGGCGGCATCGCGCTCGACTCGATTGAGCGCATCGAGATCGTGCGCGGCAACCTCTCGAGCCTCTACGGCTCGGCGGCGATCGGCGGTGTCGTGCAGATCTTTACCCGGCGTGGCAGCGAGACCGGCATTGCGGTGAGCGCCGAGGGCGGACAGGGGCGCACGCTTGATGGTCGCGTCAGCGGCGGGACCGAACTGGGCCCGGTGCGCGTCGGCGGCGCGCTGGGCGGCGGGACGACAACGGCCTTTTCGGCGATCGACGCAGGGCGCGTCGCTCACGGGCCGTTCGCTGCCGGCGCCAATCCGGATCTCGACGGCAACGAGTACCTGACGGCGTCGCTCGGCGCCACGTACCGCTCGGGGGAAACGCTGGCCGCGCTGAATGCCTGGCTCAACCGGAATCGCACGGAATTCGACAACACGTCGGACGGACCGACCGCGACCCATCTGGAGACGTCTCAGCTCGCGGCCGCCAACGCGCTGCTGCGAACAGCGGTGAACGATCGCTGGAGCACGCAGCTGGTGCTCGGTGCGTCGCGCGACAGCAGCACCAATGTCGTCAGCGTTCCGGCGTCGTTCGACGACGGGCAGTTCAGCTCGGACAATGTCATGGCCACCTGGACCAACGATGTCGATCTGAGCCGCGAACTGCGTGCACAGCTCGGTGCCGAATACCTCTACCAGGCCGGCGAGTCGACCGCGTACGACCCTGCATTCACGGGCATGGCGCAACGCTTCAGCCGCACGGTCGGCAGCGCCTGGCTTGGCCTGACGGGTGACTCCGGACCGCACCAGCTGCAACTCAATGTGCGGCAGGATCAGTACTCCGATGTCGGCGGCGCGACGACCGGGCTCGCCGCATACGGGTAC
>DATKAJ010000054.1:0-36448 GCA_035498175.1 Burkholderiaceae bacterium
TGCCGCGCCGGAACAGCTGCGGCTGGCGATAGTCCGGATACCAGCCCGAGTGCTCGATCCAGCGACCGAAGAAGAAGTTGCGGCGGGGAACCAGATACGCATCGGCGGCGTCGGGTTGCTCGACGATGCGGCGGATCTCGGCGGCCGCAGCTTCGGTGCAACGCTCGTCGGCGTCGAGCGAAAACACCCAGTCGCCCGAGAGCTGTGCCAGCACGTCATTGCGCAGCTTGCCGAAACCCTCGAACGGCAACTGCAGCACGCGGTCGGTGTAACGGCGCGCGATCCCGGCGGTACCGTCGGTCGAATTCGAGTCGGCAACGACGATTTCATCGGCCCAGGCGACGCTCTGCAGCGCGGCCTCGATCTTGTCCGCCTCGTTGTAGGCGATGATGTAGACGGAAATGCGCGCCATCATGGCTCCGGTTGCAGGGGCCAAGCTTAAAGGCCTTTGGCGCGCGGATCGGGGCGGCCCATCTACACTTACCCCCGCGCGTTGCGCGCTGCGCCGCGTGACCGTGCCGACCATGAGTACTTCACATCACCGACTGCTCGACGATCCGAACCTGCGTCGCCTGTTGCGCATGGTGCTCTCGCACAAGCGCATGCTGGCACTGGGTCTGATCGCGACCGGGATCAGCGCGGCGACCGAACCGCTGATCGCCCGCCTCGCGGGCGTGCTGACGGACCAGGCGCTGTTCACACGCGAGTTTTCGAGCGTCGTCTGGATGCCGGTGGCCTTCGTCGCGCTCTTCATCGTCCGCGGTCTTGCGATCTTCGGGGGCTCGTACCTGCTGAACCGCGTGTCGCAGGCCGTGCTGGTGGACCTGCGCATGACAATGTTCGATCGCATGCTGCACTGGCCGTCCGCGACTTTCGAGAACACGCCGTCCGGAATCGTGATCTCCAAGTTCGTCAACGAGGCGACCAACGCGCTGAACCTGGCCGCCGAAGCCATCAGCACGGCGGTCCGGGACTCGCTGATCGTCGTCGGCCTGCTGCTGATGCTGTTCTATTACAACTGGCAGCTGACCCTGCTGACGATGATCGTGGCACCGCCGATCGGCCTGGCGCTGCGCGCCTTCAGCCGGCGGTTGCGGCGCCTCAACGTCGAGAACCAGGCGATGCTGGGCGAGATGACCCGCGCGATCCAGGAAGCCCATGAAGGCCAGCGCGTCGTGAAGATCTACGACGGTGCGGCCTACGAGAACCTGCGCTTCCTGAAGATCAATGACAAGCTGCGCGGATTCGCGATGCGGATGCAGGTCGCCTGGTCGGCCGCCACGCCGATCGCGCAGGTCCTGGGGGCCATCGGCGTGGCGATCGTGATGACGGTGGCGCTCTGGCAAGCGCAGAACACCAGGGCCTCGCCGGGCGAATTCGTCACGTTCCTCGCGGCGGCGCTGCTGCTGCTCCCGGCGCTGCGCCACCTGTCGGCTCTGAACGGTCCGCTCGCCCGCATGGCCGCGGCAGCGGAAAGCGTGTTCCAGATGATCGACACGCCGCAGGAGGACGATCCTGGCACGCGCGACATCGGCCGGGCGCGCGGCGAGGTCGAGTTCCGCGGCGTGAGTTTCCGCTATCCAGGGGCGGAGGCGGACGCGCTGGCCGGATTCGACCTCACGGTGCGCTCCGGCGAAATGATCGCGTTCGTCGGCCCATCGGGTGCGGGCAAGACGACAGCCGTCAACCTGGTTCCGCGGTTCCTCCGGCCGACGGCCGGGGAAGTCCGGCTCGATGGCGTGCCGCTCGAGCAGCTGACGCTGGCCAGCTTGAGGCGGCAGGTGGCGCTGGTGTCGCAGGACGTCGTGCTGTTCGACGACTCGATTGCCGCCAACATCGCGTACGGCGCACAGCGCGACGCTTCGCCGCAGCGCGTGCGCGAGGCCGCCGACGCCGCCTATCTGCTCGGTTTCATCGAATCGCTGCCCCAGGGTTTCGACACACGCATCGGCGAGAACGCGGTCAAGCTGTCCGGCGGCCAGCGCCAGCGCCTGTCGATTGCCCGCGCTTTGCTGAAGGACGCGCCGATCCTGCTGCTCGACGAGGCGACCTCGGCACTGGACTCCGAGTCCGAGCGCTATATCCAGGCCTCGCTGGCGCGGCTGATGAAGGGGCGGACGACGTTCGTCGTCGCGCACCGGCTGTCGACGATCGAGCGCGCCGACCGCATCGTCGTGCTCGAACGAGGGCGGGTCGTCGAGGTCGGCCGGCACGCGGAACTGCTCGCTCGCGGTGGGCTGTATGCGCGGTTGCATCGCATCCAGTTCGCCTCAGCTGATGAAATCGTCGAGGAGACTCCATGACCAACACCAAGCCGATCAGCCGCTGGCCCGTGCCGGACATCGCCGACATGCCTGCTGACATCCGCGCGCGCGTTGCCGAGGTGCAGGACAAGGCCGGGTTCGTGCCCAACGTGTTCCTGACACTGGCGCATCGTCCGGACGAGTTCCGCGCCTTTTTTGCGTACCACGATGCGCTGATGCTGCGCGATTCCGGGCTCACCAAGGGCGAGCGGGAGATGATCGTCGTCGCCACCAGCGGCGTGAACGACTGCGTGTACTGCGTCGTGGCGCACGGCGCGATCCTGCGCGTGTATGAGAAGAATCCGCTGGTCGCCGACCAGGTCGCAGTGAACTACCGCAAGGCCGACATCACGCCGCGCCAGCGGGCCATGCTCGCTTTCGCGCTGAAGGTCGCGACCGACTCGGCGTCGATCGAACCGGGCGACTTCGAACCGCTGCGCGCGCACGGCTTCAGCGACGAGGACATCTGGGACATCGGTGCGATCGCGGCCTTCTTCGCGCTGTCGAACCGGATGGCCAACATGATCAGCATGCGGCCCAACGAGGAGTTCTTCCTGCTGGGTCGATTGCCTCGCGCAAGTAAGTGACCGGCGACGCAACGACCAACGACGGTGTCCGCGCGCTCGGTCTCGATGCGCTGCTGATCATCAATGTCAAGGGCTTCGTCGAGCGGCGTCGCCACGTCGAATCCCAGCTGGCGCGCTTCGGGCTGCGCGGCGAGTTCATCCACGACTTCGACGCCGAAGAGATCACGCCCGAGGTCGACCGCCGCTGGTTCGCGGGCAGCCAGCTGAACCTCGGCCAGAGGTCGTGCGCGCTGAAGCACCTCGAAGTCCTGCGGCGTGTGACGGCGCACGGCTGGCAGCGGTGCCTGGTGCTGGAGGACGATGTCGTTCTGGCCGACGACTTCACGGAAGGCGTCCGCGCCGCGCTGGCGGAAACGCGCGACGAGGCGCATCCCTACGTCGTCTATCTCGGCGCGGGCGGCAACTTCTACACGCCGGCGAGCCGGCGCGAGCCGGGGCGCCGAATCTACCCCGCCGCGAAGGGCCGCTTCACCGACTCGTACATGATCGGTGCGCTGGAGGCGAAGCTGCGGCTGGCCGAGATCGAGAAAGCCCCCATGACGAAGCCGATCGACGTGGTGTTCGAAACCGTCGACCGCGCCGTCGGCATCCGCTTCCTCTGGCTCGAGGACCCGGTAGTCGAGCAGGGCAGCAAGCTGGGGATATTTCGCACCTCGCTCGAACCGGCTCCGCCCAACTGGCTGCAAGGGCTGCGTTATCGCGTGGAGCGCTTCCGCCGCAAGTTCCTGTACCAGCTATGGCGCTGAGACCGCAGTGACGCAACAGAGCCTGATCGACGCGGCGCTGCCCGCTTCGCGTGCCATCGACCTGGCGCGGTGGGCGACGATCGTCGCCACCTGCGGCGTCATGGTCTCGCCGCCGCTTGCCAATGCCGCGATGGCGGTCATGCTGATCGGACTGCTGGCGAGCGGGCAGGCCCGCGCGCGCTTGCGACACGCGTGCACCCAGCCGCTTGGCGTGGCGACGCTGCTGCTGATCGGCGTGATCGCGCTTGGCATGCTGTGGGCCGATGTACCCTGGCGCGAGCGCTGGGCAGCGTTCTGGAGCTGGCGCAAGCTCTGGATGATTCCGGTCGCGCTGGCGCTGTTCGGCCCGGCGGGCTGGAAGCGGCGGCTCGCGATCGCCTATGTGGGTGTCTGCGGCGTCGCCGTCATCGCATCGTTCGTGCTGGTCGCGGCCGAGGGCCGGCTGCCGACGATGTACGAGCTCGCGCTGTCCGGCTCGCTGCTGCGCAACCACAGTGCGCAGTCGATGGCCTTCGCGACCGCGGCATTCGTTGCGCTGTGGCTGGCCGCAGATACTGAGATGGCCCGGCGCGGCCGCGTGCTCGCGGCGATCTTCGCGGCGCTCTTCGTGCTGAACATGGCGTTCATCACTCCTGGCCGCAGCGGTTTCCTGGCGCTCGCGATCATGCTGGCGGTACTCGCGGCATTCAGCCTGCGCAGCCGGCGCACGGTGATCGCGGCGGCCGTGCTGGCACTGGTGTTCGCGGCGGCGGTCGCGGTGTCGCCGCTGGCGCGCGATCGCATCCAGCTGGCGATCAGCGAGTGGAACAACGCTTCCGTGCAGACCTACAAGACGTCGCTGGGCATGCGCGCGGTGATCTACGAGAACACGCTGGAGCTGGCGCGGCGCCATCCATGGCTCGGCGTCGGCACCGGCGGCTATGGCGCCGCCTATGCCGCGCAGATCGAAGGCAGGTACAGCGATTGGCGTGCAGTGCCGACCGTCGATCCGCACAGCCAGTATCTGTTCTTCCTCGCTGAACAGGGCCTGCTGGGGCTCATTGCGTTCTTCGGGTTCATTGCAGCGGCGCTTTTCGATCGCGGCGACTCGACGCGCGCGCGGATCCTCGCCGTCGGCATGTTGCTCGCATGGTGCGCGACATCGGTGGCGAGCTCGCACTTCAAGACCTTCTCCGAAGGGCATCTCCTGACGTTCTTCCTCGGGGTGATGCTGGCCCGGCCGCTCATCAAGCAGGCCGCTTCGCGGCCCGGCGCGACGTGATCACGGTTCTGGTGCGGATACCGAATCACGTCGGCGACGCCTGCATGGCCGTTCCGGCGGTTCGGGCGCTGCAGGCCGCGGGGCTCGCCTGCGCACTGGTCTGCAAGCCGTGGGGCGAGAGCCTGCTGGCCGGTCTTGGCTGCGCCTGCACGCCGATTACCGGCAATCTCTGGGCAGACCGACGCGTCGTACGCCGGGCGATCGGAGTACTTGGACGCGATGCAGAGCTGCGCGGACTGGTGCTGCCGAACTCGCTCGGCTCCGCACTGCTGTTTGCGCTGGCCGGCGTTCCCAGCGCTGGGCTCGCGACCGGAGGACGGCGCGCATTGCTGCGCTGGAGCATTGCCGTGCCGGATGGAGGCCACGAGGTCGAGCGCTTCCACGCGGCCGTGTCCGGGGCGTTGCAGGCGTGGGGCAAGCCGAGGCCGGTGCTGCCCGAGACATTGGGCCTGCCGTTGACTGCGTCGCAGCGCGCCGGTGCGGATACGCTGCTGCGCACACACGGACTGGGCCGCTATGCGTTGATCGCGCCGGTCGCGACCGGGATGCATCACGGTCGCGCCAAGCACTGGTCGCACTTTGCGGCGCTGCTGCCCGCGCTGCGCGAACGCGGTCTGCAGACTGCGGCGGCGCCGCCGGATCGCGAAGCGGCGGCCGTTCGCACCGCGCTGCCCGGTGCGCTGCTGCTGCCGCCGGTCGACCTCGGAATCTATGCTGCGCTTGCCGAGCGAGCGAGTCTCGTGGTCGCCAACGACTCCGGTTCGAGCCACGTCGCGGCGGCCGTCGGCGCGCGCCAGGTGACGATCTTCGGCGTGACCGATCGAAGACGGACCGGGCCATGGTCGCCGCGGGCCATCTGCGTCGGTGCCGAGGGCCGTTGGCCCGAAGTCTCCGAGGTGATCGTTGCGATCGATCAGGCGCTTGCGCTGAAATGAAGCGGACCGATCTCCTGCGCCAGGCTCCGCAGCGAGCGCTGATCGTGACGATGCGCTTTCTCGGCGACGCTCTGCTCTCGACGCCGCTGGCGCGCGCGCTGAAGCAGCGCCATTCTGCGTGCCGCATCGACGTGCTGACCTTTACCGGGACCGAGGCGGCCTTTGAGGGCAATGCGGACATCGAGCGTGTGCTGGCGGTGCCGGAAGAATCGGACGCGCGGCAGACCATGAAGACGGCGCTTGAGCTGCGGCGCAGCTACGACCTCGCCGTAGTCGCCCAGACCGGGACGCGGCCGTTCTTCTTCGGATGGGCCGCCGGCCGCCGGCGTGTCGGCCTCGTTGCCCCCGAACTTGGACGTTCGTGGTGGAAGCGGGCGCTGTTCGATGGCTACGCGGTGTTCGATCCGCTCGCGCCACGCGTGCTTGAAAACCAGCGGCTTGCCGAACTGCTCGGCATCGACGCGCTGCCCGCGGTCGTTCCGCCGAGCGCGGGCTGGACTTCAAACGAGGTCGGCGCCGCGCTCGGCTTCCCGGCGACGGAGCGGTTTGCGATCGTGCACCCGTCGCCGCGCTGGCGTTACAAGCAGTGGACTGCCGTCGGCTGGCGCGCGCTCGTGGCCGCGCTGGCCGACGCCGGACTGCGTGTCGTGATCACCGGTGGCCCGGGTGACGCCGAGAAGAGCTACCTCGACGATGTTCTCGGCACGGATCCGGTCAACTGCCTGCGGGTCGACGGGCGCTGGAGCTTTGCACAGACCGCCGATGTGCTGCAGCATGCCGCGCTGTATGTCGGGCCGGACACGGCGACGACGCATCTCGCCGCGGCGTGCGGCACGCCCACGGTCGCGCTGTACGGGCCGACCGACCCGGCAATCTGGGGTCCATGGCCGGCTCGCGACGGGCGCGAATACGGCCGGGTGGCGGCGCACCAGCGTCGCGGCAATGTCCTGCTGCTGCAGAACCCCGATCTGGGCTGCGTGCCGTGCCAGCTCGAAGGCTGCGAGCGACATCGGCAAAGCTACTCGCTGTGCCTCGATCGCCTCCCGGCCGGGCGCATTGTTCCGGTCGCGCTTGCGCAGGCGCGCGGCGGTACTGAGGAACTCTAACCGTTGGGATCGAGCGTCGCCTCGACGACAATCGAGAGCTCGACTTCGTCGGCGAGCAGCGGAGGCTTCAGGCGCCCCAGCGCGTAGTCCGAGCGGCGTACCGTTCCGCGCGCGAGCGCGCCGCATCGCTTGCCCCCGGCGAGGGGGTGAATCGTGCAGCGAAAGCGCGAGACCTCAAGCGTCAGTGGCCGCGTCACGCCGTGCATCGTCAGTTCGCCCTCGAGCGCGACCGGCTGGTCGTCCGCGAACCGGACGGTGTTTGCGCGAAAGACGATTTGCGGGTTGCGCGCTGCGTCGAACCATTCGTCGCTGCGCAGCCGGCGGTCGAGCGACGGCACGCCGCTGCTGACGCTAGCGGTCTGCATCACGATCTCGACCGAACCGGTCTTCGCGGTCGGGTTGAGGATGATCCGTCCTTGCGTCGAGTCGAACCGACCCCGCTGCAGCGAGACGCCGAAGTGCTCGATCGCATAGGTCGGGAACGTGTGCTCCGGATCGACGTTGTACGCCTGCTCCTGCGCGCTCGCCGTCGCGCCCGCTCCGGCCACGCACGCCGTCAACACGATGCTGCCGAATCGAAACTTCACGTTGCCTCCGTCCAGCGAATCGGTCTCAGCGCCCGGCGTTCGTCACTAGGCGAACTTGGATCATCGTTTCGTTGGCGAGCGTCTTCGTGTCGGACCACTCGCCTTCGCCGATCCCGTAGTCCAGGCGCTTCAGCGGGAGGCTCGCCTCGAAGATCCTGCGCCCGCCGTCCTCGCGGATCGAAAACGGGACGGTCACATCGCGTGTGACGCCCTTGATGCCGAGCTTGCCTGTCGCCTCGTAGCGACCGGACCCGAGGGTGCGGATCGACGAGGTCGTGAACGTCGCGCGCGGGACCCGCGCAGCATCGAGGAACGCCTTGCCCCGGGCTTCATCGTTGAACGAGGGTTCCCCGAGGTCGAAGCTCGCGAGATCGACCTCGACCGTTGCCTTCGAAGCTTCTGGCTTGCGGTCGTCCCAGGCAAGGCTGGCCGTGAACGAACGGAACTGGCCGTCGAACGGCACGTTCATCTGCCGTGCAGTGACACGGATCGAACTGCGCTGCAGGTCGACCGGCTGGGCGTTCGCGCTGGACGCCAGCAACGCCGCAGCGAGGACGATCGGGATCAGCTTCATCCGATCACGTAAACAGCGCATGGCCCACTCTTATTCCATGTCAGAAGCTCATTCGTCGCAGCAGGCCATCCCGATCCACGAAATGGTGCTTCAGCGCCGCTGCCGCGTGGGCCAGGACCAGTGCCAGCAGCGCCCAGCCGAGCGCCTCGTGCGCCGAGCGTAGGACGGACGCCAGCGCACGGTCGCGGCCGACGACGTCTGGCAGTTGCCAGAGCCCCAGGTAGACGGTCGGGACGCCGGTTGCGCTGCTGAAGATCCAGCCCGTCAGAGGCAGGGCGAACATCAGGGCGTACAGGCTCCAGTGCACGAGATCCGCAGCACGATGCTGCCACGCCGGGGCCGCAAGGGGCCGCGGTGCGGCGCTCACTGATCTCCAGACGAGGCGGGCGATCGCCACGATGAAGACAGTAACGCCGACCCACTTGTGATACGAGACGAGTTGCAGCTTGAGCGGCGACAGCCGCAGGCTGGCAGAGATCCAGCCGAGCGGAAACGACGCGAAGATCAGAACAGCGATCAGCCAGTGCAGCGCCACCGCCGCGTTCGAATAGCGATCCTGCACGGTCGTTGCCATATGGTGCGATTGGACCTGTGTGGCCGGCAATGGTGCCATGGTTGTGCTGCAGGCAATTCGCGCGCCATCGACTCGCCACCGCGACCGGGGCGTGGTCAAATGGGCTCGCGGGCGCCGGCGAACGACGCCCGGTACCAGCATCTCGCGAGGACGCGCGTGATCTTCGAGCATCTGACTGCAGGAGGCTGCCAGTCGTACCTGGTCGGGTGCGGCGACAGCTGCGCCGCCGCCTTGATCGATCCGGAGATCAGCCTGATCGACCGTTACCTGGCACTGGCTGCCCGCGACGGGCTGAGGATTCACTACCTGATCGACACGCACACGCATGCCGATCATTTTTCCGCGACCCGGCAACTGGGCCGGCGGCTGCAAGTGCCGGTGGCGATGCATCGCCTGAGTCCGGCGCCGTTCATCGATCTCGCGCTCGATGATGGCGAGATGCTCGCAGTGGGCAAACTGCGTCTGCGCGTGATACACACGCCGGGCCACACGCGCGACTCGATCTGTCTGGCCGTCGAAGACCGACTCTTCACCGGAGACACGCTGCTCATCGGCGGGACCGGCCGGACCGACCTGCCGACGGGCGACGCGGGGGCGCTCTATGACAGCCTCACCTCCAGGGTGCTGCGAGTCGATCCGGCGACGAAGGTTCATCCGGCGCACGAGTACAAGGGCCGCAGTCATTCGACAATAGGAGCGGAACTGTCGTCCAACGCGCGCCTGCAGGTGCCCGACCGCGAAGCTTTCATCGCGCTGATGAGCAATCTCAATCTCGACATGCCGACGCATCTGACCGAGGCGTTGCGCACCAACATGAATGGCGGCAAGACGGTCGACCAGATGCTGGCCGAGGCTGCGGCGCAGGTGCCGTTCATGGCGCTGGGAGAACTGCGGGCGCGCCTCGAGAGCGGCGCCGACGATCTGCTGGTGCTCGATGTGCGCGAGCGCGACGCCTACGAGCAGGGGCATCTCGCCGGTGCGATGCTGCTGCCGCGCGGCCAGCTCGAGCTGCGCGTCAATCGCGACCTGCCCGATCCCACCCGACGCATCGTCGTCTATTGCGAGCTCGGACGCATCTCGACGCTCGCGACGGCAACACTGCGCGCGATGGGCTACCGCCGCGCGGTTGCGCTCGACGGCGGGATGCAGGCGTGGCGCGAGGCGGGCTATCCGGTCAGTGCAGGCCCGAAGGCCTAGGCGCTCGCATCCCGGGCCGCCCGGCCCCTCACATCAGGACGATGTCGTATTGCTCCTGATGGTAGAGCGACTCGACCTGCATCGACACCGGCTTGCCGATGAAGTCCGACAGCATCGCCAGCGCCTGCGACTCTTCTTCGAGGAAGAGGTCGATCACCGTCTGCGACGCCAGGATGCGGAACTCGCGCGTCTCTCCGAACTGGCGTGCTTCACGCAGGATCTCGCGCAGGATCTCGAAGCAGACGGTGCGCGCGGTCTTCAGTTCGCCGCGACCCAGGCATACCGGGCAGGGCTCGCACAGCACGTGCGCGAGCGACTCGCGCGTGCGCTTGCGCGTCATCTCGACCAGTCCGAGCTGGGTAAAGCCGCTGACCGTCATACGGGTGCGATCGCGCGCCAGCGCCTTCTTGAATTCCGCGAGCACCGCATCGCGATGCTCCGGGTTCATCATGTCGATGAAGTCGACGACGATGATGCCGCCGAGGTTGCGCAGCCTGAGCTGCCGCGCGATTGCCTGCGATGCCTCGAGGTTGGTCTTGTAGATGGTGTCGTCGAAGCTGCGCGTGCCGACGTAGCCACCGGTGTTGACGTCGATCGTCGTCATCGCCTCGGTCTGGTCGATGATCAGGTAGCCGCCGGACTTGAGCTCGACGCGGCGCCCAAGTGCGCGCTCGATCTCGGCGTCGATCGAATACAGGTCGAACAGCGGCCGCTCTCCGGTGTAGTGGACCAGCTTGCCGGCCACGCGGGTCACGTACTGCGCTGCGAACTGCTCGAGCTTGACGAAGTTCTCGCGCGAGTCGACCTGGATCGTGACGGTCTCCTCGGTCGCGATGTCGCGCAGCACGCGCTGCGCGAGCGAGAGTTCCTGGTACAGCAGGAAAGGAGCCGACGACGGCGCGCGTCGCTCGAGGATGCGGCTCCAGAGCACGCGGAGGTAGTCGAGGTCGCTGGCCAGGTCCTGCTCGGAGGCATCTTCAGCGCTGGTGCGGATGATGTAGCCACCCTTTTCGTCGGGGGGCACGAGTCGTTTCAGCGTGTCGCGCAACTGGGTCCGCTCCGCCTCGTCCTCGATCCGCTGTGAGATGCCGATGTGCGGGTCCTGCGGCAGGTAGACCAGCATGCGGCCGGCCAGGCTCACCTGCGTCGACAGGCGCGCTCCCTTGGTGCCGATCGGATCCTTGACGACCTGCACCATCAGCGTGTCGCCCTCGTGGATCAGGCGCTCGATCGGTGGCGGTTTTTCCTGCGTGAACTGGCGGAACTCCCAGATGTCCGCGACGTGCAGGAAGGCCGCGCGCTCGAGGCCGATGTCGACGAACGCCGACTGCATGCCCGGTAGCACCCGCGCCACGCGGCCAAGAAAGATGTTCCCCACGAGCCCGCGCGTAGCGCTGCGCTCGATCTGCAGCTCCTGCACGACGCCCGCGTTCAGTACCGCGACGCGGGTCTCCTGCGGGGTGATGTTGATGAGGATGTCTTCCATCGTTCGGGCGAAGTGTACGCATCGGCTTTGCCGATGCACCTGGGCTTCGTCCTCTACGCGCACTGCGACCGCAGCGAGCGCTCCCGGAGTGGGTGCACGCGCGCGATGGCAACGCCGATCGCGCGTACATTCGCGACGCTAAACCGTCTTGATTCCCGCCTTCGCGAGAAGCTGCGCCGTTTCGTAGAGCGGCAGGCCCATCACGCCGCTGTAGCTGCCCTCAATGCGCTCGATGAAGACGGCGGCGAGGCCCTGGATGCCGTAGCCGCCGGCCTTGTCGTAGGGCTCGGGGGTGGCGCAGTAGCGGCGGATCTCTGCGTCGTCGAGCGCGCGGAAGGCCACGGTCGAGACTGACAGCGCTGTGAGCGGCGGACCCTGTATCGCCAGCGCGATCGCCGTGCGCACCTCGTGGCTGCGCCCCGCGAGCCGGCGCATAAACGCGGCCGCCTCGTCCGCGTTTGCCGGCTTCTCCAGCACCTCGTCGTCGACGATCACGATCGTGTCGGCAGCGAGTACCGGGCGATAGATCATCGACCGCATGCTGAGCACCTTCAGACCGAAGGCAGCCTTCTCGCCCGCGGTGCGCTCCACATAGTCCGCCGCGGACTCGCCCTGGTGGCGGGATTCGTCGACGTCCGGACCGCCGCGCGGCGACGCGAGCCGCAGCAGCAGCGGATCGAACTTCACACCGATCTGCTTCAGCAGTTCGCGCCGGCGCGGGCTGCGCGAGGCGAGGTAAATGGCGGATCCCGAGTTCATCCGGCGCGATGGTACGGATGCCGCGCCAGGATCGACCACGCGCGGTAAAGCTGTTCGCAGAGCAGCACGCGGGCCAGCGCGTGCGGCAGCGTCATGCTCGACAGCCGCAGCTGCATGCGCGCAGTCTGCCTGACGCGATCGTCGAGGCCATCGGGCCCGCCGATCGCGAAGGCCACGGGCTCGCCGGCATCGCGCATGCGTCCGAGATGGTCTGCAAGCTGCTGCGTCGTCCAATCACGGCCGCGCTCGTCGAGCGCGACCAGCGCATGACCCTGCGGGCATGCTGCAAGCAGGCGATCGCCCTCGGCAGAACGGGAGCGTTCTGCTTCGTCTGCGCGCCCGGTGCGGGCTTCGGCCTTCAATTCCCTCAGCTCCACCTTGAAGTCCGCCGGAAAGCGGGCCAGATAGTCGTCGACAGCGGCATCGACCCACGCCGGCTGCCTCTGTCCGATCGCCAGGATCAGGATCTTGGTCGCCACGCGCCTGCTTTCGGCCTAGCGCGCCTGGCGGGCCTTAGTCTTGCGGCCGGCCTTCTTACCCGCTATCGACGCGTGTGCCGAGGACTTGAGTCGCACGGATTTGCCACCCCAGATCTCCTCGAGGTTGTAGTAGTCGCGGATGGCCGGCTGCAGGATGTGGACTACCGCATCGCCGCAATCAACCAGCACCCACTCGCCGGCGTCCTCGCCTTCCATGCTGACGACGCCCCCGCCCGCGGCCTTGACCTTCTCCACGACCGATGAAGCCAGCGCGCGGGTCTGCCGGTTCGACGTGCCGCTGGCGATGACGACGCGGTCGAACATGTCCGACAGCGACGTGGTGTTGAAGACCTGGATGTCCTGCCCCTTGACGTCCTCGAGCGCGTCGACGATCACGCGCTGCAGCTTCCTAATGTCCATCATGCCCGGCGTAGAGGTGATGCTCGCGAATATAGTCGAAGACCGGCGGCGGAACAGACGCAGCGATTAGCGCCTCCTCCTCCGGTGCGCGCGGCCGTGAAAGCAGGCGCCGGAGTTCGGTTGCGGAAACATCGACCGGCGTCATCGCGAGGTCGACGATGTGGCCGGCGGCGCTCTCGACCAGATCGCCCGGATACTTCAGATAGCGGCGGTCGCGCAGCTTCTGCAGTGTCGGCTTGAGGCGGGGTGCGGCGGTTCCACGGCGGGCGACCGCGATGTGCGCCAGTTCGGGAATCTGCTCCCACTCGCGCCAGGTGTCGAAGTTTTCGAACTGGTCGGCGCCCATGATCAGCACCAGCGACGCATCTCCCAGCAGAGCGCGCTGCTCGCGCAGCGTGTCGACGGTGAAGGTCGGACCTCCGCGCTCGATCTCGGCCAGATCCAGGATCATGCGCCGACGCGTGAACGGCAGTTCGTTGCCGATCGCGAGCCGGATCATCTGCGTGCGATGCTCCGCGGGCGTGAGTTCCTCCTTCTGCCACGGCTGCGCGGCCGGGACGAGGTGCACCTCCGCGATCGGCAGGTTGGCGAGCGCATCGCGCGCGAGCTGCAGATGCCCGACATGGATCGGGTCGAAGCTGCCGCCGAGCAGGCCGATCGGTTCCACGCGGGTCGTCGTCCTTAGACCCAGTCGCGCGGACGCAGGAAGTCAGTGTAGAGCCGATCTTCCGCGCTGCCCGGTTCCGGGAGCCAGTCGTACTTCCAGTGCACGACCGGGGGCAGCGACATCAGGATCGATTCGGTGCGGCCGCCCGACTGGAGTCCAAACAGTGTCCCGCGGTCGAGCACGAGATTGAATTCGACATAGCGTCCGCGCCGGTAGGCCTGGAACTCGCGCTCGCGCGGCCCGTAGTCCCGGCTCCGGTGGCGCTCGACGATCGGAACGTAGGCATCCAGGAACGCATCGCCGACGGCGCGCATCATCGCGAAGCTGCTGTCGAAGTCGAGTTCGTTGAAGTCATCGAAGAACACGCCGCCGATGCCGCGCGGTTCGTTGCGGTGCTTGATGTAGAAGTATTCGTCGCACCACTTCTTGAAGCGCGGATGCTTGTCTGCGCCGAACGGCGCCAGAGCGCGCTTGCAGGTCGCGTGGAAATGGCGGGCGTCGTCTTCTGTCGCATAGTACGGCGTCAGGTCCATGCCGCCGCCAAACCACCAGACCGGCTTGCCGGTCTGGTGATCGGCGGCGGACGCCGCCACATCGGGCTCACCCACTCCCCCGGCCCCCTCGCCTAGGGGCGAGAGGTGGTGCGATGAGCGCGCCGCGCCTGAAGCGGGATGAGCAATGAAGAACCGCACGTTCATGTGCACGGTCGGCACGTACGGATTGCGCGGGTGGAATACCAGTGACACCCCCATCGCCTCGAAGCGGCGGCCGGCGATTTCAGGCCGGTGAGCCGAAGCCGAAGGCGGCAGCTTTGCACCGACGACGTGGGAGAAGCCGACCCCGCCGCGTTCGAGCAGCTCGCCTCCCTCGATGATGCGCGTCAGGCCGCCGCCGCCGAGCAGTGCGCCGGCGGGCTTTTCCCACAGATCAGCACGAAACGGCTTGCCGTCGAGCACCTCGAACGCGGCCACGATGCGCTGCTGCAGATCGAGCAGGTATTCCCGGACGGCCTGGGAGTCGACGAACTCGGGCGGCGTCGCGCGTGTGGTCATGCCGCCTGCAAATGCCTGCCGATGAACCCGAGAACCGTCTCGTACCACGCGACGATGTTGCGCGGCTTCAGGATCCAGTGGTTTTCGTCCGGAAACACCAGCAGTTCGCTCGGCACGCCGTGATACTGCAGCGCCTCGAACAGATTGAGCCCCTCGCTGATCGGACAGCGATAATCGAGTTCGCCGTGAATGATCAGCGCCGGAGTCTTCCACTGCTTGATGTGCCGGATCGGCGCATACCGGTCGAACTGCCCCGGATCGGCATACGGATCCTCGCCGCCCATTTCGAGATACCACCAGGCCGGGTGGTCGGTCGTGCCGGTGAATTGCGCCATCGTCGTCACGCAGGCGTGCGTGATCAGGCACTTGAACCGTTGCGTCTGCGTGCCGATCCAGTTGGTCATGTAGCCGCCGAAGCTGCCGCCCATCGCCATGATCCGTGATCGGTCGACGTCGGGCCGGCGCTCGACCGCATCGGTCACCGCCATCAGATCCTCATAGCACTGCTTGCCCCAGACGTTGCCCCAGATGCCCTGCACGAAGTCCTGTCCGAATCCGGTCGACCCGCGCGGATTCGGCTGGACGACCGCATAGCCTGCGGCAACCGCCAGCAGCGGATTCCAGCGCCAGTGCCAGCCGTCGGCCGACATGCCGATCGGACCACCATGAATCCACAGCAGCACCGGCAGCTTGCCCTTGGACTGCGCCGGCCGTGTCACGAAATACTGGATCGGCGCGCCGTCGGTCGAGGGCGTCGTGCAGTGTTCGACCTCGACCCCATCCGGAAAGCGGAATCCGGACAGCCGCGCCAGCACCTGCGGCGGCGATCCCGGCTTCAGTGTGGCCGTGAACGCCTCAGGCGCCTCACGCAGCGTCGAGCGGATTCCGGCGATGCGGCCATCTTTCAGTACGCAGACATCGCTGTGCGTGCCGCCGCTGCGCGCAACCGTGACCCGTTCGACCGAATCGCGGGCGATGTCGAGATGAAAGACGGGCACGTGGCCGGCGAGGTCCGCGATAAACACGAACCCCTGACCATCGGCGGTCCAGTCGCACGGGTGCGGCCAGGCGTCGAAGGACTTGCCGAGTTCGCGCAGGGTGCCGGTCCCGACGTCAATCAGTGTCAGCAGCGGGCGCGGCGCCTGCTTCGACGAGCGCGATGAACGCACGACGGCGAGTGTCGCGCCATCGGGGGAGAACAGCGGATTCTCGTTGCTGGTGTTGGTCGCCGCGCCGAGTGTGCGAGCGGTACGCGTCTCGATCTCGATAAGGCGGATCGCGGTGTCGATCTCGCGATCGGCACCGACCGACTGCCAGGTAACGGCGATGAGGCGCCCGTCGGATGAGACATCGAGCGCCGGCTCGATCGATAGCTCGCCGCAGGCATCCGGCGTCAGGTCGACGCGCCCCGTGCCGTCGGCCGCATACGCGATCAGGTGCGTACTGGGCATGTTGTCGTTATGGTGCAGCCAGTGATCCCAGTGCCGGACTGGTTGCTGCCGGAAGTGTCTTGCGCTGGTCTGCTTCTTGCGCCGCTCGAGCGCGGTTTCGCGCTGCTTGTCGTGCTCGACACCGGAAAGCACCGGCGCGAACAGCGCGAGCACCGGTGCTTTCCTGGCAAAGCGGAAGCCTTCGACGCCGAGCGGCTCGTCGGTCAACTGCTGCGGCTCGCCGCCTGCGGCGGGGAGGATCCAGACCTGCATCCGCTTCTCGGCTTCTTCGTCGGGCTTGACCTCGTTCGGCTGCCGGTTCGACAGGAATCCGAGGGCACCGTCGCTCCGAAAGCAGGGCGATGCGTCCTTGCTGTCGCCGCGCGTCAGCTGTACGGCCGCGCCGCCGTCGGTGGGCACCTTCCAGAGGTCCGAGACGTACTTGGCGCCCTCGCGGTCGAGTCGCTGCACGGTCACGGCGAGCCAGCTGCCGTCCGGCGATGCGGCGATCGATACGACGCGCCGGAGCGCAATGTGATCTTCGACGGTATAGGACGCGCTGGTCATTGCGTGAACTCGGCGGTATGGCCCGGGCGGCATCGAATGCCGTCTCCGGACGGTGTGGCGAGGGGTCGCGCATTGTGGCCGAAAGCCGCCGCCCCCGCACCTCCCGGGACGGCCCCTGCATCACACGCCTAGAGCGTCCGCGGTCTCAGCGCGCGATATCCGATGTCGCGGCGGCATTGCATGCCGTCGAAGTGAACCTGGTCCACCGCATCGTATGCGATCCGCTGCGCCGCGCGCACGGTGTCCCCCAGTGCTGTGACACACAGCACGCGCCCGCCGCTGGTCACGAGCTTCGACCCGTCGAATGCGGTGCCGGCATGAAACGTGATGCAGTCGTCGCGATCCTCCGGCAGCCGCGTGATGGCGTCGCCCTTGCGCGGCATCTCCGGATAGCCGGCGGCCGCGATCACGACGCCAAGCGCGGTGCGCCGGTCCCATTCGGCCTCGACCTGGTCCAGCCGACCGTCGACGGCTGCATCGAGCAGCAGCGTGAAGTCGGACTTCAGTCGCGCCATGATCGGCTGCGTCTCGGGGTCGCCCATGCGGCAGTTGAACTCGAGCGTGCGCGGCACGCCATGCGGGTCGATCATCAGCCCGGCGTACAGGAATCCCGTGTACGGAATGCCGTCGGCGGCCATGCCCTGGATCGTCGGCAGGATGATCTCGCGCAGCACGCGCGCATGGATCGTCGGCGTCACGACCGGCGCTGGTGAATACGCGCCCATGCCGCCGGTGTTCGGTCCGCGGTCGCCGTCGAGCAGGCGCTTGTGGTCCTGGCTGGTGGCCAGCGCGAGCACATTGCGACCGTCGCTCATCACGATGAAACTCGCCTCCTCGCCTTCGAGGAAGTCCTCGATCACGACACGCGCCCCGCTGGCACCGAGCGAATTGCCGACCAGCATCGAGTCGATCGCGGCTTCGGCCTCGGCAACGGTCGCCGCGACCACGACGCCCTTGCCGGCGGCGAGGCCGTCGGCCTTGACGACGATCGGCGCGCCGCGCATGCGCACATAGGCGCGCGCCTCGGCCGCGTCGGTAAACGTGCGGTACTCCGCCGACGGGATGCCATGGCGCTGCATGAACGCCTTGGCGAAGTCCTTCGAGCTCTCGAGCTGTGCCGCGGCGCGCGTCGGGCCGAAGACGCGCAGGCCGTGCGCGCGGAACACATCGACAACGCCGTTCGCCAGCGGCGCCTCGGGGCCGACGACGGTCAGTGCGACACCCTCGGACTGCACGAACGTGGCAAGCGCCTCGTCGCTGTCGTATGGCACATTCCTGAGGTGGCGGTCGCGGGCGGTTCCACCGTTGCCGGGCGCGACATAAACCCGCTGCACGCGCGGCGACTGCGCGAGCCGCCAGGCCAGTGCGTGCTCGCGCCCGCCGCCGCCGACGACCAGCACCTTCATCTCCGCCCCAGGTGCGTCATTCGAGCGCGGCCGTCGTGTAGACCTGCTGCACGTCGTCGAGGTCGTCGAGTGCGTCGATCATCTTCTGCATCTTCTGCGCGTCGTCGCCGCTAAGCAGGGTCTCGGCGAGAGGCTTCATCGTGACCTCGGCGAGCTCGGGCTTCAGTCCTGCCCTGTCCAGCGCCTCGCGCACGGCCTCAAAGTCCGCGGGTGCAGTGATGACTTCGAGCGTTCCGTCCTCGTTGCTGACGACGTCCTCGGCCCCGGCATCGAGTGCCGCCTCCATCACCTTGTCTTCCGAGGTGCCGGGCGCGAAGACGAACTGCCCGCAGTGCTTGAAGTTGAAGGCCACCGAGCCGTCGGTGCCGAGGTTGCCGCCGTGCTTGGTCAGCGCATGCCGGACCTCGGCCACGGTGCGGGTCCGGTTGTCCGTCATGCAGTCGATCATCAGTGCGGCGCCGCCGATGCCGTAGCCCTCGTAGCGGATTTCCTCATAGCTGGCGCCCTCGAGCTTGCCCGCTCCGCGTGAAATGGCATTAGTGAGCTTGTCCTTCGGCACATTGCCGAGGCGCGCCTTGTCGAGCGCGAGGCGCAAGCGCGGGTTCATCGACGGGTCGGGCCCGCCGTCACGCGCCGCTACGGTGACTTCGCGGATGATCTTGGTCCAGAGCGAACCGCGCTTGGCGTCCTGCCGGTTCTTGCGATGCTGGATGTTGGCCCATTTGGAATGGCCGGCCATGGTGCGTCGGTGCTGGGTGGGGCGGGAAAGACGCGCAGTCTAGCGGACTGGCCATGCCCGCCGGATCGTTTCGATAGACTGCGCGGCAGCACACGGGGGACACATGAGCGATCCGCTGATCATCGCGATGTCGGGCACTACCGAGCTGGCGCTGCTGCCGGCACTGGCCAACCGGCATGGCTGCATCACCGGTGCCACCGGGACCGGCAAGACGGTAAGCCTGCAGAAGATCGCAGAGAGCCTTTCGCGCATTGGCGTGCCGGTTTTCATGGCCGACATCAAGGGCGACCTGACGGGAATCTCCCGGGCGGGTGCGCCTTCGGACAAGCTCAAGGCACGACTGAAGGAACAAGGCCTGCCAGAGCCGCAATGGGGCGCGTGTCCGGCAACGCTGTGGGATGTCTGGGGCGAGCAGGGACACCCGGTGCGCGCGACGGTGTCCGACATGGGGCCGCTGCTGTTCGCGCGACTGCTGGGCCTGAACGAGACGCAGGAGGGCGTGCTGTCGATCGTGTTCAAGGTTGCCGACGACAACGGCCTGCTTCTGCTCGACCTGAAGGACCTGCGCTCGATGGTGCAGTTCATCGGCGACAACGCCGCGAAGATCAAGAACGAATACGGCAACGTCTCGTCGGCGTCGATCGGGGCGATCCAGCGGGGCCTGCTGCAGATCGAGGAGCAGGGCGGCGAGCGCTTCTTCGGCGAGCCGATGCTCAACGTCGACGACCTGATGCAGACCGTTGACGGCAAGGGCGTCGTCAACATCCTTGCCGCCGACCGGCTGATGACTTCGCCGCGGCTGTACGCGACTTTCCTGCTGTGGCTGTTGTCGGAACTGTTCGAGAAACTGCCCGAGGTCGGCGACCGCGACAAGCCGAAGCTCGTGTTCTTCTTCGACGAGGCGCATCTGCTGTTTGCCGAGGCACCGCCCGCTCTGCTGGAGAGGGTGGAGCAGGTGGTGCGGCTGATCCGGTCCAAGGGCGTCGGCGTGTTCTTCGTCACGCAGAATCCGCTCGACATCCCGGAAAAAGTGCTCGGACAACTCGGCAACCGCGTGCAGCACGCGCTGCGGGCGTTTACGCCGCGCGACCAGAAGGCCGTGAAGACGGCTGCCGACACGATGCGTGCAAATCCGAAGCTCGACGCCGCCACGGTGATCACCGAGCTCGGCGTCGGCGAGGCGCTCGTCTCCTTCCTCGACGCGAAGGGCACACCGGGGATCACCGAGCGTGCCTGGGTCCTGGCGCCGGGCTCGCAGATCGGTCCGATCACCCCAGAAGATCGCAAGCAGCTGATCGCCCGGTCCGTGGTCGCTGGCACTTATGAGAAGGCGGTGGATCGCGAGTCGGCCTACGAGCAGCTCAAGGCGCGCGCTGGCGGCGGCGCGGCGATGCCCCAACCGAAGGGCGAAGCGACACCCGCCGGCAGCGCTGCCGCCCCGAGTGGCGGCGGCATCATGGACAGCCTGAGCGATATCCTGTTCGGTTCGACCGGGCCGCGTGGCGGTCGCCGTGAAGGCGTGGTCGAGGCGGCCGCCAAGAGCGCGGCGCGTTCGGTCGGCTCGTCGCTCGCGCGCGAGATCACGCGCGGCATGCTCGGCGGGATCCTCGGCGGCAAGCGCCGCTGAGGCGGAAAGACTCCTGCGCGGGCGTTATTGCACGGTCGCTGCGGCGCGGTCGCCGCGCGCGCGTCCTGCACGACCAGGTGCACGAACTGCAGCTTCGACACCACCGATCGTGCCATCACGAATGGATAGAGGTCGGCCTGCCATCTCGATCCAGCCGTTGAGCAGGCGCAGGAAGCGCTTCGCGTCCGCGTCGTCCGGATCGTAGAGACGGGGTCCGCGCGCGGATGCCGCGGCGCCTCGCGTCCCTTCCAGGACGTCGACATCAGCCCGGCGACCAGGTCGTAGAGATTGTCGAACTTGGACTCTTGTATTGAATTTTGGCAGCGCGGTTTCGCACACTGCCACACCCGTCCGCTGCCGACCTCGATCGATCAGCGCTCGATCGGACCCTTCCAGTCGAGCCCGCGGCGCTCCGCCATGCTGCGACCGATTTCCCCCCACTCGGGCGCGAGCAGCAGACGCTTCAATGCCGGTAGCAGCATCGTTTCCTCGTCGACGATGTGGCGGTCATAGCCGTCGGCAAATTCGCCGACAGCGTCTTCGTCGAGCTCGACGTACTCGCCGGCGCTGATCCGGGCGAGCGCGCCGTCGAGTCCGCGCCAACGTTCCGCCATCGTCAGGTGTTCGCGCTCCACCCGCTCGAGGACCTCGAGCACGGCGCGTTCCTGCTCGCCGCAGCGCTGGTGCAGAAGCGGGAACAGGTCGACCTCCTCGTCCTCGTGATGGCGCGGCGCGGCCTCGTTGAAGTAGCGGCGGATCGATACCGCGGCGAGTTGCGCCTCCTCGTCGGGGCCTGAATGCTGAAGATGGCGCCGCAGCCGTTCCAGCAGCGCGGCAAAGCGCCGAACCCGCTGGTGGCAGGCGAGCCACATCTCGATGGGTTCGTCGAAACCTGCCCCAGGACTCTGGAAGGCGATCGTGCTTCTCATGTACGCCCGTCAGGCAAAGAAGACACCAAAGAAACCCCAGGGATTCCGGGTCAGCGCAACGCTGACGATATACGCATAGCAGGCAAGCGCGGCGACGAAGGCGACCGCACGTTGCCGCGGCAGGCGGCCGCGCTTCAGCGCGATCGTTCCCAGCCCGATGTAGAGGGGAAGTGCGACGATCTTCGCTGCGAGCCAGGGCAGCGCGAGCGGACTCGCCTGCTGCAGGCAGGCCAGCGCGATCGCGCTCACGAGGAGAACCGTGTCGACGACGTGCGGCCCGACTCGCACCCACGCCGGGCGCGCCCGGCCGGGCGCCAGCAGCGCGTAGCGCAGCACGAAACCGAGGCCGGAGATCGCGATGGCGCTGACGTGCAGGGTCTTGAGCAGCGCGTACAAGAGCAGCACCGCTAACCGGGCCGGCCGTCGGCCCGGGGCTTCAGCAAGAGTGGAAGATGGGTTGTGACCCAGGCGGCCCAGGTCACTGTCCACACGATCGCTGCCGCTGTCTCGAACATGCTGCCGGCGCCCTTTCCGATCGGGCTCGCAATGCGCAGCAGGGCCGCGGCCTGCAATAGCCAGAACAGGGCCCAGACCACGTTGTCTGCAACCAGTGTGATGCCGCCGTGACCGCGGATCACACGGGTCGCCATCGCGAACAGCATGCTGCCGAGCGTCGTCGTCGCGGTGCCGTGGAAGACCACCCAGCGCCGGGCCGTCCCAAGCTGGGTCAGGCCCCTTGGTGGGACGACGCCGCAGGCGTCCTGGGGGCCATCGAGCGTCTGGTCGTATGGTGGCACGAACGCGCCGACGTTGCGCACGAGGAGGAGCTCGCCCGGCCCTGCGCCGGTCAGCAGGTAAGGGACGATGCGCGAATCGTTGCAGCCGATGAACAGCGTCAGCGGCCGGCCGTCGTCGACCAGCTGCCGAAACTGCGCGCGATAGCGGGGGAACGCATCACGTTGAAAACGCCGCAGACGCTCGAGCGGTTCGTCGGGCATGCTCGCCCCCCTCGGCGACCTACTGCAGCAGCGGTGAAGCCGCAGCGTCGAGACTCACGCCCTCGAGCTGCGTCGCGCCCGCAAGCACCTGCAGGTACTGCCGCAGCGCAGTTGCAAACGTCTGCCGGTCGAGCGTCTGGCGAACCGCGTCGCGCACATCGTCATAGGCCGGTACCTTGCCCGGATCGCGCTCCAGCACTTCGACCACGTGGAGTCCGAAGCGGCTGCGCACCAGTCGCGGCAACACGCCGACCTCCGGGTGGCCGAAGATCTCGCGCGCAAATTCCGGCGCGCACTCCGCGGCCGTGAGCCAGCCGAGCGCGCCACCGTCGCTACCACTCGGGCAGTTCGACAACTGCGCGGCCGCGTCGACGAAGCGGTCAGCCTCGGCATGCGGGCGCGCCCGCAGATCGATCAGGCAGGCCTCGGCGCGCTTCCGCAGTGCGTCGAGGTCGACGCCTGGCGTGACCGCGAAAAGGATGTGTCGCAGGCGCGCGCGCTCGCCGTGCGCGAAGCGCGTCGGCCTGGCGGCGTGGTAACGGCGGCAGGTCTCGTCGTCCGGCGGTGGCCGCACGAGTTCGCGGTCGAGCAGCGCCTCGATGGCGGCCGCTGCCGCTTCGCTGATGGTGCCGCGCTCCGGTGGGGGATCGTCGGCGCCGAGGAGCCCCGCGCGGACCGCGGCCTGGCGCAGCAACTCGAGATGTGCGCGGATGCGCAGGTCCTCGGCCGTCAGCGCTTCGTCCGGCGCGGCGATTGCCACGCCACCGACGCGGGCGGGGGCGGCGGTCATGACGCGCGCTCGGGCAGGTTCTGCTCGGCCGGCACGTTCAGGCGTCGCGAACGCACGATCTGGTAGGGCCGGAACACGTAGACGATCGACGCCAGTCCGCTCCACACGTGGACCAGCCGGCTGAACGGCAGCAGCAGGAAGATCGTCATCCCGAGGACCATGTGAATCTTGAATGGCCACGCGATCTCGGTCAGCAGGTTGGCATCCGGCTGGAACGTGGCCACGCCCTGCAGGTAGGCCGAGAGAATCAGCATCGCATGTGCGTCGACGCGGTGCGCGTACGACAGCGGCAGCGTGATCAGCCCGAGCAGCAGCTGCACCCACAGAATGATCAGGATCGCCAGATCGGTGCGATGGCTGGTGAGCCGGATGCGCGGGTCGAACATGCGCCGGTGCAGCAGCATCGACAGGCCGATGAAGCACATCGTGCCGGCGATGCCTCCCGAAACGATCGCCATCAGCTGCTTGTGGGGCGCGCTGATGAAGGGCTCGTACACCCAGTGCGGCGTCAGCAGCCCGACCGTGTGCCCGAACAGCAGGAACAGGATGCCGATGTGGAACAGGTTGCTGCCCCAGCGCAGCTGCTTCGCGCGCAGCATCTGCGACGAGTCGCTCTTCCACGTGTACTGGTCGCGATCGAAGCGAGCGAGGCTGCCCATCAGGAAAAACGCCAGGCAGATGTACGGGTAGACGTTGAAGAAGAAGTCGTTGACGGTCTTCATGGCGTGCTCCTCAGGCGTCCGCGCGCTGCGGCGCGCGGGCCGGGCGGACGATGTGTACGGGCTGGGGCTCGCCCGGGTGCGACTGGCCGACGGAAGCACAGCCGCCGAACGCTTCCGGCTCTTCCCAGCTTTCGTCGAGCGGGGGTTCGGCAGCGAGCGGCACCCGCTCGGCGCGCTCACCGGCGAGATCGAGCACAGAGGCCAGCACGCTGGCGTACGGGCTGCCTCGCTCCAGCAGAGCGCTCATGATGGTGCGCACGATGTGCGCCGTTTCGCGCAGGAACTCGCGGGCCTGAAGTGGCGGCTGGGTGCTGGCAAACTCGAGCGCGACCGGCAGGTAGTCCGGCAGCTCGCCCGCCGCCATGAGGAGCCCAGTGCGCTCGTACGTCTGGGCGAGATCGATCATCGCTGGGCCGCGATCGCGGCTGTCGCCGTGCACATGCTCGAAAAGGTGCAGTGCGGTGCGGCGGCCGCGGTCGAATAGCTCGACGTATTCGGCCGCGGTGCGCAGCGGCGCGTCCGTAACGAGTTTGCGAACCAGCGCGTCGAGTTCGGCGAGCCGGCTGGCTGCGAGCGCGCCTTCGGCGTGCAGCGCCGTCTGAAGGTCTGCCGCCACGGCGCGCAGGCTGTCGTCCGGATAGCGCAGCAGCCAGGCCAGCGCGCGCAATGTATGCGCCATGAGTTTCGGAGTCGGATCGAGGATGCCCATGAGCTACACCGTCGCCTTGATCGGAATCGTCCGCTTCTTTTCGCTGCCGAACAGGCTCGTCTCGGAGACGCCCTCGCTGCAGCCGTTGCCGAACGAGAAGCCGCAGCCGCCGCGCACGTTGAACGCGTTCTCGGCGTACTCGCGGTGCGTCGTCGGGATGACGAAGCGGTCCTCGTAATTGGCGATTGCCATGATCCGGTACATGTCCTCGACCTCGGCCCGGTTGAGTCCCACCTTCGCAAGCACGTCGGGCTTGTCGACGCCGTCCACATGGCGGCCGCGCATGAAGACGCGCATCGCCATCATCCGTTCGAGAGCACGCACGACCGGTTCCTCGTCGCCCGCGGTCAGCAGGTTGGCGAGGTACTTCACCGGAATGCGCAGGCTGCGCACGTCGGGCAGTTCGCCGTTCATGCCGATTTCGCCCGCCTGGGCGCGCGCCGTCACCGGTGACAGCGGCGGGATGTACCAGACCATTGGCAGCGTTCGGTACTCGGGATGCAGCGGCAGGGCGACGCGCCAGTCGACCGCCATCTTGTAGACGGGCGAAGTCTTCGCCGCTGCCAGCCACGCCTCGGGCACGCCGTCAGCGTGCGCCTGCTCGATGACGCGCGGATCGTGCGGATCGAGAAAGATGCCCAGCTGCGCAGAGTACAGGTTGCGGTCGTGCTCGGCGCTGGCGGCCTCCTCGATGCGGTCGGCGTCGTAGAGCAGCACGCCGAGGTAGCGGATGCGTCCGACGCAGGTCTCCGAGCACACCGTCGGCTGACCGGCCTCGATGCGCGGGTAGCAGAAGATGCACTTTTCGGCCTTGCCGCTCTTCCAGTTGTAGTAGATCTTCTTGTACGGGCAGCCCGAAACGCACATGCGCCAGCCGCGGCACTTGTCCTGGTCGATCAGCACGATGCCGTCCTCCTCGCGCTTGTCGATCGACCCCGACGGGCAGCTCGCGACGCACGCCGGGTTCAGGCAATGCTCGCAAAGCCGCGGCAGATACATCATGAAGGTGTTCTCGAACTGGCCGTAGATCTCCTTCTGGATGTCGTCGAAGTTGCGGTCCTTGCTGCGCTTGGAAAACTCGCCGCCGAGGATCTCCTCCCAGTTCGGGCCCCACTCGATCTTTTCCATCCGCTGGCCGGTGATCAGCGAACGCGGCCGTGCAGTCGGCGCCGCTTTCATCTCGGGTGCCGAGTGCAGGTGGTCGTAGTCGAACGTGAAAGGCTCGTAGTAGTCGTCGATCTCCGGCAGGTTCGGATTGGCGAAGATCTTCATCAGCAGCTGCCACTTGCCGCCCTGGCGCGGCACGATCGAGCCGTCGGGCCTGCGGACCCAGCCGCCGTTCCACTTGTCCTGGTTCTCCCATTCCTTCGGGTAGCCGATGCCGGGCTTGGTCTCGACGTTGTTGAACCAGGCGTACTCCACACCCGGCCGGCTGGTCCAGACGTTCTTGCAGGTTACGGAGCAGGTGTGGCAGCCGATGCACTTGTCGAGATTGAGCACCATGCCGATCTGTGCGCGCACTTTCATCTTCAGACTCCTTCGCGGTCGGCGTGGGTTACGGGTTTTCGCCCTGGGACTGGTACGCCTTCGCGAGATAGTCATCGCGCGGTGTGTCGAGCCAGTCGACCTTCTTCATCTTGCGCACGACGACGAACTCGTCGCGGTTGGTGCCGATCGTCCCGTAGTAGTTGAACCCGTATGACAGCTGTGCATAGCCGCCGATCATGTGCGTCGGCTTGGTGACGATGCGCGTCACCGAGTTGTGGATTCCGCCGCGCACGCCGGTGATCTCGCTGCCCGGCGTATTGATGATCTTTTCCTGCGCGTGGTACATCATCGTCATCCCCGGCTTCACGCGTTGGCTGACGACCGCGCGCGCGGCGATCGCGCCATTGATGTTGAAGACCTCGATCCAGTCGTTGTCCTCGATTCCCGCCTTCTTCGCGTCGTCTTCCGACAGCCAGACCACCGGGCCGCCGCGATTCAGCGTCAGCATCATCAGGTTGTCGCTGTAGGTGGAGTGGATGCCCCACTTCTGGTGCGGCGTGATGAAGTTGAGCAGGATCTCCGGGTTGCCGTTCGGCTTGATGTTGTGGATGTCCGAGGTGGTCTTCAGGTCCACCGGCGGGCGGTAGCTCGAGAAGCCTTCGCCGAAGGCGATCATCCACGGGTGGTCCTGGTAGAACTGCTGGCGCCCGGTGAGCGTGCGCCACGGGATCAGCTCGTGCACGTTGGTGTAGCCGGCGTTATAGGAAACTTTCTCGCTTTCAAGGCCGGACCATGTCGGCGAACTGATGATCTTGCGCGGCTGCGCCAGCACGTCGCGATAGCGGATCTTCTCGTCCTCGCGGTGCAGCGCCAGGTGCGCGTGCTCGCGGCCCGTCGCCTTCGACAGCGCCTGCCAGGCCTTCACCGCCACGTGCCCATTCGTTTCCGGTGCGAGCTGCAGGATCACCTCGCAGGCGTCGACGTCGCTGACGATGCGCGGCCGTCCGTCCTCGTCGACACCGTTGAGTTCGCCGAGCTGCTGCACTTCGGTCTGCGTGTTCCAGGCGATGCCCTTGCCGCCGTTGCCGACCTTGCCCATCAGCGGGCCCAGCGACGTGAAGCGCCTATACACGTTGGGATAGTCGCGCTCGACGACGGCGATCTGCGGCGCGGTCTTGCCCGGCACCAGGTCGCACTCGCCCTTCTTCCAATCCTTCACTTCGAACGGCTGGGCGAGCTCGGCCGGCGTGTCGTGCATCAGCGGTGTCAGCACGACCTCCTTCTCGACGCCGAGGTGCCCGACACAGACCTCGGAAAACGCCTTCGCGAAGCCCTTGTAGATCTCCCAGTCCGAGCGCGAGTGCCACACCGGGTCGACCGCAGCCGACAGCGGGTGGATGAACGGATGCATGTCGCTGGTGTTGAGGTCGTTCTTCTCGTACCAGCTCGCGGTCGGCAGCACGATGTCCGAGTACAGACAGGTCGTGCTCATCCGGAAATCGAGCGTGACCAGCAGATCGAGCTTGCCTATGGGCGCCTGCTCATGCCATTTCACTTCGGTGGGCTTCGCATCCTGCGGACCGAGGTCCTTGCCCTGCACGCCGCTCTCGGTGCCGAGCAGGTGCTTGCAGAAATATTCGTGGCCCTTGCCGCTCGAACCCAGCAGGTTGGAACGCCAGACGAACAGGTTGCGTGGCCAGTTGGCCGGCGCATCCGGATCCTCGCAGCTCATCGAGAGCGAGCCGTCCTTCAGCGCCTTGACGACGTAGTCCTTGGGCTCCATGCCGGCGGCCGCGGCGTCCTTCGCGACGCGCAGCGGATTGGTCGCGAGCTGGGGCGCGCTCGGCAGCCAGCCCATGCGCTCGGCGCGCACGTTGTAGTCGATCAGGCTGCCACCGAAGACCGACTTGTCGGCGAGCGGCGACAGCACTTCGTCGACCCCGAGCTTCTCGTAGCGCCACTGGTCGGTGTGCGCGTAGAAGAAGCTCGTGGAGTTCTGCTGTCGCGGCGGGCGGATCCAGTCGAGCGCGAACGCCAGCGCGGTCCAGCCAGTCTGCGGCCGCAGCTTCTCCTGTCCGACATAGTGCGCCCAGCCGCCACCCGACTGGCCGACACAGCCGCACAGCATCAGCAGGTTGATCACTCCGCGGTAATTCATGTCGGAGTGGTACCAGTGATTCATCGCCGCGCCGACGATGATCATCGACTTGCCGTGCGTCTTGTCGGCGTTGTCGGCGAACTGGCGCGCGATCGTGATCACCTGGTCGCGCGGCACGCCGGTGATCTTATCCTGCCAGGCCGGTGTGTACGGGTAGTCGTCGCCGTAGTCCTTCGCGCCGGATCCGAGGCCGCGGTCGATGCCGTACTGCGCGGCCTGCAGGTCGAACACGGTGGCGACGAGCGCTTCGCCGTCGGCGAGCGCAAGCCGCATGGCGGGAACGCGTGCGAGATTCAGGTCGCCGTCGCGCTTGCTGTTCGGGAAGTGCGGCGTCTCGATTCCCGCGAAGTACGGGAACGCGACCTCGACCACCTCGTGCGCCTGCTGTGCCGCTCCGTCGGCGTTTTCCAGCACCGAGAGCTTCAGCTTGACGTCAGCGCCGTGCCCAGCCTCCTTGGCCTCGAGGTTCCATTTCCCCGCATCGTCGCGACCCTCGGGGCCCCAGCGGAAGCCGATCGAGCCGTTTGGCAGGACCACCTTGCCGGTCGAGTCGTAGGCGACCGTCTTCCAGTCAGCGTTGTTGGTCTGGCCCAGCTTGCCATCGACTTCGCTGGCGCGCAGATACCGGTCGGGCGCGAGCACGGTGCGGCCGTCGGCGAGCGTCTGTTTCTTCAGTCGTATCAGCAGCGGTAAATCGGTATAGCGGCGGGCGTAGTCATCGAAGTAAGCGGAGCGCTTGCTGAAATAGAACTCCTTCAGCACGACATGACCCATCGCCATCGCGAGCGCGGCGTCGGTGCCCTGCTTCGGATGCATCCATAGGTCCGCGAGCTTCGCGACCTCGGAGTAATCAGGCGTGACCGCGACGGTCTTCGCGCCCTTGTAGCGGACCTCGGTGAAGAAGTGCGCGTCAGGCGTGCGGGTCTGCGGAACGTTGCTGCCCCAGGCGATGATGAACGTCGAGTTGTACCAGTCGGCGGATTCCGGCACGTCGGTCTGCTCGCCCCAGACCTGCGGGGAGGACGGCGGCAGGTCGCAGTACCAGTCGTAGAAGCTCATGCACACGCCGCCGATGAGGCTCAAGTAGCGGCTGCCCGCCGCGTAGCTGACCATCGACATCGCCGGGATCGGAGAGAAGCCGATCACCCGATCCGGGCCGTATTTCCTGATCGTGTAGACGTTGGCGGCGGCGATGATCTCGTTGACTTCGTCCCAGCTCGAGCGGACGAAGCCGCCCATGCCGCGTACCTTCTGGTAGTCCCGCCGCGCGGCCGGGTCCTCGACGATGCTGGCCCACGCATCCACGGGCGTCTTCGCGACCTTCAGCGCGGCGCGCCAGCGCTCGAGCAGCCGGCCGCGCACCATCGGGTACTTCAGCCGGTTGGCGCTGTACAGGTACCAGGAGTACGACGCGCCACGCGCGCAGCCGCGCGGCTCGTGGTTCGGCAGGTCGGCACGGGTGCGCGGGTAGTCGGTCTGCTGGGTCTCCCAGGTGACGATGCCGCCCTTGACGTAGATCTTCCACGAGCACGAGCCGGTGCAGTTCACACCGTGCGTCGAGCGCACGATCTTGTCGTGCGACCAGCGGTTGCGGTAGGCGTCTTCCCAGGTGCGGTCCTCGCCGGTGGCGACCCCGTGGCCGTTGGCGAAGGTCTCCTTCGGCAGCGTGAAGTGCGTCAGGCGATCGAGAAAGTGACTCATCGTGTTTCCTCTCAGGTCTTCGTGCCCGCCGGCCCGCGGTCCGGCGTTCCCCGCTGCCGACAGGGCGCGCGCAGTCGCCCGGCCGCGTGGATCAGGGGTTCTTCACGTAGGCATTGCGGCGCAGGTAGAACCACCAGTTCAGGATCAGGCAGAGCGCATAGAAGACGGCGAAGCCGTACATCGCGACCTGCGGTGTGCCAGCCTTGATCTGCTCGCCGATGACGATCGGCGCGACAAATGCGCCGTACGCGGCGATCGCGGACGTCCAGCCCAGCACCGGGCCTGCCTGCTGTCGATCGAAGATCACGCCGATGGTGCGGAAGGTCGAGCCATTGCCGATGCCGCTGGCAAAGAACAGGACGATGAACAGGCCGAGGAAGGCCGGGAAGTACTGCTCCGGCGTGGTCGACGCGTAGGCCTGCATCATCACGTAACCCACCGCGACCGAGGCAATGATCATCACCACGGAAATGATCTGCGTGACGATCGATCCGCCGACCTTGTCGGAGATCCAGCCGCCGATCGGTCGCACCGCAGCGCCGACGAACGGGCCGATCCATGCGAACGCGAGCACCGACGGCGCGTTCGGATTGTTCAGCGTGTGCTGCATCACGCCGTTCGCGTCGGGCTGGTGGATCACCCCGAAGATCACTTTCATCGACAGCGGCAGCGCCATCGAAAAGCCGATGAAGGAGCCGAAGGTGACGATGTACAGCAGCGTCAACGACCAGGTGTGCTTGTCGCGGAAGATCGCGAACTGCTTCTTCACGCCTTCCTTCATCGGACCGAACGCCGCCAGCCGCATGACGAGCAGCGCAGCGATCACGTCGAGCGGGATCGCCACCCACATGCTGATCAGGCCGAGTCCCGTCGGCTTGGGCAGGTACAGGTACAGGCCCAGGATCGACGGGATGAAGGCCAGCGTGTAGAGGTAGGTGATCTTCGCGAAGGCGACGATCGGATTGCCGGTGGCCGGCGACACCGTCTTCAGGTTGTTCATGCCGAGCCAGCACAGGATCGACAGCGGAACCAGCGACAGGACCCAGGCAAAACCCGCGTTCTGGATCCAGGTGGGCGCGCCGGCGGGAATCTTGCCGAAGATCCAGCCGCTGTCCTTCAGCAGAGTCTCCGGTGCGCCGCCGAGCGCGCCGAAGATGCCGACGGTCATGACCAGCGGAATGACGATCTGCATCGTCGTCACGCCGAAGTTGCCGATGCCGGCGTTGATGCCGAGCGCGGTGCCCTGCAGCCGTTTCGGGAAGAACGTGCTGATGTTCGACATCGAGCTGGCGAAATTGCCGCCGCCCACGCCGCACCACAGCGCCATCAGCTGGAACGCCCACAGCGGCCAGTCCTTGTGCTGCAGCACGATGCCGGTGCCGATCGCCGGTGCCAGCAGCATCGCGGTCGTCAGGAAGATCGTGTTGCGGCCGCCCGCCAGCCGGATGAGGAACGAGGCCGGAATGCGCATCGTCGCGCCCGCAATGCCGGCGATGGCGGTCAGCGTGAACAGCTCGGCCTGGGTGAACGGAAAGCCGAGGTTCAGCATCTGCACCGTGATGATTCCCCACATGCCCCACACCGCGAAGCCGCACAGCAGGGCGGGGACGGAGATCGCCAGGTTGCGGTAGGCGATGCGCTTGCCCGTACTCTCCCAGAAGGCGCTGTCTTCGGGGCGCCAGTCGACGATGTCGCCCGCACCAGCGGGACCCTGTGCAGCGACGGGATGGGTGGCTGACATGGTGTTTGCCTCTCTGGTTTCTCGTTCGGAGTCAGGCCGCAGGTGAAGGCTCGCCACGCACGACATCGCGTGTGCTGACTTCGGTGCGGTACATCCAGATCAGCGAGACCCAGACGACGCCGTACATCAGCATGAAGGCGCTCGAACGCACGCCGGTCAGGTCGAGCAGTGCGCCGAACATCACCGGCAGGACGAAGCCGCCGAGCCCGCCGGCGAGGCCGACGATGCCGGAGATCGTGCCGATGTTGGCCGGATAGTCATCGGCGATGTACTTGAAGACGCTCGCCTTGCCGAAGGCCCAGGCCATGCCCAGCACAGCCATCAGCGTGGTGAAAGTCCAGACGTTGTGCGCCAGCGTGAACGTGTAGGGACCGTTGACCGTCGTGATCGTGTAGGTGGTCGCCGGGTAGGACAGCAGGAACAGGCAGATCCAGCTGACCCACATGACCCACCACGTCACCTTGTGTGCGCCCCACTTGTCGCTCATCCAGCCGCCGATGGCGCGCAGCACACCGCCAGGCAGGGAGAAACACGCTGCGAGCAGTGCGGCGATGCGGATGTCGAGACCGAACTCGCCGACGTAGTAGTTGACCATCCACAGCGACAGCGCGACGTAGCCGCCGAACACGATCGAGTAGTACTGGCAGTACTTCCAGACGATTGGGTCGCGCAGCGACTCGAGCTGGCGCCGATACGTGACGTTGCCCGGGACGAGGTGCTTCGGGTCGCTGTAGGTGAACAGCCAGAACGCGATCGCGGTGACCAGCATCGCGATCGCGTAGGTCTGCGGCACCATCGCCCAGCCGAAGGCCACGACCAGCGCCGGGGCGACGAACTTGTTGACCGCCGCCCCCGAGTTGCCGGCGCCGAAGACGCCCATCGCGAAGCCCTGGTGCTTCTTGTCGAACCAGCGCGCGACATACGGCGTGCCGACCGAGAACGACCCGCCGGCCAGGCCGATGAAGAGCCCGAGCACGAGAAAGTGCCAGTACTCGGTTGCGTAGCTGATCATCCAGATCGGGATGACCGTGCACAGCATCAGCACGAACAGGACGATGCGGCCGCCGTACTTGTCGGTCCACATGCCCAGCGGCACGCGGATCAGCGAACCGGTCAGCACCGGCGTGGCGGTCAGCAGCCCGAACTGGGTCGCGTTCAGATCGAGCATCTTCTTGATCGGGATGCCGATCACCGCGAACATCATCCAGATTGCAAAGCAGACGGTGAAGGCGATCGTGCTCATGATCGCCACCGACCACTGTCGGGTCTTCAGGCTGGGGCCGGCCTGCCCTGACACCGCCGTTGCTGCCGTCATCGGCATATCTCCAGGAACGCGTGCGTGATGGCGGCCATGCTGGCGAGCGGCAACCGCGTTCTGCTGACGTACGTCAAGCCGTTCCGGAGGTTTCGACCTCAGGGGAACGGTCACGTACCCCTATCGAGGTAAGGGCCGTACCTCAGGGCGGCGATGCTCGTCCCGTTCCCGTGGCGAAGCTGGACTTGATGTCGGTCAGTCGCGGCGCAGACGCCCCCGCTACTGTCCGGCGACAATGGCGCCGATGAACGAGATTCCTTGGTACCGAAGGCTGTGGTCGGGTTCGACGCTGGTGCGCGTCGGGTTCGTGCTGTCGGTCGTCGCGCTGCTAGCGCTCTCGATCATCATCGCGGCGACGATCTTTGCCGAACAGTCGACCGGCAAGGCGAGCGCGATCAACGTTGCGGGCTCGCTGCGTATGCAGTCCTACGCGCTGTCGACGCGGGTGGCCGATACGCGCGGCGATCCGGCCGAGCGTCAGAGCGCTGCGGAAGAAGCCATTGGCGAGTTCGAACGACGACTGAAGAGCCCGTCGCTGATGAGTGGCATCCCGGACGACGGCGCGAACCCCGTCCGGCGCATGTACTCGAACATCGTCTACGACTGGGAGTCGCACATCAAGCCGTTGGCGCGCCGCGCGATCGCGAACGAGGCCGAGCGCGCCGAATACCTCGCGGCGGTGCCGGCGTTCGTCGGCAAGGTGGACATCCTGGTGCGCCAGATCGAGACGGATCTCGAAAGCCGCATCCAGCGGCTAAGGCTGGTGCTTGCGGTCGGCTTCTTCGCGATGATGCTGCTCGTGGTGTCTGCGCTGTTCCTGCTCAACGCCAATGTCTTCCAGCCGATCGCGCGGCTCGGCGAAGTGGCCAAGCAGGTTCGCACCGGTGACTTCCGGGTGCGGGCTGCGGACACCGGGCCGGACGAGATCGGCCAGCTCGGCCAGGCCTTCAACTTCATGGTCGACGACCTCGCTCGACTCTATGGGTCACTCGAGAAGCAGGTCGCCGAGAAGACCCGCGACCTCGAGCGCCGCAACGAGTCGCTGGCGCTGCTTTACGAAACCACGCGCACGCTGGCCGAGAAGCCGCTCGATGCCGAATCCCTGGCACGGGTGCTGGAGCTGATCCGCAAGGTGCTCGGAGTCGAGAGCGGCGTGATCTGCTCGATCCACGCCGGCGCCGAGCGCGGGCTGCCGCTGGCGCGCGACGACGCGATCATCAAGGCCTGCATGGAGCGCGACTGCCAGCTGTGCGCCGGCGACGGGGGCGTGACCTGGCGCACCGAGCCGAGTGCGTCCGGCGAGCGGCGCGTCATCGGCATCCCGCTCGTCGAGGGCGGGGTGCGTTACGGTGTGATGCCGCTGGTCCTGCCGCCGAACAAGGCGCTCGAGGTCTGGCAGATGGAGCTGGCCGAGACCATGGGCCGGCACGTTGGGGCCGCGCTGGCGTCGGCCGAGCGACGCGAGGATCACCGCCGGCTCGGTGTGCTCGAGGAACGCGCCGCCATCGCGCGCGAGCTGCACGACTCTCTGGCGCAATCGCTGTCCTACACCAAGATCCAGATCGCCCGCCTGGCGGCGACGCTCGAACGCGCAGGCAGTGAGGCGCAGGCCGCTGCGGTCCTGGCGGAGCTGCGGGAGGGCGTCACCAGTGCGTACCGCCAGCTGCGCGAACTGCTGACCACGTTCCGCCTCGGTCTTGGCGAAGAAGGAATCGCCGGCGCGCTGCGCGACACCGTCGGCGAGTTCGAGCGTCGATCGGGCGTGCGCGCCACGCTGGTCAATGACCTGCTGCGGGTCGAGCTTTCGGCGAACGAGCAGGTCCACGTGCTGCAGGTGGTGCGCGAGGCGCTGACCAACATCGAACACCACGCGCGGGCGCAGCACGCCTGGGTGGCCCTGCGCCGCAGTGGCGACGGCGCGATCCTGGTTTCGGTAGAGGACGACGGCGTCGGCATCGGCGACCGGAGTTCCCCGCACGGGCACTTCGGACTCGCGATCATGCGCGACCGCGCCGCGCTGGTGGGCGGCGAACTCCGCGTCGAAGCGCGCGAGCCCGTCGGCACCCGCGTGCTGCTGCGCTTCCGTCCGCAGACGGCGTTCGCGGGGGCGCGCGCCACCGCGTCCGATCGCGAACCGAGCCGTGTATGAGCGAGGCCCGGCACACGATCCTCGTGGTCGACGACCATCCGCTGTTCCGCAAGGGTGTCGCGCAGCTGCTCGCGCTGGACCCGACACTGGAAGTCATCGGCGAGGCGGGTGACTACGCGGCCGCAGTGAAGCTGGCCACCGAAAAGGATCCGGACCTCACGCTGCTCGACCTCAACCTGAAGGGCAGCGGCGGGCTGGAGATCCTCTCGGCGCTGAAGGAAGAGGATCCTTCGCGCCGCGTCGTGATGCTGACGGTCTCGGATGCGCCGGAGGATCTGATGGCGGCGATCCGCGCGGGTGCCGACGGTTATCTGCTGAAGGACACTGAACCCGAGGAACTCCTCGAGCGCGTCCGCGGAGCCCTCGAGGGCCGCACCGTCATCAGCGATTCCCTGACGGCGGCGCTGGCGAGCGCGTTGCGCGACGAGGCGCGCGGCGCGCGACGCGACGTTCGCGACCTCACCGACCGCGAACTCGCGGTGCTTCGATGTGTCGCGGGCGGCCAGAGCAACAAGGTCATCGCGCGCAATCTTTCAATCACCGAAGGCACCGTCAAGGTGCACGTCAAGCACCTGCTGAAGAAACTCGGATTCCGCTCACGCGTCGAGGCTGCCGTCTGGGCGTCCGAGCAGGGCTTGCGTGCGCTGCCGTAGCGGTCTCTATTGAACTCCGAGTCGACGGAAGTCGACCCAAAGCGGAACTGAGCGTCGTCCGAAAGCAGACGGTCGAACGCGCTCCAAAGCGGCCGCGAATTACCGTAACTGCGAGGTTGACGGGTTCACTCGTCGCGTGCCTGTGCGCGTCGGCTGGCTTTCAGCGAGCCGCCTCTCGAATTCCGCGAGCGGCTTCTTGAAGTACGGGCTGACACCGGGCTGCGCATCAAAGTAGCTTCGCGCCAACGCTGCCCATTGCTCCCCCTGCTTGCGCTCGCCGAGCTCGAGCGCACACAGCCCTGCGATTCCGCGCGTATAGGCCAGGTCCGGATTGATCATGCCCATCGCGAGGTAGTCTGCCATTGCGCGCTGGAGCAATTCGAGCCCGGCAAAACGATCGCCGATGGCACACAGGATTTCGCCGCGCAGCTGAACGAAGCGCGCCCCAAATCCCCGTCCATATGGATTTGGGTCGTCTCGGGGCAGTAGCTTCGCGGCTTCCGCCGCATCGCCGACGATCAGCCTGGCGTACGCTCTTTCATAGGCAATAAGATTCTGCGGCTGCGGAAAGGCCGCGTCCGCAACGAATTTCG
>DATKAJ010000055.1:0-3921 GCA_035498175.1 Burkholderiaceae bacterium
TCTTCAGCAGCAACTCGCCGATCGTGGTCAACCCGGGGCTGTTCAAGAAGCTGCCCTACGACCCGCAGGCCCGACTTCGCGCCGGTGGCGCGTGCCGCGCACGGCCCGAACCTGCTGGTCGTGCCGGTGACCTCGCCGCACAAGACGGTGGCCGATCTGGTCGGCGCGGCGAAGAAGGCGCCGGGCAAGCTGATGTATGCCAGCCCCGGCCAGGGCACTTCCCAGCACCTCACCGCCGAGCTGTTCGCCGCGCGCGCCGGGATCAAGCTCGCTCACCTTCCCTACAAGGGTAGTGCCCCGGCGATCGTCGACTTGATGGGAGGTCAGGTGCTGCTGATGATCGACAGCGTCCCCTCGGCGCTGCCGCAATTGAAATCAGGACGGATCAAGGCGATCGCCGTGACGACGTCGCGACGGATTCCGCAGCTGCCGGATGTGCCGACGATCGCCGAGTCCGGGTATCCCGGGTTCGAAGGGGTGGGCTGGGCGGGCATCGTCGTCGCAGCGGGCACGCCTCCCGAGACGGTAGAGCGCTTGAGCGCCGACATCCGCGCTGCACTGAACGAGCCGAAGCTGCGCGCTGACATCATCGCGCGAGGCGGTATTCCAGATCCGCGAACACCCATAAACTACAGAGAGTTCATCCGCAGCGAAGCCGAAAAATGGGCGCGTGCCGCCAAGGAAGCGCAGGTGCAGCTTGAGCCGTGAGGTCGGGCGTTCCGGCGCAAGCAACGGCATCCGAATCATCGTGCGTGGCGCTCAAGCAGGTGGCAAGCGGTGACGCCAGCGGGGGCCACTTGGCGCATTGGCGTCGCCGAGGAACAGACCACGGCCATCTGGGAGCCGGCGCTTGCGTCGACACGCAAGGTGGCCTTCGTGTGCGCGCACGGTGCGGGCGGACACATGAGCGATCGCGGGTTGCTTGCGCTGAGCGCGGTGCTGCGCGACCACGGCATCGGCGTGGTGCGCTTCAATTTTTTGTATCGCGAAAAGGGTTCCGGCCGGCCCGACCCCATGCCGCGCCTGATCGCCTGCCTGACGGCCGTCGTGTCGCGCGCACGCGATGAGCTGAAGCCCGACGTGCTGATCGTCGGCGGCCGTTCCATGGGCGGGCGCGCGGCGTCCATGCTCGCGGCGGATGGCCTGCACTGCGACGGGTTGCTGCTGCTCGCGTATCCTCTGCATCCGGCCGGTCAACCGGACAAGCTGCGCACTGCGCATCTGGCCGCCATCCCCGTCCCGGTCCTGTGCATCAACGGCACCCGCGATGCACTGTGCCGGCGCGATCTGATGGATGGCGTAGTGGCTCGGCTTGGATCGAACTGGGCCATGCGCTGGCTGGAGGGTGCAGATCACAGCTTCCACGTCCTCAAGAGCTCCGGGACTACCGATGCCGCGGTCCTGGGGGAAGTCGGTGATGTTGTCGGGGGCTGGCTCGGCGGATTGGACGGCGGGCGCCAGCCCGTGTGACCACGCATAGCAAAGGAAGCGAGACGCATGAGCACTGTCGACATGTACCGCATTACCAACCAGCTCGATGAAGCGACGCTGGACGCGCTGGTGAATCGTCTGGAGGCGCGCGGCAAGCATCCGCGCTTCATCGAGATGATGCAGCAATACCTCGACGCGATGGACATCGACGCGGCGGGCGCGGTGCTCGACTTGGGGTGCGGAACGGGCGTGGCATCGCGCGCGATCGCGCGAAGGAAGCGGTTTGCCGGGCGCGTCACCGGCATCGACCGCAGCCCCTACCTGAGTGGGATCGCCACCCGTCTGGCGCAGGAGGAAGGCTTGCGCAATGTGGAATTCCGCGCCGGTGATTCGCACAGCCTCGCTCTGGCGGACGGTGCGTTCGACGCCGTGATCGCGCACACGCTGTTGAGCCACGTCGAAGACGAGCGCGCGGTATTGAAGGAGATCGTGCGCGTGGTCCGGCCCGGGGGGAAGGTCGGCATCTTCGACGGTGACTACGCGTCGATGACGTTGTCCGTGGACGAACCGGCCAAAGCCAAGGCGATGGACGAGACCATCATCGGCGCACAGACTACCAACCCTCGCATCATGCGGGAGATGCCGGGCTTGCTGCGCGAGGTCGGGCTGGAGCGCATCGCTTCGTTCGGCCACGTCGTCGCCGACATCGGCGCCGCGGACTTCTTCGCCCCGACCCTGCAGGCGTTGCGCCGGCTGCTGCCCCGGTCGGGCGCCAAGACCGAGAGCGAGGCCAACGCCTGGGCGGACGCGATGATGCAGCGCTCGGCGGAAGGCACCTACTTCGCCGCGAGCAACTTCTATAGCTACGTCGCGGTGCGGCGCTGAGATTGCCTGGCGCTCGCTGCGTCGTCCAGTGCTGCGCGCGCTGCCCGCACCCGCTCGAGGGCAAGTGGCATCGCCCGCCCGCCGGGCGTACACAGCGCGCCCCGGAATCCCAGCAGATCCGGACCCAGCGCGGCGAGCGGGGCGATGTCCGCCAGCCGCAGCGAGCCGGCCAGCCCGGTCATCAGCCCAAGGCCGCGGGCGCGCTCGACGAAAACCCGCAGCGTGGCGTCGTCGAGATGGTCACGCAGGCTGCCCGCGCTCTTGTCGAAGGTGTCGATCATCGCACCGGCAAAGCCGGCCGCTCGCAACGCTGGCAGCGCTTCCAGCGGGATGCCGCGATCGGCGAAGAACACGGCCACCGTGCGATGGCGTGCCGCCAGCGGCGCGAGCGCTTCGATGCAGTCCGCCAGCGCTGCTCCCGCCAGCAACCCCAGCTTCACGAAATCCACACCGGTTGCCGCAACGCGGTGCGCAGCCTGGGCGAGAGCAACCGGGTCGAGCGGCCAGTCGCCGGCGGTGGCGCTGGTTGGAGTCCGCCGCGCCACCCGGTGCACGCCCGCCTCGATCACGTCGGCGGGGAGGGCGCCGAGCGCGCCCTGCGCCGGATCCTTGAAGTCGATGATATCGGCGCCGCCGCGCACCGCGATGTCGGCTTCCTCGGCATTCTGGACGCTGGCGAGGAGGCGGATCATGCCGGCGCGCGCTGACTGCTGCGAAACTGCTCGATGCGCTCGACCAGCCACGACCACGCCTCGCGCTCGGCGGGGCCGGCGGTCTTCTCGATGGCGATGGCGAGATAAGCCATCTCGCGCTCGATCTTCTCCGCCGGCAGCATGTCCAGCCGGCTCACCAGGATCGCGGCCTCCACCACCGCGGCCTGGGCACGATTGAAGCCGCGGAACGGAGCGTGAATGCGCTCCAGCGCGATGTCGAAGTGCAGGCGCGGACGCTGATCGTCCTGCTCGATGTGCGCGAGGTGCAGCTCGCGATGCGCGAGCGCGCCGTCCAGGCGCCGGCAGTCGATCTGCTCGCACGGCAACGTTGGCCAGTCGCGACGCCCGGTAAGACACCCGGCGAATACGCGCACGTCGTCGCTGAGATTGACCGCCGCACAGCGCGTCGCCAGCAGGTTCTCCAGCGTGGTGGACGGGCGGAATGGGGCGAGGACCACACGGCCGTCGACCTCGCGGAAACCCATCGGCGCGATGTGAACCTGGCCTGTGCTCGACACGCTGGTGACAACCGCCTCCCAGATCATGTGCGGTCCCGTTTCACTGTACGGCGACGATGCGCGAGCGTCGTGCCTGCGGCTTTTTGCTCGAGGAGATTGTCCGGCTTGGCTGCGACTGCCGCGCCCCAGCGCAGCTCTTCGTCCTGCGCGTAGCGCTTGCCGAGTTGCCAGGCGATCTGCGCCCGCGCCAGCTCCACGCCCAGGTAGAAGGCGTGGGCTGCGTCGTCTTCCAGCTCGGGCAGCGGCCAGAATGCGAACGGATCGGTCGCGCAACGCTGCCCGGCGCGATTGAACACGTGGATGCCGTCTGCGCTCAGCATGACGCGGAAGTTGGGGTCGCGCACGCCTGCGGCGAGCTCGTCGATCTCGCTGGC
>DATKAJ010000056.1:0-5808 GCA_035498175.1 Burkholderiaceae bacterium
CCCGCCCGAGCTGCCGCCCGGAGTGAGTGCCGGATTCCACGGGTTGCTCGTGGTGCCATACACGTCGTTGTAGCTCTGCCAATCGCTCAGCATCAGCGGCACATTGGTCTTGCCCAATACCACGGCACCAGCACCCTTGAGACGCGCGACGGCAAGTGCATCGTCCTTCGCGATCCAGCCCTTCCCCCGCGGTAGACCCCACGTTGTCGGCAGTCCGGCGATGTTGAAGCTCTCCTTGATCGTTACCGGTACGCCCAGCAGCGTTCGGCGGTCGCCCCGCGCCAGCGCAGCATCGGCGTCGCGCGCGGCAGCTCGAGCCTGCTCCAAGCTGCGCACGCAGATGGCATTCAGCTTGGCATCGAAGCGCTCAATGCGGCTGATCGCCGCGTCTACGACCTCGACCGACGACACCTTGCGCGCACGCAATGCGTCGACCATGGCCTGCGCGCTGCCGTAGGCTTCTTCGGCAGCGCGGGCGAATGGCAAGCGCGCTGCCACAAGTCCAGAGGCCGTTGCTGCGGCGGCGAGCAACCGGCGCCGATCGAACTCGAGCATGGCGATCCTCTTCTCCCGCAGGCCACCCGCGGTCCCGATGAGCAGGGTAGGACTGGTGCCAGTCGATGTCCAGACTGAGGGTAGCGAACCGCGCGCTTCGTGGCTCTGCTTGCGGCGCTAGCCACCGCTGCGTCTTCGACCTCAGCACCACCTGCCCGGCCGCGTTGGGGCTCCGTTTGCCAGCGCCGGGCGGGTGAGCGACGTAGCTACTCGAGCGCCTGACGCTCGTCTTCGAGGCAGCGCGTGGCTGCGCACGGGCGGGATACTTGCCCCGGCGCACAGCGTCTGATCGAAGCCCCTCGGCCCGCTTCCTCAGCATTGCCAACTTGCATCGGCAGGGCCTGATCGCCGTTGCTGACGCCAACGATCCGACTGGGTAGGTGCGTACCCGGGAACACGGCCGGCCGGTTCCGAGTAGGCTCTCGCACCGTCGATCTTTGTCGAACCGAATGAGCAGCGCAGCCGAACAGATCGCCACCGCGATCACGGCACTCGACGCACAACGCGAACTTCTCGGCGATGCGGTGGTCGACACCGCGCTCGCGCCGCTACGGCGCGAACTGGCCGCGCTGCAGTCACCGGCCGCCGGCGCACAGCAGCTCAAGCAGGTGTCGGTGCTGTTCGTGGACGTGGTCGGCTCCACGGCGATGGGGCAGAGCCTCGACCCGGAGACGATCCACGTGGTGATGGACAGCGCGCTCGAGCACTTCACCGCCGTTGTCGAAGCTCACGGCGGGCGCGTGCTGCAGTACACCGGGGACGGCATGCTCGCCGCCTTCGGCACCGAGGCGACGAGCGAGGACGACGTCGAGGCCGCAATCCGCGCCGGCCTGGGCATCGTCGAACAGGCGGCACAACACGCGCCGCGGGTGCGACAGCGGCATGGCGTGCCCGACTTCAACGTGCGCGCGGGGGTGCACACCGGCCGCGTGCTGCTCGGCGGCGGCGTCGATGCCGAAGGCAGCATCCGCGGCTCGACGGTCAACGTCGCGGCGCGGATGGAGCAGAGCGCGCCTCCCGGCGGCTTGCGAATCAGCCACGACAGTTGGCGGCACGTGCGCGGTCTGTTCGAGTTCGACGCGCAGCCGCCGATCGAGGTCAAGGGTGTCGCGCGTCCGGTGAGGAGCTGGCTCGTCCTGCGGCCGCTGCCGCGCCTCACGCGCCGGGGGCCGCGCGGCATCGAAGGGTTGACCACGCCGATGGTCGGCCGCGACACCGAGCTCGGCCTGCTGCACGGGCGGCTGCAGCGCGCGATCGCGACGCGGCGCGCGCACGCAGTCACCGTGGTCGGCGAAGCCGGCCTCGGCAAGAGTCGCCTTCTTGCCGAGTTCGAGCGCGGGCTCGATGCGCTGGGTGTACGCCTGCTGCTTGGCCGCGCGCACCCGCGCAGCGCGGTCGAACCCTTCGGCGTGCTGCGTGACCTGCTCGAACGCTGGCTGGGCATCGGCGAGGCCGAACCCGCGGCCAGCGCGCGTTCGAAGCTCGTCGACGCGCTTGCGCCGCTGCTCGCCGCCGGAGGCGAGGCTGCGGCGCATCTGATCGGCCAACTGGCCGGCTTCGACTTCTCCGACAGCCGGCACGTGCGCGACCTGATCGGCAACGACGCGAAGCTGCGCGAACGTGCCTTCGCCGCCGGCGCGTTGGTGCTTCGCCGGCTGGGCGAGTTCTCTCCAGTGGTGCTGGTCTTCGACGACTTGCACTGGACCGACACGGGGTCAATGGACTTCCTGCGGCACGCGCTGGTCGCCGCCGCCGACGTGCCGCTGCTCATGCTGGCGCTGACGCGGCAAACGCTGTACGAGCGCCACCCCGACTGGATGCAGGGCGTCGTGCAGCACGGCCGCATCGACCTGAGGCCGCTGGACAACGCGCTGAGCCAGGAGCTGGCCGAGGCGTTACTCGCGCGCATCGACGGCGCGCCGCAGGCGCTGCGCGCACTCATCGTCGACGGAGCCGAAGGCAACCCCTTTTACATGGAGGAGTTGGTCAAGATGCTGATCGATGACGGGGTCATCGTCGTCGAGGCGGAAGGCTGGCGCGTCGTCGCCGATCGGTTGCAAGTGGCGCGCGTACCGCCGACGCTGACGGGCGTGCTGCAGGCTCGCCTGGACGCGCTGACACCGCCTGAGCGGCTGGCGCTGCAGCAGTCGGCGGTGGTCGGCCACGAGTTCTGGGACCAGGCGCTCGCTGCCATCGACGCCGGCGCACCGGCGCTGCTGCCCCAGCTCCTGAAGCGCGAGCTGATCGTGCCGCGCATGGGCAGCGACGGCGAGTACGCCTTCAGGCACCACCTGCTGCACCAGGTAACCTACGACAGCGTGCTCAAGGCGCCCAAGCGTGAAGGCCACGCGAAGGTCAGCGCATTCTGGCGCGTGCGTGCGCACACCGACACGCCAAGCGACGTCGACCCTGCCCACTGCCGTGCCCTCGCGCAGGCGCACTTCCACGGCTGCCAGGCCGACGCAAAGGAGTACGTCGGCTGGTTCGAGCGCGAGTTCCAGAACTACTACCACGCCTACGCTGCGCAGACCCTGCGCCCGCTCGCCGAGCAGCTGGTCGAGGTCTGCGACCGCGATTTCGGCGCCGAGCACCCGCAGACCGCGCGTGCGCTCACCGACCTGGCGCGCATCGAGCTGCAGCAGCGCGACATGGGGCCGATCGAGGCCCAGCTGCGCCGCGCGGTCCACATCCAGCAGCACGCGCTAAACGCCGACCCGTTGGACGCCGCGCGCACCCTCTCGGTACTCGGCGGCTATCACCACGCCCGAGGCGAAAACGTGGCGGCGACACCGTACTTCGAGCGCGCTCTGAGGCTGCGCGAGCAGCTACTCGGCCCGGACCATCCGCTCACCGTCAACACGATCGACTACCTGGCCAAGACGTTCGTCGAGACGGGCCGACTTCCCGAGGCCGAGGCGCTATCTCGCCGCGTGCTCGCCGTGCAGGAGCTACGCGCTGGGCCCGAGCACGCTGCTACCGCCTCCGCGCTGACCGCGCTCGGCGAGGTGCTGGCCAAGAAGGGCGAGCACGTGCAGGCGGAGCCGCTGTTTCGCCGTGCGCTAGAAGCGCAGCGTCGCTGCCTGTCTGTCGACCATCCCGACACCGGGCTGTCGATGTGGCACCTGGGCGAGACGCTGCGCGGCCAGCAGCGACACGATGAGGCCGAGCCGCTGGCGCGCGACGCGCTTCGCGTCTGGGAGGCCGCCTTCGGCCCCGACCACGAGTGGATCGGCTGGGGGCTGATCAGCCTCGCCCACACGCGGCTCGCGCAGGACGACGCCACCGAAGCGGCGGCGTTGGCTTCACGCGCGGTACCTTTGTTCGAGCGTGCATTCGGCAGTGCCCACGCCGCGGTGGCTGAATCGCTGCTGCTGTGTGGGCGCGCGTTGCTAACGTTGGGCCGCGCGGCTGACGCCGAGCCAGTCTTGCAGCGGGCGTACGACGTTGGTTCTGGTGCCGCCGCCGACACCATCGCGCGCGCTGCTGCGGAATTGCTGACCCAGGCACGCGCCGCTGCGTCCTCGAGCCCCGGTACATCGTCGTGCCCATGACCTATCGAGCGTGGTCGGTGGCGTGCTGGCGCTCGGTGCATGGGATCTTGGCGAACGGACCCTCAGTATGCAGACGGCTCAAGGCGGACTTGTGGTCCGCTGATCTCGAATCACTACCTGGGAACGAGAGCATCTGAACCCGACGGTCGGTAGCGCCCGCTCCTGGCCGAATTGCGGCGAAGACCGTCTGCTAGCCGCCGGGCAGGATGCTGGCCGTGCGGTGGATCTACGTCGGTAGCACTCGTGAGGCGGTCAACCTACCGCTGACGGCGCGCTCCTGATTCTCGACCTTCTTTGAAATCTCCTTGGACCCATCCCGCAGGCAGCCGTGTATCGTCGCACTCCATCGTCCCGGGCGGTTGGGGTTACCCGATGAATGGCCGTCGCCGCTTGATTCGCAGCTTCTGCAGTAGCCTCTTTGTGGCATCTCTCGCCGAGAGGGCTCAACCGGCGACCCGAATTCGCCGCATCGGAGTTCTGTCGCCTGGAGCAGCCGCGGCCGCCGAGTTCGAAGACATCGTCGGGATGATGCGGACGTTCGGATGGATCAAGGCTGAGAACTTCTGCCTCGAACCGCGGTCAGCGGACGCAAGACTGGACCGACTCCGTCCCTTGGCGAATGAACTAGTCGCACTCAAGGTTGATGTGCTCGTGACATACGGCAGCGACGGGCAAGGGAGGCCGCGTATCGATCTCTCGGATTGCAGCCACTGTTGATCGAGGTCGCGACAGAGTCGCAGTTCTTAGACGCCCTCGCGGAAGCGTCGCGGCAGCGTGCAGAAGCCTTGGACTTTGCCCTCCTCACCATTCCGTTGCCCGATGCACTGATGCAAGCCGTGCGCCGATTGCGGTTGCCCGCGATGGTCTCAGACAGAGAAGATGTCGAAGCCGGCGGGCTGATGTCGTTCACCCCTGATCTGACCGAAGGATACAAGCGTGTCGCTGCGACCATCGACAAGATCCTGCGCGGCGCCAAACCTGCCGATCTTCCGGTCGAGCGGCCTACAAGGTTCGAACTGGTCATCAATCTGAGGGTCGCCAAAGAGCTCGGCATCACCGTCCCTCGGGCAATCCTGGTGAGGGCTGACCAAGTGATTCAGTAGTTCCCTTCCCGCAGCGATAGCTCGTGGCAGAACGCGCAGGTTCAAGGAGCGCTTTCAGTGCAAGTGGCGACTGATGGCTCCTGGCCGGGACCGTGAGTTAGCACCGGGCCCAGCAGCGGACTTTCGGTCTTCAGCTCCCGTGCGTTAGCCGCAGCACCGCCTGCGCGAACACGGCCGGCTTCTCCTGCGGCAGGTTGTGGCCAGCACCGGGCACCACAATGTGCTCGCGCGCGCCCGTGAAGCGGGCCGCATGCGCGGACGCCGGCGCCGGGGACCGCACGCCGTCGTCGGCGCCGTCGAGCGTGATCGTCGGTACCGTGATCGGCGGCTGCGCCGCGAGTTGCCGCTCGATGTCGGCGTATGCCGGATCGCCCGCCACGAGGTTGTAGCGATGCCGGTACGAGTGGATCACCACGTCGACGAAGTCCGGATTGTCGAACGCGGCCACGGAGCGGGCAAACATCGCGTCGTCGAATCGCCAGGACGGCGACCAGGTCTCCCACAGCAGCCGCGCGAGGTCGCGTCGGTTGCGCCGCAGACCCTCGCGTCCGCGCTCGGAATGAAAGTAGTACTGGTACCAGTACTTCCGCTCGTTCTGC
>DATKAJ010000057.1:0-2025 GCA_035498175.1 Burkholderiaceae bacterium
CGAACTCGGGCAGGAACAGACGCTCGCCGACGCTGGTCAGCAGCAGCTGCAGCAACTCGTCGCGCACATGCTCGGCGTCCGACGCCGGCGCGGCGGTGCGCCCATCCGCACCGACGCGGAACGGGAAAGCGAGGTGGCGGCCGTTGGAAAGCGCCATGTTCATGCTCCTCGCTAGACCCCCGTCGCGCGCTGCTGCGTCTGCACCACCACGGCGGGACCCTGCGGCGCTTGCGCGGCGTTGAAGCACAGGCCGACGCTGGTCTGGTGCAACACCGGCACGTTGCGGATTTTTGTCTGCGTCGCGGCGGTCAACCAGCGGATCACGACGCAGGGAGTCGGGACACCAGCCACCACGAACGGGCAGCCGACGATCGGATGCTGATCGCTCTGCAACAGCACCGGCGCGCCATCGACCAATGCGTCGGTATCGGTGGTTATCAGCGTGGCCTGTCCGCCGTGCGGGCACATCACGGTGCTGGTGGTCGTGAGCAGCGGGATCATGGCGGCACCCCGAACGTCATCGCGCCGTTCACCAGGCTCACGCCGGCGAGTCCGACCTTGATCAGGCCGTTGTTGAGCGAAATGTCGGACATGCCGATCTTCAGCTCGCAGCCGCCGACCTTCATCACGATCTCGCTGTCGGAGATCGTGATCTCCGGACCGCCGCTGTGGACGATCTTCACCTCGTTGGCATCGTCGTCGAAGATGAACTGGTTGCCCGCTTCCGAGACGATGACGCGCAGCTTCGGCCCCTGCGGGTCGGGCCGCTGGCCGCTCGCCCACCAGCCGCCGGACCAGATCGGCAGGTCGAGATTGCCGGCCTCGAACTCGATCCACACGCCCGACCCGACGGCCGGCAGCATGACGAAGCCGTGGCCGTCGCCGGCGAAAGGCGCGGCGGGCATCGCCCAGCCGGTCTCCTCGCCGTCGAGCACGCTGTCGACGCGCGCGCGGATGCGGCAGAGATTTTCCGGATCGTCGACGTCGGTGACGATGCCGCGATACTTGCCATAGAACGTGGAGCCGAGCCGATTGACGACACGTTCCAGCGTATGTTCGACGAAATTGGTCATCAGAAGATGCTCACGCTGGCCGAGACGGAGATCGACAGGCCGCCGCCGAGCGCCTCTGCCACATCGGCGCCCGAAACCTCGGAGACCGAGTCGGTCTTCGCTTCGATCTGTTGCGAGTAGAGCGACGGGGTGATGCGGTGGACGACCTTGGTGATCAGGTAGTCGCCGCTGTAGGGCGTGGCGCCGGCATCGACGCGCACCTTGTTGTAGGGAGACAGCACGGCCGCATAGCAGCCGGGCACGACGTGACCGGAGAGCTGATAGACGTATCCGGCGCGGCGGGCCTGTCCGCTGACCGCCGCTTCCGGGTCCTCCTGGGTATTGTCGGCCGGATGCAGCAGCCGCCGCGGCGTCAGGTCCGCCGGCACCGCCGGCAGGTCGCGCATCAGACCGAGATCGGCGGCGCTGGTTTCGAACGTGGCGGTGCCCTGGTCGCTGACGCGCAGCACGCGCGCGCGCGTCCGCTCCGGTCCATCCGGGTTCTCGGTGATGCTGGCGTTCGCCAGGTTGCGGTTGTCGCCGATCATGACGAGCTTGGGAAGGCTCGCAGCGTCCGCCGGATCTTCGAGAAAGCAGCCGATGCTCTTGCCCTGCGTGTCGCCGGGCAGGACATAGGCATGGCGTCCGTTCTGCGTGGCCCGCTGGCGCAGATAGTCGAGCACCGTGCCGCGCCGCACCGCGTTCGGGCGCGTGCCTTTCGTCGCCGGGCAGCGGGTGTCCTTGATTCCAAAGCGCCCGAACATGATCTCGGCGATCTCGCTGTCGCTCTTGTTCTCGGGCAGCCGCTCGACCTCCTCGTCGCGGTGCATGAATGCGCTGTCGTCGCGCACCACCATGGTGCTGGTGCTGCGGCCGGGCTGCGAATCGAGCGCGGCGTCGACGCTGACGAGCGGACCGTCGATCAACGGCGTGAACTGCCCGTCACCGATGTCGATTTCGACACGCAGGCGCG
>DATKAJ010000058.1:0-3330 GCA_035498175.1 Burkholderiaceae bacterium
CAACCGCGTGGCGCTCGAGGCGATGGTGAAGGCGCGCAACGAAGGGCGCGACATCCGGAACGACGGCCCGGCGATCCTGCAGAAGGCGGCCCAGTTCTGCACGCCGCTGAAGCAGGCACTCGACACCTGGAAGGACGTGTCGTTCAACTACACCTCGACCGATACCAGTGATTACGCCGTGACCCCCTCGGTCGCCTGAAGGAGCCCAGCACCATGATGACCAACCCCACCGGCCGCGTTACGCAGGGCCAGTTCAGCTTTCTGCCGGACCTCGCCGACAGCGAGATCGCGGCCCAGATCGAGTACGGCTTGAAGAAGGGTTATGCCTGGAGCGTCGAGTACACCGACGATCCGCACCCGCGCAACACCTACTGGGAGATGTTCGGCATGCCGATGTTCGACCTGCGCGACGCCGCCGGCGTGATGCAGGAGCTGCGCGAATGCCGCAAGACGTTCCCCCATCACTACATCCGCATGATGGCCTTCGACTCGACGCGCGGCGTCGAATCGATCGCGATGAGTTTCATCGTCAACCGGCCGGCGCACGAACCCGGCTTCGGTCTGGTCCGGCAGGAAGCCGAGGGCCGGCGCCTGCGCTACACGGTGCGCAGCTACGCCACCGAGCGCCCCGAAGCCCAGCGCTACGAGGCTTGAAATGGCGATCGCCACGCCGCGGTACCGCATCGCCCCCAGCATCCTGTCGGCCGACTTCGCGCGGCTCGGCGAGGAGGTACGCGCGGTCGTCGCCGCCGGCGCCGACTGGATCCACTTCGACGTGATGGACAACCACTACGTCCCGAACCTGACTATCGGCCACTCGGTGGCGCAATCGCTGAAGTCGCACACGCAACGCCCGGACGGCAGCCATGCACTGCTCGACGTGCACCTGATGGTGCAGCCGGTGGACGCACTGGCCGAGCGTTTTGCCGAAGCCGGGGCCGACCTGATCAGCTTTCACCCCGACGCGTCGACGCACGTCGACCGCACTTTGCAGCTGATCAGCAATGCCGGCTGCCAAGCCGGTCTGGCGTTCAACCCGGCCGAGCTGCTGGACGTGCTGGAGTGGGTGATCGACAAGGTCGATCTGGTGCTGATCATGAGCGTCAACCCAGGGTTCGGTGGCCAGACCTTCATCGAATCGTCGCTGCGCAAGATCGAGCAGGCGCGGCGGCTGATCGATGCCGAACGCGCGCGGTCGGGTCGCGACATCCGGCTCGAGGTTGACGGCGGCATCAAGGTCGGCAACATCCGCCGCGTCGCCGACGCCGGAGCCGACACCTTCGTCGCCGGCAGTGCGATCTTCGGCAAGCCCGACTACAAAGCGGTGATCGACGCGATGCGCGCTGCGCTTGCCGCGCACTGCGAGGCCGAGGCCGCGGCCTGATGGGCGCACCGCTGTACGCGATACCGGGCGCGACAGCGCGCACGCCCGAAGCCGGATCGCCGCAGGCGCCGCCGGCCACGGTCAGCGAGATGCTGGCGCAAAGCCAGGTCGAGCACGTGCTGGAGGAGCTCGACCGCGACCTGGTGGGCCTGGTGCCGGTGAAGCAGCGCATCCGCGACATCGCCGCGCTGCTGGTGATCGACAAGCTGCGCGCCGGCCACGGGCTGGCGGCCCAGTCACCATCGCTGCACATGAGCTTCACCGGCAATCCGGGCACCGGCAAGACCACGGTGGCGATGCGCATGGCGGAGATCCTGCATCGCCTCGGCTACGTGCGCAAAGGCCATCTGGCGGCGGTGACGCGCGACGACCTGGTCGGCCAGTACATCGGCCACACCGCGCCCAAGACCAAGGAGGTGCTCAAGCGCGCGATGGGGGGCGTGCTGTTCATCGACGAGGCCTACTACCTCTACCGCCCGGACAACGAGCGCGACTACGGGCAGGAGGCGATCGAGATCCTGCTGCAGGTGATGGAGAACCAGCGCGACGACCTGGTGGTGATCTTCGCCGGCTACAAGGACCGCATGGACACCTTCTTCAAGTCCAACCCGGGCTTGAGCTCGCGCATCGCGCACCACATCGACTTCCCGGACTATGAGCGCGACAAGTTGATGCAGATCGCCGATCGCATGCTGGCCGGCATGAACTACCGCTTCGACGCCGCTGCACGCCCGGCGTTCGCCGAGTACCTGCAGCGCAGGATCGAGCAGCCGCACTTCGCCAACGCGCGCAGCGTGCGCAATGCGCTCGACCGCGCGCGGCTGCGTCAGGCGAGCCGCCTGTTCGCCGAGCGCGAGCGTGCGTTGTCGCGCGACGACCTGACCACCCTCACCGAGGCCGACATCCGCGGCAGCCGGGTCTTCGCCGAGCGCCCGTCGGCGACATCCTAGGGAGACGACGATGCCGCTGTCCCAGCGTTGGACCTTGACGCGCTACCTGATCGAGGAGCGCCGGCGCTACCCGCAGGCCAGCGGCGACCTCAACGCGCTGATCCTCGATGTGTCGCTGGCGTGCAAGGCGATCGCCCGCATCGTGTCGTTCGGCGAGCTCGGCGACGGGTTGAGTGGGCGCGTGCCGGTGCATGCCGGCGCGCAGAACGTCCAGGGCGAGGTGCAGCAGCCGCTCGACGTGTTGAGCAACTCGATCTTCGTGCGCATGAACGAGTGGAGCGGACACCTCGCCGGCATGGCGTCGGAGGAGTTGGCGCTGCCGCTGCAGATCCCGCAGAACTATTCGCGTGGCAAGTACCTGCTGGCGTTCGATCCGCTCGACGGATCGAGCAACATCGACGTCAACGTCTCGGTGGGCAGCATCTTCTCGGTGCTGCGTGCGCCGCAGGACGTGGTCGACAGCGGGCGCGACGTCACCGAGGCCGACTTCCTGCAGCCCGGCGCCGCGCAGGTCGCTGCCGGTTATGCGCTGTACGGTCCGACGACGATGCTGGTGCTGTCGGTGGGCAACGGGGTGGCCGGCTTCACACTGAACCCCAACCTCGGCGAGTTCGTGCTGACGCATCCCAACATGCAGGTGCCTGCTGACACGCACGAGTTCGCGATCAACACGTCGAACAGCCGCTTCTGGGAGCCTCCGGTCAAGCGCTACGTCGATGAGTGCCTGGCCGGCCGCACCGGGCCGCGCGGACGCGACTTCAACATGCGCTGGATCGCCTCGATGGTGGCCGAGGCGCACCGTATCCTGATGCGCGGCGGCGTGTTCCTCTATCCGCGCGACACCAAGGATCCGGGCAAGTCCGGCCGCCTGCGTCTGCTGTACGAGGCCAATCCGATCGGCTTCGTGATCGAGCAGGCCGGTGGGCGCGCGAGCACCGGGCGCCAGCCGATGCTGGGTGTCAAGCCGACCGCGCTGCATCAGCGCATCGGCGTGGT
>DATKAJ010000059.1:0-38991 GCA_035498175.1 Burkholderiaceae bacterium
ACCGCCAGCGCGCTTCGCCGAGCAGCATCGCCGGCTCACCGGCGATGCTCCTCAAAGATCAAACGACAAGACGCAACCCATCAACTAACCTTCAACCCGGACTTCCGCTCATCGATTGGTACGCCGCCAGGGGGCAGGTCAGCTGCCCAATCGGTTCATTGGGTCGCCAACACCGGAACGTCGCCCTTGGTCGTCCTTGAGACCGCGCGCCTCGTACTGCGACACCTCGAGGCGGCCGACCTGCCCGCGCTCTATGCGCTCTACCGGGATCCGGAGATGCGTCGCCACTTCCCCGATGGCACGAAGACGCTCGAGGAAACAGAGAGTGAGCTTCGCCTGTTCCAGCATGGCCACCCGCTTCGACCCGAATTGGGTCTGTGGGCCACGATCGAGAGGGAGTCCGGTGCGTTCCTGGGACGCTGTGGGCTCCTGCCGTGGGATATCGACGGGCGCCCGGAAGTGGAACTTGCGTTCCTCATTGACAAGGCGCGATGGGGCGAGGGTCTTGCGACCGAGGCCTCCTTCGGCATCATCGAACATGCGCGCAGTTCACTGATGCTGCGACGGCTGATCTGCCTCGTGATGCCCGACAACGAGCGGTCAGCAGCAGTCGCGAGAAAGGTAGGAATGCGGTTCGAGCGCGACTACACCGACGAGCACGGTTACTGCCACATCTATTCGCGATCTCTCGTCGACGCCGCTAAGGACTGACACGCGGGTCAGCCGGACCGGATGTCGATGCGGATGCGGCATACCATTGCCGTCCGTACTTCGCCGGAGCTGCCATGTGCCGGAACATCAAGACGCTGTTCAACTTCGAGCCGCCGGCTACTGAGGCGGAGATCCGCGACGCTTCGCTTCAGTTCGTCCGCAAGCTCAGCGGATTCAACGCGCCCTCCAAGGCCAACGAGGCCGCTTTCGAGCGCGCCGTGGAGGAGGTCGCTGCGTCCGCCCGCGTTCTCATCCGTTCGCTGGTCACCGTTGCCGAGCCTCGCACCCGCGAGGCCGAGGCTGCCAAGGCGCGGGCTCGCGCCGCTCTCAGGTTCGGGCCCTCGCGTTGATGCGCAAAGCACTGCGGGCGCATCCGACGCTCCGCGTTCCGCCGGACTCCTAGGTGGTGGCGCAATGTTGCCCCGCCTTGATCGGAGCGTGCTCCGGGCCTTCGCCCGTCCCTGAGCCCATTCGCTCGTCGGCGGCGCCCATCATCTCGAAGGTCGTATCGACGCGCGGTGGATGAAGCAGCGTCTGCTGCACGACACAGCTTCGCTGCGAGGCGATGCGGAGCTTTTCCAGCAGCTGTGGATTCGTACCGCGTGCGGCCATCAGCCGCACTGCGCAGCGCATGGCCTGAAAGCCGACAGGCACCTGCGGGTCCATGGCGAGGGTTCCCCTGACATCGACATCGCCCGAGACTTCGACCTCGAGCGATTCGAGCGTGATCCCGAGGATGTTCGCCACCATGCGTATCGACGAGTCCTGGCACGCGGCCAGGGCGGCGCACAGGATGTCACCCGGCGTGGCCGCATCGTGCGGCCCGCCGATTGCCCGGTGCACTCCGACAGTAACCGCGACTCCGCATCGCGGCATCGGCATCACGTTCGAATGAAAGGGATCGTCGGCGGAGCTGCCTCGCGCGACGGCGCTGTCGGTAACCAACGCCGCGGCGGGCTCACGCTTGTAGAGCTGCCGCAAAGGGACCTGCAGTTCGAAGACACTGGCTCGACTCATCGCTGCCTCCTATCGAATCGATCTGTCTCGGCGGAATCCTCGACGTGATCTAGTATCGGCTGCGAGTAAGCGGCACAGCAGTTCGCACCTATGATCGAGTTACCGAAAGAGTTGATCGGATTGCCGGACGACCTGCGTGGCCGGCCTGCGCGATCGCGGATTCAGGAAGATTCCACCCGCTCGACATGGATGCGCTCTCCGAGATCCTGAGCGGAATTCGTCTCAGCGGCACCGCGTTCATCGACGCGGAACTGTCCGCGCCGTGGTCGGTGCAGACGCCGAGCGCCGCGGCCATTGCGAGGCGCCTCGCGCCCCGGGCCGCCAGGATCATTCCCTACCACTTCATCGCAGAAGGCACATGCAGCGTCAGGGTGCTGGATCGCACCCTCGGCGTCGCGGCGCAGGAGGTCATCTGCTTTCCGCATGGCGACGTGCACCAGATCGCCAGCAGTGCCGATGTCAGGCCTGAGCCCGTCACGGCAGAGGCGCTGATCGGGCTGACACGTGCTGAGGAGGTCTCGAGGGTGCAATACGGTGGCGGCGGCATCACCACGAGGATCGTCTGCGGCTTCTTCGCCTTCGAGAGCGAACTCTCCGATCGCATCGTCGCGCCGCTTCCGAGCGTGCTGAAGTTCCGGGTCGGCGCCGACAGTGCCGCGCTGCTGCTGCCCGGGGCGGTGCGGGAAAGTCGGTTGCGCGCCGCGCATGACGCGAAGCCGGGCACGCATGCCGTGCTCTGCAAGCTGTCCGAACTGCTCTTCGTCGAGGCTGTGCGCTCCTACGTAGAGACGCTCGAAGATCCTGCCGCGGGCTGGTTTGCGGCACTAAAGGACAGGCATGTCAGCGCCGCTCTGGCGCTGATGCACGGCAGGCCGGAGCGCCCGTGGACGCTCGAGCGCCTTGCCGCAAGCATCGGTGCGTCACGGTCCACTCTGGCGGATCGGTTCGTGCGCATCCTGGGGCAGGCGCCGATGCAGTACCTGTCGCAGTGGCGACTGCAGCTTGCCGCCGACGCGCTTGCGTTCTCGCATCGCGCGACGAAGAGCATCGCGAGTGACGCGGGATTCGGTTCGCCCGCGGCCTTCAGCCGCGCCTTCAAGCGGGAATTTGGCGCGTCGCCTGCTCGCTGGCGAGCCAGGACTCGGCGGCCGCGGGTTCAGGAGTCAGGTGGTGGCGCCGGGCTGCGCTGAAGGCTTCGACAAAGTAGTGCCCAGTCAGATATCTTGGGCCGACCGGCGCACCCCAAGGGAGGGCGGAAGATGGACCGCAGGTTCTTACTCGGCTGGCTGATCATCTTTGTGTGCTGGATGGCGGGCAGTTTCGTCGTGCACGGCGGCCTCCTCGAAGCCGACTACACGGCACTTCAGGGAAGACTCTTCCGCACGCCGGAAGACTCCCAGAATCACTTTCCCCTGATGATCCTGGCGCATGTTCTACTCTCGGGCGCCTTCGTCTGGATCTATGCCCGCGGGCGGGAGGTCGGGAAGGCCTGGCTCGGCCAGGGCCTGCGGTTCGGAGTGGCGGTCGCGCTTCTGACCGTCGTGCCGACGTACATCATCTACTTCGTCGTGCAGCCCATGCCCGGCGTGCTGGCAGTGAAGCAGATCGTGTTTGACGGCGTTCTGACGCTGCTGCTCGGCCTCGTCGTGGCATGGTGGTACCGCAAGTGATGTGCAACCGGCGCAAGGTCACCCGCCGGCAGGCAGTGGTGTCGCAGCCGTGGTTCGCGGCAAGGAGTACGGCGCGCCGGTCGAGCCGTGACGCCCGGCTAATAGCTGCGATCGCTGTGGGAGAGGCCGGAGTCCGCCTGAGGCGGGCCGGGTGCGTCGCGGCTCGAATCGGCTTCAACCCTTGCGTTGCTTCTTCAACTCCTCGACCTGGTCGGCGAGCTGGCTCACCCGTTCGGTCAAGCCGGCCAGCGCGCGGATGACGTCATCGATCCGCGGGTCGGGCCGCGGAAACGGCGTCGGTTCGAAGACTCCGTCGTTCTCCACCTTCTCTGCCTTTACCTCCTTGATCTCGGGCTTTTCGATCTTCTCCCTCTTTTCCTTTTCCTTGTCTTTGTCCTTCTCCTTTTCCTTGTCCTTATCCTTGTCCTTCTCTTTTTCCTTCCACCACTTGATGCCGCCGTCGAAGTCGTCCTTCAACCAATCCTTTCCGTCCCAGAAGTCCTTCTGGCTGCCGAGGCGAAGGATCGCCGCGAGGTCGCGGACCCGCAGATCGGAGATGGGCGCGTCGAGCTTGATGCGAACTTCGGGACGGTCGCTCTGACTTACGAAGGGTTTGCGGGAGGTCTGTTCGGGGTCCCTTTCAGTGTTAGCCATGGTCGGTGCCTTTCTTGTTGGATGAACATGGGGGCAGTTGCCCGCCCGCGATGATCGTCAAAGTCAGTTCAGCGCATGACGCACCTCCTTTGTCCTAGACGGCGCTCCGCTGCGAAGCAGATCGGCGAGCGCCGCGCTGATGGGCAGCCTGGAATTGCGCTCGTAGTAGAGAAAGCCCGGGCAGGGATTCACCTCGAAGCAGTACCAATCCCCATCCGGCGTTTCCTTGAGGTCGATGCCGGCAAGCAGCAGATCGAGGTCGCGCGCGACCGCGAGGCAGGCCTGTTCGATGGCGTGCGGCAGCCTGATCGGCTCCATCTCGACCGCGAGCCCGTCGCGATGCGCGTAGCGGTAGTCCACCGCCTCCGACCGCACCCGGGCGGCGAAGACCCGATCGCCGACGGTGTGCACGCGCACGTTGTCGCCGGGGACGTACGCCTGGAACTGGGCGGGGCCATCCCGCAGCAGTTCGAGGCGGGCGAGGCCGTCAGGTTCGAGGCGACGCACGATCGAGCGGACGCCGCTGACGGACTTGTAGATCACCTCGCCCTGCTGTGCGTGGAATGCGCGCGCGGCAGTAGCGTCGTTGGTGACGAGTGTCGCCGGCACCCGCAGGCCGGCGCGACGCAATAGCAGTGCCTGATACGGCTTGCTGTTGTTAGACATGCCGCCCGCCACGCGATTGACCACGGGGCAGCGCAGATCCTCGATCAGCGCCATCAGGCCGACGTCGGCCTCGGCGCGAAGTGCGTCCGCCGTCTCGGGTTCGGCGTCGGGCGGCAGACGGCCTTCCGGCCCGAGGAAACGCACATAAGCGCCAGTGATGTCGGCGAGGTGGAGGCTCCAGTCGGGGCCGGAGATCGTGCCGTCGGGATGATCGTCGCGCCACCGCCACGCGATGCGGTAACCGGCGGGGTAGCGGCCCAGGTCCAGCAATCGGTACGCATAGCCGAGCTCTTCGAGGCGGGCGCAGACGAGCTCGGTCACGCTGTCGGCCAGACCTCCGACGACGAGGATCATGCTGACACCTCGTCCGGCCTGCGCGTCATTGCCGTCTCTCCGGCGAGAAGCTCCACGAGCGCATCCAGGATCTGCTCGCGCGCAGGAGGCCGGAAGTCATCGAGTCGAATGAGTGGCTCGACCAGCACGATCGCGAGTCTGCTGCGGACGGGCGCAACGGCGATCTCGACCGACGCGAGATCGGCGGCGTCGGCAAAGCGAAGCAGACGGGGCGCCAGCGAACTGGCGCCAGGGGGTGGAGCACCGTCCCAGACGATTTGTCTTCCGACGACACAGACCGCCTGCGCCGGCCCGTGTGGCTCGACAAGGCAGACTGGAGAGAATGCCTGCAATGTGGACAGCCCGGACCACTCGGCGTCCGTGACAAGCCAGGCCGCATCTCCCGTAAGCGGCGTGCAGACAGCGCCGCCGGACCCAGCGTCTTCGAGCTCGCGTCCAAAGTCCCGCGCGACGACAGGATCGTTGGTCAGCAGGGTTTCGGGCGTATGCAGACCGGCGCGGCGCAGCAGCGGGCGCCAGGCGAGCAGCGGCATGCGCGGGCGATACCAGAGCGCGGCGGAAGGCCGGTTGACCACCGGACATGGCAGAGCTGCAAGCCACGCGAGCAGGGCTGCCTGCGCCTCGGCCTGCATGTATGCGTGGTCGGCGGGATCCCAGCCGGTCGGGTCAAGCCAGCCCGTTCCGCGCACGAGCACACTTGAAATCGTCTCGGAGTTCAGGCCATCGGGCGCAAGGCTGCACTCGAGGGCTGCGTCGTCGAGTCGCCACGCGAGGCGGGCCGGTGGCGCTAGAAGATCGGGGATGAGCCGGGCGAGCAGGTCGCGCTCGTGAAACCGCGCGAGCAGGCCGGCGCAACATGGATCTGCGGGATGACCCAGGACGAGATGCATGGCGACGGGCCCCCTTGCATCATGGGTACGTTAACAAGCGTCGTGATGCTCCGGACGCTCCGTACCGGCCACGCACTGCGATCGCCGGCGCCCCCCGTCACGGGTATTGGTCTTTTGCGATGAGATTTGCACCTTTCGCCGGGATCGTCAATCGCCAGGCGCCGGCACTCTCGACCCTGAATGGCGTGCGTGACACCACGCGCGCGGGGTATGCATGGCAACATGCGCCGACCCGTCGCCCGTGCAGATCTCAGGGAAGCCATGCTGACCATTGACGACGTCCATGCCATTCCGCTGTTCTCGACGCTAGCGATGCCCGAGATCGAGCGCCTCGCGAATACATCCGCCGATGTACGCCTTGCAGCCGGCGAATACGCCGCGCATGAAGTCGGTGACGATCGCGTGCTGCTTGCGGCGCTCTTCGGCAAGATGGAAGTCGTCAAGGTGTTCGACGGGATCGAGCGCACGCTCGGCTGGCGCGTTCCCGGCACCATCTTCGCCCAACTGCCGGGCGCCCTGGGTACGCCGCTCTTCGCGGGGTATCGGGCGTCGGAACCGTCGCGCGTCATGCGAGTAGAGATCCGCGAGTACTACGCAGTTGCGGCGGTTGCGCCCGAGGTCGCGCTGAAGGTCGCCGCGCTGGCGCGCGAGCGCATCGGCGGCATGCAGGGCATTGCGGCGGAGGCACCCAAGCCGCGCGTCACGATCATCGGCCACCGCTGGGACAACGCCTGTAGCCAGCTGCGCCAGTTTCTCGCGCGCAATCAGATCACCTATGACTGGATGACGCCCGATGCCTCCGAGCTGCCGGCACGTTGGCCCGGCACACGCCCGACAGATGGCGATTGCCCGGTGCTGAAGCTGGCCGACGGGGCGATCCTCAGCCGACCTGCGACGCGCGACCTCGCGCGGCATCTCGGCCTTCAAACGACTGCGCAACTGCCCGAATACGACACTATCGTCATCGGGGGCGGGCCGGCCGGTCTCGCGGCCGCGGTGTACGGCGCATCCGAAGGGCTGCGAACTCTGGTCGTCGAGCGCGAGGCACCCGGCGGCCAGGCGGGGACGTCCTCAAGGATCGAGAACTACCTCGGTTTCCCCAGCGGCGTCTCCGGCGACGAGCTCGCAAGCCGGGCGCTCAAGCAGGCACAGCGGCTCGGGGCGGAGATTCTGGTCACGCGCTCGGTCGCCAGCATCGATCCAGAGCTGCGCCAGCTGCATCTCGACGGCGGCGACGTGGTGCAGGCGCGAACCTTCGTCCTTGCCACGGGTGTCACGTGGCGGCGCCTGGCCATCGATGGTTTCGATCGGCTCATTGGCAAAGGCATTTACTACGGTGCGGCACGCAGCGAAGCGAGTGCGACCCACGGGCTCGATGTGTATCTCATCGGCGCCGGAAATTCGGCCGGGCAGGCGGCGCTCTACTTTGCCAATCACGCGCGCACCATCACGCTCGTGGTCAGGGGCGATTCGCTGGAGAAGAGCATGTCCCGCTACCTGATCGATCAGCTGCTTGCGAAGTCGAACGTGGCGGTCCAGCTGCAATCGGAAGTAATCGCCGCTCGGGGCAGCACGCATCTGGCGGAGATCGACATCCGCGACAACGCGCGCGCCGAGGTGCGCACCCGCGAATGTGGTGGCCTGTTCATCTTCATCAGTGCCGACGCGGAGACCGAGTGGCTGCCGGCAGAGATTGCGCGCGACAAGCGTGGATATGTCCTGACCGGCGATGACGTCGTGAAGGCCCGGCGCTGGTCGCTCGACCGCGATCCGTATCTCCTCGAATCGAGCGTTCCGGGTGTGTTCGCCTGCGGGGACGTGAGGTTGAGCCCGGTGGAACGCGTCGCCTCGGCGGTGGGTGAGGGCAGCATGGCGATCGCCTTTATCCACAAGTATCTGCAGGAGACTTTGCAGCACCATTGACGACGATGAAGCCCTGTCGCGAGTGCAGACACCAGGTCTCGGAGCAGGCCTTCGCCTGTCCGCAGTGCGGTGCTCCGTATCCGGCCCTGGATACCTGGGACGGCTGGGGCTACGAGTACAAGTCGGAAGTCGCGATTGCGGGGCTGCCACTCATCCACATCGCGTTCAAGTATCGGCGCAACCGGACGCCGGTCGTGGCCCGCGGTGTCATCGCCATCGGACAGTTTGCGTGTGGCGTCGTCTGCATCGCGCAGTTCAGTCTCGGCTTCCTGAGCATCGGCCAGTTCACGGTTGCGGCGTTCGCCGTGGCGCAGTTCGCCGCGGCGTATTCACTGGTGGCGCAGTTCGGCGTTTATGTGGCGGAGGGACATGGCCAGCTCGTGGTCCAACTGCCAAGACTGCTCGGAGCCCTCTGACACGCACTTGCAGCTGAGCTTGCACTCAGCTGCTGACAAAAAGTGTCTCACATGGAGCTGTTCCTCTTCGCTCGTTTCCACGCCCGCCCGGGTTGCCAGGCGGCGCTGCGCAACGCGATCACGACGGTCGAAGGCGCGACCCCGGCTGCTTCGATTACCGGGCCTGCCGGTTCGTCCGCGCCTCGGGCGAAGTCTTTGCACTCCCGCTGGTGTGACCGCGCAGCCCTCGAGTTGCAGGCTACCCTGCCGCGCACGGTGCAATTCCTCTCCTGCACCGAGGCGTTGATCGCCCAAGTGCTGAGCGTCTCCCCGACCGAGCCGGTGACCTGACAGGAACAGGAGGCCAGACATGATTCGTGGCATGCACGCAATGTTCTATTCGTCCGAGGCCGAGGCACTCCGGACGTTCATCATGGAGAAGCTCGCGCTGCCTGCCACCGACGTCGGCGAAGGCTGGCTGATATTCGATGCGCCGGAGGCCGATCTCGGCGTTCATCCCACTGAGAGAAACGATCCTCCGTCCGGGACTGCCGAGATTTCGTTCTACTGCGACAGGATCAGGGAGACCGTAGAAGAGCTCAAACGCCGCGGCGTTGAGTTCACCCAGGACGTCGAAGACCACGGGTACGGCCTCGTCACGTATTTCCGGGTCCCGGGCGGGTTCAAGGTCCAGCTGTACGAACCGCGATACAGCAAGTAGGCCCCGAGCCTTGCTCGCAAGACCCATGACCGTGCTCGAACTCAGGATTCCCCCTCCCATCGCCGCTCTTCTCATTGGCGCAGCTATGTGGTTCGCTGCTCCCCTGGGGCCGTCGCTCGCATTGCCGCTCGCGCTGCGAATTGCGACCTTCGTGGCGATCGCTCTTGCCGGAGGCGCGATCGCGCTGGCGGGAGATCTGGAGTTCAAGCGAGCGGGAACCACGATCAATCCGCTCAGGCCCCAGAACGCCACGGCCCTCGTGACCTCGGGCGTCTACCGGTTCACGCGCAATCCGATGTACGTCGGCTTGACCCTGGTCGTCCTGGGGTGGGCTACCTTCCTCTGCTCGGCGTTGGCGCTCGCCGGTCCGGTCGCATTTGTGCTCTACATCGGTCGATTCCAGATCGCGCCCGAGGAGAGAGTGCTGTCGGAAAAGTTTGGCGCCTCTTATGCCGAGTACTCCTCACAAGTGCGAAGGTGGCTGTAGCAACTTTCCCATACCGCTGCGTGCGGACCGCCTTGCGCGTGCACCGCGGGCTGATCCTGCGGGGCAAGCCTCATGCCGTCGCGCACGCGCGCCGCTGAAGTCCCGGTACGGGCGGTCGCGAGCCGAAGGAGAACGCATGCTTTCTGCCACATGCCATTGCGGCGCCGTCCGCATCGAAATCCCGCGGCGGCCAAGGACTCTCACCAATTGCAACTGCTCGATCTGCAGGCGCTATGGGGCGTTGTGGGCGTACTACGCGGCGAACACGGTCCGCGTCACGAGCGCGCCGGGCGCCACGAGCTCTTACGCCTGGGGCAGGAAAGCGCTGCGCTTCGTGCGCTGCTCGACCTGCGGCTGCATCATCGGCTGGGAGCGCTTCAACGAACCGGAGAAGGGGCGCATGGGCGTCAACGCACGCAACTTCGAGCCCGGCGCGCTCGGTGATGTACGCATCCTGCGACTGGACGGTGCCCGCACCTGGCGCCATCTCCGCGACGACGAGTGAACAGCGGGTGAGGAAATGAAACCGCGCATCACTCTGCTCACGCTTGGCGTCGACGATCTGGAGCGTGCCGTGGCCTTCTATCGCGACGGCCTCGGCTGGGCGACCGAAGGCATCGTCGGCAAGCAGTTCGATCCCGAACAGTTTCCGCCCACTCATCACTCGTGGCTGAGCGACGATCTGGAGTGGCTGCGGTTCGGCGATGGCCTGCCGACGTTCCAGCAGTCGCGCTCTGGCGGTGTGTGACATGAGTGAACGCGACACCGGGCGGCCCGGCGATGAAATAGGTGGCACGAAAGAGGAGCGAAGCGCCGCTGCGCCGCTCGTGATCGCAGCGGTGGTCGGCGCGGTCTCGTGGTTCACGGCGTCCGCGATGAGCGGTCGGCGCGAAGCCTGGGATGCGTCGCTGTATTGGATGCTGGTGTACCCGGCGGCGATCGCCGTCTCGGCGCTGCTCGGCCACCAGTACCCGGCGCGCGCGTGGCGCTGGCCCGTAGCGCTGTTCGCGGGCCAGTTCGTTGCGATGCTCGTCCGGAACGGCGAGCTCGGTGGGCTGTGGCCACTGGGCCTGCTGCTGTTCGGGGTGCTTGCGCTGCCCGCGCTGCTGGCAGCCTACGTCGCGGCGCGCATCGGACGAAGGTCGGCCGGCGGAGCGCCATAGGCCATGCCGCGCTTCGTCGCGCTGTTGCGCGGGGTCAACGTGGGCAAGACCGGTCGCCGCGTGCCGATGGGCGACCTGCGCGAATTGCTGGCGGCGCTCGGCTATCGCGATGTACGGACATTGATGAACAGCGGCAATGCGGTGTTCAGCGGTGCTGCAAGCCCGGTGCAAGCGCACGCGGCGCGCATCGGCGAGGTGATCGCGGAATCGTTGAAGGTCGAGGTCGCGGTGATCGTCAAGTCGGCGCGCGACATCGCGGCCATCGAAAGCGAGAACAGTCTCGCCACAGTGGCCACCGATCCGCGGCGATTGCTGGTCGCGTTCACGGCGCGTGGGCAGGACCTGCGTGGCCTGGCCGCGCTGGGCTCATGGGTCACGCCACCCGAGCAGTTCGTCCTGGGACGGCATGCCGCCTACCTGTGGTGTCCGCGCGGCTTCCTCGAATGCCACGCGGCGCGGGCGCTGCTCGGCCCGGCGGGGCGGGCCGCGACTTCGAGGAACTGGGCCACCGTGCAGAAGATCGCTGCGTGTCTGCGCGGCGGTGCTGGCAAGCCTGAGTGAGTTGCGCTTGCCGGGCCGGCGTTACTGGTTCAGCAGGGCGTGCAGCGGGCGCACGCTGAAGAGCGCCGCGCTCGATGCAGGTTGTACGTTCGGTGCGGCGTGCTCGAATGCAACCTGCGCTTCCCAGTGTGGCGGTCGCAGCGCCAGCGTCACCGGTTCGAGCAGCGGACGGCCACGCCGCTTCAGCAGCGTGACGGCGAGGTGAGTACCATCGTTTGCCAGTTGCAGTCGCAGCGCGGCAGGCGAAGGCGCCTGCGTATGGCGCGTCGAACGCAGTACGAACGCCAGTGCCTGGTGGCGCTGCGCCAGCAGATGCAGTCGGCGCAGTGCGCGAAAGTCGCCTTCGGCGCCGCTGCCGCGGGACAGCCAGCCGACCACGGCGCCCAGATGGCGCGCACGCAGCGCCTGTTCGATCGCCCACAGGTTTTCACGAGGCGTGGCCGGTCTGACGAAAATGGTGCGTGCCAGATCGACCCCGGCCGCGGCCAGTGCAGGAGCGTAAGGGACAGCATGCGCTTCATGTGCCGCCGTGCCGTCATGCGATGCGCCGGCAGGAAGGACCCACACCGTGCAGCGTCGCACCTGCGCCATCTGCGCCAGTGCCGGCGCGAGCAGCGAGAGTTCACCGATGCCGGCATCGTCGGCCAGCAGTTCGATCAGTTGCCCCTGCGGCCAGCCGCCGCCCGGCAGTTCGCGGTCGAGGGCGGCGAAGCCGCTGGGCAGTGTCGGGCCGCAGGCTTCGTCGGCAGGGCGCTCGTCGGCGCGCCACATCGGAGCGCCGCCGGCATGCAGCAGGGAAAGCAGGTCCGTAATCGCACGCATCGTGCGTCTTGGCGGTGCGGGCGAAAGGGGCTACAGCGCGGGACGGATCACGCCCACGGCGATGCCCTCGATGGCGAACGGTTCGCGTCGCAGATCGACGACGATGGGCGCGAAGTCCGGGTTCTCGGCGATCAGTTCGGCGCGCGCACCCTTGAGCTTCAGCCGCTTGACGGTGACGTCGTCGCCAAGACGGGCAACGACGATCTGCCCGGATTGCGCCTGCGAGCGCTTGTGCACTGCCAGCCAGTCGCCGTCGAGGATGCCGGCATCACGCATGCTCATGCCGCGCACTTCGAGCAGGTAATCGGCACGCGGCTTGAAAGTGTCCGGATCGACGGCTGGGCGGGCGAGCACGTTTTCCTGTGCCAGCAGCGGACTGCCGGCGGCGACCTTACCAACCAGTGGCAGGCCGACTTCCTGCGCCGCGGCCATCAGCTCGCGCACGCTGTCCTTCAGGCGGATGCCACGCGAAGTGCCGGCGACGAGTTCGATCAGCCCCTTCTTCGCCAGTGCCTGCAGGTGCTGCTCGGCCGCGTTGAGCGAGCGGAAGCCGAAGGCGCGCGCGATTTCGTCGCGCGTCGGCGGGGCCCCGCTTTCGGTCAGCGCCTGGCGGATGAAATCGAGGATTTCCGACTGGCGCGGGGTCAGCAGCGGCGTTGATGCAGATGGAGTCATCGGCAGCCTCTCGACAGATTACTGGCAATGTATACAGTACTGAAGAGAATAGCAAGAGGCGCGCCCTGGTTAGGATGGACATTCCGCTCGCCGGCGGCGCAAGATGCCGCCGACCCCACCTGCAAGAGGACACTCCGGTGCGACTGATCGGAATGCTGGATTCGCCCTACGTGCGGCGCGTGGCGATCTCATTACAGCTGCTCGGCCTGCGATTCGAGCACCAGTCGCTCTCGGTCTTCCGCACCCTCGTGCAGTTCCAGAAGCTCAACCCGGTCGTCAAGGCACCGACGCTGATCTGCGACGACGGCACCGTGCTGATGGACTCAACGCTGATCCTCGACTATGCGGAGGCGCTGGCGCGGCCGCGCAGCCTGATGCCGGCAGCGCTGCCCGAGCGCCTGCACGCGTTGCGGCTGATCGGCCTGGCGCTTGCCGCCTGCGAGAAGAGCGTGCAGATCATCTACGAGCGCGGCCAGCGGCCTCCGGAAAAGCTCCACGAGCCCTGGGTTGCCCGCGTGACCGGCCAGTTGCTCGCAGCCTACGACGGCCTCGAGCACGAACTGGCCCGGGCTCCGCTCGCCACGAGTCGCGCCGCCATCGACCAGGCGGGCGTGACCGTCGCTGTGGCTTGGCATTTCACGCAGCAGATGCTGGGCGAAGTCGTGCCGGCCGGACGGTGTCCGAAGCTTGTGGCCTACTCGACCTTCGCGGAAGCGTTGCCCGCGTTCATCGCGGCGCCGCACGGTGACGCAACGTTCGCGCAACCCTGATCGGCGATCACGCGACTGCAGGCCCCGGAATGCGCCAACACGGTGCGGCGTTTCCGCCGATCGGATGACACAGGGAAACTCTTGTCGCCGAAGATCGCTGTGATAGACTGATTTCCAAGTCAGATTTCCGTCGGTACTGCGAGCCTGTGAGCTCCGACCGACTTGAGTTGCCGGATCGTCCGATTCCGCGCTCGGCAGGCCACACAACAACACGCCCGCCGCTCTCCGCGGTCTCGACTCCGCATCCCAAGAGTTTCCAGACAGATCGCGTCATTGCGGATGCGCCCGGAGGTCGTTCGACCCGGGTGCGACGTCGGGCTCATTACAGAACTTCGCTCCGAGCGGGAGACGATGAACACACAAGAGGCCAAGGTCGTGCTCGAGGCGGCCCTGCTGACTGCCGAGCAGCCGCTTTCCATTGCGGAAATGCGCCGCATGTTCGACGACGAACTCGGGGCCGATACGCTGCGCGTGCTGCTCGACGAGTTGCGGTCCGACTGGGCCGATCGCGGCGTCGAACTGGTGGCACTGGCCTCTGGCTGGCGTTTCCAGAGCGCCGCGTTGATGCGCCCCTACCTCGATCGCCTGAATCCGGACAAGGCGCCGAAGTACTCGCGCGCCGTGCTCGAGACGCTTGCCATCATTGCGTACCGCCAGCCGGTCACGCGCGGCGACATCGAGGAGATCCGCGGTGTCACCGTTTCGAGCCCCGTGATCAAGGCGCTCGAGGAGCGCGGCTGGATCGAGATCATCGGCTATCGCGAGACGCCCGGTCGCCCTGCGCTGTTCGCCACGACTCGCGCCTTCCTCGACGACCTCGGACTGCGCTCTCTCGACGAGCTGCCGGCGATGGAACACGGCACGACGGTTGCTCCGGAATTCGAACTTCAGTTCTCCGATGCGCTTCGCGGCGACGAAGCAGCCACATTGGAGGTCCTTGCCCACAGTGATACCGCGCCCTCAACCGGGGGCGTTGCGGCGGATGCCGATGCCGCCGACTCAGCCGATTCCATTCCTTCTCCGATTCATCCCGCCGCGACTCCCGTCTAGTCCATAATTCGATGAACTCCTCCGATCCTGAAGACGATCAGGCCGCGATCCCGCCGGCCATACATGACTCCTCCGCGAACGAGGCGCCGGTTGAAGGCGATACGCCGCAGTCCCTGACGGACCCTGGCGACGACGCCGCAGGGCCCGAGTCCGGGGATGACGCCGCTGACGATGGCATGCGCCAGCGCGGTCCGCGCGGCCGCCGCCGCCGCGGCCGGGGCCCGCGGCCCGAGGGCGAGCGGGCTGCGTCGGTGAACGGTCAGGCCCCGGATGCTCCTCCGGTGCCCTTGGCAGGCGAAGGCGACGACATCAACCCGGCGGCGATGGCCGAGGTGGCGCTTCCGCGCGATCTGCTCGAGCGCGGTCGGCGTGCGGCCAAGCAGACGCTCAATGCGCAATCGGAAAAGCTTCACAAAGTGCTCGCGGACGCCGGCATCGGATCGCGCCGCGACATGGAGGAGCTGATCGTTGCAGGCCGCGTTTCCGTCAACGGCCAACCCGCGCACATCGGTCAGCGGGTGATGCCGAACGACCAGGTGCGGGTCAACGGCAAGCCGCTGCAGCGCAGGCCTGCGGGCGGGCGCCCGCCGCGCGTCCTGCTGTACCACAAGCCGGTCGGCGAAATCGTTTCGCAGGATGACCCCGGCGAGCGCCCGACGGTGTTCGAAAAGCTGCCGAAGGTTTCCGGGGGCCGCTGGGTCGCGGTTGGCCGCCTCGACCTGAATACCGAGGGGCTGATTCTCTTCACGACCTCGGGCGAGCTTGCGAATCGCCTGATGCATCCCCGCTACGAGGTCGAGCGCGAATATGCGGTGCGCGTTCTGGGTGAACTCTCCGAGGAGCAGCGCGGACAGTTGCTCGAAGGCGTCCAGCTGGACGACGGGCCGGCGAAGTTTGCGAAGATCGAGGATGCCGGCGGACAAGGCGTGAACCACTGGTATCGCGTCGCGCTGGCCGAGGGCCGCAACCGCGAAGTCCGGCGCATGTTCGAGTCTGTGGGCCTGACAGTCAGTCGCCTGATACGCATCCGCTATGGTGCGATCCAGCTGCCCCGCAGCCTCGCACGCGGCCGCTATTACGAACTGGCTCCCGAATGGGTGCAGGCCTGGGTGCACGACCTTGGCATGTCGATGGACGAGGTTCGCAGCCGCGGAGCGCAACCGCAGGGCAAGGGCAACCGGGGCAAGGGCAGCAACCGCGGGCGTCCGCAGGGTCAGATGCCGGGACTCGCTGCCAACGGCCAAAGTTACAGCCCGATCAGCGGCTACGGCCAGGCTCAGGGTTACGGGCAGGGTCAGGGGCAAGGCCAGGGCGGCCGAGGCAAGGGCAAGCCACAGGGCAATCGGCCTCCGCGCCAGCCGGATCCGATGACGAGCAGTGTCAACTACATCGCCGCCGGCCACGGGCTGCCAAACAACGGTCGTCCCGCTCGCTTCCGGCGCGGCAAGCCTCAGCGCACCTACTAAGCGGGATTCGGGCCCCGGAAGCCGGCCGCGCTTGTTGCGGCGCGGATACACACCTATAATGCTCGATTGCCGAAGTGCGCGCCGGCCGAGATACGGTCAGGCGGGCGTCGGTTGCGCGAGGCCGGTCGCCGTGACACGCAAGCGGTAGCCGATGCAGTCGGTGGGCTGCGGTCGCGCAAGCCTGTTGAATTCAACGGATGGGCTCCCGAGCCCATTTTTTATTTCCGCGCCGCGTTTTGATTGTGGTCCGGGCCGAGCCGGCCCGCGCCGCATGGAGTGGCGGGCGAATGGCGGTGGTGACGAATTTGATGGCACACACGGTCGGTCGGACGGTCGAAGGACTCGGGTACGAGTTCGTCGATGCCGAACGCCTGGCGGGCGGACTGCTGCGGGTGACGATCGACCGTGACGGCGGGGTGCAGCTTGCGGACTGCGAGCGCGTCAGCCGGCAGTTGACGCACTTGCTTGCGGTCGAAAACGTGGACTACGCGCGTCTGGAAGTGTCCTCGCCCGGTCTCGATCGACCGTTGCGGAGCGCGCGGGACTTCGCTCGCTTCGCGGGTCTGCAGGCGCAGGTGCAGCTATACGCGCCGCTGCTTGCCGCGGGCAATCGGCGCCGTCTGCGCGGGCGCGTGCTCGACGTGACGGGCGCAGTGGGGGCGGAGCGGGTGCGGTTGCAACTCGCCGAAGATGACGCCGCGGGCGCTGTCCGTTCGGCGAAGCGGGGCAAGGTGCCGGCGAAGAGACTGAAGAAGCCGGAGGGCGCGGTCGTCGAGTTTGCGCTGGCCGACGTTGAAAGAGCGAAGCTGGTCCCTGAACTCGACTTCAGGGGTGGGGCAAGGAGCAGACAGGAATGAGCCGAGAGATTTTGCTGCTGGTCGATGCGCTGGCGCGCGAGAAGAACGTGCCGAAGGAAACGGTCTTCGGCGCGCTCGAGTCCGCGCTCGCGATGGCGACCAAGAAGCTGTTTGCGGAGGACGACGTTGACATCCGCGTCGCCGTCGATCGCGAGACCGGCGAGTACGACGCCTATCGGCGCTGGCTGGTCGTTCCTGACGAGGCCGGCCTGCAGGAGGCCGGGCACCAGATCATCCTGTCGGACGCGCGCGAGGACGACCCGGACGTCGAGGTCGGCGACAGCATCGAGGAGTTGATCGAGAACATCGACAAGGAAAAGACGCTGGGACGGCGCTTCGCGCAGGACACCAAGCAGGTCATCCTGCAGAAGATCCGCGACGCAGAACGCGAACAGCTGCTGTCCGATTTTCTGGCGCGCGGCGACCAGATCGTCAACGGCACGATCAAGCGCATGGACAAGGGCGACGCGATCATCGAGATCGGCAAGGTTGAGGCGCGCCTGCCACGCAGCGAGATGATCCCGAAGGAAAACCTGCGGATCGGCGACCGCTGCCGCGCCTACGTGCAGAAGATCGACCGGCAGGCACGCGGGCCGCAGGTGATTCTGTCGCGCACCTCGCCCGAGTTCCTGATGAAGCTGTTTGAGTTCGAAGTGCCGGAGATCGAGCAGGGGCTGCTTGTCATCAAGTCGGCGGCGCGCGATCCCGGTGTCCGCGCCAAGATCGCAGTCTGGACCAATGATCGCCGCATCGACCCGATCGGCACCTGTGTCGGCATGCGCGGCTCGCGCGTGCAGGCCGTGACCAACGAGCTCGCTGGCGAGCGCGTCGACATCGTCTTGTGGTCGGACGATCCGGCTCAATTTGTGATCGGCGCGTTGGCACCAGCGAACGTCAGTTCGATCCTCGTCGACGAGGACAAGCACGCGATGGACGTCGTCGTCGACGAAGACAACCTCGCGATCGCGATCGGCCGCAGCGGGCAGAACGTCCGTCTTGCGTCGGAACTGACTGGCTGGCAGATCAACATCATGACCGCCGAGGAGTCCGCGCAGAAGCAGGAAAGCGAGCAGGTCGGCGTGCGCGAGAACTTCATGGAGAAGCTCGACGTCGACGAGGAGATCGCCAACATCCTGATTCAGGAGGGCTTCTCGACGCTCGAGGAGATCGCCTACGTCCCGGTCAACGAGCTGCTGGAGATCGAATCCTTCGACGAGGAGACCGTTGAGGAGCTGCGTAACCGCGCGCGCAATGCCCTGCTGACCGAGGCGATCAAGCGCGAGGAGAACCTGGAGCAGGCCGAGAAGGATCTGCTCGATCTCGACGGCATGGATTCCGACCTCGCATCGAAGCTCGCCGAGAGCTCGATTCGCACGCGCGACGACCTCGGCGAACTCGCGGTGGACGAACTCACCGAGATGACCGGTATCGACGATGAGCGCGCCAAGAAGCTGATCATGGCCGCGCGCGCGCACTGGTTCGAATCCGCGGAGCAGTAGCCCAGGACGGCAGGAACAGGGAATCTATGGCAAGCACAACGGTGGCCCAGTTTGCGACGGAACTCAAGGTTCCGCCGCAGTTGCTGCTCGAACAGCTGAAGGCGGCTGGCGTCGTCAAGGCGGCCGAGGGCGACGCGCTCTCCGACGACGACAAGTCGCGCCTGCTCGAGTCACTGCGCAAGGCGCACCGTGGCGGCGAAGCGGTCGAAAAGAAAAAGATCACGCTGACGCGCAAGCAGACGACCGAGATCAAGCAGGCCGACGCCTCGGGCAAGGCGCGCACGATCCAGGTTGAAGTACGCAAGAAGCGTGTTTTCGTCAAGCGCGATGAGGCGGCGGCCGAGGCCGAAGCTCCGGCAGCGCCGATCGCGCCGGTCATCGACGAGGCCGAACTCGCCAAGCGCGAAGAGGAAGCGAGGCGTCAGGCGGAGTTCACCGCGCGCCAGATGCAGGAGGCGCGACAGAAGGCCGAGCGCGCGCAGCAGGAGCTCGCGGCCGCGCAGCAGAAGGAACAGGAGGACGTCGAGGCCGCGCGCGAGCGTGAGGCGGCCGCGGCGGCCGAACTGGTGCGTGCCGAGCAGGCGCAGCGCGATGCCGACCGGGCAGCGAAGGAAGCAGCCGACGCCCAGGCGCGCGCACGGCGAGCGGTCGAGGAAGAGGTCGCAGCGATCAAGAGCATGATGTCGGCGCCGAAGAAGGCGGCAAAGGCACCCGAGCCTGCGGCTAGCGGCACGCTGCACAAGCCGGTCGCGAAGGTCGAGGCCAAGCCCGGCGAGGCGAAGAAGGACGACAAGAAGCCGGGCGTCAAGGAAGTCAAGAGCGGCAAGCTTGCGTCGAGCTGGTCCGAGGAGCAGCAGAAGAAGCGGACTCTGAAGACGCGCGGCGATTCTTCCGGTGGGACCGGCGCGTGGCGCGGACCGAAGGGCCACCGCAAGCACGGGCGCGACGAGAGCGAAGGGGCGCCGGCCGCGATGCCCGCCGAGCCGACGGTGCGCGACGTGTCGGTGCCCGAGACGATCACGGTGGCCGAGCTTGCCCACAAGATGTCGGTCAAGGCCTCCGAGGTCATCAAGGTGCTGATGAAGCTCGGGCAGATGGTGACGATCAACCAGGTGCTCGACCAGGACACGGCGATGATCGTGGTGACCGAACTCGGCCACAACCCGATCGCCGCCAAGCTGACCGATCCTGAGGCGCTGCTGGCCGAAACCGAACTGGCGGCCACGACCGGCGAGGCCGCGCCCGAGCCGCGCCCGCCGGTCGTGACGATCATGGGCCACGTCGACCACGGCAAGACCTCGCTGCTCGACTACATTCGCCGCACCAAGGTCGCGGCGGGCGAGGCCGGTGGCATCACGCAGCACATTGGCGCGTACCACGTCGAGACGCCGCGCGGCATCATCACTTTCCTCGATACGCCAGGCCACGAAGCCTTCACGGCGATGCGGGCCCGCGGCGCCAAGGCGACCGACATCGTCATTCTGGTCGTTGCCGCTGACGACGGTGTGATGCCGCAGACCAAGGAAGCGATCGCGCACGCGAAGGCAGCCAACGTTCCGCTGGTCGTCGCGCTGAACAAGATCGACAAACCCGAAGCCAACCCGGACCGCGTCAAGCAGGAACTGGTAGCGAACGAGGTCGTGCCCGAGGAGTATGGCGGCGAGTCGCCCTTCATCCCGGTGTCGGCCAAGACCGGCAAGGGAGTCGACGAACTGCTCGAGAACGTGCTGCTGCAGGCCGAGGTGCTGGAGCTCAAGGCCGTGAAGGATGGTCCGGCCAAGGGCCTGGTCATCGAATCCCAGCTCGACAAGGGCCGCGGCCCGGTGGCGACGGTGCTGGTTCAGAGTGGAACGCTGAAACGTGGCGACGTCGTGCTGGCGGGCTCGAGCTTCGGCCGTGTGCGCGCGATGCTCGACGAGAATGCCAAGGCGATCCACGAAGCCGGTCCGTCGATTCCGGTCGAGATCCAGGGCCTGTCGGACGTGCCGTCGGCGGGCGACGAACTGATCGTGCTCGGCGACGAGCGCAAGGCGCGCGAGATCGCGCTCTACCGCCAGGGCAAATTCCGCGATACCAAGCTCGCCAAGCAGCAGGCCGCCAAGCTCGAGAACATGTTCGAGAGCATGGGCGAGGGTGCAGTGCGTACGCTGCCGCTGATCATCAAGGCCGACGTGCAGGGTTCGCAGGAGGCACTGACGCACGCGCTGACCAGGCTGTCGACCGACGAGGTCAGGGTCCAGGTGGTGCATGCGCAGGTGGGCGGCATCACCGAAAGCGACGTCAACCTGGCGCTGGCCTCCAAGGCGGTGATCATCGGCTTCAACGTGCGCGCCGACGTGTCCGCGCGCAAGCTGGCCGAGGGCAACGGCATCGATATCCGCTACTACAACATCATCTACGACGCGGTCGACGAGGTGAAGGCGGCGCTGTCCGGCCTGCTCGCTCCGGAGCAGCGCGAGCAGGTGCTCGGGCTCGTGGAAATACGGCAGATTTTCCGGGTGCCGAAGGTCGGTGCCGTCGCCGGCTGCATGGTGCTCGATGGTGTGGTCAAGCGCACCGCGAGCGCGCGACTGCTGCGCGACAACGTCGTGGTCTGGACCGGCGAACTCGACTCGCTGAAGCGCTTCAAGGATGACGTCAAGGAAGTCAAGGCGGGCTTCGAGTGCGGCCTCAGCCTGAAGGGCTATGACGACATCAAGGAAGGCGATCAATTGGAGGTCTTCGAGGTCCAGGAAGTCGCCCGGACGCTCTAGCTCGAGGCGGGCGAAAGTGGAAACCTACTTTCGCCCCGTCTGAACTGAAAAAGTTCGCTGGCGAAGCCAGTCGAACTTTTCGAACGCAAGTGCACCATGAAACCGACAAAAAAAACCGGCCGCGGTCTGCGCGTTGCGGACCAGATCCAGCGCGACCTTGCCGAGATGATCCAGCGCGAGGTACCGACTGACCGCGGCGGGCTGGTGACGCTGACGGGTGTCGAGGTCTCGCCGGACTACGCCCATGCGAAGGTGTATTTCACGACGATTGGCGCGCCTCTCGAGTCGGCGCTGAAAGTGCTGAACGAGAAGGCGGGCTACTTTCATTCGTTGCTGTTCAAGCGGCTTTCGATTCACACGATCCCGAAGCTGACTTTCGTGCATGACGAATCGGTCGAGCGAGGCATCGAGATCGACCGCTTGATCGGCGAGGCAAATCGGCAGCGGTGAACCAAAAGGAGGCCCGGTGGGCAGGTCGCGCGGTGAGCGCGTCGATGGCGTGCTGCTGCTGGATAAACCGGCCGGCATGACTTCGAACCGCGCCTTGCAAAAGGCGCGGTTTTTACTCGGTGCAAGGAAGGCCGGCCATACCGGCACCCTCGACCCGATGGCGGACGGACTGCTGCCGGTGACCTTGGGCGAGGCGACCAAGTTTTCTGCCGACTTGCTCGAGGCAGACAAGTCCTATCGCGCGACGCTGAAACTCGGCGTGACGACCACGACCGGAGATGCCGAAGGCGAAGCAACGCAGCATGCGCCGGTTGCAGTGACGGACGCAATGATTGAGGCGGCACTGCAACGGTTCGTTGGCGCGATCTGGCAGGTGCCGCCGATGCACTCGGCGTTGAAGCGCGATGGCCGTCCGCTGTACGAGTTCGCACGGGCAGGCATCGAGGTGGAGCGCGCACCACGATCGATCACGATCGGGCGTCTGCAATGCGTCGGACGCCAGGGTGATGACCTGACGCTCGAAGTGGACTGCAGCAAGGGTACTTATGTGCGCGTGCTGGCGGCTGACATCGGAGCCGCGCTCGAATGCGGTGCGCACCTGACCGCACTACGGCGGACCCGCGTCGGCGCACTGCGGGTCGAAGATGCCGCTTCCCTGCCGGCACTCGAGGCGATGTCGCTCGAGCAACGGCGTAGTGCGCTGGGCGCGGTTGATGACCTGCTGGCGTCGTTGCGACGCATCGACCTCGACGAAACGCTCGCGGGACGCTTCAGGCAGGGGCAGCGGCTGGCGATCGACGCCGAGCCGCGGGGCCGGGTGCGCGTGTATGCGCCCAACGACGAACTGCTGGGCACGGCGAACGTCGGCGAATGGGGTGTAGTCGCACCCGAACGACTGATCTCGAACGAGAAGGCATTGTCATGAAACGCGCATTGCGCAATGTTGCAATCATCGCCCACGTCGACCACGGCAAGACCACGCTGGTCGACAAGCTGCTGCAGCAGTCCGGCACCTTCCGCGAGAACCAGCAGGTCGCCGAGCGCGTGATGGACTCCAACGACCTCGAACGCGAGCGCGGCATAACGATCCTCGCGAAGAACTGCGCGGTCGACTACGAGGGCACGCACATCAACATCGTCGACACGCCTGGCCACGCCGACTTCGGCGGCGAGGTCGAGCGGGTGCTGTCGATGGTCGACGGCGTGCTGCTGCTGGTCGACGCGGTCGAGGGGCCGATGCCGCAAACGCGCTTCGTCACGCGCAAGGCGCTGGCGCAGGGACTGAAGCCGATCGTGGTGGTCAACAAGATCGATCGGCCGGGCGCTCGTCCGGACTGGGTCGTCAATCACACCTTCGACCTGTTCGACAAGCTCGGCGCGACCGAGGAGCAGCTCGACTTTCCGGTGATCTACGCTTCGGCGCTCAATGGCTATGCAGGGACGAGTCCCGACGTACGCGGCGGGAACCTGAGGCCGCTGTTCGAGGCGATCCTCGCGCACGTGCGGGTGCGCGACGACGACGCCAATGGCACGCTGCAGCTGCAGATCTGCTCGCTCGACTACTCGAGCTACGTCGGCAAGATCGGTATCGGCCGGATTACGCGCGGGCGCTTGCGCGCCGGACAGGAAGTGCTGGTCATGCATGGTCCCGAAGGCGGACAGAACGCTCCCACCACCAAAGGCAAGATCAACCAGGTGATGACCTTCGAGGGCCTCGACCGCAGGCTGGTCGACGAGGCGATTGCCGGTGACATCGTGCTGGTCAACGGCATCGAGGACATCGGTATCGGCTGCACCCTCACTCCGGTCGACGCGCCCGATGCGCTGCCGCTGCTCAAGGTCGATGAGCCGACACTGGTCATGAACTTCCAGGTCAACACGTCGCCGCTGGCCGGGCGCGAAGGCAAGTACGTCACCAGCCGCCAGTTGCGCGAACGGCTCGAGCGCGAGCTCAAGTCGAACGTTGCGATGCGCATGCGCGAGACCGACGATGAACAGATATTTGAGGTGGCCGGCCGCGGCGAATTGCACCTGACGATCCTGCTCGAGAACATGCGGCGCGAAGGCTACGAGATGGCCGTATCGCGACCGCGCGTGCTGTTCAGGGAAGTCGACGGCGAGAAACTCGAGCCGTTCGAGATGCTGACGGTCGACATCGAGGAAGTGAACCAGGGCGCGATCATGGAGGAGCTAGGTCGGCGCAAGGGCGACCTGCAGGACATGCAGCCCGACGGCAAGGGACGCGTGCGGCTTGAGTACAGAATTCCTGCGCGCGGGCTGATCGGCTTCCAGGGCGAGTTCATGACGCTGACGCGCGGCACGGGACTGATGAGCCACGTGTTCGACGACTATGGTCCGGTGCGCACCGGCGACGTCGGCGAGCGGCGCAACGGCGTGCTGGTGAGCCAGGACGACGGTGAAGCCGTCGCCTATGCGCTGTGGAAGCTGCAGGAGCGCGGCCGCATGTTCGTCAGCCCGGGTGACAAGCTTTACGAGGGCATGATCATCGGCATCCATTCACGCGACAACGACCTCGTCGTCAATCCGGTGCGCGAGAAGAAACTCACGAACGTCCGAGCGTCCGGCAAGGACGAGCACATCGACCTGGTGCCGCCGATCCAGCTGACGCTCGAGTCGGCGGTCGAGTTCATTGCCGACGACGAGCTGGTCGAGATCACGCCGCGGAGCATTCGGCTGCGGAAGCGATTCCTGAAGGAACACGAACGTAAGCGCGCCCAGCGCGAAGCGGCTTGAGCGCATAGGCGCTCAAGTCGCCGAACGCGGCAGAGTCAACCGCGCCCTCCCTCCGCCCTCGCTCCGCGCGGGAGGGAATTGAAATCATCCCGATGAAGCACGATCCCGCCCACCGCCGCGCGCTGATCCTGATGATCATCGCGCCGACGCTCTGGAGCATTGCCGGGGTCGTCACACGCAACCTGTCGCCGGAACTGCAGGCGCACGGGCGATTCGAGATCACGTTCTGGCGCAGCCTGTTCGCGGCCGTGTTCGTCGGTGGCTTCCTGGCGCTGGTCCGGCGCAACCTCGCGGGCGCGCTGCGGCGTGCGGGCGTGGCAGGCATCGTCTCGGGTTGCATGTGGGCGACGATGTTCATCTGCTTCATGCTGGCGCTGACGCTGACCTCGACCGCAAACACGCTCATCGTGCTCGCAGTGGCGCCGCTGCTGACGACGCTGCTGGCGTGGATCGTGCTGCAAGCGCCGATACCCGGGCGCACCTGGACTGCGGTGGCGATTGCAATGGCGGGCATCGTCTGGATGTTCGCCGGCAGCCTGCGCATCGAGTCTCCGGCGAGTGTGCTCGGCATGCTGATCGCCTTCGGCGCTCCGCTGGCATCAGCGATCAACGTCGTGCTGCTGAAGAAACGCGGCCATGCCGTCGACCTGATACCGGCGGTCTTCATCGGCGGGCTCATTTCATCGGGGCTGATGCTGCCGCTCGCGTTGCCTTTCATCGCGCGGCCGCTCGACCTGCTGCTGCTGGCGGTGCTCGGCTTCTTCCAGCTCGGCCTGCCCTGCATGCTCTTGGTGATCGCGGCGCGCCGCCTGTCGGCCACGGAGGTTGCGCTGCTGGCGCTGCTCGAAGTACTGCTGGGCCCGCTCTGGGCCTGGCTCGGGGCAGGAGAGGAACCTGCGACGACGACCCTGATCGGCGGCGCGCTCGTGCTCGGAGCGCTCGTGCTGAATGAGCTGGCGGGCACGCGTGCAAGGGCCATCGCCGGCGCGCGGAGCGGCTGAGCGCCGCGCATAATCGCCGCCGATGGATGCGATCGCCTCCGTGAACGATGCGCCGTTGCCGGTGCGACAGGTCGAGCCTTCGCGCGCCTTCAGATGGCTGGCGCTCGGCTGGCGCGACTTCATGCGCAGCCCGCTGGCGGGACTCGTACATGGTGCCTTCGTCGCGATCGGCGGCTGGGTCGTCCTCTGGGTTTCGCTGCGCTTCGGCTGGGTCGCACCCGGCGCGTTCTCGGGCTTCGTCATCGTCGGCCCGATCCTCGTGACCGGGCTTTACGAGATCAGCCGCGTGCTGGCGCGCGGCCAGCACGCGGGTCTGAGCGATGCCGTCGTGGCCTGGCGGCGCGGCACCCGCCCTCTGGTTCAGCTCGGCATCCTGCTCGCCGTGCTCGGCACGCTCTGGGTCGCGGCGTCTGCGCTGCTCTTCACGCTCTTCGCACGGGCGCCGCTGAAGGGTCCGATGGAGTTCCTGCGCTACGCCGCCGTCGAGCAGGGCAACCTGCTCTTCACGCTGTGGGCGATCCTCGGCGGCCTGGGTGTTGCCATCGTCTTCTCACTCACCGCGGTCTCGCCGCCGTTGCTGCTCGGTCGCAAGGTCGGGTTTCGGCAGGCTCTGCTGACCAGTGCACGCGCGGTCGGCGAGAACCCGGTCACGATGCTGCTGTGGGCGCTCATGATCCTGGTGGCGACTTCGTTGTCGCTCGCGACGGCGATGCTCGGTTTCCTGGTCAGCGTGCCGGTGCTCGGCCACGCCAGCTGGCATGCGTATCGCGACCTGGTCGACGCCGAAGGCGTGCCTTTGCGCAATCCCTGACGATGGAAGCCACGGTCTTCGGCCTCACCGAGGAGCGCATCACCGAGCTCGGCATGACCTGGGGCATCGGCGCCTTCATCGCACTGATGCTCTTCATCATCTGGAAGCTGGCGCGCGAATCGAAGGCGGGCCGCTTCGGAACCTTCGTGCTGTTCTTCGTGCTGGCGTTCGGAATCCTGGGCTTTGTCGCCAAGTCGGTGCTTCAATGGATCCTGAAGTCCTAGGCAGGGCGCCGTCGGCGAGCCCGTGGCGCTTTTGCGTCGCGCCGATGATGGACTGGACCGATCGGCATTGCCGCTTCTTCCACCGGCAGCTGTCGGTGCGCGCGCGGCTGTATACGGAAATGATGACGACCGGCGCGCTGCTGCATGGCGACGCCGAGCGTCACCTGCGGTTCGATCCCGCCGAGCATCCGCTCGCGCTGCAACTCGGTGGCAGCGAGCCCGGCGAACTCGCCCGTGCGGCGCGGATCGGGGCAGATGCCGGCTACGACGAGATCAACCTGAACTGCGGCTGCCCGTCGGAGCGCGTGCAGCATGGCGCCTTCGGGGCTTGCCTGATGGCGGAACCGGAACTGGTGGCCGATTGCATCAAGGCGATGCAGGATGCGGTCAGCGTGCCCGTCACGGTCAAACACCGCATCGGCATCGACTGCAGCGAGGACTACGCCGTCGTGCGCGACTTCGTCGGCGTACTGCATCGGACCGGGTGCCGCGTGTTCATCGTGCACGCGCGCAATGCCTGGCTCAAGGGCCTCAGTCCAAAGGAGAACCGCGAAGTGCCGCCGCTGCGCTACGAAGTCGTATATCGGCTGAAGCGCGACTTTCCGGACGCGACCGTCGTGCTCAACGGCGGGCTGCAGTCGCTCGACGAAGTGCTGGAGCAGTCGCGCCGACTCGATGGTGTGATGCTGGGGCGGGCGGCCTACCAGTGTCCATTTCTGCTCGCGGACGTCGATTCGCGCTGCTTCGGCGACTCTCGGCCGCGCCCGACGCTTGCCCATGTGGTCGAGCGCATGTCGCGCTACCTCGAGCGCGAATGCCGCGCTGGCACCGCGCCGCGCCACGTCGTGCGCCACATGCTGGGTCTGTGCCATGGGCTGCGCGGCGCGCGACATTGGCGGCGCATGCTGAGCGACGCGGCGTTCCTGGAAGCCGGCGGCGTGGCGGTCCTGCAGCACGCGGCGGCCACGCTTCGCGCGGCCGAATCCCGTCAGCGCGCTGCGGCCTGAAGTGGTACATCAGCCCGGGCAGGCCTTCGCGGCCTCGCCCTCGCGGCGGCTGATTTCCTTGTCGGCCTTCTGCATCTGCTCGATCGTGGCCGCGCGCTGGTCCAGCGATGCACGCGTGCTGCGCGCCCGTTCGAGATCTTTTTGCGCCCGTTCGCAGCGCTCGCGCGTCTTAGCCTCCGCCTTTTTGCGATCGGCCGCCTCGCGGTCGACGCGCGTCTGCTCCTGTGCCCGGGTCTTGTCGACGGCTTTGGCTTCCGCAGCGTCGTGCTTAGCACGATCCTTCGCAGCCTTCTGTTCGTCGACGGCCACCGGCGGCGCGGTGTTGACCTTGCGCACGGCCGAGGTACCTTCGGGACACTGCGTGTTCGAATAGGTGACCTTACCGTCGGCCGACTCGCAGCGCTGCACATTCTGGGCAGAAGCCATGGCTGCGCCGAGCAGCAGCCCAAGCTGCAGCAGGCGGACAGGAATGTGCCTCCTCATGCCTGGTCCTCAGCCGCACACGCGGCGGTAATCGGCCACCAGCTGCTCCGCGTGACGATCCATCTGTTCCAGGTCGTCGAGCGAGTAGTAGGGGCGATTGACCAGCAGGTTGCGCATCCGGTGGACGGACTGGATTTCGCCCTGAAGGTAGGCGCAGTCGGCCTTGCGCTGTTCGTTCCGCACCTGCTGTGTCTGTTGTTGCTGCTGCGCCAAGGCCGCCTGCTGTGTGCGTCGCTGCTGCGCCAACTGCTGCGCCGCTTCCGCATCCCTCGCGGCGCGCTCGCGCGCGGCCTGCTGCGCCTCAGCGGATGGTGTGTCTGCAGGCTGGAGCGACTTCACGGGTGTCGTACCGGTCGGACACTTCGCGTTTGAATAGGTGATCCCGCCGCCCGCTCCCTCGCAGCGCTGGATCTGTTGAGCCGTCGCGACCGGTAGGGCGAATGCAACGCTCAGCAACGCGATGGTCCGGAACATCGGACCAGTCTAGCGACCGATCGGCCGCTCGTCAGCATGAAAGGACTGGCCTACACCGCAGCCGCGCCGCGGCTGCGGTGTAGGCCAATGAACTACTGAACGCCGGCAGTTTGCCGGATCGCGTCCGCGGCGACCTTGTTGAAGCGGTACTGATAGTCGTACACGCTCGCACCGGCCTGATAGAGCTTGCCGGGCCGCACACCTGGCAGTCCCTTGGTTGGCTCGATGAAGGCGATGCGCGCCGATTCGCGTTCTACGACGCTGACGCCCGTGTCCAGCGGATCGACCTGGGCCGGGAACGACAGCACAACCGCGCGCGTGCCGGCGACCGTCTTCTCTTCCCACTCGCCGCGCCCGACTGGCTGATCCGCGGTGCGGTCGCAGAATATGGTGCCCGTCTTGGCCGGGTACAGAGTGACTTCACCCTTCTTGCCACCGCCGCTGAACAGCATCGCGTAGGGCTTGGCGCCCTGGCGGTCTTCATACGCCAGGCAGTACGGAATCGCCTTCGAGAAGTTTCCGACGAACTGTGACGTCGTGCTGGCGCCGGTGAACGACTCGCGGCGCGGCAGCATCAGCACGTCGTCAACGAAGCGCGCTGTGGCGAGATAGGCCATCGAGCCCTTGGGGAAGCGCGCACTGCCTACTCGCGCGGCTTCCTGGCGCGGATAGTTGTCCTGGGTGCGGAGGAACAGAGAGATCGGCAGGTCGGACACGTCATACGCCTGGAGTTGCACGGCGACGCGCAGCGGCGCCTGGCCCGCATAGACCAGATAGAAGGTACCGTCGTTGGCAGGGATCGCGAAGTTGGCGCGTCCCAGCGCGCGCCGCTCGCCATTGAGCACCGCGTGGGCGGTGTCGATGCTGCCGTTCAGCGTCGACTGATTGACGTCGTCGATGGTCTCGGTCAGCGGGTACCGATTGCCTTCGCTCGGGGTCGCCCCCGCCCGGATGTTCGCCATCCGCGTACCGACGAGGTGATACAGCCCGTCGCCCTTCAGCGCATCGAACGACGGCGCCGCCACGGGCTTGGCGCCCGGAACGACAACCGGCTTCGGCGCGGGGCCGTAGACGACGACCTCGCCGGCCTGCTGTGCCAGCGCAAACGGCGTGGCGACCGCGGCAAGTGCGAATGCGCCGATGCGGAGTGAACCCAATGTCATGCTGCCTCCCAGTGGCTGATTCAATCTGGATACCTGCGGCGGTGCCGCCTCGTCCTCTCGAGGGACAGTCCCGGCCATCCGCGCTGGCGCGAATGGTACTGGTTGCAGGCTCGTCCGCACGTCCGCGAGAGGGGTGGATTGCGGTCCCGCGAAGGTGGGACTCAACTTTCGTCCAAACGGTTCGACGTCAGATCACCTTGCCCGGATTCATGATCCCCAGCGGATCGAGCGCCTGCTTCAGCGTGCGCATCAGCTGCATCTCGACATTCGACTTGTAGCGGACGATCTCGCTGCGCTTCAGCTGACCGACGCCGTGCTCGGCCGAGATCGATCCGCCGAAGGCGTGCACCTGGTCATGCACCGTCGCGTAGATCTGCGGTTGCAGCGCCACGAAGCGGTCGGCGTCCATGTCCAGCGGCGGGCTCACGTTGTAGTGCAGATTGCCATCGCCGAGGTGGCCGAAGACCACCATGCGCACCGCCGGAAACCGCTGCTGCAGCAGCGCATCGGTCGTCTCGACGAAGCGCGCGATCGCAGAGATCGGAACCGCGACGTCGTGCTTGATGTTGCGGCCTTCCTGGGTTTGCGCCTCCGAAATCAGCTCGCGTAGCGACCACAGTGCGCGGCGCTGCGCGGTCGACTGTGCGATCGCCGCGTCGGTGGCCATGCCTTCTTCGATCGCGGCGGCCGCCAGCGCTTCGAGCATGCCGTTGGCATGCGCCTCGTCCTCGTGATCGCTCAGTTCGAGCAGGACGTAGTTCGGGCTGCGCTCCAAAAATGGAGACGTGTGCCCGGGGTAATGGCGTTCGACCAGGGTCAGGCAGAGGTCGCTGAGGCACTCGAACGCCGTCAGGGTCGGACCGCAGCGGCTGCGCGCCGCCTGCAGCAAGTGCAGTGCCGCCGACAGCGACGGCACGGCGAGCAAAGCAGTGGCGTGAGCGCGCGGCAGCGGAAAGGTCTTCAGGCACGCGGCGGTGATCACCCCCAAAGTGCCTTCGGCCCCGATGAACAGGTCGCGCAGGTCGTAGCCGGTGTTGTCCTTGCGCAGCCCGCGCAGACCGCTCCAGATCTCGCCGCTGGGCAGCACGACCTCCAGGCCGAGGCAGAGTTCGCGCGCGTTGCCGTAACGCAGTACCTGCACGCCACCAGCGTTCGTACTGAGGTTGCCGCCGATCGTGGCGCTGCCCTCGGCTGCCAGCGACAGCGGAAACAACTGACCCTGCGCGCGCGCGGCGTCCTGGACCTCGACCATCGTGCAGCCAGCCTCGGCTGTGACGGTGCCGTTGGCGACATCCACCGCTCGAATCTGCCGCATGCGTTTCAGCGACAGCAGGATGGCGCGACCATCGGCCGCGGGCGTCGCGCCGCCGACCAGCCCGGTGTTTCCGCCCTGGGGCACAACCGGCGTGCCGGTCTTCGCGCACCAGCGCACCACTTGCGCAACCTCACTGACGGCGGCCGGCATGACCACGGCCTGCGCCTTCCCCGTGTAGCGCTTGCGCCAGTCGACCAGGAACGGCGCCATGTCAGCGGGCTGGTCGAGGACGTGGGCGATCCCGACGATCGCGCGCAGTTCGTCGACGTGGCTCATTTCGGACGACGTTGCGCCGCAAGCTTCATCGGTCGGAGGTAGGCGATTGCAGCCCCGAGAAACGCCGCGCTCAGCGCGAGTTCGGCGGCCGCCAGCACGGTGGCAGGTAGCGGTTCGAAAACTCGCGCCGCGCCCTCGAAGACGTACAGCATGGCGACGAACAGAGCGATCTGCATGGCGTACGCACTGCCGCGCAACAGCGCCGGCAAAGGCAGCAGCAACGGCACGACCTTGAGCGCCAGCCAGGATCCGCCGGGACGCAGCGGCGCAAGCAGCAGTTCCCACGCGAGCGTGAGCACGATCAGGCCCAGCCAGGCTGCGACCGCGATCCACCACGCGGCGCGTTGTCGCGACGAGCTGCCGGGCAGCGGACCGACGGCACTGCTCATGACTGCAGGCGCAACGCCGCACGCGCCAGGCGCGAGCCGAGCGCCTGGGCGAGGCGACGCTCCTCGTCCGTCAGCTGCGGTGGCGCGCCGTGGCGCGCGGTGTGGCTCGCCCCGTACGGGGTGCCGCCGCTGTGGGTCGTCATCAGATCGGGCTCGGTGTACGGAATGCCGAGTACCAGCATTCCATGGTGCAGCAGCGGCAGCATCATCGACAGTAGAGTCGCCTCCTGGCCGCCGTGCAGGCTGCTGGTCGAACAGAACAGCGCAGCCGGCTTGCCCGCAAGCGCGCCGGAGAGCCAGAGTCCTGCGGTGCTGTCGAAATAATGCTTCAGCGGCGCCGCCATGTTGCCAAAACGTGTCGGCGATCCGAGGGCAAGCCCACCGCATTCCTGCAGGTCGCTCAACTCGGCGTAAGGCGCCCCCTCGGGGGGAACCGGCGGATGTGCCTGCTCGATCAGCGGCGCGACCGGTGGCACGGTGCGCATGCGGGCCGCGGTCCCATCGACAGCATCGACGCCGGCTGCCACGGCCTCGGCGAGCCGGCGCGTGGCGCCGTGACGCGAGTAATACAGAACCAGGATGTCCACGTGTCCGGTGAGCGCCGGCGGCGGGAGGGTGGCGAGGGGCGCTGCCGTCGTCGGACCGCGCCAAGGTGACACGTATTATAGAAAGCGCCGTCGGGGGCCTCATGTTCCCGAACTCCCGTCGTCGTCCATGCTCCTGACTGCCGCCCTCGACCGCTTTCCGAGGCTGAAGACCGCCCGGGAAGTCGCGCTCTTCGCCTACCGGCGCGGCAAGGAGGTCCGGCTGCAACAGGTTGCGGGCAGCCTGTCCTTCATAACGTTGCTGTCGATCGTTCCGCTGTTCGCGGTCGGCCTCGCGATCTTCGCCGTGTTTCCGATATTCGCGGACTTCCGCGAGGCGCTGCAGTCCGTGATATCGAGGACACTGCCGCCGCAGATCTCTTCTACAGTGCTCGGTTACGTCAACGAATTCGCGCTGCAGGCCGGGCGGCTCACGACCGCGGGACTGATCGTGCTCGCGCTTTCCGCGCTCGCGATGATCATGACCGTCGACCACGCGCTGAACGACGTCTGGCAAGTGCGCACGCGGCGTTCCTTCAGCCAGCGCCTGTTGATCTACTGGGCGCTGCTGACGCTCGGGCCATTGCTGATCGGTGCGAGCCTGACCGCGAGTTCCTTCTTCTGGTCGCCTTCTGAAGAAGAATTGCGGCGCATCCCGTGGATCCTGCGCGGCCTGCTCGACTACGCGCCGGTGATCCTGAGCGGATTCGCGTATTCCGCGTTGTACGTGTTCGTGCCGAATCGCCTGGTTCGATGGCGCGATGCGCTGCTCGGCGGGTTCGTCGCGGCGATCCTGTCCGAACTGCTGAAGCTCGGCTACGCGTTGTTCATTGCACGCGGCTCCGTGCGGTCAATCTATGGGGCCTTCGCTGCACTGCCGCTCTTCCTGCTGTGGATGTACCTGTCGTGGTACGCGCTGCTGTTCGGCGCGGCAATCGCTGCGACTCTGCCGCGACTGCGCAGCACGCGCTTTTCCGATGAACTGCGCGCCGGCAACGCGTTCGTGACTGCGCTCGCGTTGCTGCGCCACCTGCTGGAATCCCGGCGCAACGGATTGCCGGCTGTCGGATCGTCCGAGCTCGCACTGCGGGCGCGTACCGATCTCGTCGATGCCGAGCGGCTGCTTGAAACCCTCGAACGTCTCGGCTATGCACGGCGGCTGGCAGCCGCGCGTCGCCGCTCCGAATCGTCGGAGTGGCTGCTGTCGGCCGATCCGGCGCGCGCGACGCTGCGACCGGCTTTCGAGCGCTTTGCCGTCGACCCGAGGAACCTGCTGCTCGCGCTCGACCAGGAGGGACTCGGTGCGCTGATGCGTGGCTGGATCGACAGCGATGCCTGGCTCAATGCGCCGCTGGAGCAGAGTCTGCCCGCGGCAACCGTTTCGACGGCCGTCGCGGCAGCCGCTTCGCCCGGGGTGTCTCAGCCCGTCACGCCAATCACCAGCGCCGCCGCCCCGAGCACGAGCACGCCGGCGAGCCGATCGGTCCACCGCGAGTAGCGCGGATCGGCGGCCACAGTCCGAGCGCGGGACGCGAGCCAGCCGTAACCCGCGAGGATCAGGAACTCCGGGACGATCGAGCCGGCTGCGAGCCAGACCATCTGCGGTCCGAGTGCGAGCCGCGCGTCGACGAACTGCGGCAGGATCGCGACGAAGAAGATCAGCGTCTTGGGATTGGCGAGCTGCAGCGTCAGCCCGGCCAGGTAGAGATCGCGCGGCGCTCTGCCGCCGGTATTCGCGGTCGAAACGGTGATCGCCGATGGCCGGCCGAATAATGCTGACAGCCCGACATACACGAGATAGGCGGCGCCGAGCCATTTGACCGCGACGAAGAACTCGCGCGACGCCACCAGGACCGCACCGAGCGCGGTCGCCGAGATCGCAAAGTAGATCGCATTGGCGCTGAGAATGCCGAGGCTGGCCCAGGTCGAGCGCCGCGCGCCGTGCGCGAGGCCGCAGGCGATCACGAGCATGACCGCCGGCCCGGGCGACAGCGACAGCGCAATCTCGGTGAGCACGTACAGCCAGTACGTGTCCCAGTTGACGGCGTTGAGCAAGGTCGTGCTTCCGGCTTCAACCAGCGACGGGCGCCGCGGCGAACACGCGAGCTGCGAACTGCCGTAGCGCTGCAAGGAGCTCGTTCGGGCGTTCCGACATCAGCGCATGGCCGCTGCCGTCGATCTGGACCACGCTCGCTTCGGTGCAGGCCTCGATCAGCGGTTGCGCCGAGCGCGGCGACGTCATCAGATCCTGCCGCCCCAGCACGAAGAGTGCAGGGCACTTCAGCGCGCGCGCAGCCTCGATGCCGTCCGCGTAGGCATTGCAGGCGGCGAAGTCCGTCGACAGCACTGCGGGCCCGTTGCGGCGTGCAATCCGCTGCATCAGCCTCAGGTTCTGCCACGCATTCGAAAACCCCGGCCCGGGGTTGGACGGCTTGCGGTCGAACGCTGCGATCGAACTGCTGTGCGACCAGACGTTGATCATGTCGAGCGCTGCCGGAACGTCGTTGCGAGTGGCGGCAAGCAGCGCTTCGGACACGCGCATCGGGAACGCTGAAGCAATCAGCGCGACGCCGGCCGTGCGCTGCGGCAGTCGCCGCGCGAGTTCCAGCGAAATCAGCGAGCCCATGCTGTGCCCGACCAGCATCAGGCGCTTCGCGCCGCTGGCCAGAAGGGCTTGCGCGACACGGTCGGCGATCGCTTCCACGCTGACGAGTGCCGGACCCTCACTGCGCACGTGGCCGGGCAAATCGAGCGCCAGCACGCTGTAGCCGTGATGCGCGAGGTAGCGGCTCTGCAGGATCCAGGCGCTGTGATCGTTCTGGGCGCCGTGCAGGAAGACGACCGTTGGCCGCTGCGGGTCGAAGGCGCGTCCGCCCGTGTAGGCGTACAGGCGGGGCGAGCTCAGCAGATCCATGTCAACCTACCTTCTGCGCGCGTTTCAACGCCTGTGCCAGGTCGTCGAGCAGGTCGGCGGGGTCTTCGAGGCCGATCGAAAGCCGGATCGTGCCCTGCGTGATGCCGGCCGCGGCGAGTTCGTTGTCGGGTACGCGGAAATGCGTGGTCGACGCGGGGTGGATCACCAGCGACTTCGCGTCGCCGACGTTGGCCAGGTGCGAGAAGACACGCAACGCCTCGACGAACGCGCGGCCGGCCGCCCGCGACCCCTTCAGGTTGAAGCTGAAGACCGCGCCGCAGCCGCGTGGCAGCAGGCGCTGTGCGAGCACGCGGTCGGGGTGCGATTCCAGTTCGGGATAAGCAACCGCTTCGACCGCTGAGTGCGTACTGAGGAACTTCACGACGGTGCGGGTGTTGTCGACGTGGCGCTGCATCCGCAGCGGCAGCGTCTCGATGCCCTGCAACAGCAGGAATGCAGTGTGTGCGCTCATGCAGGCGCCGAAGTCGCGCAGCCCCTCGCGGCGCGCCCGCAGAAGGAACGGCGCCACCGTGCTTTCCTCCGAGAAATTCATGCCGTGGAAACCGGCATACGGCTCGGTCAGCGTCGGGAATTTCCCGCTCGCCAGCCAGTCGAAGGTGCCACCGTCGACCAGGACGCCGCCAATGGCGACGCCGTGCCCGCCGAGGAACTTGGTGGCCGAGTGGTAGATGAGGTCGGCGCCGTGATCGAACGGCTTCATCAACCATGGCGTGGTGAAGGTCGAGTCGACCAGCAGCGGCACGCCGTGGTCATGGGCGATATGGCTTACGGCCGGGATGTCGAGCACGTCGAGGCCGGGGTTGCCGAGCGTCTCGCCGAACAGCAGCCGTGTCGCGGGCCGGATGGCCGCACGCCAGGCCGCGAGATCGCGCAGATCGACGAAAGTCGTTTCGATGCCGAAGCGCGCGAGCGTGTAGGCGAGCAGATTGTGCGAGCCGCCGTAGAGAGCGCGGCTGGCGACGATGTGGCCGCCCGCGCCCATCAGCGTGACGATCGCGAGGTGCAGTGCGGCCTGGCCGCTCGCGGTCGCGATCGCTCCGACTCCCGTTTCGAGCGCGGCCATGCGCTCTTCGAGCACTGCGACGGTCGGATTGGAGATGCGCGAGTAGACGTGTCCGGCGCGCTCCATGTTGAACAGTGCCGCCGCGTGGTCCGAGTCTTCGAAGACGAAAGATGCGCTGGCGTAGATCGGCACCGCCCTGGCCCCGGTGGCCGGGTCCGGCGGCTGGCCGGCATGCAGAGCCAGCGTGTCGAAGCCTGGATAGCGCGCAGTCATGGCATGGCCTTACAAGGCGAAAGACCGATGATGCCAGCGCCGATGTGGCCGGGCGCGGCGCTGACTCGGTTACTGAAGAATGGCGCCGCTACACTCAGACGTGATGGATACCCGGACCCAGCAGCTGTACCCGCCGATCGAGCCGTACGACAGCGGCATGCTGGCATTGGACGACGTGCACACGATGTACTGGGAGGCCGTCGGCAACCCGGACGGCATCCCGGTGCTTTTCCTTCACGGCGGACCGGGTGGAGGCTGTTCGCCCGAGCACCGCCGATTCTTCGATCCCGAAGCGTTCCGCACGATTCTCTTCGACCAGCGCGGTGCCGGGGCCTCGACCCCGGTCGGCGAGGTGCAATCAAACACGACGCAGCAGCTGATCGCAGACATCGAGCTGCTGCGCGAGTACCTCGGCGTACAGCGCTGGCTCGTATTCGGGGGATCCTGGGGCAGCACGCTCGGCCTGGCGTACGGCCAGACCTACCCGCAGCGCTGCAGCGGCTTTCTGCTGCGCGGAATCTTCCTCGGCCGGCAAAGCGAGATCGACTGGTTCCTGTATGGCGTGCGACAGATTTTTCCCGAGGCTTGGGAGAAGTTTGCGGGCATGCTGCCGGAAGCCGAGCGTGCCGACCTGCTCCGTGGCTACCTCAAGCGCCTCTTCGATCCCGACCCGCGTGTGCACGTGAGCTTCGCGCGCGCCTGGAGCGAGTACGAGGGGTCGTGTTCGACGCTGCTGCCGAACGCGGAACTCGTCCGCCACTTCGCGGCCGAGGCGCTCGGCCTGGCGCGGCTCGAGGCGCACTACTTCGCCCACGGCTGTTTCCTCGGGCCGGACGAACTGCTGCAGAACATGCATCGGCTCGGTCGCCACCCGGCCTCGATCGTGCATGCGCGCTACGACATGGTTTGCCCGATCCTGAGTGCCGACGAACTGGCGCGCGCGTGGCCCGGAGCGCGCTATGTGGTGGTTCCGGATGCGGGCCATTCAGTATGGGAGCCGTCGGTTCGTGCGACCGTGCTGGCGGAACTCGACCGCTTCAAGTCGCTGCTGGGTTGAAGGCGATGCCACGATTCGCCGCCAACATCAGCTTGATGTATCCGGAATACCCGCTCATCGAACGGATCGGAGCCGCGGCTCGCGACGGTTTCGCTGCGGTTGAGGTGCAGTTTCCCTACGAGGTCGAGTCGGCCGACTTCCGTCGCGCGCTCGACGCCGCCCATGTCCGCCTGGTGCTGATCAACGCGCCGGTCGGCCAGGCGGCGACGGGCCGCGGCTACGCGGCGCTGCCCGGACACGAGCAGGAGTTCGACGTGTCGATCGAGCGCGCGCTCGACTATGCGCGGGCGACGGGCGCCACCCGCGTCCACGTCATGGCGGGTTCGCCTGGTGCCGAGGTGCCACACGCGGACGCCCTGGCCGCCTACGAGCGCAACCTCGCAAAGGCAAGCGCGGCCCTCGCTGCGCACGGCATCGTGGCAACGATCGAGCCGATCAACCCGTACGACATACCGGGCTACTTCATGAACGGCCTGCCGCTCGCCCTGTCGGTGATGGAACGTCTGGGCCCGTCCGGACCCGCGCTCCAGTTCGACGCCTACCACCTGCAGATCATCCACGGCGACCTGATCCGCAGGCTCCGGGAGCACATCGCCCGGATCGGCCATGTCCAGATCGCCGGCGTACCGGCCCGTAACGAACCGGACCGGGGCGAAGTCAACTATCCCGAGATCTTTCGCGAACTCGACGCGTTGCGGTACGCGGGCTGGGTGGGGGCCGAATACCGTCCCGCGAATCCGGGGCCCGGCGGCACATCTGCGGGACTCGGGTGGCTGCGGGGATTCTGACGCGCTTGTGGCGCGGTGTGCGCAGAGCTAGCATGCTCTTGAATGCAGTAGTTGCATGCCGGAGGCCAAGATGAAGGTCAGCGACATCCTGCGTGTCAAGGGCAATGCGCTTTACACCGTGCCCCCGGACACGCCGCTGGCGCGGGCAATCGGAATCATGGCCGAGCTGGACATCGGCTCGGTCGTCGTCATGGAATATGGCGACCTCGTCGGCATGCTGACCTTTCGCGAGGTGATCAACCGGCTCAATGCCAATGCCGGCAGCGTCGGCGACATCAGCGTGCGCAAGGTGATGGATGACGCGCCGCTGACGATAACGCCGGAGACCGAGGTCATGGAGGTCCGCCGGCTGATGCTGGAGCGTCATGCGCGCTATCTGCCGGTACTCGATGGGCGCACCCTGGCCGGGGTGATTTCCTTCTACGACGTGGCCCGGGCCGTACTCGAAGAGCAGAGCTTCGAAAATCGCATGCTGAAAGCGTATATCCGCGACTGGCCGGAACCCGAGGACGCGGCGCGTAGCAACTGACGGCGGTTCCCATCACGTGTCCGCCGCGAGGTCGCGCGGCACCCCCACGCTGAACTGATCGCACCCGCGGGCCGCTTTGGTCGGGCTGCCGGTTGCAGTTCGTCCCCATTCGTCGCAAAACGCCGTCAGCGGGCGCGAGGCTGCGCCGGGCGCGATGAACCGTCGCCTGAGGCGACGAACTGCAGCGGGGGCGGATGAACGGGGAAAGCGGGCTGCAGGGCGACGAAAGGGCCATTCCGCGATTTCTGCAGCCGGTCGCAATCCGCTCGCGGTGGGACGGGCCGCTGCCTACAGTGCGTCCATCGATTCACGCAACCCACCGAAAGGACCGAACCATGAACGCCAACGAACTCCGCCTGTCGCTGAGCACC
>DATKAJ010000060.1:0-2340 GCA_035498175.1 Burkholderiaceae bacterium
CGGCGACGGCCTGGTCGAACTTCGCTTTCAGATCGCTCACGGTCTCTCCTCGGATTCGGGTCTGCAGTCGAGTCTTCGCGGTGCGGCGCGCGGCTACGAGAATAGCGCGTCGTATCATAGCCAGCGACCCTCGCAGGTCGGCAACGTCCGCAGCTGCGGACGGAACAGGGAGACGACATGGGCAGACGCGAGCGGATGACCTCGGTCGATACGGCCTGGCTGCGTATGGACTCGCAGGCCAACCTGATGCAGATCATCGGCGTCTACGAGTTCGAAGGCCGCATCGACTACGAGCGCCTGCGGCACCTGTACGAGGAGCGTTTCCTCCCGCACGAGCGGTTCCGCAGCCGCGTCGTGCAGGACGCCACTGGGTACTACTGGGAACTCGACGACAACTTCGACCTCGACCTGCACGTCGCGCGCACCGCGCTGCCCGGGCGCGGCACCACGCAGGACCTGAAGCGGCTGGTCGGCCGGCTGGCCTCGACTGCGCTCGATCCCAACAAGCCGCTGTGGCAGATCCACCTGGTGGACAACTACGACGGCGGACAGGCACTGATCGTGCGTATCCACCACTGCATCGCCGACGGCATCGCGCTGATCGGCGTGCTGATGGCTATGACGTCGGACGATCCGGCGATCGACGTTCCGGAGGAAGTTGAGGAGGCAGCGCCGTCGAAGAGCCCCGCGGCGGCGCCCTCCGGCGAGTGGGATTCGTTCCTGCGGCCGCTGACGCGGGCGACTGTGCGAGCCATCGACACGACCGGCGATGCGGCCGCGCGCGCACTGCACGCCTCGGCCGCGATGCTCGAGCATCCGGACTCCGTCGGCGTGGCCGCAGGCGATTTCGCCCGGGTCGCTGCGCAGGTCACCAGGGATTTCGCCGGAATCGCGCTGATGGACAACGACACGAACACGAGCCTCAAGGGCATGCCGTCGGGCTCGAAGGTCGTCGCGTGGAACGAACCGCTGTCACTCGACGACGTGAAGGCCGTAGGCAAGGCGCTCGGCTGTTCGGTCAACGACGTGCTGCTCGCTTCGGTGGCGGGCGCGATCCGCTCCTACCTCGAGCAGCAGGGCGAGGAGGTCGACGGTATCGAGCTGCGTGCGATGGTGCCGGTGAACCTGCGTGACCCGCGCAAGTGGAAGGATCTCGGCAACAAGTTCGGCCTGGTGCCGCTGCTGCTGCCGGTCGGTATCGCCAATCCCATCTCGCGTGTCTACGAGGTGCGGCGGCGCATGGACGAGCTGAAGCAGGGCTACACCGCGATCCTGTCGATGGGCATCCTCGGTGTCGTCGGGTTCGCGCCGCGCGCCGTGCAGAAGCAGGCGCTCGATTTCCTCGCAAAGAAGGCGACTGCGGTGATGACCAACGTGCCGGGTCCGCAGCAGGCGCTCTATCTCGCCGGCGCCAAGGTCAATCGCATGATGTTCTGGGTGCCGCAGTCCGGAAACATCGGCATCGGCGTGTCGATCCTGTCGTACGCGGGCGGCGTGCAGTTCGGCCTGATCACCGACAAGCGCCTCTGCGAGGAGCCGCAGCGGATCATCGACCGCTTCGAGCCCGAATTCGAGAAGCTCGTGCTCGCGCTGTGTATGCTGCCCTGGGACAGCAGCGTCGACGGCGACGAGGCCGAGAACTGGATCTTTCCGCCGATCGACCGCCCTGCATCGAGCAAGGTCCGGCCATCGCGCGGGCGGCCTCGGCAATCTGCTGTGACTAAAGCCGCCGCCGCATCATCCAGTCTGGAGGCGGTTGCTGAAGCTGAATCCGCCACGGCTCCGACCACGGCGCCGCGGCCGTCGGCCGCGCGCCGCCGGCGCTCGGCCTTTGCTTCGGTGCGCGCGGCCGCCGCGGAGTGAGGCCGAGCCGCGCCGCCTGCACGATGTCGACCGAGGCGCTGTTCCGGAGCGATGCCTACCTGCAATCGTGCGACGCGGTCGTGACGCGGGTCGGCGACGACGGCGTCGAGCTGGATCGGACGGTGTTCTATCCGCTTGGCGGCGGCCAGGCCGGCGACAGCGGCCGCCTCGTGCTCACTGACGGGACACCGCTGCGGGTCGTCGATGCGCGCAAGGCACGGCGCGCGGACACCACGCCGGACGACACCGTACACCTGCTCGATCCCGCGAGCGGCTGGCAGCAGCGACTGGCGCCCGGCACGCCGGTGCGCGCGGAGATCGACTGGGATCGCCGCTACCGGCACATGCGCTTCCACACGGCGACCCACCTGCTGTGCGCGGTCGTGCGCCAGTTAGTGGATGGCTGCAGCATCACCACGGACTACGCGCGGCTGGATTTTGCGATGACGGACCTGCTCGACAAGGCCGAGGTGCAGG
>DATKAJ010000061.1:0-27515 GCA_035498175.1 Burkholderiaceae bacterium
GGAAGCTTACCTGCCTCGGCGATTCGTCGGTGGCATAAGGCCTGGAATGTTGGTACGGACCGTCGTCGCGTCGCGGCGCGGATCCCCGCGGCCCGCAGCGCTCGACTGTGTTGGCGCAACAGCTCGCGCCGGTGCTTTTCCAGATGCAGATCCTCTCGGCGTCGCGTGCTCAAGGCCCGCGCGCACATCTGCGCGGCCGCCGTTGGCTCGCTGGCTCGTGCCGGACTGACTGTGCACCGTCTGGTCGGGGCGCCGACCGGTCGGCTGGACGGAACCGCGCGAACCGCTGCGCTGCGGCTTCGGCGCCGGGGCGGAGCGCTTGCGCCGCGACTGCTCGGGTCGCGGCGGACGCTGGTCGGGGTCGTGTGGGGCTGCCGACGCTGCTTCGTAGTTGGCCACCGTCATCGGCGGGATCGGACGCCGGATCAGGCGCTCGATGTCCCGCAGCAACGGTTCCTCCTCGCGGCTCACCAGCGAGATCGCCTCGCCGGTGGCGCCGGCACGGCCGGTGCGCCCGATCCGGTGCACGTAATCCTCGGGCACATTCGGCAGATCGAAGTTGACCACGTGCGGCAGTTGCTCGATGTCGAGCCCGCGCGCCGCAATGTCAGTGGCCACCAGCGTCTGCAGCTCGCCGCGCTTGAAATCACCCAGTGCACGCGTGCGCGCGTTCTGGCTCTTGTTGCCGTGGATCGGCAGCGCCGTCACGCCATGCTTGTTCAGATACTCGGCGAGGCGGTTCGCACCGTGCTTCGTGCGCGTGAACACCAGCACCTGGTACCACTGCCGGTCTCGGATCAGATGCGCCAGCAGCGCCGACTTGCCGGTCTTCTCGATGCGGATCCACTTCTGGTCGACTGCTTCGACGGTCGAGTTGCGCGGGGTGGCCTGCACCGAAGTCGGGTTCACCAGCAGACCGCCGGCAAGCGCGCGGATCTCGTCGGAGAAAGTCGCCGAAAAAAGCAGCGTCTGGCGTTGTTTCGGCAGGTGCGAGAACACGCGCTTCATGTCGGGCAGGAACCCCATGTCGAGCATGCGATCGGCTTCGTCGAGCACCAGCACTTCGATGCGTGTGAGGTCGATGGTCTTCTGACCGACGTGGTCCAGCAGGCGTCCCGGCGTGGCGACGACGATGTCGACCCCGGACTTCAGCGCGCTGATCTGCGGGCCGATCGACACGCCGCCGAAGATCGCTACGCACCGCACACGCATGTGCCGGCCGTATTCACGCACGCTGGCCTCGACCTGCGCAGCCAGTTCGCGCGTCGGCGCGAGAATCAGCACGCGCGGTGCGCGATGTCGGGCCGGCGCATCCTCCGTGGCCAGGCGCTCCAGGATCGGCAGCACGAAGGCGGCCGTCTTGCCGGTGCCGGTCTGTGCCCCGGCCATGAGGTCCGCGCCGGCGAGCACGGCAGGGATCGCCTGCTGCTGGATCGGCGTAGGTTGGGTGTATCCGAGCTCGGTGACGGCGCGGACGAGTACCTCGGACAGACCGAGGGAAACAAAGGACGAATTCAATGCGAACTCCTGAGCACGGCCTGTGCGAGATCGCCTCGCTGAACCGGTTCAGGCAAATGCGGAATGAAAAAGACTTCGAGGGAGGCTTGGAACGACACACAACCGCGAGTGACGGGTGCAAACCGGAACCGATGCACCGCTATCAGAGTGTCATGTTACACGCGGCGCGCGATTCTGGCCACTCCTCGCTAGAGCCCGATATCCAGTCCCCAGAGCACCGCAATGCCGAGCAGCAGGAACAGCGCCGCGGCGATGCTGTTCATCAGCCGCTTTGGCAGCTTCTCGGCCGCGACGTTGCCCAATAGCACGGCCGGGACGTTGGCGAGCATCATGCCGATCGTCGTTCCGGCGACCACCGCCACCAGCGCGTCGTAGCGCGCGGCCAGCGCGATCGTGGCGATCTGCGTCTTGTCGCCCATTTCGACCAGGAAGAAGGCGACCAGCGTCGTGCCGAAGACGCCGTAGCGCGAGGCCTTCTCGGCTCCGGTATCGAGCTTGTCTGGCACCAGCATCCAAACGGCCATCGCGATGAACGACAGGCCGAGCGCCCAGCGCATCGCCTGCGGTCCGATCACATGCGTCAGCCACGTGCCCACCGCGCCTGCCAGGAAGTGGTTTGCCAGCGTGGCGAAGAGGATGCCCAGGATGATGGGCCATGGCTTGCGGTACTTCGCCGCGAGCGCAAGCGCAAGCAACTGGGTCTTGTCACCGATCTCGGCGAGCGCGACGACGCCGATGGAAACGAGCAATGCGGTCATTGGACTCGGGCTGGACCGCGCTGCCCGCGGCCGCGCATTCTAGGGTCCCTAGGAAGGCCGAGGGTTGGCCTGCGTCATGCTGCGATAATCGCGCTCCGCCTTTTCGCTGCAGCTGGCATTCGACACGATGGCGCAGTACGTCTACACGATGATCCGCGTGGGCAAGATTGTCCCGCCCAAGCGCGAGATCCTGAAGAACATCTCGCTCAGCTTCTTCCCCGGCGCCAAGATCGGCGTGCTCGGGCTCAACGGTTCTGGCAAGTCGACGCTGCTGAAGATCATGGCCGGCCTTGATAGGGAGATCGAAGGTGAGGCCACGCCGATGCCGGGGCTGACGATCGGCTTCCTGCCGCAGGAACCTCAGCTCGACCCCGCCAAGACCGTGAAGGACGAGGTCGAGGCCGGGCTCGGCGAGGTGATGCAGGCCAAGCAGAAGCTCGAGGAAATCTACGCGGCCTACGCGGAGCCGGACGCCGACTTCGACAGGCTCTCGGCCGATCAGGCGAAGTACGAGGCGATCATCGCGACCTCGGGCGCCGACGTCGAGCACCAGATGGAGATCGCGGCCGATGCGCTGCGACTGCCGCCGTGGGACGCACAGATCGCCAAGCTCTCCGGCGGCGAGAAGCGGCGCGTGGCGCTGTGCAAGTTGCTGCTGTCGAAGCCTGACATGCTGCTGCTCGACGAGCCAACCAACCATCTCGACGCCGAGAGTGTGGACTGGCTCGAGCAGTTTCTGCAGCGTTTCCCCGGCACGGTTGTCGCGGTGACGCACGACCGCTACTTCCTCGACAACGCCGCCGAGTGGATCCTCGAACTCGACCGCGGCATGGGCATCCCGTGGAAGGGCAATTACAGCTCGTGGCTCGAGCAGAAGGAGCAGCGGCTCGAGCAGGAGGCCAAGACCGAGGCCGCCCGCATCAAGACGATGAAGAACGAGCTCGAATGGGTGCGGCAGAACGCCAAGGGCCGGCAGGCCAAGAGCAAGGCACGCCTGAAGCGCTTCGACGAGCTGTCCTCATACGAATATCAGCGCCGCAACGAGACGCAGGAAATCTTCATTCCGGTGGCCGAGCGGCTCGGCAACCAGGTGATCGAGTTCAAGGACGTCAGCAAAGGGTATGGCGACCGGCTGCTGATCGACAAACTGAGCCTCACGATCCCGCCCGGAGCGATCGTCGGCGTGATCGGTCCGAACGGCGCGGGCAAGTCGACGCTGTTCCGCATGATCACCGGCCAGGAAAAACCTGACTCGGGCGAGATCGTCGAAGGCCCGAGTGTGCAAATCGCGGCGGTCGACCAGTCGCGCGAATCGTTGCCGAACGACAAGACGGTGTGGGAGGCGATCTCGGGCGGACTCGACATCCTGCAGGTCGGCAAGTTCGAGATGCCGTCACGCGCCTACCTGGGGCGCTTCAACTTCAAGGGCGGGGACCAGCAGAAGATCGTCGGCAATCTGTCCGGCGGCGAGCGCGGCCGACTCCATCTCGCGGCCACGCTTCTTCGCGGCGGCAATGTGCTGCTGCTCGACGAACCGTCGAATGACCTCGACGTCGAGACGCTGCGCGCGCTCGAAGAGGCGCTGCTCGAGTTCGCCGGCTCGGTGCTGGTGATTTCCCACGACCGCTGGTTCCTCGACCGCATCGCGACCCACATCCTCGCGGCCGAGGGCGACTCGCAGTGGTTCTTCTACAACGGCAATTACCAGGAATACGAAGCCGACAAGAAGAAGCGTCTGGGTGAGGAGGGCGCCCAGCCGCACCGCCTGCGCTTCAAGCCCTTGACCCGCGTCTAGTGCAGGATTCGGTCCCCGCTACGACATGGTCTGCGGCGGGCTCGCGGCGCACTGATCGTCGAGGATACTGGCCGGATAATCCCGGCATGAGCGTGCAACCCGAACGGCTGGGGCGCGATGCCTCCGGGGCGCCGTACAGCGAGCGCTACCGCGACGTCTATGCCAGTCGCGACGGGGCGCTCGGACAGGCGATGCACGTATTCCTCGGCGGCAATCGGCTGCCGCAACGCTGGCGCGGGCGCCGCCAGTTCGTGATTCTCGAGACGGGCTTCGGGCTCGGCGTGAACTTCCTCGCGACCTGGAAGGCGTGGCGCGACGATTCCCAACGGCCCGATCGGCTCCACTTCGTGTCGGTCGAAAGACATCCGTTGCCCTGCGAGGATCTGCTCGCGGGCGCTCCCGCACCATTGCTCGGGCTGGCGACGCTGCTGGCGCACGCGTGGCCGCGCGCCACTCCCGGATTGCACCGGATCGAGTTCGAATCCGGCGGCGTCACGCTGACGCTGGCCTTCGGCGATGCCCGCAATCTGGTGCCGGACCTGGAGTTGGGGACCGACGCCATTTACCTCGACGGCTTCGCACCGGCGCGCAATCCGGAGATGTGGGAGCCCGGACTGCTCAAGGCGGCCGCGCGCAGTGCGCGGCCGGGAGCCACGGTAGCGACCTACACGAGTGCACCCGCAGTGCGTGACGCGCTCGCGGCAGCCGGCTTCGAGCTGCAATTGCAGTCGGGCTTCGGTCAAAAGCGCCGCATGGTCGCAGGGACGTACGCGCCGCGATGGCGCGTACGACGCCACGAGCCGCCGTCGGCGTACGCGGGCCGGCGCGATGCGATCGTCGTCGGAGCCGGGCTCGCGGGCAGCGCCTGTGCCGAGGCACTGGCGCGGCGCGGCTGGTCGGTCCGCGTGCTCGATAGCGACGGGCAAGTCGCGAGTGGCGCCTCGGCGCTGCCGTGGGGACTGCTGCATCCGCAATTCGCGCTCGACGACTCCCCGCTGGTGCGGCTGACCCGCGCCGGGACGGAAGCTGCCCGCGCCGCACTCGATCGTGTTGCGCCGGGTGGAGACTGCAACGGACAGCGCGTCGCGCGCGAGTCGGGTGTCCTGCAGCTCGCGGGGGACTTTGACGCCGAGCGCTGGCGGCATGCGCTCGACCGGGTTGGCTTGCCGCCGGACTTCGTGCAATGGTGTTCCGCAGATGCCGCGGCCGAACGGATCGGGATGCGGCCGCGCGGCCCGGGACTGTGGTGGCCGGAGGGGATGATGGTCGCGCCCGCGCGCTGGTGCCGTGCCATGCTGGAACGGCATGCGATCGTGCCGCGAAGCGGCGGTGCGAGTCGACTGGTCGCCGCGGACGCGGCCTGGCACGTCCTCGATGCACGCGGCAGTTCTCTGGACCGCGCGCCGGTCGTCGTGGTCGCGGCCGCGCTGGCGTCGCCACCGCTGCTCGAGACCTTGCATGCACGGGTCCGGTCCGTGCGCGGCCGGATCGCTTTTCTGCAGGCGGATGCATGGTCCGCGCTGTGCGCGCCGGTCAGCGGGGAGGGCTACCTGATTCGCGATCCCGACGGCGGCGTTTCGATCGGCGCGACCTACGAAGACCCCAGCGGTCCGGAGGGCGGTTTCCTGAACGAGCAGCACGCCCTCACGAGCAATCTCGCTCGCGTCTCACGCCTTCTGGCCGCACCGCCGCGTGCACTGGCGCGCGGAAGCTTCGATGGCGTGCGCTGCGTCGCGCACGACCGCATGCCGCACGCCGGCGCCGTCGCTGACGAAAGAGCGATCTCAACCGCGGCGGCGGATCTGCGTGGCCCGCATCTCGCGGATCTGCCACGCCGAGCCGGCCTCTATGCCAGCTTTGCGCTCGGCTCGCGTGGCCTGACCCTCGCGGCGTTGCTGGCTGAGCTGGTCGCGGCGCGCATCGAGGGTGAACCACTGCCGGTCGAGCGCAGTCTGGCCGCGACGGTCGACCCGGCGCGATTCGCGCTGCAGGCGCTGCGGCGTGGCAGCCGTGATTCAGCGGCAATGCGCATCGCCTGACCCCGCGACGTTGCGCGGATGCGCGCTTGCATATGCGGCCGCTCGACCGCACATAGTGAGTTCAATCATTCCTGGAGTGCAGCGTGTCCGCGCGACCCGTGATTCGTTCCACCCGCGGCATACAGACCAGCGACGGCGCTGGCGTGCGCCTGCGCCGCCTGATGGGCGGTGGCGGGGCGATTCCGTCGATCGACCCATTCCTGATGCTCGACTACTTCGATACCGCGAATGCCGGCGACTACATTGCAGGATTCCCCGCGCATCCGCATCGGGGCTTCGAGACCGTCACCTACATGCTGAACGGACGCGTCCGGCATCGCGACAACCATGGCGGTGAAGGTGTGATCGAACCCGGCGGCGTGCAGTGGATGACCGCAGGACGCGGCGTTGTTCACTCCGAGATGCCGGAGCAGACCGAAGGGCTGATGCGCGGCTTCCAGCTGTGGGTCAACCTGCCGGCGCGACTGAAGATGACCGCTCCGGCGTATCAGGAACACAGCGCGGATCGGATGCCGGTCGAAGAGCGAGCCGGTGGCGTACGCGTGAAGGTGATTGCAGGCACGACCTCGTCGGGTACGCGCGGGCCGGTGACGGCGGAGGCGACCGATGCGCGCTACTTCGACGTCGAACTGACGACCGGGAGCGAGTTCACGGAAGCGCTCCCGGTGGGGCACGCCGCCTTCGTGGTCGTCCATCAGGGCCGCGTGGACATCGACGGCCAGATCGTCGAAGCGGTCGGGCTTGCCGAACTCGGCGACGGCGACAGCGTGGTCCTGCGCGCGGCGGAGGGTCCAGCGCGCGCGCTGCTGATCGCCGGCAAACCCCTGCACGAACCCGTGGCGTGGCACGGCCCGTTCGTGATGAACACGTACGAAGAACTGGTGCAGGCCGTCGAGGACTACCAGGCCGGACGTTTCTGAGGCAGGTTCGAGGCTGCGCCGCAGCTGCGGCGCAGCTTAGTCACTCCTCTTCTTCGTGCTTGCGCTTGGCGGCGAAATCCGTCGCCAGCTTCTGCTGCAGCTGCGGCGGGGCCTGTTCGTAGTGCGACAGGTTCATCGTCCATGCGCCACGACCCTGCGTGATCGCCTTGAGCCGCGCCGAATAGCCCTCGAGTTCGCCGAGTGGCGCCTGGCCTTCTACGACCAGCACACCCGGGCTCATCGCGCGCGTTCCGGTGATCTGGCCGCGCCGTGATGAGAGATCTCCGGTCACGTCGCCCATGTTGCCCTCAGGGGCCTCGACCTCGACGTTGACGATCGGCTCGAGCACGATCGGCCGCGCCTTGCCGAGCGCATCGAGGAAGGCCTTGCGGCCCGCTGCGACGAACGCGACCTCCTTCGAGTCGACCGGGTGGTGCTTGCCGTCGTACACCGTGACGCGGACGTCCTGCATCGGGAATCCAGCAACCGGTCCGGAGGCCAGCACCGATTCGACGCCCTTCTGCACGGCAGGGATGAAGTTGTACGGGATCACGCCGCCCTTGACCTGATCGACGAACTCGAAGCCCGCCCCGCGCTGCAGCGGCTCGACCCGCAGGTACACCTCGCCGAACTGCCCGGCGCCGCCGGTCTGCTTCTTGTGGCGTGCGTGACCCTCGGCGTTAGCGCCGATCGTTTCGCGGTAGGGGATACGCGGTGGCCGCGTGTCGACTTCCACCTTGTACTGCTGCGCCATGCGCTCGAGCGCCGAGCGGATGTGCAGTTCGCCCAGCCCGCGCAGCACCGTTTCGTTCAGCACCGCATCGTGCTCGACGACCAGCGTCGGGTCCTCGGCCCTCATCCGGTGCAGCACTTCCGATATCCGCTGTTCGTCGCCGCGTCGTTTCGGGGCGATCGCGACGCCGCTCATCGGGGTCGGGAATTCGAGCGGCCGCATGTGGATGTGGTCCTCGTCGTGCGAATCGTGCAGCACGCAGTCGAAGTCGATCTCATCGACCTTGGCGACCGCAGCAATGTCGCCGGGCACCGCCCCGGAAACTTCGACGGTCTTGCTCCCCTGCAGCATGAACAGGTGCCCGACCTTGAAGGCCTTGCGGCCGCTGCCGATGAAAAGCTGCGTGTCCTTGGTCACCGTGCCCTGGTGCACGCGGAAGATGCCCAGCTTGCCGACGTACGGATCAACCACGACCTTGAAGACGTGCGCCAGCACGTGCTTCTTCGGGTCGGGCTCGGAGCGGAATTCTTCGACGGGCTGGCCGTCGACGAACTCGCCCTTGTAGAACAGCGGTGGGTTGCCCTCGCCGGGGTTCGGCAGCAGGCGTTCGAACACCTTGATCAACTCTTCGATTCCTGCGCCGTTCTTCGCCGACACGAAGCAGACCGGGATCAGATGACCCTCGCGCAGCGCCTTTTCGAACGGGGCGTGCAGCTGTTCCGCCTCGATCGCCTCGCCCTGTTCGAGGTATTTGGCCATCAGCTCTTCATCGACTTCGATGACCTGGTCGATCAGGGCCTGGTGCGCTTCCGCGACGCTCGAAAAATCGGCCTCGCCATCGGGACTGAAGAAGCAGTCGACGACACGCGTGCCCTTGCCGGCCGGAAGGTTGATCGGCAGAACCTCCTTGCCGAACGCGGCACGCAGATCCGCCAGCACCTGCGGCACATTGACGTTCTCGGCGTCGATCTTGTTGACGATGAGCAAGCGGCACAGCTTGCGGCGACCCGCCCAGTCCATCATGCGCGAGGTGATCATCTCGATGCCACTCTGCGCATTGACGACGATCGCGGCGGTTTCGACCGCATCGAGCGCGCCGATCGATTGACCGATGAAGTCGGGAAAACCCGGGGTGTCGAGCAGGTGGATCCGGGTCTGCGGCAGGTCGAGGTGCAGCAAGGAGGTGCGCAGCGAATGCAGGAACGTCTTCTCGAGCCCGTCGAAATCACTGACCGTGGTGCCCTTTTCCACGCTGCCGGCAGCAGGAATGGCGCCGGCCTTTGCGAGCAGGGCTTCAGCGAGCGTGGTTTTACCTGCACTTCCGTGGCCCAGCAGGGCCACGGTCCGCAGGTTCTCCGTTGTGTAAGCCATCTTCTCCTCGGCGTTGTCGTTCTGATGCGAACGCTGACGTTACCCCGCGTCGCGCGCGCTGTCAGCCGATGGGTGTGGCGGCACAATGGGGGCTTGACGTCCGACAAGCGACCGCGCAGCGCAGATTCGCGTCGCCGGTCTCCGGGCCGGCAGCGTGTTGGGCTCGCGTCTGGTCTGCGCCGCTCAGCCGCGTTTCATCTTCATCCGCTGCTCGGCGAGGCGTCCGCGCGCCTTCCATTCCGCCAGCTGGCGCCGGCGATCGAGGAATGTCATCGAGTCGCGCCGTAGTTCGCGCTTCAGCTTGTGGAAGTTGGCTAGCCGATCCGGGTCGATGCCGCTGCGCACCACGCACCCCGGCTCGCCGCCGTGGCTGCAGTCGCGAAAGCGACAGTGCGAGGCCAGTGCCGCAATATCGGCGAAGCCGGCGGCGAGTCCCTCCTCGCCTGCATGCATCTCCAGGCCGCGCAGGCCGGGCGTGTCGATCACGCACGCGCCGCCCGGCAGCGGCACCAGCGTGCGCGTCGTCGTAGTGTGCCGGCCGCGGCTGTCCGAGGGCCGAACTGCGCCGATGGTCTGCAGCGGGCCGCCTGCCAGCGTGTTGGTCAGGGTCGACTTGCCGACCCCCGAGGATCCCAGCAGCACCAGCGTCGTGCCAGGGCGCAGCACGTCCTGCAAGGCCGCGGCCGCGTTCTGGGACCGGGCGTCGACCACGCGTACGGGTACGGCCGCCGAGACCCGCCGCTGCAGTCCGGCGACGAGGGCGGTCGCGGTATCCGCGAGGTCCGGTTTGGTCAGCACGACGACCGGATGCACGCCGGCGGCCTGAACCATTACGAGATAGCGTTCGAGGCGGCGCGGGTTGAAGTCGCCATCGAGGCCCATCACCAGCAGGGCGACGTCCACGTTGCTCACCAGCGCCTGGCGCATGCCATCAGAGGCGCGGCGCACGATCTCTGTGAGCGGCGGCATCCGGGCCGTGATCTGTGCTGCATCTTCGGCACCCGTCGCGAGCACCCAGTCGCCGACAGTCAGGGATTCGCCGCGCGGCGCGAGATCGCGCCCTAGCCGTGGGGCGAGCGTGGCGCGCAGTTCGGTGGTGCCATCGCTGAGGGTTGCGCTCTCGCGCTGGATCGCGGTGACGCGCATCGGCTGGCCGCGCGCGGCCAGCCCGTCGAGCGCACGCGCCACAGTTTCATTGCAGCCGATCGACCGGAGTCGATCGAGAACGTCTGGAGTCATGGTTCTTCCGATTCGAGCGGCGCAGGCGCCGCGGTGCAGACCACGCGTGCAGAAGCACGCGCGACCGGATCGAAACAGGGGGGCCGCGAAGCGGCCGAATCGGAAGAAGTCCGAGTCAGCGCCGAGACGGCCGACTAGCGAACAAGATCAGAGTTGGACATGCGCGCCTCCATGGTGCTGGCGCTCGGCGAGCGGGGCGTGCAGTTTCGCGCCGGATGTGTGCCGGCGTCAATGCACCGTTGTGAAAATGCCGTTTAGGGTGTCGTCGGCGGGACAGCGTCGGCGCTGGAATCCTGCGCCGTGTCTGTCGGTGTGGTCGCGCGATCAGCGCGGTCGGCCTTTTTCTGGCGCTTTTCTTCCTGCTTCTTCTTCTTCGCCAGTTCGCGCTGACGCTTTTCGAACGAGTAGTTGGGTTTTGCCAAGGGGGCGCTCCTCAGAACGATGTCGCAGTGTCGCGCAGATAAAAAAAGACCGCCACAGAGCGTGGCGGTCTTCTTACCGGAACCAACGTCCTAGAGCGGACGGATCTGGGTGGCCTGAGGGCCCTTAGCGCCCTGGGCTACCGTGAACTCGACGCGCTGGCCTTCCTGCAGCGTCTTGAACCCAGCCGTCTGGATTTCCGAGAAGTGGGCGAAGAGGTCCTTGCCGCCGCCCTCGGGCGTGATGAAGCCGAAGCCCTTGGATTCGTTGAACCACTTGACCGTACCTTGTGCCATTTAAAACGTCCTTGAGGAATGAAGATAACGCTGGCAGGAACACCCTGCTGCGTGCAAACGATCAAGTACGTAATCTGGGGACAAGGCAAAGCCGGATACCACATCGACCCGCACAGGAAACCTGAGGACTAACGACACTCAAACGAAAGCAGGCAAAGCGTACGCGGACGCGGGTCGGATGTCCAGCGTCCCAGGCGGGGCCCGGACTTCGCTCCGGCTGCCACGGCGGCCTGAGATACTGCGCAGCCATGCAAGCCATCCTGGCCGTCACGGTTCCGTTCTTTGCGCTGGTGCTGTGCGGCTACCTGGCGGGGCGCTCGGGAATCCTCCCCGAGAACGCAATCCCCGGACTCAACCTGTTCGTCCTGTACTTCGCGCTGCCCTGCATGCTCTTCAGGTTCGGCGCGTCGCTTCCGGTCGCGCAGATCCTCAATCCAGTCGTGATCGGGATCACGCTGATCACCGCAGCCGTGCTGGTCTTCGCCACCGTAGTGCTGACGCGCTCGGATACGGTAACGATGACCGACGCCGCGCTCGGGGCGCTTACGGTGGTCTGGCCTAACACGGGCTTCATGGGGGTGCCGCTGCTGGCTGCGCTGTTGGGTCCCGCCGCGGCCGGCCCGGTGATCACGACGCTGCTGGTCGACCTGTTCTTCACGAGCTCGCTGTGCATCGCGCTGGCGCAGGCGGGCCAGCAGGGCACGGACGCGCCGCGATTCGACCTGCTGCGTTTATTGAAGGGCACGCTTGCCAATCCGCTGCCGAGCGCGATCGCCCTCGGCCTCGCAGCCTCCGCGCTCGACCTTCGCCTGACCGGGCCCGCCGACACGATCGTCCGCATGCTCGGCGACGCGGCGACCCCGGTGGCGCTCTTCACCATTGGTACTGTGCTGTGGCGTGCCGGATTGCACGTGCATAACCGAACCCCGCTGCGCCAATTCTTGCCGCTTGCGCTGGCCAAGCTCGTGATTCATCCAGTAATCGTGCTGGCGCTGGGCGTCGGGGCCATCCGGGTCGGGCTGCCATTGGCACCGTCGACACTCACGATACTGGTGCTCGCTGCCGCTCTGCCTTCCGCGAGTTCGGTCTCGCTGCTGGCGGAGCGCTACGGGGCCGACAACGGACGCATCACGCGCGTAATCATCAGCTCCACGGTGCTTGCATTCGTGACTTTTTCACTCCTGGCCTGGGCGTTCGACGTCCAGCCGCACTGAGCGGGGTTTGACCGCGACGGACCGGAAGGCGCCGGCGTCGCGCTAGCGTTCGGCGTTGCATCCGTTGCAGACTCCATGGCCCGATCGTCCCGAACCACTCCGCCGCTGGCCGCGGGGCCTGTCGTGCGCACAGCCCTGGTGCTGCAGGGTGGCGCGGCGCTCGGCGCCTACGAGGCCGGTGTGCTGAAGGCGCTGCTTGAGCCTCCGGCCCGCCGTCTCGACATCGTGACCGGCGTTTCGATCGGGGCGATCATGGCCGCGCTCGTAGTGGGCGCGCGCAACGATCCATGGCCAGCCATCGAGGCGCTGTGGCAACGGATGGAGATGCCGACCAATCCATTCCTTCCGGGCATGTTCGCCAACACGCTGCCGACGCCCGGACCCGGCAACCTGTATCGCATCAACCCGATGTACTACGCGGCGCCGCCGCTGGCGACGTACATGTACGAATCGGCGCCGCTGCTGCAGGCGCTGGAGGAATGGGTTGACTTTGTCCGGCTCCGGCGCGCGCACACCGAACTCATCGTGACCGCAGTCGACGTGCGGACCGGCCGGCTGGAGGAATTCTCGAACCGCACGGGGCTCACCGCGCGGCACATCGTCGCGAGCGCGAGTCTGCCGCCGGTATTTCCGCCGACGCAGATCGAGGGCCGGGCCTACTGGGACGGCGGTCTGATCGCCAATACGCCACTGCGACCGGCGCTCAATGCCATCGAAGTGCTCAACGAGACGGAGCCGGGGGCACGCTGGGAAGTCATCGTCGTCGATCTGTTCGCGCCCAGCGCAAAGCCGCCGCAGGACATGACGGACGTACTGCAGCGCGCATTCGAATTGAGCTTCTTCGGCAAATTCCAGCACGACCTGAAGCTCTTCGAGATGTACAACGCGCAGATCGAACTGATGCGTGCGGTCGACGCGGCCCTGCCGCCGCGCAGTCCGCTGCGTCGGCACCCGGCTTTCGTGCGCATGAGTCACCATCGCCGGGTCGATCAGCTGACAGTCATCCGGGCATCGAAACCCGAAGCGATGGGCGGGCCGGCCGACTTCTCGCCGGACGCCATCGAACGGCGCATCGCGCAGGGCTATGAAGACGCGCACCGAACGCTGTCTGGCGCAAGTGCGCTTCCACCGGCGCGGCGCCGCAGGCCACGGTGAGCCGTTCAGTACTTCGGCGGAACGAGCCGGCGACAATGGCGAGGTCCTGTTCACCTGCAACGCGATGATTCGAATCACCGAACTGCGACTGCCGCTCGAACACACCGAGGCGGAGCTGCGCGCCGCGGTGGTCGCGCGCCTGCAGGTGCGCGATGCACAACTCGAGTCGTTCACGGTGTTCCGCCGCGCGGTCGATGCGCGCCGCAGGTCCGCACCGGTCTTTGCTTATACGATCGACTGCGGGCTCAGCAATGAGGCGCAGGTGCTGGCGCGCGATCCGCGACTCAAGCCGGCGCCCGATACCGCGTACCGCCTGATCGCGCGCGCGCCGGCCGATGTCCGCGTAGACGAAGCGGTGCGGCCGCTGGTGGTCGGCTTCGGTCCCTGCGGCATCTTTGCGGCACTGGTGCTAGCGCAGATGGGGCTGCGTCCGATCGTGCTCGAACGCGGCCGCCGCGTGCGCGAGCGCACGCGCGACACCTGGGGGCTGTGGCGCAAGGGCGTGCTCGACCCGGACTCCAACGTGCAGTTCGGTGAAGGCGGGGCCGGGACGTTTTCGGACGGCAAGCTGTGGAGTCAGATCAGCGACCCGCGCCACCTGACGCGCAAGGTGCTCGACGAGTTCGTCAAGGCCGGAGCGCCTGAGGAGATCCTGTACGAGAGCAAGCCGCATATCGGGACGTTCCGCCTCGTCAGCATGGTCGAGAGGATGCGCGCGCAGATCGAAGGGCTCGGCGGCGAGATTTGTTTCCGCCACCGGCTGATCGACGTCGGCATCGAGCGCGGGGTGCTCAGGTCGGTGACGATCGCCCATCCTGGCGCGCCCGATGGCGAGCAGTGGCCGGCGGAGCATGTGGTGCTCGCACCGGGCCACAGCGCGCGCGAGACGTTCGCGATGCTCTATCGGCGGGGCGTGTTCATGGAAGCCAAACCTTTTTCGGTCGGCTTCCGCGTCGAGCATCCGCAGGGCCTGATCGACCGGGCGCGCTACGGGCGCTTCGCGGGCCACCGCCTGCTCGGCGCGGCCGACTACCGCCTCGTGCATCACGCCCGCAACGGCCGCGCCGTCTACAGCTTCTGCATGTGCCCGGGAGGTACCGTCGTCGCGGCGACCTCGGAGCCCGGCCACGTCGTCACGAACGGCATGAGCCAGTATTCCCGTGCCGAGCGCAACGCCAACGCCGGCATCGTCGTCGGCATCGCGCCGGAAGACTACGTCCAGCGTGCCGACGAGACGCACGGTCGGCCCGTGCACCCGCTCGATGGTGTCGAGTTCCAGCGCCTGTGGGAGCGCTGTGCGTACGAACTCGGCGGTGGCAACTATCACGCACCGGGCCAGCTGGTCGGAGATTTCCTGAAGGGCCAGCCGTCGTCCGCGCCGGGCTCGGTGCTGCCCTCGTACCGGCCCGGTGTGCGTCTGACGGATCTCGCGCAGCCGGGACGCGCCTGTCTGCCCGACTATGCGATCGAGGCGATCCGCGAGGCAATCCCGGCCTTCGACAAGCAGATCGCCGGCTTCGCGATGCACGACGCTGTGTTCACCGGAGTCGAGACGAGGACCTCGTCGCCGTTGCGGATCACGCGCAACGACTCCATGCGGAGCGTGAACGTGCGCGGTCTGTACCCGGCGGGCGAGGGCGCCGGTTATGCCGGCGGAATCATGTCGGCGGCGGTCGACGGTATCGAGGTGGCAGAGGCGGTCGCGCGAGCCGCGCTGGGCCTCGCGCCCGCCGCTCCCGTCCGGGTCGCAGGCTGACCGAAGGGTTCAGGCGGTGCGGAGGCGGCTGCGAGCTGCGGAAGGACCGCCGCTGCGCAGCGCTTCCGCCGCCTGGTTGGCCGTCAGTGCGGCGAGCGGATAGACGACGCGCGCGACGTCATCGCGGCGGTTCCATGCATCCAGCGTGGCCTCGTAGAAGGCGGCCACGTCCGGAAACGCGCCCCACCGGTGGCGCGTCGTTTCCGGATCATTCGCGCAGAACTGGACGAAGTTGGGCGTACGGCCGTCCCAGTCGGGGCGAGCCGTCGCGACGACGCCGTAGCCCCGCGCGGCGCGGCGCGCTCGCAGGGCCGCCTGCGCCGCACGAAACAGCCGCTGATCGACCACATAACTGTCGGTTCCAATCCACGCGCCGCCGAGCCGCACCTCGGTGTAGCTGTGATCGACGAAGGGTGTATGCAGGTCCAGCAGACCGTGCCAGATCGTGGCCTCGAGGTCGACGAACTGCTGGCGCGCCTCGATCCCGACGGCGCGTAACAAGGCGATGAACAGCGTCGCCTTGGTGTGCGCGTAGCCGATGCGGGCCGACAGCACGTCGGCCGCGGTCATCGCATAGAAATGCGGCGTGAATCCGAACCTGATTTCGTCGCGGACGTAGTCATGCAGCGCGACAGCACGCTCGCGGTCGCTGCTCTTGCCATCCGTCAGGCGCGCGGCCAACGAGTCGACCTGCGGATCGTCGTCGATCAGGACCCGTGCAAGCACCGAGTTCATCGGCAACATGGGGCCGATGAGCCACGCGGTGCTTGCGAAGAAGGCGCGGCGACGATCGGGGCGTGTGGAACGATTACGCATGGCTTCAGTGTGAAGGCCGAACGTGAATCCTTGGTGAAGAAGTGCTGCGCGCCGCCTGGAGCGGGCTACAGTGGCGACGGTAAGGGTGGATCGCAGCGCCGTGCCAAAGTTCCGTCGCATTGCCCTGTTGCGCCAGCGGGTTTAGGTCGCATGACGCTGCCTGCAGCGATCAACGCAAACCAGTTCAGCGGTGCACCGTCGTTCAGTGAGCAAGCGACAGCCGCGACTCGTCGATGGCATAGCAGGCAAGCACCCGGCCGACCGCGTCGAACAGCGCTTCGACGTCAGCCTCGCGCAGCATCCCGGTCGACAGGAAGTGGTCGACGAAACGCGAAGTTCGGTAGAAGTAGTCTCGCGGCAGACCCACGAGATCCAGGTAATGGATTTCGTAGGCGTGGCGCGCGAGTTCGCTGACCAGTCCGAGATTCTCGTCAAGATGGTGCCTCACGTTGGTGCGGACGTAGGCCTGCATCTCTTCGCCCGGTATCAGCCGCGCGCTGACCATGTTCGCCAGATAGTCTCCGACGCGCCCCAAGGTCTTGCGCGCCAGAACCTTCGGCATCTCTCCAAGCTGCGCCAACTCGCGAAGTTCCGCCTCAAGCGCAGGCTGGAACGGCTCCGGCACGGAGCGCAGCAGGTGTTCGAACGACTCACCCAGTTCGGCGCGCCGCTCGGTGTACTGCGTACGGTGTTCCTGCGGAACCCGCACGATCTTCGCCGCGTGCGCGATGTGCCCCCACTCGTGCATCACTCGCGCACCGAGCAGCAGGCGGTGATACGGCGGCGCGGCGACGGCGCGGGTATCGAAGATCGATTGCTGCAGGTTGTAGACGACCGCACGCCGCGCCGGGTCGATGTACGTGCCACCGCTGCTCTCGAGGACTGCGCAGGCGCGCGGCAGCGACTCGACGTCGCTGACGCGGCTCAGAAAATCCCGCGAACGCTCGTCGATCACGCGCAGGTCGGCGTGAAGGCTTGCGACGGCAGCATCGTTCGCCTCGGCCAGCATGCGGCGCACGCGGATCGGGTCATCGTGTTCCGGTGTCCATAGCGTGCCGCCATTCGGGCCGTGAACGATGACACGGGCGTGTGACTCGACCAGCCAGTCGCACAGCATATCGAGCTTGCCGTTCGCGCGGGTCGTATCTGGCACCAAAGCCGCTGCGACGGTTGTCATCGCCGAGCGGACCGCGCTTTCTGCGACCTGACCGAGTCCCATGAAGCGCTCGCGCAGCCGCTTCGGCACGTAAAGGTCGGCGCCTTCGATTCGCACGAAGGCCTCGTCGACCGGGTCCTTCGGCGGTCGCAGCGGATCGTGCAGCAGTTCGTCGACCCATTGCAGGGCATCGGCGAGGGCGACGAAGGCCTGCGCGTCCGGGCGCTGCGCCGTGCCTGCGGCCGCGGCGAAGTTGGCGCGGCTTTCCGCGTCGCGATCGAACCAGTAGGAGAGATTGAAGGCGATGGTGGCAGGAATGAGCCGCAGCAGCGTCAGCCGCTCCATGTGGACCAACAGTGCGGCGACGTATTCGGGATGGGTGTCGAGATCGCTGCTGTAAAGCGTCGATGACGTGCCGGTGAACGGCTCGAGGTACAACGGCAGACCGCGCGGCTCGGTGACGATCAGCAGGTTGGTTTGCCGCGGCGCAAACCAGGAGCGCGGTGCCCGCGCCGAGAGATCCTGGCACCGTTCCCAGTACAGCCGGAATCCGGCTTCAAGGCATCGCAACTGGTCTTGCGTAGCCCGGCCCGCGTTGAGCAGCAATCGCTCGTGGCTCGGGTCGAGTCCATCGCGGCTCAACGCTTCCGCGGGCACCACGAACGCGTTTTCGTGCGCGAGCATGAAACGCCCCATCGTTTCAGCGACTGCGCTAGCAGCGATATGCACCCCAGTGTCCATGGTTCGGGACGCTAGCATCGCGTTGCCGCGTCCAAGGCCCGAGGCGCGGGTGATTCGAGGTCGGCCGATCGGGCGAACTGCTCGGACGCATCCCGGCTGACCAGTCGGACTGCATCTCCACAGCGGTCCGCCACGACCATCATCCAAACGTATGAATGACGGTGCCTTTTACAGCGCCTTTGAAACGATCTAAGCCATCGTTTTCAGAGGAAAAACTTGCCCGGACGCCAGGGTCCCGCCCTGCAGGGTATCGCCGCCTCATCCGTCTCCCCGATTTTTTCCGATAAGCCCGGGCGGCACAGTGCGCTACCCGTCAGCGGTGGCTCTGGGAGGAAAAGATGGTTATGGATGTGACTGCAGGGATGAAGGCCGGATTCAACCGCGCCGTGTGGAGCTGCCTTGCCGTAGTGGCCGCCCTCGTGCTGGCCGGTTGCGGCGGTGGTGGCAATTCAAATGCGGGGCCCAATCAGGGCCCGCAGCTGACGAGCGCGATCGGCGCGACCCCGACCGCGATGTCCGAGCCCAACGGGCCGGCGCCGCTGGCGGTCACCTTCATGGCGATGGAGCCCAAGGGTGCCATCGCGTCGTACGAATGGGATTTCAAGGACAACACCGCGGTCGTGCGCGGCCAGTCCACCGAACACACATTTTCAGACCCGGGTCAGTACACCGTGACGCTGACGGTGCGCGATGCCACGGGTAACTTCAACCGCGCATCGGTGATGGTGAGCGTCAGTGAAGGTAATACCTGCGCCGTCGTGCCCGCCGAGTTCACCGCGACGGTCTGGCCGGCGATGAGCACGACCTGCACCAGTTGCCACATGGCGGGCAAGACCGCGTTCGGTACCAATCTGGTCTTCGTTGCGGGCGGCACCGAACTGCAGCAATACAACGTGCTGCGCGCCTACGCCAAGACTTCGAGCGACACGCTGCTGGCGAAGGTCGTCGGCGGCCTGAACCACTCGGGCGGCGCGCCGTTCGGCAATACCTCGTCGGCGCCATACCAGTCGCTCGTCGGTCTCGTCCAGACGATGAAGCAGCCTTGCACCGGCGGCTCCGACACGAACGCGAGCGCGCAGTTCTGGAAGGACGTCAGTTTCAATGACGACCAGACCAAGCTGGCGAAGGCGGCGATCCTGTTCGCAGGCCGCAATCCGACGGCAGCGGAAGCTTCGGCGGTGTCCTCGGGCGGCGCGCCGGTTCTGCGCCAGACGATCCGCAGCTTCATGACGGGTCCGGCCTTCGACGCTTTCCTGCAGGAAGGCGGCGAACTGACGTTCCTGTCGCGCGGCGTGGTTGTCTTCGGCAACAACATGGGCCTGAACGCGACCGACTATCCGAGTGCGGCCGACGTCATCAACAACACCAACCTGGCGGCGAACGTTCGAAACCGGTTCCAGACGTCGATGCAGCTCGAGCCGGTCAACCTGATGAAGTACATCGTCAACAACGACAAGCCGTGGACCGACATGGTGGCAGGCAAGTACACGGTCGTGAACCCGCTGCAGGCCCAGTACCTGATGGCCACCGTCACGGGGACGTTCACGACCATGGCGACGGACGCCGCGAGCGACAACGAGTTGCTGCCGGCGACGCTGCCGAACCAGCGCCTGCCGGGGACCCGCGAGCACGCCGGTGTCGTCTCGACGCACGCCTGGCTGCAGCGCTTCCCGACGACAGACACGAATCGCAACCGCCATCGCGTCTACATCCTCGCGAAGCAGTTCCTCGGCACGGACGTCGCGGCGCTCGGGATGCGGCCGATCGACGCCGGTGGCAACTTCAAGATGCCGACGGTCGAGAACCCGAACTGCTCGGTCTGCCACTCGATCATCGACCCGATGGCGGCCGGCTTCCAGAACTGGAACGAGGCGAACCGCTATCTGCCTTTCCGTACCGCGTCCGGCGTCGACCACGCGCTGCCGAACACGTATCGCTCCAACAACTATCCGAAGGATAAGGACGGCAAGGCGTACTACCAGGACGGCGACAACTGGTTCCGTGACCAGGCCGCGCCTGCCTACGGCAACACCCCGATGCCGGGCGGCGTGCGCGGTAACAATACCGCTCTGCAATGGATGGGTGGACAGGTCGCAGCCGACCAGCGCTTCGCGATCGGCGCCGTGCAGTACTGGTACCGGATCGTCTTCAACCGCGAACCGCTGAAGGCATCGCTCGACTCGACCGCGCCGGGCTTTGCGGCTCAGACGGCGGCGTACAACGCGCAGATGGACGAGTTCAAGGAGATCGCCGCGCGCTTCGCGATGGACCGCGGCAACGGCGCCTACAACGTCAAGGATCTGCTGGTCGATCTCGTGCTGAGCAAGTGGTTCACGGCCGAGAAGGTCGCGGCGACGGCGACCGCTGCCCACAGGGCCGAACTCGCCGACGTCGGCAGCAAGGCGCTGCTGAACCCGGCCGCGCTGAACCGCAAGCTGATGAGCCTGACGGGCATGTCGTGGAACCAGTTCAACAACCCGTATGCGGGCCAGGCGCTGAACTACGGCAACTTCGATGGCGGCCTCAATCGTCCGAACCGCGCCAACGACTACACAATGGTGCAGACGATGATCGCCGACCGGGCGATGGCCGAACTGTCGTGCAGCATGGTGATGACCGACATGAACAAGGCATCGATGAACCGCCTGATGCTCGCCGGCGTCACGCTGGCCGACACGCCGACGACCAACGAGGCGGCGATCCTGCAGACGATCAAGGGCCTGCACAAGTCGCTGCTGATGGAAGACCTGCCGGTCACCGATGCCGAAGTGCAGCGCACGTACGGGCTGTTCAAGGCCGTGTGGATGGATCGCGCGACGGCGCCGACGCGGCCGACGGCATGCGCCTACAACAACAACAACGACCCGAACTACACCGCTCGTTCGTGGGCCGCAGTCATCGGCTACATGATCGGCGACGAGAAGTTCCTGTTCAATTAATGACGGCGCAGCGCCAGGATAGAAGGAGCATCTGACATGATCGACCGTAGAGACTTCCTGAAGATTGCCGGCTGCGTCGTGCCGTACTGGGGGCTGATCCCGGTGTCCAACGCCCAGTCCATCTACTCGGGCAAGATCCTCGTGGATATTCACGCCAGTGGCGGGATCGACAACAGTTCGTGGTTCGATCCGCGCGAGAAGGACCCGCTGATGAACGACTACGCGCGGGCCGGAACGCCCGCCGTGGTTGCAGGCAACCTTCGTGCGGCGCCGATGGGCCTCAACGGCCCGTTCCTGCAGGCCAACTTCCGCCGGATGCTGGTGATCAACGGCCTCAATAGCGAGACCAACAGCCACGAGGACGGCACGCGGGCCCACGCCACGGGCACGCTGGCGATGGCCTATGCGACCATGCCGGAGCTGTACGCCTATGCGAAGGGGGCGGCCCTGCCGCTGCCGTGGCTGAACAGTGGCGCCTACGACATGAGTGCCGGCCTGATTCCCGCGACGCCGATGCCGAACGGTGCGAACTTCCGCCAGCTGATCTCGCCCAATTCGCAATCCGCGACGAACGACTACAACAAGGACCAGGACGTTGCGAAGATCCTCGCGACCCGCGCCGACCGGGTGCGGGCCCAGAAGGCGGGGGGGACGCTGCCGCCGCGTGCCGAGCTCGTCAACGCGCAGTTCAACGGCGCGTCGGATTCGCGTGCGCTGCTGGCTCGCGTCAACCAATTCCTGCCGGCGACCTTTGACAACGCCGCACACGTCGGCCTGGTCGCGGCGCAGGCGGGCCTGACGACGACGATCAGCCTGGCCAGTGGCGGGTTCGACGCCCACGGCCAGATCACCAACACCTACGGGGCGGCCGGGAACGCGAACGGCAGCCTGGGGCGCCTGACGACGCTGATGCAGTACGTCTGGGACAAGGCGGCAGCACTCGGGATCGACAGCCGCATTTTCATGCGCGTCTACTCGGAGTTCAGCCGCAGTCCGCTGATCAACACCGGCAACGGCAAGGACCACTACAACGTCGGTGCCCAGGTCTTCATGGAGGCAAATCCAACATGGGGGAACCGCGTCTTCGGCGCCAGTGGACCGCGGCATGAGCAGCTGAAGATCAATCCGGCGACCGGCCAGGTGGACATGGTGAATGGCAAGATCATGGCCCCGCGCCACGTCCACGATGCGGTACGCCAGTATCTGGGCTTCCAGACGACCGATCCGCGCTTCCAGATGAAGGTGCCGGCCGACGAGAAGTTCGATTTCTTCAACCCGGCGAACAACACCGGCTATCCGAACATGTAACCCCCCAAACCAGTGCGCATCCGCGCACTGGTCAACACGGGCGCGTGGCTACCATGCGCCCGTTTTCATTTGTGCGCGAACCCGGATGCTGACTCACGACAACCCGCTTCACCGCAACGGTCTTCCGACGCTCGCCGCAGCGGCCCTATTGCTGCTGATGTCTCCTCTGGCGACGCAAGCCGCCGACTTCCGCGGCTTTGCCAGCCCCGGGCCGATGGGCGTGATCCTGTTTCAGGAATGCCAGGGCAAGCAGCCCGCGGCGCGCGTGGTCAAGGTCGAGGACGCGACGAAGGACGGCGCGTTCAGCGAAGGACTCGGCGCTGTGAGCAGGATCATGCTGAATCCCGGCCGCCCGATCTATGTCGAATTTGCAGGGGAACGCGGCGGACAGTCGATCAGAGCGCAGCAATTCCAGCGCGCGGTCGGGACCTTCGAGAATTGCGCGGCGGTCGAACTCATTGCCGCGGGAACACAGCTCTGGGCCGCTGGCGAGGCCCCGGCGTGGCGCCTCGTGGCCAATGCTGGCGCGGCGACGCTCGATCGTCCCGGCGCGAAGCCTGTGCGCTTTCCTGCGGCGCCATTCGCCGCCAGGCGCGCCGGGACCGAGACGCGGACGATCGATGCATGGTCGCCGCAGGACGGTGGCAGCGTGCGGCTCGAAATCACGCCGCGCATGTGCAGCGACGGCCGCTCGGAAACAGCTTACGGCGCGACCGCGGTGCTGCGCTACGGCAGCCTGACCTACGAGGGCTGCGCCGCACGCTTCTAGGCCTGCTTCGGTCGGCAATCCGTCAGCGTCAACCCTGCCTTGCCGGCCACCGGCTGGCGTGCCATCGTCACGCCCCACGCGGGCCCGGCGGCGTGGCGGAGGTGCGCTCGGGTATGTCGACACAAGGAGATCGCCTGATGAAGCGCCTGCTTTCCCTGCTCCTGCTGGTCTCGGCTTCTGCCGCCTCGGCCCAGCCGTGCCCGGACAAGAACGTGATGTACTGGCAGGCATTCCCGCCGGGCGGCGAAACCGATATCGCGGGGCGTCACCAGCAACTGGTGCTGAAGAAGAAGTGCCCGGCGGTCGACATGATCATCCAGTACAAGCCGGGCGCGGGTGGCGGGCTGATGTGGGCACAGATCAATCAACTGCCGGCCGACGGGCTCAATGTGGTTAGCGTCAACCTGCCGCACATCGTGTTCCAGCCGCTCGAGGGCCAGGTGCAGTACAAGACGGATGACATCGTTCCGGTCTACTGGTTTCACTACACGCCCGATGCGCTGGTCGTTCTGGAGTCCAGCCCGATCAAGTCCTTCGCGGACCTGGTCAAGGCGGCCAAGGCGAATCCGGAAAAGATCAGCCTTGGTGGATCAGGGCTCAACTCGGCGAACCACGCGGCGCATGAGCGCCTGAACTCCTCCTTCGGTATCAAGACGACGTATATCCCGTTCAAGGGAACCGGCGACATGACGACGGCCTTCATGGGCGGGCATATCGACGGCGCGATGACGTATACGGCATTTGCAATCAACAACAAGGGCAAAGTGCGCGCGCTCGCGGTCGCGATGGACAAGCGGCACCCGTTGATGCCGGACGTGCCGACCTTCAAGGAGCTGGGGGTCGACTGGGTCGACGGCGCTTATCGCGGCATCGCGATGCCGAAGTCATCGACCGCCGAGCAGCGCAAGCGCATGTCCGAACTGTGGGCCGTACTGAACAACGATCCAGAGATGAAGGATCTCGCCGCGAAGAGCGGGTTCGAGCTCGTCAACGTCGGTACCGACGGCATGGACAAGTTCATGGCTGACAAAGTGAAGGTGTATACCGGCGTGGCCAAGCAGATGGGCCTCGGCAAGTAGGTCGAGGACCGTCTCGGGCCAGTCTGGCGTAGAGTCCGGGCGCCGAGAGGCGCATTGACCCGAACCGACCGCCAGCGTTGCGACGAGTTCTGGCAACGCCGCGCGCCTTTACATCGTCCCGCGCCCGGACTATGGTCATTGCACCAGACCGCCCGTGAGCCCCCGAGGAGGCCCCGATGTACCAACGCATCCTGCTCGCCTATGACGGCTCCGAATCGGGCCAGAAGGCGTTGCTCGAGGGCCATGACATTGCGCAGTGGAGCAAAGCGCAGATCTACCTTGTGGCGGTCATGCCGAATCCGGCCGCGTTCATCGCCGTCGATGGTGGCGTCTACGACGCCGGGCGCGACGAACTCGAGCGCAAGCGCTTCAACGCGATCCTCGACGAGGGCCTCGATCGGCTGCGCCAGGCCGGACACAACGTCCAGGGCGAACTGCTGATCGGCGACTCGGTGCATGAGATCACGACCTATGCCCGCAAGATCGGCGCGGACCTGATCGTGGTCGGCCACAAGCACCTGGAGGGCTGGGCCGCGCGCTGGTGGCGCGGATCGACCTCCGGATCGCTGATCGAGAACGCGCACTGCAACGTGCTGGTGGTGATCACGCACTAGCGCAGGTCGTCGTCCCTCGCGAGGTGACGGGCGACCCAGGAACGTTCTAGTACTCCGGTTTGCCGTCCTTCAGCGCCAGCGACCTGGCCTCGAGCGCACGCCTGCGCGCCGGGTCCGCCTCAGCGGCGATCATCGGAATCAGGATTTCGATCTGCGCGCGGCGCAATGCCTGGTCTGCGGGCACGACGATGTCTGGAGTCACTCCGGTGCCTTCCCAGTTCGCCTTGGTCAAGGGATTGACCGCCCGGCCGGTCGACAAGTGCACGCTCATGCCGTGGCCGAGCGGGAAGAGGTCGCCGGGATGCGCGCCGCCACCGGTGGTCTGCCCGATTACCGTCCCGCGCTTCAGTGCCTGCAGGTTATAGGCGAACTCCTCTCCGCCGGAGAAGGTGAAGTCGCTCGTCAGGACCCAGACTGGTTTCTTCTGCCCGTAGCGGCGTCCCGGGACCTCTTCCGAGGTCCGGAACTCCTCGATCCGGTAGCCGCCGCGGACACTATCGTCGCGCCAGTGGAGCGTGTTGAGCAGCGTCGGCGCGTCGAACAGGTAGCTCTGGATGAAGCGGATCATCTCGGGCTCGCCGCCGCCGTTGCGGCGGAGATCGACGATCAGTGCATCGCTGTTCGCGAGCCAGTTCATCGAAGCAATCGCAACATCGGCGGCCGCGGAACCGTCCATGAAAAACCGCAGGTCGAGGTATCCGATGTTTCCCGGCAGCCGCTGCAGGCGCTCGAAGCCGTAGTTGGACTGCTGCATCGCGCGCGGCGAACCGAAGGGCCCGCCGTGCGCGGCATCTGTCGCCATGACCTGCAGATGCTTGTCCTTCGTCTGAGCCTGCAACTGCTGGGTGAGCAGCCTGGCGAGGTCCGCAGTGGTGGCGGCGCGCCCGAAGTCGCCCGCCGCCAGGCCCGCGCGCAGATACTCGGCCGTCTTCTGTCCGACATCGGCGAACACATAGCGCTGATTCAAGAGGTCGGCGAGTTGGAGAACCACCTCGCGGCGGGCTGCCGCATCGAGGTTGCCAGCCTGCGCGACGGCGGGCGGCAGCACGAGCGCCCATGCGATCAGCACGGTCAGGACGCGGGCCGGGAACGCGACCGTCGCGACGGGCCGCAGGGCAAGCCGAATCATCGGGAACTCCTTCGTGAGTAGCCCGCTAGGGTAGCGAAGCGGGCCGACACCGTTTGCGTGATGCGACGAAGGCCACGTTTCAGGTGACCGAGCGACGGATGGCGGCAGCGGGCTGATTCGGGCGACGCGACGCCCTCCGTTTACGACGCGCGGATACTGGCGCATCCCCGACAGGTCCCGCGAGAAGGCGGGCTACGCTAGTCGGCCCGTGAAGCTGCAGAGGCAGAGGTACGGCGATGGAGATTTCCGCTCGGGTCATCAACCGGCAACGCGAACATCAGGTCACGGTCACGACGTCCGGCAATACACAGTCCATTGCCGTGGCTGCAAAGGCGTCGGGCGCCGGCTCCGCGGTCAACGGTGGCGAGTTCCCGATGCTCGCGCTGGCCACCTGCTACTGCAACGACCTGTATCGCGAAGCGGCGCGCCTCGGCGTGCGGATCGATGCTGTCGAGGTGGAGGCGAGTGCAGATTTCGACGGAATCGGGCTCGCGGGGAAGAACGTCCGCTATCGGGCCCGCATCGATTCACCCGAGCCTGCAGCCCGCATCGAGGCGCTGCTCGCGCAGACCGACGTCGTGGCTGAAGTCCACAACACGCTGCGCGCCGGGACACCCGTGGTGCGCGAACCCTGGTCGGGTTCGTGAACGGCGCGGCCGATGCCTGCAGCTGCCGTCGAGCGGCGTTTCTGGCTGGCGCTACGTCAGAACGCGTAGCCCCTGAAGCGCGGCTGAGTCATTGGGTGCGCCTCCGCAACGTGCCCAGTCCGGCGAGCGCGACGCCCAGCAGCGCCAGCGACGTTGGCTCCGGAACCTGCACGAGCAGTCCGCGGATCTCGCCACCGCCGAACTGTTGTGTGTGGATGTTCAGATAACTTTGGCCACCGAGCATCCCGGCCACCAGGTCTGCGAACGCCGTTGCCACGGTGTTGCCATGAGCGCTGATGAACGTCGGGTTGTACGACGATGCCAGCGACATGTCGAAGGTGTGAGAGTAGCTGCCGCTCGTGACGCCCAATGGGAACCCGCTGAAGGTTGGAACCTGGGTCGCGACGGGTGCATTCGTCGGTGGCGCCGCGCAGCAGTGGATGTGCGAGGCCGTGGTGTTGCCCAGCAAGTCCGCGAAGGCGACGGAGATCGCGAGCGTCATGCCGGCGATGTCGAGGTCGATCGTTGCGGTCCCATGGCCTGGCGAGGCGTTCGGCGGATTCTCGTTGGTTCCGAGCAGGTCGACGCTGAAGTGGATGATGGCCGCCTGCGCCGCCCCGGCAAAGGCCAGCAGCAGCGCGACCACCAGCGCAGAGATCGATGTACGTTTCATGTCAGGCCTCGACCAGGTTACGACCGCGCGGAGGTGCGCCGGTCCCGAAGCGCGCCATTTCCAAGCAAGCATCAAGCCAAAGCGAGAAATCAACGGACTGCGAATGCTCGGCCGCGGGCATGTCAGCCAAACCGACACGGCGTGACGCGCAATTGCGGGATAGGCGCGGTATGGTGTCCAACCATCGGCGTGTCGAGCCAGGTGGAACACCGCCGCACCGACAGGCTGAAGGGAGGTTTTGTGGAACAGACCGCATTGATCGTCGGTGCAGGCCGCGGAATCAGCGGCGCATTTGCACGATTGCTTGGGCAGAATGGCTATCGCGTCGTGCTCGCGTCGCGCAGCGGCGCGACGCGAGCACCGGAACTGCCGGAGGCGGTGCGCATCGCCTGCGATGCTGCTGAGGCCGAAGAAGTCGAAAGGCTGTTCG
>DATKAJ010000062.1:0-12951 GCA_035498175.1 Burkholderiaceae bacterium
TCTCGACGATGAGTGCATCAAGCGTGCGCATGCTCTTCCTCCCCGGCACGGATTGCCTGTACTTCCTCCCGGATGTCGATGCCGACGGGGCACCAGGCGATGCAGCGTCCACAGCCGACGCAGCCACTGCGGCCGTACTGCGCATGCCAGACGGCGAGCTTGTGCGTCAGCCACTGGCGGTAGCGCGTCCGTACGTCCGGGCGGATCTGCGTGCCGTGCATGTAGCCGTGTGCGGCGGTGAAGCACGAGTCCCACTCGCGCACGTGCTCGGTGCACTCGCCATCGAGCGTCACGTCCTCGCTGTCGCGCGAGCAGAAGCAGCTTGGGCAGACAGCGACGCAGTTGCCGCAGGCGAGGCAGCGGCTGGCAATGTCGTCCCAGCGCGGATGGTCCAGCCGCGCGGTCAGCGCGGCCTGCAAGTCCTGCGAGGGCAGGCCGCGCGTCTGGGCGTTGCCGGCGGCCTGCGCCTGATCGGTCGCTGCCTGAATCTGCTCGGCGGTCGCGGGCGCCAGTTGCAGGACATCGAGGAGCGCCGACCCGCGCGCCGACCCGCTGCGCGCGACGAATCCCGCCTCGAGCTCGGCCAGCGCGATGTCGAAACCGGTGCGGGCTTCGGGCCCGTCGCCGGTGCTCGCGCAGAAGCACGTGCCGGCCGGGTGACTGCAGTCGACGGCGACGATGAACGTTGCCGCGCGGCGGGCAGCGTAGTGCGGATCGACCGCCCGCCCAGGCATGAAGTGCGCGTCGTGCAATTCAAGGGCGGCGAGATCGCACGCGCGCGCGCCGAGCACCGCGAGCGGTCGCGCGGTCGGCACGACCGGTTCGAACGCCAGCCGGCCCGTGGCGGCGCGTGTGGTTCGCCAGAGCGATTCACGCGGCACGAAGAACAGCGGCTTAAGCGCCTGCGGACCGTTGGCCCATGCAAACTGGCGCGGCGAATCGCCATGCCGCATCGTGTAGCGGCCCGGCGCCTGTTCCGCATGCCAGCCGGCGGGCAGCGCGCCCGAGCTGTCGATCGGCTTGTAAACGATCGCGCCGTCCTGAACCGTCGGGCCGATGACGGAAAGCCCCTGCGTCCGCAGTGTGCCGATCAGCGCGGCGAGCGCCCTGCGCGCAAGAAAGCGCGGGGCGGGCGACACACCGATTTCGGGACGCGTTGCGGAAATGCTCACGGTGCAGCCCTCGAGGCCGTGCTCGGCGCGTCGATGTTGGCACGCGGCACGCGGAGCCGGACGCGTCCCTGCCATCCGGTTCTTGACGCCTCTCAACAGGTCGCAGATTGGCAGGACGGGACGAGCACGAAAGGGTCATCTGGCTTCGGCCGACGCTTGCTGAGCGTGGGCGTCAGGGGATCGCGGTGCCCGGCGCCGCGACTCGGTCCACCCGCAGCGAGACCAGGAGCCTCCCTAAGAACTGCGGAACCCGATGCGCTTGTGCGTGCCGTCGCAGAATGGCTTGTTGCCGGAGTGGCCGCAGCGACACAGCCAGACCTTGTCGGTGACGAAGGTCGAGCCGTCGGCCGCGTCGAATTCCACCGCGCCTTCGATCATCAGGGGGCCGTTGTCGATCGGGTTGACCTTGATCGGGCCTTCCGCCCTGCCCTCGACCGATGCCGGCGCTCCCGGGCACGTGCCGCCGTCGGCGAACCCGCTTTGCGTGTGGCTGCCGTCGCAGAACGGCTTGTTCGCCGAGGCGCCGCAGCGACACAGCGCGATGCGCGTGTATTCGGCCCAGCTCGCGTGGTCGGCGCCGCGCACGGTGATGCGGCCGCGCAGATAGATCGGACCGCGGGGCTGCACCGACGCCACGTTGGCCGCCGCGGGCGCCTCGAGCGGCGCGCCGTCCGGAGTGACCGCCGTCAGCGCGCCGGTCGGACAGCGCGCGATGACGGCGAGCAGGTGCTCCAGGCTCGCGCCCTCGGGCTTCACCCAGGGTCGCGCATCGCGGTCGAAGACCTGTGGGGCGCCGCGCACGCACTCGCCCGCGTGGATGCAGCGGCCCGCGTCGTAGCGCACAACGACTTCCGGGCCCCTGTACTCGTGCACCTTCACGCCAGGCCGCCGATGCAGACGTACTTGATCACCAGGTATTCGTCGATGCCGTACTTCGAGCCTTCGCGACCCAGTCCCGACTGCTTCACACCGCCGAACGGCGCCACCTCGTTCGAGATCAGGCCGGTGTTGACGCCGACCATGCCGCTTTCGAGACGCTCGGCAACGCGGAACACGCGGACGACGTCGCGCGAATAGAAGTAGGCCGCGAGGCCGAACTCGGTCGAATTGGCCAGGTTCACCGCTTCGTCCTCGGTCTCGAAGCGGAAGACCGGTGCCACCGGGCCAAAGGTCTCTTCGCGCGACACCAGCATCTCGCTCGTGACGTCGGCCAGCACCGTCGGCTGGAAGAATGTTCCGCCGAGTTCGTGCGGCGCGCCGCCCGTGAGCACGCGGGCGCCGTGTGCGCGCGCGTCGGCCACATGCGCCTTGACCTTGGCCAGCGCGTTGGCGTCGATCAGCGGTCCCTGCTGCACACCGCTTTCGAAGCCGGACCCGACCTTCAGGCCCTCCGCGCGCGCGGCAAGCTTCGAGACGAACGCGTCGTAAATGCCCGATTGCACGTAGAAGCGGTTGGTGCAGACGCAGGTCTGGCCGGAATTGCGGTACTTCGAGGCGAGCGCACCTTCGACCGCCGCGTCGAGGTCGGCATCGTCGAAGACGATGAATGGTGCGTTGCCGCCGAGCTCGAGCGAAAGCTTCTTGAGTGTTGGCGCGGACTGCTGCATCAGGATGCGGCCGACCGCAGTCGAGCCGGTGAAAGAAAGCTTGCGCACCGTTGGCGACTCGCACAGCGCCTTGCCGATCTCGATCGAGTTCAACTCGTCGCCGGGGACGACGTTGAACACGCCCGCCGGGAAGCCGGCGCGGGCCGCGAGTTCCGCCAGTGCCAGCGCCGAGAGTGGTGTCTGCTCGGCGGGTTTCACCACGACCGTGCAGCCGGCGGCGAGCGCCGGCGCGACCTTGCGCGTGATCATCGCGTTCGGGAAGTTCCACGGCGTGATCGCCGCAGCGACGCCGATCGGCTCCTTGAGTACCAGCAGCCGGCGATCATTGGCGACAGTCGGGATCGTGTCGCCGTAGACGCGCTTGGCTTCTTCGGCGAACCATTCGACGAACGAGGCGCCGTAGGCGATCTCGCCGCGACTCTCGGTCAGCGGCTTGCCCTGCTCGGCGGTCATCAGCTTCGCGAGATCTTCCTGGTTTGCCATGATCAACTGGAACCAGGTGCGGAGTACCGCCGCCCGTTCCTTGGCGGTTTTGCGACGCCACTCGGGCCAGGCGCGCGCTGCCGCGCCGATCGCCTTATCGGCTTCGGCGCGGGCGCAATTGGCGACGTCGGCCAGTTTCAGGCCGTCGGCGGGATTGGAGATCGGAAAGCGGGCTCCGGATTTCGACGGATGCCAGGCGCCATCGATGAAGGCGTCGGTCTTCAGCAACCCGCCGTCGGCGAGTGTTGGTAGTCCCACTCTTTGCAGCATGGTCACGCTCCATAGTGTGTCAATCCAAGAATACTGCCGCCGCGGGGTGCCCGCTAAACTCGGCGAACGCACGATTGGCTGCCGTCAATGAAATTCAAGAGTCTCGCGCCCGACCTGCAAGCGTGGTTCCACGACATGGTGAAGCGTGGCAGCACACCGGACGCGGCGGTCCAGTCGCTGCTCGCGGCGGGCTACCAGGAGAACTACGCGCGCGCCGCGGCGGACGCGGCCTTCAAGGCGGTTCCGCGGCCTGCGCCGCCACCTCCGGCCGAGGCGCCGGCTCCTCCAACCGACCCCGTGCCGAGCGAAGCGAGCGAGTCGCAGAACCTGAGCCAGCAACTGGTGCAGATGCCGAACACCATCGTGACCGCCGATCGCGAGATCCACATGCTGTTCGCATTGACCGCACCGCGGATCATCCTGTTCGGCGACCTGCTGTCGGCCGAGGAGTGTGAGGAGATGATCAAGCTGTCGCGCGGCAAGCTTGAACGCTCGAGCGTCGTCAACAACGAGACCGGCAGCTACGACGTGCACCCGCATCGCACCAGCTACGGCACCTATTTCAATCGGGGCGAGAACGAACTGATCCGACGCATCGAGAGCCGCATCGCCGAACTCGTGCAGTTTCCGCTCACACACGGCGAGCCCATCCAGATCCTGCACTACCACACTGGCGGCGAGTACAAGCCGCACTTCGACTACTTCGATCCGAAGCAGCCGGGCAACGAGCAGGTGCTGACGCAGGGCGGCCAGCGCATCGCCACGCTGATCATGTACCTGAACGACGTCGAGGCGGGCGGATCGACCGTGTTTCCTGAGGTCGGCATCGATGTGCTGCCGCGGCGGGGCAACGCCGTGTATTTCGCCTACTGTGCGGAAAACGGGGTGCTGGATCCGCGCTCGCTGCACGGCGGCAGTCCGGTTGGTGCCGGAGAGAAGTGGATCGCGACCAAATGGTTCCGCGAGCGCGACTACGTAGGCAGTGGCGCCTGATCGGCGCCGCCAGGCTGCTGGCGCGGGTGTGCGGGAAGCGGTGGTGGGTCGTGAAGGATTCGAACCTTCGACCTACGGATTAAGAGTCCGCTGCTCTACCAACTGAGCTAACGACCCCCTGCGATCCCTGCACTCTCTCGTTGTGTCGGACCCCGTTCGCACCGTCGTGCGATGCTTGGTGGGTCGTGCAGGATTCGAACCTGCGACCAACGGATTAAAAGTCCGCTGCTCTACCGACTGAGCTAACGACCCTGAGTACCCGAGTCCTTCGTCCACATGCTGCTCGATCCTCGATGCCGGATGCCGTGAGGCAATTTCGGGCACTGTGAATCGAAGGGCCGCGAGCGACGTCAACGGGGACGGCCGGTGGCAACGAAAGGGCGAAATTATGCCGAGGGCATACTTCCCGGTCAAACCGCCGCACTGCCGCGACCATCGCGCCTCCCAGGCTGGGGCCGGGCGAACGTGACCTAGCGCAGCGTGAGATCGACGGTCGGCGGGTTCATGTCGAGCGCTTCGAACTCCACGCTCACCAGCGTGCCGGGCCGCTCGGCAGTCGCGTTTTCCGGATCGCTGATGCGGACGAGCGCGCCGTGCTGATGGGCGATCTCGCGCACGATCGAAAGCCCGAGGCCACTGCCGTCGACGCCTGTGCCGAGAATCCGGTAGAACCGGTCGAACACGCGCTGGCGCTCGTGCTCCGGGATGCCGGGGCCGTTGTCCTCGACCTCGAGGAACACCGAGCCCGAACGCCGCGCCACGCGCACGGTGACGCTGCCGCCTCGCGGCGTATAGCGCAGCGCGTTGTCGACTAGGTTCTTCAGCAGCTCGCTCAGCAGCACGGGCGCCGCAATTGTCATCGCCGGGCCATCGGCGCCTTCGAAGCCGAGGTCGACGCCGCGACGGATCGCGTCAGGGACCAGGTCGCGCACGAGGTCGCGCGCCAGCGGCTCGAGATCGACCACCTGGAAGGCGCTCGGGTCGCTTGCCTGGTACTCGGCGCGTGCCAGGGCCAGCAGCTGGTTGATCAGATGCGTCGCGCGCTCGGTCGACGTGGCGATGTAGCGCAGTGTCCGCTTCAGTTCCTGGGGATCGGTTTCTCGCAGCGCGAGTTCGGCCTGGGTGCGGAGGCCGGCGAGCGGCGTCTTCATTTGATGCGCGGCGTCGGCGAGAAAGTGCCGCTGCATCTGCAAGTTCAGCGCCAGCCGTTCCAGCAATTCGTTGAACGAGCTGACTAGCGGTCCGATTTCCTCCGGCGCACCGCGCGCGTCGATGGGCGACAGGTCGTCGGGCTGGCGCGCGCGGATCCGTGCCTGCAGGTCGGCCAGCGGCGCGAGTCCGCGCGTCAGGCCGAACCAGACCAGCACGACAGCGATCGGCAGCACGATGAACTGCGGAATAATCACTCCGCGCAGGATCTCGTTGGCGAGTTGCGACCGCTTCTCGAGCGTTTCTGCGACCTCGACAAAAGCATAGTCGCGGCGGCCCTCACGGTTGAACTCGACCCAGGTGTAGGCGATGCGAATCTCGTTGCCGCGCAGCAGGTCCGAGCGGAACTGCACCTCGCGCGCAGTGGGCCGTGCGTCTTCGGGCGGGAGCGGCAGGTCGTTGTCGCCGGCGATCAGTTCGCCGCGCAGGCCCAGCGCCATGTAGTAGATGGTGTCGCTCGCGTCGGCACGCAGCACCTCGCGCGCCGACATCGGCAACTGCAGGACTACCTCGCCGCCCGCCTCGTGCAGATGATTGGCCAGCACGCCGACGGCGTCGGCAAGGCTGCGGTCGAACGGTGCGTTCGCGATGCTCTGCGCGACGATGTAGGTCACGGTCACGCTCATCGGCCACAACAGCAGCAGCGGCGCGAGCATCCAGTCGAGGATCTCGCCGAACAGTGAGCGCTGCTCGAACTGTGCGCGCAGCGGGTTCGCCAGCCCGCGCGGCGTCTCCGCCGCCGGGGGCGGCGGACGCGACGGCGCCGCGGCACGCCAGGGCACGCGCAGGCGCCGCTTCGGACTGCCTTCTTCGGGCATCGGATGCGAGCGGCGTCAGGCGTTCGAGGCCGCTTCGGCGGCCGGGTCGGCGAAGCGCTCGAGGTAGTAACCGAGTCCCCGCACGGTGACGATGCGGACGGCGTCGGTCTCGATCTTCTTGCGCAGCCGATGCACGTAGACCTCGATCGCGTTGGTGCTGACCTCTTCGCCCCAGCTGCACATGTGGTCGACCAGCTGTTCCTTGCTGACGAGCCGGCCGGGACGCTGCAGCAGGATCTCCAGCAGGCTCAGTTCGCGCGCCGACAGGTCGAGCATACGGTCGTTCATGAACGCGGCGTGCCCGACCTGATCGAGCGTCAGCGGCCCGTGCTTGAGGACGGTCTGCGCGCCGCCGGCTGCGCGGCGCGTCAGTGCGCGCACGCGCGCCTCGAGCTCCGACAGCGCAAACGGCTTCGCCATGTAGTCGTCGGCGCCGAGGTCGAGCCCCTTGACGCGCTGCTCGACGCTGTCGGCCGCGGTGAGGATCAGCACTGGCACGGTCGAGTTGCGCGCACGCAGCCGCTTCAGCACCTCGAGCCCCGACAGTCGTGGCAGGCCGACATCGAGGATCAGCAGGTCAAAGGACTGCGCCGCAAGCGCGGTGTCCGCCGCGTCGCCGCTCGCAACGACGTCGACCGCGTAGCCACCGGTCCGCAGCGAGCGCGACAGTCCGTCCGCCAGCACGGCGTCGTCTTCGGCGATAAGGATGCGCATGAGGGGTCGGTATGCTTGCGCTCGAAGGATCTCGGGCGTCGCGTGCAGTCTAGGGCGCCCGAAAGACCGCCGGCAAGGCGCGGCGGCCGCCCGGTTGACAAAGCCTACTGGAAGTATCTACAGTGCAACTACTGTGGATATTTTCAGTGCCCCGGACGGCCGGGGCCGCGGTTCAGCGGAGGCGGCGATGGACGACGGAAGGAGCATGGTGGTGGACAGCAAGGAGCGGCAGAAGGCTTTGGCAGCCGCACTCGCGCAGATCGAGAAGCAGTTTGGCAAGGGTTCGGTCATGCGCCTTGCGGATGGCGAGGTGGCCGAGGACATCCAGGTGGTGTCGACCGGGTCGCTCGGCCTCGACATCGCGCTCGGCGTCGGCGGGCTTCCGCGCGGCCGGGTGGTCGAGGTGTACGGGCCGGAGTCCTCGGGCAAGACGACGCTCACGCTGCAGGTGATCGCCGAAATGCAGAAGATCGGGGGGACCTGCGCCTTCATCGACGCCGAGCATGCTCTCGACATCCAGTACGCGCAGAAGCTGGGCGTGAATCTGCAGGACCTGCTGGTATCGCAGCCCGATACGGGCGAGCAGGCGCTCGAGATCACGGATGCGCTGGTCCGCTCGGGCTCGGTCGACCTGATCGTCATCGACTCCGTGGCTGCACTGACGCCGAAGGCCGAGATCGAAGGCGAAATGGGCGATTCTCTCCCCGGCCTGCAGGCGCGCCTGATGTCGCAGGCGCTGCGCAAACTGACCGGCACGATCAAGCGCACCAACTGCCTCGTCATCTTCATCAACCAGATCCGGATGAAGATCGGCGTGATGTTCGGCAATCCGGAGACGACCACGGGCGGCAATGCGCTGAAGTTCTATGCGTCGGTGCGGCTCGATATCCGCCGCATCGGTTCGATCAAGAAGGGCGAGGAGGTCATCGGATCCGAGACCAAGGTCAAAGTCGTCAAGAACAAGGTCGCACCCCCGTTCAAGCAGGCGGGATTCGACATCCTCTATGGCGAGGGGATCTCGCGCGAGGGTGAGATCCTCGACCTCGGCTCCGAACTCAATATCGTCGAGAAGTCGGGTGCCTGGTATAGCTACGGTGGCGAGCGGATCGGTCAGGGCAAGGACAATGCGCGCGAGTACCTGCGCGCCAATCCGCTGATCGCGTTCGAAATCGAAAACAAGATCCGCGCCGCCAAAGGCGTCGCGTTGCGCGCCGAGGGATCCGACGGCGCCTGACGGGGCCGATGAACGAAGAGTCGGTCGAGAGCCGGCGTGCAAAGCTGCTGCAGCGGGCAGTCGCGCTGCTTGCGCGCCGCGAGCACAGCCGGCTTGAACTCGCACGCAAGCTTGAGCGCCGACTCGACGAAGGTCAGGACTGCAGGGACATCGACGCAGTCCTCGACGACCTGCAGCGGCGCAAGCTGCTGTCCGATGAGCGGTTCGCGGCGTCCGTTCTGCGCGCTCGTTCCGCGCGTTACGGAGAAGCGCGGCTGGCGCGGGACCTGCAGGTCCGGGGTGTGCCGGCCGACGTCGCGCGCGACGCGCTCGAAGCGATTCGCAATTCAGAAATCGACCGGGCCCGCGTCCAGTGGGCGCGCCGCTTCAAGGCGCTTCCGTCCAGCATCGAGGAGCGCGCACGACAGACGCGCTTCCTCGAGGCGCGTGGGTTCAGCAGCACAGTGATCCGGCAGGTGCTGCGCGGCGTCGCTGACACGGAAGGCGGCGCGGCCTAGGGCCCTCCCGCTCTCGCGCGCGCGGTGGCGTGTCCCGAGTCAGGGCCAAGCGCCTTCGGCCCTGAGGAGTCGCTGTGCTAAATTGCCTCGACAGGCCGCGCCGGCGCAAGTCCACGGCGGCCTTTTCTTTTGCCCCTGATGCCGAACCGCCGCCACGTGCACACGCGCTCGATCAAGGTCGACGCCTATGCGCGCGATGACGGGCTGTGGGACCTCGAGGCTGAACTCATCGACACGAAGTCGCGCGACTTCCCGCTGGCGACCGGCCAGCGCACCGCGGGTGACCCGATCCACGCGATGGTCCTGCGGGTCACCATCGATACCAGGCTCAACATCGTCAGCGCGGTCGCGGACTCGAACTGGGTGCCGTATCCGGGGCACTGCGACACGATCGGCCCGGACTACAGCAAGCTGGTTGGCCTGAACCTGCTGCAGGACTTCCGGCGGCATCTGCAGGGTCGCCTCGGCGGGGTGCATGGCTGCACGCACATCACCGAGCTCGCGAACGTCCTGCCGACGGCGGCCGTGCAGGCGTTCGCCGGCGAGGTCTTCAAGACCCGCGATGCGGCGCATGCGGGCCACCACGAGGACGAGAAGATGCCATGGCAGCTGGACCGCTGCCATGCGCTGCGCACCGACGGGCCCGCCGTCGCGAAGTTCTATCCGCGCTGGTACCAGCCGAAGCGCAAGGGGACCGCGGCGGACAAGCCGACTCCGATCAAGGACGGGACGACACGATGAAAATCCACGAGTACCAGGGCAAAGAGATCTTCAGGCGCTTCGGCGTCCCCGTGCCGCGCGGGGTGCCAGCATTTACGGTGGACGAAGCCGTGAAGGCCGCTGAAACCCTCGGCGGCCCGGTGTGGGTCGTGAAGGCACAGATCCATGCCGGCGGTCGCGGCAAGGGCGGTGGAGTCAAGCTCGCACGCTCGCTGGACGAAGTAAAGCAGCGTGCGTCCGAGATCCTCGGGATGCAACTCGTCACCCACCAGACCGGGGCCGGCGGACAGAAGGTGCGGCGCCTACTGATCGAAGAGGGCGCAGACATCGCGAAGGAACTCTACGTCGGCATGGTCGTCGACCGGGCCACGCAACGGGTGACGCTGATGGCATCGAGCGAAGGCGGCATGGACATCGAGGAGGTCGCTGCCCATCACCCGGAGAAGATCCACAAGGTCCACATCGATCCGGCGCTCGGAATGACCGATCACGACGCCGATGACATCGCTGCAAAGATCGGCATTCCTGCGGCGAGCGTGCCAAAAGCCCGCACCGTGCTGCAGGGCCTCTACAAGGCGTTCTGGGAGACGGACGCGTCGCTCGCGGAGATCAATCCGCTGATCCTCACGCGCGACGGGCGCGTGATCGCGCTGGACGCGAAGCTGAATTTCGACTCCAACGCGCTGTTCCGGCATCCGGAAATCGTCGAACTCCGCGACCTCGACGAGGAAGATCCAGCCGAGGTCGAGGCGAGCCAGTTCGACCTCAGCTACATCCAGCTGGACGGCGACATCGGCTGCCTCGTCAACGGCGCCGGGCTGGCGATGGCGACGATGGATACGATCAAGCTCTTCGGCGGCGAGCCCGCCAATTTCCTCGACGTCGGCGGCGGGGCGACCGCAGAGAAGGTCACCGAAGCCTTCAAGCTGATGCTGCGCAATCCGGGACTCAAGGCCATCCTCGTCAATATCTTCGGCGGCATCATGCGGTGTGACACGATCGCCGAGGGCGTGATCAGCGCGTCCCGCGCCGTCCACCTCAGCGTGCCGCTGGTGGTTCGCATGAAGGGCACCAACGAGGAGATCGGCAAGAAGATGCTGAAGGACTCGGGGCTGCCGATCATTTCCGCCGACACGATGGCCGAGGCGGCCGAAAAAGTCGTTGCCGCCGCGCGCGGCCGCTAGCGCACGAGAGAACGACAATGAGTATCCTGGTCAACAAGAACACGCGCGTGGTCACGCAGGGCATCACCGGCAAGACCGGCCAGTTCCACACGCGCGCCTGCCGCGAGTACGCGAACGGCAAGAACTGCTTCGTCGCCGGCGTGAATCCGAAGAAGGCCGGCGAGGACTTCGAGGGCATCCCGATCTTCGCCAGCGTCAGGGAGGCAAAGGAGAAGACGGACGCGAACGTCTCGGTGGTCTACGTTCCGCCGGCGGGCGCTGCCGACGCGATCTGGGAAGCGGTCGACGCCGACCTCGATCTCGTCATCTGCATCACCGAGGGCATCCCGGTGCGCGACATGATCGTCGTCCGCGACAAGATGCGGAAGCACAGCAAGAAGACGCTGCTGCTGGGCCCCAATTGTCCCGGCACGATCACGCCGGACGAGATCAAGATCGGCATCATGCCGGGCCACATCCATCGCAAGGGCCGCATCGGAGTCGTGTCGCGGTCCGGGACGCTGACCTACGAGGCCGTCGCGCAGCTGACTGACCTGGGGCTTGGCCAGTCGAGCGCCGTCGGCATCGGCGGCGATCCGGTCAACGGGCTGAAGCACATCGACATCCTGAAGCTCTTCAACGACGACCCGGACACTGACGCCGTCGTGATGATCGGCGAGATCGGGGGCACCGACGAAGAGATCGCGGCGCAGTGGGCCCAGAAACACATGAAGAAGCCCGTGGTGGGCTTCATCGCCGGTGTCACCGCGCCGCCTGGCAAGCGCATGGGGCATGCGGGCGCAATCATTTCCGGCGGCAAAGGCACCGCACAGGAAAAGCTGGCCGTCATGGAGGCCTGCGGCATCCGCACGACGAAGAACCCGTCGGAGCTCGGCAAGCTGCTCAAGTCCGTGCTATAGGCTCGGCCGATTCTCGAGCGAGAACGTGACAGAACTGACGTTGCTGCACGGCACGATGCGAATTCCGCCGGAGTCCGGCAGGCTGCTTGCCCGCACCGCTACTTAACCCGAATGGCGGGCGACCGGCCGGAGCATCGGACAACAGATGGAGCTGCTGCAGACTGCTTCGGAGCCCGCGTTCTGGAAGTCGCTCTTCGAGATCATCATCGTCAACATCATCCTGTCGGGCGACAACGCGGTGGTGATCGCGCTCGCGGCGCGGCATCTGCCGCGGCGGCAGCAGAAGAACGCGGTCCTGTTCGGCAGCGCGGCGGCAATCGTGCTGCGAGTGTTGCTGACCGTGTTCGCAGTCCAGCTGCTGCAGTACCCGTATCTCAAGCTCGTCGGTGCAGCGCTGCTGATCTGGATCGGCGCAAAGCTGATGCTGCCCGAGCCGGAGGGTGAAGGCACCGAGTCGCACGAGTCGCGGGGCGGGCTGCTTGCGGCCATCCGGACGATATTGATCGCCGATCTGGTGATGAGCGTCGACAACGTGATCGCGGTCGCCGCGGCCGCTGAAACCGGACCGCCACAGGGCCGCATCGCGCTGCTGATCATCGGCCTGGGGTTGTCGATTCCGCTGATCATCGTCGGCAGCCAGCTGCTGCTCGGCCTGATGAGCCGGTGGCCCGTCATCATCACGCTGGGCGCGGCGCTGCTGGGGTTCGTCGCAGGCGAGATGGCGGTGACCGATCCGGCCATCGACGACTGGTTCCACGAGCATTTCGGCCACCTGGATTACATCGTGTCGGCCGCGTGCGCAGTGCTCGTGGTTGCCCTTGGCATGGTCTGGGCTCGCCGGCTCGAGTCGCGCGGGACGTCCGCATGAACGCCGTCGCCGAGTGGATTGCCGACCTCGACTGGATGGCGATCGGCGAGATCATCATGATCGACATCCTGCTGGGAGGCGACAATGCGCTGCTGATCGCGCTGGCCTGCCGCAAACTGCCGCCGCGCCAGCGGCGGATTGGCATCCTGTGGGGGACGGCGGGTGCGATCATCCTGCGCGTGATCCTGATCACCGTCGCGGTGGCGCTGCTCGACATCCCTCTGCTCAAACTGATCGGCGGACTCATGCTGCTGTGGATCGGAATCAAGCTGATCGCCCCGCC
>DATKAJ010000063.1:0-2652 GCA_035498175.1 Burkholderiaceae bacterium
CCGCCTGCTGCGCACGACGCTGTCAGCCGAGGGCTTCCGCGTCATCGAGGCGGAGACCGCTCAGCGCGGCCTCATCGAGGCCGCGAGTCACAAGCCCGACCTGGTGATTCTCGACCTCGGGCTGCCCGACGCCGACGGCCATGCCGTCGTCAGCGGCATCCGCAACTGGTCGTCGTTGCCGATCATCGTGCTCTCGGCGCGTGTCGACGAGCAGCAGAAGATTGCTGCGCTCGACGCAGGCGCCGACGACTACGTGACCAAGCCGTTCGCCGTCGGCGAACTGCTCGCACGCGTGCGCGCGGCGCTGCGCCGTGCAGCGCGACCCGGCGACGTCGCGCAGCCGCTGACGCTTGGAGACGTGACGATCGACCTCGCTCAGCGCTCCGCGTCGGGGCCCGCCGGCGCGATCCACTTCACGCCGATTGAATACCGCTTGCTCTCGGCGCTCGCGCGCCAGGACGGTGCCGTCGCGACGCAGCGCCAGCTGCTGCGCGAAGTCTGGGGCCCGGACCGCGTTGACCAGCCGCATTACCTGCGCATCTACATGAAGCAACTGCGCGCCAAGATCGAACCGGACCCGGCCCGTCCGCAGTTCCTGCTGACCGAGACCGGCGTCGGCTATCGCCTGCTGCAGGATCCGGACCCTAGCGCGGACTGATCAGCGCGCAGCCTATCCCGCTGTCGCGGCATGTAACAAATGTGATCTTCGCGGTCGAGCTCGATCATTCGAGGCGTGAGGCAAGAAGTACCTGCTTCGTCGCAGCCGTTACGGTTCGGCACCCAATTCATCTGCTTCGTCTCCAAGGAATCAGGCTTTCGTCGCACAGCGCTCGCACTGTCGTGAGGGGCGCGCACAGAATGGCGTCACTGCACGAATCCAAGAGCTTCGGTGCAGATCGCGGGCGGCGGATCCGCTGCCACGGTTTCCGGGAAGTTCGCGTCGGATCGCTGTCCCGATGGCTTCGGTTCGGCGTCTTTGTTCAGGAGCGCTAGCGCTCTGCCTGCAGGCACCCGCTTGCGGGCGACGGTCCACCCATCAAGGAGTCCGCCATGAATACAGCGATCGCCCGAATCTCGGCATTCATGATCTTCTCCGCCGCATTTGCTGCGAATGCCGAGTACCGCTGCAATCCACCCATGACCGTGAATGACCGGCTGGCATGCGAAGCCGCGCAGCAGGGTCCCGAAGCGTTGCGGCGCTTCGTCAGCCGCTGGGACCAGCAGATGGCGAGCCTGTTCTTTGCCGACTATGTCGATGACCAGACGTTGAAGAACTGGGAAACCAGGCGCATGGCGGCCGAACAGACCAAGGACGAAACCGCGCCACAGGTCGCCAGCAACGAGCGCCACTAGGGACCTCGGCTGGCGCCTCAGCCGGTTCCCACGCCATCTGTTCACCGGGACCGGCGTCGGTTATCGCCTGATGCACGACGCCGACGCCGAACGGCCGGGCTGAGCTTCGGCCGGCCGTGTCCGGTTCCGCCCCGGTTCGGCGTCTTTACGCACAGGAGCGCCCGAATCCTTCGAGGCTCCGGGCAGCGAGCAGCCGCTCGCTGACGTGACTGACACGCCGTGAGGAGCTTGCCATGAACATCCGCTATGCCCAGATCTCTGCCGGCCTTTTCTTCGCCAGCGCGATGGTCGCCGGCGCGAATGCCGAATACCGCTGCGCCCCGGCGCAAACCTCGATCGACCGCGGCGCCTGCGCGGCGGCCGAGCAGGGTCCCGATGAGCTGAGGCGCTACGTCCAGCGCTGGGACAAGCAAATGTCCAGCCTGCTGTTCGCTGACTATGTCGACCAGAAGACTGCGCGCGCGTGGGAGGCCAAGATGGCCGTTACGAAGGAGTCGACCGAGTCGGTGAAGGTCGCCTCGAACCAGAAGTAGCCATCGCCCGTTAGGGCTCCGCAGCGCGGCCGCCACCACGCGCTCCCTCGGTGGCCGGCGGCTGCGCTGCGGAGGCTGGCGCAGGCGCCGTCGGAACTGACGGCGCTTCGGTACGCGCTCCGCACCCGCGGAGCGCACACGGCAGTAGCATCGCGGCCCATGTCGACGGCCGCGTTCCGCCGAGTCTTCGCCGCCGAGGTGATCTCGACGTTCGGCTCGCTGATGAGCCGGCTCGCGATCCCCTGGCTCGCCGTGCTCGTGCTGCAGGCCTCGCCGAGCGCGATGGCGCTGCTCGCTGTCGCCGACGTCGCGGCCGGCGCGCTGGCCGCGCTGCTGCTCGGCGCACTCGTCGACCGCTGGCCCAAGCGCCGCACGATGATCGCCGCCGATCTCGCGCGCGCGGCGATGCTCGCGAGTGTGCCAGTGACGGCCGCGCTCGGCGGTCTGACGATCGGCTGGCTGGTCGTCGTTGTCGCGGTCAACGGCGCCTTGGCTGTCGCCTTCGAACTCGCGCAATCCGCGTGGATCGCGCGCAGCATCGCGCACGAGGACCTCACTCGGCGCAACTCCGTGCTCGCCGCCGGCAACGCCGCGACCGAGGCCGCCTCGTTCGGAATCACCGGGTGGCTGTTCCAGTGGCTCGGCGCGATCGTCGTGATGGTTGCGGATGCGCTGACCTACATCGCGTCCGCATTGCTGCTGGCGAAGATCAGCGAGCCGCCGCAGCTGCCGCGGGACGCGCATCCCGACGCATCGCTGCGCGGCC
>DATKAJ010000064.1:0-24097 GCA_035498175.1 Burkholderiaceae bacterium
CCATCCGCCAGACCTACGAGCGCTGCGCCAGGAAGTCCCCACGGCGGGCCACCTACGCGATGCAGGTGCTCCGAGCGGTGCTGCGCTGGCACGGCGCGGTCATCGCCGGCAACCCGCTCAGCAAGGACACCGCCGGGCGCCAGCGCATCGTGCTCGCCAACGCAGGGGGAGATCCCAGCCCCATCCCGGCGGAGCGGCTGGGGGCGTGGTGGAACGCGGCCGGCCAGGCAGCCTCCAGAGTCGCTGCCGACACCTACCGCTTCCAGCTGCTCACCGGATGCCGAGGTGTCGAGATCCACGGCCACAAGAAACTGGGCTATGCGCCGCTCAAGGTCGGTGACGTCGACCTCGCCGGCGCCCGGGTCGTGCTCCGGGACACCAAGAACCGGTCGGACCACCGCGTGCTGCTATCCAAGCAGGCGCTGCAGATCGTTCGCGAGCACTGCCAAGGCAAAGAAGCCGAGGCGGCGCTGTTCCCGGTGGTCGACGCACGCAAGACCCTGCGGGCGATCAACCGGGCGGCGCAGACCCACGTGCAGGGGCACGGGCTGAGGGCGACGTTCGCGAGCGTCGCCGAAGGGCTGGTGTCGGCGGCGGTGCTCAAGCGCATGATGAACCACGCGGTCACGGCCGATGTGACGCTCGGGCATTACGTGGCCAAGAGCGATGCGCAGCTCAGGGCAGGGTGGCAGGCGGTGGCCGACTGGATCGAGCAGGAGGCGGCACTAGCGACGCGGTTGGCGGCTGTGGGTGGCAAGGGCGATCGGCAGGCTGCCGAGTGGCTCACCTTGCGGGCGGCCGCTCGCTGAGCTCAAGAGTTCGCCGGCGTCGGCGGCTGCGCCAATGGCGTGTTCGGCCCCGGAGCTGCAGGTCAGAAGAAGCTCGCGTCCTCGTGTCCGCCGGCGGCCGCTGGTTGTTTGACTGAGTCGGGCTTCAGTTGGTCGAGCGGGATGGTCACGATGGGTGGTGCATGTACGCGCCGCTACCAAATAGGGCTTGCCGCCCCACGTCGCAAAGGTCATCGCTCGAATCGGGGCGCGCGTTTCGATCAGGTTGTGACCCGTATGGAAGATCTCCACCGACGTGATCGACTCTTCCGAGCCGAAACGGATACCTGCTTTGCCGCAGCGTCGACGCGAATTCCTGGTTGGAAGGGACCCGCGACGAAAAGCCTTCTCCGACATGGTCGGACACGCCGGAGCGTTGGTTCGACATCCGCCTGGCGTGATTGCGGGATCGCGGGAGGGTCGCAGGTGAGCCGCCGCCATGAGCGCGGCTCGATGCCGGTGACGAGCAACCGCTCGGTGGCCGAGTGGGGCGGCGTGTTCGGCGACGCGGTGGTCGCCACTGCGATCCTCGACCGTCTGCTACATCACAGCCACGTCATTACGATCCGACGCGCCGCGTCCCGCTATGTGCAGTTTGGCCAGCCCCTCCCAGTGCTCGACGAGCGCCTCGGCACACCGCGCTGCGATCAGCGGCGAGCCATGCTCTGCGTTGCGACAGCATCCGGTGAGTCGGCGATCTCGCCGATCAGCATGCCGTCGGGGCCAGGTGCGCGTTCAGCTGGTACTGGCCTGGGGTCATGCCACACAGGTTCTTGAAGTGCCGCGATAGATGGCTCTGGTCATAGAAGCCGGCTTCGCTGGCTGCGGTGGCAGGCGGCACGCCGCTGCGGATCAGCATCTGCGCGCGCTCGACGCGCCGGCAGCAGACATAGCGGTGTGGCGACAGGCCGACCTGCTGGCGGAACACCGTGGCGAAGCGCCAGGTCGACAGGCCCGCGACGCCGGCTAGTTCGGCCAGGCTGAGCGGCCGAGCCAAGTGCTGGTCGATGTGTCGCAGCGCGCGCAGCACGCCGACCGAAGATCGCCTCGTCATGCGCCCAGGTTACGCGAACCGCCGCGCAACTTGGCCTTGGAACGCGGCCCCGCCGCAGCATGAAATGTCGAAATGGGCTCGCCTCAGGCCGGCGGCTGCATCAGGCGCTCGATCGGGTAGAAGTTCTTGACGAACGGCGTCTTGATCACGATGTAGCTGAAGTACTTCTCGATGCCGATGTTGCGCTCCAGCAGACCCTCGATGATCGACTGGTAGTGGTTCACGCCGCGCGTGACGAATTTCAGCAGGTAGTCGTAGCCGCCGCTGACGAGGTGGCACTCGACGATCTCGTCGATCGGCCGGATGCTCGTCTCGAAGCGCACGAAATCCTCGCGCTTGTGATCCTGCAGAGTGACTTCGGTGAACACCAGCAGCGTGTCGCCGAGCTTTTCCAGACGAATCTGCGCGCCGTAGCCCGCGATGTAGCCGGCCTGCTCGAGCCGTTTCACACGCACGAGGCAAGGACTTGGCGAAAGCCCGACCGCGTCGGCGATCTCGACGTTGGTTGCCCGCCCGTTGTTCTGCAAGTGGCAGAGGATACGCAGATCGAGGCGGTCGAGCTTGGGATTCCCGCTGGAGGTATTCATCCTAGACTACCTCTTCTATGCAAGTTGCGGGCCGCCGTCAAGCTCAGGCCATGGCGCGACGCACCTCCGGTTGGTCGAGCACGCTGTCCAGGCAGCGCCGCAGGCGCTCGAAAAGCTGCCCGAACTCCTGCGGGGTGTAGCACAGCGCCGGCGCAAAGCCGAGGGTGCAGTCACCGAACGCGCGGAAAACGAGGCCGTGACGGTAACCGGCTTCCGCCAGGCGGTCGGGCAGTCTCAATGCGGGATCGAAAGTCGCCTTCGTGTACTTGTCGCTCACCAATTCGAGCGCGCCGAGCAGGCCGCGCGAGCGCGCGTCGCCCACCAGCGGATGCCGCAACATCGCCTGCAAACCCGACTCGAAGTGCCGAGCCATCTGCTGGCCATTGGCGAGGATGCCGCCCTCTTCGTACAGACGGATCACCTCGAGTGCGACGGCGGCACTCACCGGATGCGCCGAATAGGTAGCGCCATGCCCGACAGGCGATCCGGCCGGCGTGCCATCGGCAATGCCATCGTAGATGTGGTCGCTCATCAGCAGCGCACCCATCGGCGAATACCCCGAGGTCAGGCCCTTTGCGACCGTCATCATGTCGGGCGACACGCCTTCGGCATGGCACGCGAACATCGGGCCCGTGCGACCGAACCCGGTGATCACTTCGTCGGCGACGAAGAGGATATCGAGTTCGCGGCAGGCTTCGCGCATCGCCTTGAGCCATCCTTCCGGCGGCACGATCACTCCGCCCGAGCCCTGAATGGGTTCGCAGAAGAACGCGGCGACGTTCTCCGCGCCGAGCGCGTTCACCTTGGCACGCAACGCGGCCAGCGATGCATCGATGATCGCCTGCGAATCGGGGCCTGCGGGATGGCGATAAGCGTACGGCGACGCGATGTAGTGCTGCTCGGGCCGGGGCAGGTCGAAGCCACGATGGAACGCGGGCAGCGCGGTGAGGCCCGCGCCGGTCGAGGACGAACCGTGATAGCCACGTTCGAGCGAGATGAAGTGCTTCTTTGCCGGGCGGCCGGTCGCGTTGTAGTACTGCACAATCAGGCGCACGGCGGCGTCGATCGCTTCCGATCCACCGAGCGTGAGATACACGTGATCGAGTCCCTCCGGCGCGATGGCCGCCAGCTTCGCGGCCAGTTTGATCGCCGGTTCGCTCGAGAAGCTGAAGTAGCCCGTGGCGTACGGCAGCTTGCGCATCTGTTGCGCGGCGGCCTCGACCACGCTCTCGTGCCCGTAGCCGATGTTCACACACCACAGGCCGGAGAAGGCATCGAGCAGTTCCTTGCCGTTCTGGTCGCGCAGCCAGGCGCCGCGGCCGGAATGCAAGACCGTTGCGCCGCGCTGTTCGTGACCGCGCCAGTTGGCCACGGGATGGATCAGGTGCGCACGGTCGAGGGCGACGAGCGTCTCGGCGAAGGAGGCTTCAGCATCGGTGATCATCCGTCAAGCTTAGGCGCGAGCGCGCAGCGGGTGCTGCGGGATGGTGCGGCCCGCGCGCATGTCCATGCTGTTGTTGATGCCCTGCCGGTAGAAGATTCTGCGGCGGTCAATAGCCCCTGCGCGTATCGACCAGGCCTTCCATCGCCTCGCCGCGCTGGTGCCGGCGCAGGTTCGCAAGCACGGCTTCGACGGCTGACTTCGGCTGGGTCGTGCTTGCAATGTGCGGCGTCAGCCAGATCTTCGGGTGATTCCAGAATGGATGTCGGGCCGGCGGCGGTTCTGCCTCGCACACATCGAGGACAGCGGCCCGCAGATGGCCGCTGTCGAGCGAGGCCAGCAGATCCTCCTCGACCAGGTGGCCACCACGGCCCACGTTGATCACTGCCGCGCCTTCGGGCAACGCGGCGAACACGCGCACATCGAGAATGCCGCGAGTGCTGTCCGTCAGCGGAAGCAGGCACACGAGGATCTCGGTGCGCGAGAGGAAGGCGTGGAGACCCTCCACGCCGTTGAAGCAAGAGACACCAGGGACGTCGCGTCGCGACCGGTTCCACGCCGCACAGTCGAAGCCGAGTTGCTGCAGGCGCGCAATAGCTGCGGTGCCGAGCATGCCCAGACCCATCACGCCGACCCGGCTCGCGCCCGCGGCGCGCACGCGGTGCTCGTGCCAGATGCACTCGCGCTGCTGACTCAAATACAGCGGAATGTCCCGATGGAGGGCGGTCACCGCGAAACCCACGAACTCCGCCATCGTCGCCACCAGCGCTGGCTCGATCATGCGCACCAGCTTCACCTGCCCGGGAATGCGATCGAGATTCAATTGGTCCACACCCGCGCCGGTGGAGAACAGCACTTCGAGATTCGGGAACGTGGAGGCGAGGTTGTCCGGCGGCAACCACGCGGCGAGGAACCGGACGGCCTTCGCATCACCCACGTCCGGCCAGATCGAGAAAGGAATGTCGGGGGCGTGGCGTGCGAACAGCTGTTGCCAAATGGCGGCGCGCTTGGGGTCTGCCTTGTAGACGAATGCCACAGGCCCCTTTCAGCCCATCGCCTGATTGACGAGCGCCCAGCCGCCTTGAGCGTACCCGCGCTGCAGCGGGGCGCCGCGGACCATGGCCGTCGCCATGCCGACGCGGGCGAGACCGACGGACTCGAGCCATTCGGGCAGGCCGCTCGCAGCATCGGCGTCGACGCGCAGGAACTTGCCCGCGTAGCGACTGCACCAGTAGCCGATCAGCGCCTTTGCGCCGTCAAGGTCGGGCGCCACGACGGGGCCGATCACATGGCCGCGGCCGAAACGGCGCAGCGTCGAGAATCCGATCGCTTCGCTGCCGCGCGCGAGCACGACCGTCTCGCCGTTGGCGAGCAGCTGTCGAAGCATCGCGTCGCGAGGCATCCCGGCCGCCTTCGCATCGAGCGCGACCAAGGCCTTCGCGTCGTTGCGGCCGAGCGGACGCAGTCGTTCGCCTTCGGGCAAGGCGACGAGCTGCGCCGGGGCGGCAGTGCCCTGGTGTTGGCGGATCTCGCCGGCGATCCGGAAGCCGCTGCGTTCGTAAAGTCCCCGGCCTTCGGCTGTGGCATGCAACAGCACCGAGCGGCCTTCCAGCCCCTCCATCAGGGCACCCATCAGATGCTGGCCGATGCGACGCCCCTGCATCGGCGACGAGACGATCACCATGCCCAGCGTCGCATGGCGCTTGCCCCACAGCCAGCGCACCGCCGTGCCGATCACCTGCGAATCGCGCACCGCCACCACGCCCTCGCCGTGCGCGAGCCCGAAGCGCCAGTCTTCGAGACGGTGCGGCCACTGCATCTCGCGCGAGAGAGATTCCGCGGTCTCGAGGTCGCCCTCCGCGAAGCGGCGCAACCGCACCCCGTCCGGCAGCGCTTGGCCTGGGGGCGGCGCGGCCGCGAGGGATGGCGAAATCTGGGGCATGGCGTCTCCTTGCAAGCGATCTTGCGCACCGCCGACGGTGCACGCTAGGACGATCTTGGCGTGCAGCAGCGACTACGCCAGTTCAGCACAATGTCGCTCGCGCGAGCACGACATCGGGCGAATTGTCGCGAACGGTCGGCACAGAACCGCAACTTCTGCGGCAGCACGCGACCTAGCATTCCCCGAATGTCCACGGCACTGCCAGATCGCCTCGAGGTCCCGCAGGGGCACTTCATCGGCGGCCGCCTCGTGCGCACGCCGCAGCGCATGGAAGTGCTGCGCCCTTCCGATGCAAAACCCTATGCCGCGCTCGACACCGCCGACGCGGCGACCGTCGACGAAGCGGTGCGCGACGCGCACCGCGCCTGGCGCGAGGCCGATTGGTCGACCTGTGCACCGCGCGATCGTGCGAAGGTGCTGCGCCGATGGGCGGAGCTGATCGAGGCCGACGCGCGCACGCTTGGCACGATGGAAGGCGTAGGGTCGACGCGGCCGGTGCGCGACGCGATCGCTGGCGATGTGCCGTTCACCGCCGAGGGCATCCGGTTCTTCGCCGAGTACGCCGACAAGATCGGCGGCGACGTGGCTGCGACGCGCAGCGACCAGCTCGGCATGGTCATGGCGCAGCCGTACGGCGTGGTCGGTGCGATCGCGCCGTGGAACTTCCCGCTGTCGATGGTGTCGTGGAAGGCTGGTCCCGCGCTCGCCGCCGGCAATGCCGTCGTGCTCAAGCCCTCGGAGATCACGCCGTTCACCGCGATCCGCCTAGCGCAGCTCGCGCTCGAGGCGGGTGTGCCACCCGGCATCTTCAACGTTGTGCAAGGCGATGGCCGCACGGCGGGCGCAGCGCTGTGCGCGCACCCCCTCGTCGGCAAGGTCACCTTCACGGGCTCGACCGCGACGGGCGCGCAGATCATGAGTGCGTGCGCGCTGCATGGGCCTAAACCGGTGACGCTGGAGCTCGGCGGCAAAAGCCCGCAGGTGGTGTTCGACGACATCGCCGACGTGGATCGCACAGCGGAGGTCGTGGCGCGCGCGATCACGGCCAACGCGGGACAGGTGTGCATCGCGGGCTCGCGCCTGATCGCTCACCGTCGCATCGCCGATGCGCTGGCCGAACGCATCATGCGCAAGTTCGCGCAGTTGAAGCCCGGCCCCACCTGGGACGACGGCGCGACGCTGCCGCCGATCGCGTCACGCGTGCAGCTCTCGCGCATCGACGACGCTGTGCGACGCGCGCGCGAGGCCGGTGCCGAGCTGCTGTGCGGCGGGCAGTGCTGGGGCGACGAGGGCTACTACTACCTGCCGACCCTGCTCGCCAACGTCGACGCCTCGAACCCGGCCGTGCGCGAGGAGATCTTCGGGCCGGTGCTCACTCTGCAGACCTTCGACGACGAAGATCAGGCGTTTGTCCTCGCGTCGCACGAATCGTACGGGCTGGCCGCGGGCGTGCACACCAGCAATGCCGGCCGTGCCATGCGTGCGATGCGCCGCATCGATGCCGGCACGGTGTGGATCAACCGCTACGGCCGCACCTCGGACTTCATCCTCCCCACCGGCGGGTGGGGAGGCTCCGGCTTCGGCAAGGATCTCGGCAGGCAGGCCGTCGAGGCCAACCTGCGCTTCAAGACCGTGCTGATGGACTTCTCAACCTGACATGAGGAACCGACCATGGTGTTCAAACCAAAGTACATCACCTTCGACTGCTACGGCACGCTGACCTACTTCCGCATGCACGAGATGGCCCTCGACATGTACGAGGGCCATCTGCCCACCGAGCAACTGCGCCAGTTCGTGCGCGACTTCAACGCATACCGCCTCGACGAGGTGATGGGCGACTGGAAGCCGTACGACCAGGTGCTGAAATCCGCGCTCGAGCGCGCCTGCAAGCGCCATGGCCTGAAGTACCGCGACGAGGACGGGCAGAAGTACTACGACGCCGTGCCCACTTGGGGGCCGCATACCGATGTGTCGCATCCGCTCAACCGCATCGCCAAGCACATACCGCTGGTGATCCTGTCCAACGCGATGAATGAGCAGATCCACTCGAATGTGCGCAAGCTCGAAGCGCCTTTCCACAAGGTGTACACCGCGCAGGACGCGAAGGCCTACAAGCCGCGCCTGGCCGCGTTCGAGTACATGATCGACCAGCTCGCCTGCTCCCCCGATGACATCCTGCACGTCTCTTCGAGCCCGCGCTACGACCACTTCTCGGCGCACGACGTGGGTATCAAGAACAAGGTGTTCGTCAATCGCGGGCACGAGCCGACGCCCAACGCCGCCTACAGCTTCGTGGAGATTCGCGACATCAACGGGTTGCCCGCGCTTGTCGGACTTTGAGTCATCACGCCGGGCCCAATCCGGCGCCCGGCGATTTCGCGATGAATGTCGCAGGCCGACTCTGCGATGACGTCAGCGCCGCTCGGCTTCGACTGCATCAGCCAGTTGCGCAAGCGTCGTGAAGTGCCAATCGGGCCGTGCGATCTCCTTGACTGCCAGAGTGCCGCCGAACCCCTTCTGGCCGGCACGACGCTCGATCCAACAGGTCTTCCAGCCCATCGACTTGGCGATGCCAATGTCGTGGTACTGGCTCTGAGCCACGTGGAGGTTTTCGGCCTGCGTGTATCCCCTTTTCGCGAGCATCTCCCGGAACCACTCGAAGTACTTCGGGTCCGGCTTCTCGGTGCCCGTGTCGTCGCTGGTCACGGTCCAGTTGAAGGGCATCTGCAGCGTACGCTCGAAGTTGCCGACGGCCCAGCGCTGCGTGTTGGTGGTGGCGCACAGCTTGAAGTGCTTCTTCAGGCGCTGCAGCGCCGGTACTGAATCGGCGAACGCGGGCCACTGCGCGACCGATTGGCGAAACCCGACCGCCGCCTTGTCGGTGTCCGGCAGCCCGAGCTTGGGCGCGAGCCTGCGCCACACGCGCGCGAGGTCGTCTGGGTAGAAGATGCTGTCGTCGGCTGCGCGCTCGGCGCGGTACGCGATCAGGAAATCGTCATCGGACACCGGCGCATTCGGCGCCGCGAGGCGCAGGTAGTCGAGCATGCCGCGTTCGAAGTCGATCAGCGTGCCGACGACGTCGAAGGTGAGAACCTTGAATTCGAGCAGGGACATGTTGGTGCACGGCAAGTTTGAGGACCTCTACAGCTTAAGGCGGCGTGCGCGCAACGATGTGGTGTTTGGCGCCGCACCGCGCCGCATTCCGTTGCGTTGTCGGGCGCCGCACAGCATCAACTGCCGTATGAATATGTGGAGCCGAGTCCGGCGTGCGACGGGGCGTACTTCGTCCAAGTAGTGTTTTCCCCGAGCCCGAGGTTGCGCCCGCACACCATGCCGCCGCGCCGGACGCAAACCGCAGCTTTAACCAAGCGCCGACTGCGAATCGAGACAAACCGATGACAGCGCAGTGCTCCAATGAGACTCGATGAAACTCGAGTCTTTCTGGACCGACACCGCCGCACCGTTCGCCGGTCGGCAGGTCGCGCTCCCGGCGAGAGTGGATGTCGCGGTGGTGGGCGGCGGGTTCACCGGCTTGTCCGCAGCGCGCGCGCTGGCGCAGCGTGGTGCGACCGTGGTCGTGCTCGAAGCCGACGCGATCGCCGCAGAGGCGTCGGGCCGCAACGGCGGCCACGTGAACAACGGGCTCGCGGTCGACTACCCCGCCCTCGCGGCACGCGTCGGCAAGGAGCGTGCGGCCGCGTGGTACCGCGCATACGATGCTGCCGTGGACACGGTTGAGCGCATCGTGCAGACCGAGAATATCGACTGCGACTTTGCACGGCGGGGCAAGCTCAAGCTCGCGGCGCGTCCCGCGCATTACGAGAGCCTCGCGCGCAACTTCGAGCAACTCAAGCGCGAAGCCGATCCGGAAGTCGAACTGATTCCGCCCGAGCGCATCGGCGACGAAGTGGGTTCGGACCAATTTTGCGGCGGCCTGCTGTACCGGAAGAGTGCGCAGATGCACATGGGTCGCTTCGGCCGCGGGCTCGCTCAGGCGGCCGCGAAGCACGGGGCGCTGATCCATGATCACACGCCGGTCGAGCGCCTCGAGCGGCTGAGCGGCATGCGCTACCGCGTGCACACGAAGCGCGGTACCGTGGAGGCGAACCAGGTGCTGGTCGCCACCGGTGCGACCCGTCACGGCTCGACGTCGAGCTTCTGGTTCTGGCGCCGGCGCATCGTGCCGATCGGCAGCTTCATCATCGTGACGGAGCCGCTTGCGTCGGAGCTGGCGACCAACGTGCTGAAGCAACGCCGCACCTACACGACGACCAGCAACCTGCACAACTACTTCCGCCTCACCGCCGACAACCGTTTGGTGTTCGGCGGGCGCGCGCGCTTCGCGCTGTCGAATCCGAGATCCGACGCCAAGAGCGGCGAGGTGCTGCAGCGACAGCTGAAGGCAACCTTCCCGCAACTGGCGCACACGAACGTCGAATACTGCTGGGGCGGCGAGGTCGACATGACCCGCGATCGCCTGCCGCACGCCGGCGAAAAAGACGGCATCTTCTATTCGATGGGTTACAGCGGGCACGGCACGCAGATGTCGGTGCACATGGGCGAATGCATGACCCGCGTGATGGCCGGCGATGCAAGTGCCAATCCGTGGCGCGACAACCCCTGGGCGCCGATTCCGGGCCACTTCGGCCCGCCGTGGTTCCTGCCCGCCGTGGGCGCCTACTACCGGCTCAAGGACATCCTGACCTGAGTCTTTTCACCTTGCTCCCGAGGAGACCGACATGACCGAACGCAACGAGCTCACCGACCTGATCGGGCCGCAGGAGAGCACGCGCATCCACGACGCGTTGAAGCGCGGGGCGAGCCGGCGCGACGTGCTCGCCATGCTGGTGGCGGGAGGCATGCAGGCCACGCTTGCCGGCGGAATCGCGACGGCCGCGAGCGCGACGCACGCCGCCGAGACGCCGAAGAAGGGCGGGCGCCTCAAGGTGGCGGGTGCCACGGCGGCCGTGAGCGACACGCTCGATCCCGCGAAGCAGTCGAACCACACCGACTACATCCGCGGCTTCATGTTCTACAACGGCCTGACCTACCTCGACGGCAGTCTGACGCCGCAGCCGTCGCTGGCCGAGGAGTTCACGACCAAGGATGCGAAGACCTGGGTCTTCAAGCTGCGCAAGGGCGTGACCTTCCACGACGGCAAGCCGCTCACGCCGCAGGACGTGATCTTCTCGGTCATGCGACACAAGAATCCCGCGACCGGTTCCAAGGCCAAGGTGCTTGCAGACCCGATCGAAGAAGTCGTCGCCAGCGGCCCGAACGAAGTGACGATCCGCCTGGCGACGCCGAATGCCGACCTGCCGGTGGTCCTGGGCACGTACCACTTCCACGTCGTCAAGGACGGCACGACCGATTTCAACGCGGGCATCGGCACCGGGCCCTACAAGGTCAAGGAGTTCAAGCCTGGCGTGCGCTCGGTCGCCGTGCGCAACGAGAACTACTGGAAGCCGAACCGGCCCTACGTCGACGAGATCGAATACGTCGGCATCGGCGACGAGACGGCGCGCATCAACGCGCTGCTCGCCGGCGAGCTCGACCTGATCGGTTCCGTGAACCCGCGCTCGATCGACCGTATCGTCGCCACCGGCAAACACGCCATCTTCGAGACCAAGGCCGGCACCTACACGGACCTGGTGGTGCGCCTGGACGCCGCGCCCGGCAACAACCCGGACTTCGTGAGCGCGCTCAAGTACCTGTTCAATCGCGACCAGATGGTCAAGTCGATCATGATCGGACGCGGGGTGGTGGCCAACGACCAGCCCATCGACCCGACCAACCGCTTCTACTTCAAGGGCCTGAAGCAGCGGCTCTACGACCCCGACAAGGCGAAGTTCCATTTCCAGAAATCGGGCATCGGCAGCACGACCATCCCGGTGGTGGTTTCGCCCGCCGCGACGAGCTCGGTCGAGATGGCCTTGGTGCTGCAATACGCCGCCAAGCAGATCGGCATGAACCTCGACGTGCGCCGCATGCCGGCGGACGGCTACTGGTCGCAGCACTGGATGAAGCATCCGGTGGGCTTCGGAGCGATCAACCCGCGGCCGAGCGCCGATGTGCTGCTGACGTCGTTCTTCAAGTCCGACGCGCCGTGGAACGAGTCGGCGTGGAAGAACGAGAAGTTCGACCAGCTGCTGGTCGCTGCGCGCGGCGAACCCGACACCAACAAGCGGGCGCAGATGTACGCCGACATGCAGGTGATGATCCATGAAGGCAGCGGCATCGGCATTCCGTTCTTCATGTCGAACATCGATGGCCACAACAAGCGGCTCAAGGGCCTCACGCCGATTCCGCTGGGCGGCATGATGGGCTACACCTTCGCCGAGCACGTCTGGCTGGATGCCTGACGCATGAACCGCACCGTCGCGCGGCTGGTGGCCAACCGCATCGCGGTGGGGCTGCTGTCGCTGCTCGCGGTGTCGCTGGTGGTGTTCGCCATCACGGCCGTGCTGCCCGGCGATGCCGCGCAAGAGAAGCTGGGGCAGGACGCGACGCCCGAAGCGCTTGCCGCGATGCGCAAGGAGATGGGGCTGGACACGCCCGCGCCCGAGCGCTACGTGCAGTGGCTGGGCGGCGTGTTGCGCGGCGACCCCGGCATCTCGCCGGTGACCGGCGGCTCGGTCGGCGAGATGATCGCCAGCCGGCTGCCGGCGTCATTGCTGCTGGCAGCGCTGACGGCAGCCTTCTCGGTGCCGATCGCGCTCGCGCTGGGCATCCTGTGCGCGCTATGGCGCGGCTCGGCGTTCGATCGCTTCGTGAGCATGACGTCGGTGGCGGTGGTGTCTGTGCCTGAGTTCCTGGTGGCCACGCTGGCGGTGCTCGTCTTCGCCGTGCAACTGAAGTGGTTGCCGGCACTGTCGTACACGATCGACAGCTCGTCGACAGTGGACCTACTGCGCTCGCTGGCGATGCCGATCGTGAGCCTGGGCAGCGTGATCATCGCGCAGATGCTGCGCATGACGCGCGCGGCACTGATCGATCAGCTGCGTGAGCCCTATATCGAGATGGTGCGCCTCAAGGGCGCGTCGCCGGCGCGCACGGTGCTCGCGCATGCCCTGCCCAATGCGGTGGGGCCGATCGCCAACGCGATCGCGCTGAGCCTGTCGTATTTGCTCGGCGGCGTGATCATCATCGAGGTGATCTTCAACTACCCGGGCATCGCGAAGCTGATGGTGGACGCCGTCACGCAGCGCGACATGCCGCTGGTGCAGGCGTGCGCGATGATCTTCTGCGCCGCCTACCTGGTCTTCGTGACGCTCGCCGACGTGTGCGGCATCGTCGCCAACCCGAGGCTGCGGAATCAATGAGCGCCCCCACGATGCCGGCTCTGCCCGTGCCGTCGCCTCGCCGGCGCGGCGTGCTCGCCGGCTGGTCGTGGGCGGGCAAGCTGGGGCTCGCGGTGCTCACGGTGCTGGTCCTGGTGGCGCTGTTCGCGCCCTGGCTGCAATCGCACGACATCGGCGAAATGTCATCCGCCGGTGTGTTCCAGCCGATGAGCGCCGAACACTGGCTCGGCACGGACTACCTGGGCCGCGACATGCTGACGCGCGTCGTCGCGGGCACGCCGTACACGCTGGGCGTCGCGTTCGCCGCCACGCTGCTCGCCTGCGGCTTCGGCGCAATGCTGGGCCTGCTCGCGGCCGTGAGCGGCGGCTGGCTCGATGCGGCGCTGTCGCGCGCGCTCGATACCCTGGTGTCGATTCCGAGCAAGCTGCTGGCGCTCGTGATCATCGCGGGCTTCGGCTCGCAGATCGCGCTGCTCGTCGCGACGGCGGCGATCGTGTACACGCCCGGCTGCTACCGCATCGTGCGTTCGCTCGCCGTGAACATAAACGCGATGGACTACATCGTCGTCGCGCGAGCACGCGGAGAGAGCCGCGGCTACATTATGCGGCGCGAGATCCTGCCCAACATCTGGGGCCCGCTGCTGGCCGACATGGGCCTGCGCTTCGTCTACGCGCTGCGCCTGCTGGCGTCGCTGAGCTTCCTCGGCCTGGGCGTACAGCCGCCGATGGCGGACTGGGGCTCGCTGGTGCGCGAAAACCTCGGCGCGTTGCCGATGGGCGGCGTCTCAGTGGTGGCGCCGGCGCTCGCGATCGCTGTCCTGACCATCGCGGTCAATCTCGTGATCGACAACCTTCCCTACGCGCGTTCCGATGGGGAGAAAGGCTGATGGGCGCCACCGTCGTGGTCGACAAGCTACGCATCGTCGCGTGCACCGCCGACGGCAGTGAGACACCGATCGTCAAGGACATCTCGTTTCGCATCGAGCCCGGCGAAGTGCTCGCATTGATCGGCGAATCCGGTTCGGGCAAGACCACCATCGGCCTGTCGCTGCTGGGCTATGCACGGCGCGGCTGCCGCATCGCGGGCGGCGCGATCCGCATCGGCGAGACCGACGTGCTGCTGCTCACCGAATCCGAGCGGCGCGAGCTGCGCGGCCGCCGTGTCGCCTACATCGCTCAGAGCGCCGCCGCGTCGTTCGACCCTTCGCGCACGATCATGGACCAGGTCGTGGAGACGGCGCACATTCACTCCTTGATGGCGCGGACCGAGGCCGAGCGCAAGGCCGTGGCGCTGTTCCGGGAGCTCGCGCTGCCGCAGCCGGAGACCATCGGCGCGCGCTATCCGCACCAGGTGTCGGGCGGGCAACTGCAGCGGCTGCTGGCCGCGATGGCGCTGATGGGCGACCCTGACCTCGTGATCCTCGACGAGCCGACGACGGCGCTCGACGTCACGACGCAAATCGAAGTGCTGCATGCCTTCCGCCGCGTGGTGCGCGAACGCAAAACGACCGCCGTATACGTGACGCACGATCTGGCCGTGGTGGCGCAGATGGCCGACCGCATCCTCGTGCTGCGTGACGGCGCGCAACGCGAGATCGGCACGACGCGGCAGATCATCGGCCAGCCGCAGGACGACTACACCCAAAGCCTGATCGCGGCAGCGAGCCCCCAGCCGCGCGCCGGTGGAGGTGCACCGGAAGGCGAAAGGCCGCTGCTCGAGATCGGCCATCTGGTGGCGGGCTATGGGGCCATCGACCGCAACGGCCGGCCCGCGGGACCGGTGCTCGACGACGTGAGCCTGACGCTCAGGCGCGGGCAAGCCATCGGCGTGATCGGCGAATCAGGATCCGGCAAAACCACCCTGGCGCGCGTCGTGGCCGGCCTGGTCTCGCCGGCGGCGGGCCAGGTGCTGTTCGACGGCAAGCCCTTGCCCGCACAGGTTACCCAACGCACGCGCGAGGAGTTGCGCCGGGTGCAGATCGTGTTCCAGATGGCCGACACGGCCTTGAACCCTGCGCACACCGTCAGCGACATCCTCGCGCGGCCGTTGCAGCTCTACCGCGGGCTGAAAAGCGATGCGCTGCAACAGCGCATCACGCAGTTGCTCGATCTCGTGCAACTTCCCGCGTCGTGCGCGGCGCGCGTCCCTGCGGGGCTGTCGGGCGGCCAGAAGCAGCGCGTCAACCTCGCGCGGGCGCTCGCGGCCGAGCCCGATCTCATCTTGTGCGACGAAGTGACCTCGGCACTCGATACCGTGGTGGGCGCGGCGATCCTCGACCTGCTCGCGCAACTGCGCAAGGAGCTGGGCGTGTCGTACATGTTCATCAGCCACGACCTCAACACGGTGCGTGCGGTGTGCGACGACATCGTCGTGCTGTACGCGGGCCAGAAGGTCGAGGCGATGAGCCGCGACGCGTTCTCGCGCGCCGCGCGGCACCCTTACTTCCACCTGCTCGCCACCTCGGTGCCGGAGCTGCGTCCCGGCTGGCTCGAAGAGGTCGGCGCGTCGCAACGCGCCGCACTGCCGCTGGTCGCGGCGCCCGCGCCTTCGCAGCGCGCGGGCCTGTGCAGCTTCCTTGACCGCTGTCCGCTGCGGGTTGCCGGCCTGTGCGACACCAAGACACCGCCGCGCCACGAGCTGGAAGGCGGCGTCGAGGTGTTCTGCCACCGCACTGCCGCCGATCTCGTCGCGCTGCAGAAACCACCCAAGCCGCAAGCCGAAGCAGTCGCCTGATCGGAGCCACGATGCATGTCGAACCCGAAGTCTTCTACCGCCAAGACCCCGAGGTTGCGCCGGTGCCCGTCATCGTCGATGTCTCGCGCAGCGGACGGCTGTATCCCATTGACTTCCGCTCGCCGCTGCCCTTCACGGTGCTGCACGACAACGTGTCGATGTACGTCGACGAAATCTGGCAGGACACACCGCGGTACGGCGCAACGCTGCTGCAGGCGCTGTTCCCCAATACCTACATCGACGCCAACCGCCACGAGCTGGACTTCACGCCCGACATGATCGAGGGCGAGTGGGCCGTGCCGCTGGAACCCACGGTGGCCAAGAGCGGCCTGGGCCTGCTGAAGTCGAAGTCCCGCTACGGCGAGCCGCTGCAGGAGCGCAAGCTCACGGTCGCCGAGGTGCGGCACCGGCTCGACCGCTACTGGCGTCCTTACCACCGCGAGCTGGCTTCGGTGATGGATCGGATGCTGAGCGCGCACGGGTTCTATTTCCAGCTCAGCTGCCATTGCATGTCCGCCGTCGGCGCGCCGACGCATGCGGATGCGGGCAAGGAGCGCATGGACTTCTGCCTCGGCAACCTGCGCGGCACCTCGAGTACCACGGATTTCATCCAGTTCATCGCCGAGACGATAAGGAGGCAGGGCTTCACCTGTTCGGTGAACACGCCGTACACCGGTGGCGAGTTGAACCGCCGTTACGGCAAGCCCGACGGTACGCAGGAGAGCGTGATGATCGAGATCAACAAGAAGAGATTCATGGACGTCGCTTCCTTCAACAAGACGGAAGGCTTCGACGCGGTCCAGGCCGTCGCGCGCGAAGTCCTGCGCGCCGTCACGCAGCGGGCGCGCGAACAGACCAAAGGCCGCTCGGACTGAGATGAAAACTCTGAACTTCATCGCCGGTGCGTGGCAACCGGCTGGGCACGGCCGCGTCTTCGACGTCCGCAACCCGGCCGACGAATCGCTCATCGCCCAGGTGCCCGACAGCGGAGCCAAGGACGCACAGCGCGCCGCCGACGCGGCGCACACGGCGCTGGCCACCTGGAAGGCGAAGACGGCCGGCGAGCGCGCGACAGTACTCAAGAAGTGGCACGCGCTGATCGTCGAGCACACTGAAGTCATCGCGGCCCAGATCTCGCGCGAGCAGGGCAAGCCGCTCGCCGAAGGGCGCGGCGAGGTCGCCTACAGCGCGGGCTATGTCGAGTGGTTTGCCGAGGAGGCGGTGCGTGCGTACGGCGAGATCATTGCCGCGCCGGCGGCGAACCGGAAACTGCTGGTGGTGAAGGAGCCGGTCGGCGTCGTGGCCGTCGTGACGCCGTGGAACTTCCCGGCCGCGATGATCACGCGCAAGATCGCGCCCGCGCTGGCGGCGGGGTGCACGGTGGTTGCCAAACCCGCGGAGGACACGCCGCTCACGTCTCTGCTGCTCGTCGCACTCGCACAGGAAGCCGGCGTGCCGCCCGGGGTGCTCAACATCGTCACCGCGTCGCGCGAGCATGCGGCGGAGGTCGTCGGTGCGTGGCTGACAGATCCCCGGGTGCGCAAGATCAGCTTCACCGGCAGCACCCCGGTCGGCAAGCTGCTCGCGCGCGAGTCGGCCGCGACGCTGAAGAAGCTCTCTCTCGAGCTCGGCGGCAACGCACCCTTCATCGTCTTTGAGGACGCCGACATCGCCGCAGCCGTCGAGGGCCTGATGGCCGCGAAGTTCCGCAACGGCGGGCAGACCTGCGTGAGCCCGAATCGCGTGTACGTTCAGGAGGCGGTGCACGACCGCTTCGTCGACAAGCTCGTCACGCGCGTTGGCGCCTTGCGGGTCGGGCCGGCGACCTGGCCGCAGGCGGAGATCGGGCCGATGATCAACGCCCGTGCCGTCGACAAGATCGAGCGGCACGTGAACGATGCGGTCACCAAGGGCGCAAAGGTCGTCTGCGGCGGCCGGCGCGTGAAGAGCGAGGTCGCGAACGGCCCGAACTACTACGCGCCGACGGTGCTCGTGAATGCCGCGCGCGAGATGCAACTCTCGTGCGAGGAAACGTTCGGGCCGGTGGTGCCGGTCTTCCGCTTCAAGGACGAGCAAGAAGTGCTGTGTCTGGCGAACGACACACCGTACGGCCTCGCGGGTTACTTCTATTCGAACGACGTGCGCCGCATCTGGCGCGTGGCGTCGGCGCTGGAGACCGGCATGGTGGGCATCAACGAAGGCGCGATCGCCGCGCAGGCCGCTCCGTTCGGCGGGGTGAAGGAGTCCGGCTACGGCCGCGAAGGCTCGCATTGGGGGCTGGACGAATACATGCACACCAAGTACCTGTGCCAGGGGAACCTGGCATGACACCCGGTTCACGATTCGTGCGGCTCGCCGAGCGCGAGCGCGCGCAGATCCGGCTAACGATCGACGGGCGCCAAGCGCATGCCCTCGAAGGCGACACGCTGATGGTCGCGCTGCTCGCCAACACCTTGCACCTGCGCCATTCCGAATTCGGCGCCGAAGTGCGCTCGGGCTTCTGCCTGATGGGCGCCTGTCAGGACTGCTGGGTGCGTGACGAGCAAGGCAACCGCATGCGCGCGTGCACCACCGTGGCGCGCGACGGCATGGCCATTTGCACGACCCGGGAGGAGGCGACATGGCCGACCCTCGCGTAATCGTCGTCGGTGCCGGGCCTGCGGGCACACGCGCGGCGCAGGCGCTCGTCGAGGCGGGACTGCGCCCCATCGTCATCGACGAAGGGCGCCGCAACGGCGGCCAGATCTATCGCCGTCAGCCCGAGGGATTCGCGCGGACGTATGCGCAGCTGTACGGAACCGAGGCGCGCAAGGCCGAAGAGGTGCACCGCACGTTCGAGGGCTTGCGTGAGCACATCGATTACCGGCCCGACACCCCGGCGTGGCACCTCGCGGCCGGACGGCTGCACGTGATCAGCGAAGGCGCACGCACCGCAGCGCTGCCGTTCGACGCGCTGCTGGTGTGCAGCGGCGCGACCGATCGCCTGCTGCCCGTGCAAGGCTGGCACTACGCGGGTTGCTACAGCCTCGGCGCGGCACAGATCGCGCTGAAGTCGCAGGCCTGCTCGATTGGTCGACGTGTCGTCTTCATGGGCACGGGGCCGCTGCTGTATCTCGTCGCTTCGCAATACGTGAAGGCCGGCGCACGGGTGGCTGCGCTGCTCGACACGTCGCCGCTGTCGATGCGCATCAGGGCTTTGCCTGCGCTGGCCTCGCGCCCCGGCGTGTTGTGGAACGGCTTGAAGCTGGTTGCCGCGTTGAAGGCGGCAGGCGTGCGCACCATGACAGGCATCACACCGGTCGCGATCGAGGGCACCGACGAATTAGGCGTCTCCGGCGTGCGCGTACGAGACGCGCAAGGCCGCGAGCACTACTTCGACAGCGATGCCATCGGCATGGGCTATCACTTGCGCGCCGAAAGCCAGCTCGCCGATCTGGCCAAGTGCGAATTCCGCTTTGATGCCGAATCGCGTCAGTGGCTGCCGCGCATCGACGCGGACGGCCGCAGCAGTGTGGCGGGCATCTATCTCGCGGGCGACGGCGCGCGCATCCTCGGCGCCGACGGCGCGGAGGCCGCCGGGCGCCTTGCGGCGCTCGCGGCGCTGAAGGACCTCGGCCGGCCGCATGCGGCTGGCGAACTGGGCGATCTGCGCGCGCGTCTCACCACGATGGAGCGGTTCCGCCGCGGTTTGCTGCAGGCGTTCCCGTGGCCGCACCAAATGGCGTCGAGCCTGCCGGACGACACCATCGTGTGCCGCTGCGAAGAGGTGAGCGCGGGCGATCTTCGCACGACGGTGCGCGAGCTCGGCGGGCAGGAGATCAACCGCGCGAAGGCGCTGTGCCGCGTCGGCATGGGTCGTTGCCAGGGACGCTACTGCGCTCACGCGGCAGCGGAGGTGGTCGCCGCTGCCGCTCGCATCCCCATTGAGGAAGTCGGGCGCCTGCGTGGGCAGGGGCCGGTGAAGCCGTTGCCGATATCCGCCCCGCTCGCCGTGGAGGAACACGGATGAGCACACAGACGATCAAGGCCGATGTCGTCATCGTCGGCGGTGGCATCATGGGCGCGTCGGCGGCGTACTTCCTGCGCCGGCGCGGCGTCTCGGTGGTACTGCTCGAGCGCGGCTTGGTCGGGCAACAGGCGAGCGGCGTCAATTTCGGCAACGTCCGCCGGCAAGGCCGGTTCCTGCCGCAACTGCCGCTCGCACACCGGTCGCGCGAAATCTGGGGTCGCCTGCCCGACCTGATCGGCCACGACGCCGAATTCATCGCGACCGGCCACGTGCGCATCGTGTATGACGAAGTGCAGCTCGCCGACATCGAGCAGTACGCGAGGGACGCGAAACACTGGGGCCTCGATCTCGAGATGCTGGGTCGCGCAGAGCTGACGAAGCGTTTCCCGTTCTTCGGACCGCAGCCGTGCGGCGGCTCGTACGCGCCGCACGACGGCCATGCAAACCCCCGCCTTGCCGCGCCGGCGTTCGGCCGCGCCGCGAAGCGCGATGGCGCGCAGGTGATCGAAAACTGCGACGTGCTCGCCATCGAGAAGGTTGCTCAGGACTTTCGCGTGACGACGGCCAGCGGCCTGACCGTCACGGCGCCTGCGGCACTGATCTGCTCCGGCGCGTGGGGCGGTGCGATGTCCGCAGCCTTCGGCGAGCCCGTCCCGATCACACCCAAGGGCCCGACCATGGGCGTTACAGAGCCGATGCCCTACGGCATCGTGCCGGTGATCGGCGTGTCGACGAAGGTCGAGCACGAGGGCGTGTACTTCCGGCAGGTCAAACGCGGCAACATCGTCTTCGGCGGCGGCCGGCGCAATCCCGCTTACCTCGATGACAGGCGCGCCAACGTCAACCCGAACTGGACGCTCGCGCAGCTGCACGAGCTGCGCCGCGTCATCCCCGCGCTCGGACGCCTGCACGTGCTGCGAACCTGGAGCGGCGTCGAAGGCTACATGCCCGACGACGTCCCGATCATGGGGCCGAGCGCGAAGGTGAGCGGCCTGTACTACGCGTTCGGCTTCTGCGGCCACGGCTTCCAGCTCGGGCCCGGCGTTGGCGACGTGATGGCGGAGCTGATCGCCACTGGCGCCACGTCCACGCCGATCGAGCCTTTCCACATCCGCCGGTTCGCCCGCACTGCCGCGGGCGAGGCGGTCGCCGTCAACGCCTGAACACCGAAGGAAGAAGTCCATGCAAGCCACTGCCGACATCGTCGCCGATGACCGTGCTTTCGCCGTCCACCGCGAGGCGCTCGTGTTCGACGGCTTGGCGATCAACTACGTGCTCGACGAGCGCTTCACCCAGCGCTGCCTCGAAGGCGGCGTGCACGCGGCCAATGTGACGTTCGTGCTCGAGGAGAACTGGGACAAGACACTCGCCAACTTCGAGAAGTACCTGACCAAGATCGACAAGAGCCCACTGCTCACGCTGTGTCGCACGGCCGACGAAGTTGTGGCCGCGAAGGGCAAGGGCCGCCTGGGCATCGTGATCGGCACGCAGGGTGCCAGCATGATCCAGGAGGAGTCGGAGTTCTGGCGCCTCGACTTGATGATGCGCATGGGCCTGCGCTTCCTCGGCCTGGCCTACACGACCGCCAATGCCTTCGGCGACGGTTGCGGCGAGAAGCGCGACGGGGGGCTGACCTACCTCGGCGAGGAGTTCATCGCGCGCGTCAACACGCTGCCGGTCATGCTGGACCTATCGCACTGCGGCCATCGCACCCGCGCGGAAGCGACGGCGATCGCGCGTGCACCGGTATGCACGCACTCCAACAGCGACGCGTTGCGCCCGAACGGGCGCAACACGGCCGACGCGACCGTCAAGGCGATGGCGGCCAAGGGCGGCGTGATCGGCGTGTGCGGGCTGCCTCAGTCGCTCTCCGACACGACGCCGACGCTAGAGGATCTGCTCACCCACCTCGACCACTTCGTGAAGTTGGTCGGCGTGGAGCATGTCGGCATCGGCATGGACTACGTCGAGGCCTACCAGGAGCAGAAGAACATCACCGCGCCGCCATCGGTCGTGTACTGGCGCACGCGCCGCCCCGACATCTTCGGGCCGCTGTCGTCGTTCGGCCGCCAATCGTATCCGACGGGCGTCGACAGCGTGCGCAAGCTGCCGAACCTGACCCAGGCGCTGCTCGATCGCGGCTACACACCGGCGCAGGCAAAGATGCTGCTCGGCGGCAGTTGGCTGGATGCGATGCGCCGCTTCTGTGGCTGAGGGGAGTCGTGATGGCGAAGAAACGCATCGCGGTCATCGCCGGCGACGGCATTGGCAAGGAAGTGATGCCTGAAGGCGTGCGCGTGGTCGATGCTGCCGCGCGCAAGTTCGGGATCGACATCGCCTTCGACCATTTCGACTTCGGCTGCTGGGAGTACTGCGAAAAGCACGGCAAGTACCTGCCCGAGGACTGGAAGGACCAGATCGGCGGCCACGATGCGATCTTCTTCGGCGCCGTGGGCTGGCCGGAAAAGGTGCCCGACCACGTGTCGCTGTGGGGTTCGCTGATCCTCTTCCGCCGCGAGTTCGACCAGTACGTGAACCTGCGCCCGGCGCGCCTGATGCCTGGCATCGTGTGCCCGGTCGTGCGCAGGGACGGCAGCAAGCGCGAGCCGGGCGAGATCGACATGTACATCGTGCGCGAGAACACTGAGGGCGAGTACTCCGCCGTCGGCGGGCGCATGTACCCGGGCACCGAGCGCGAGATCGTCATGCAGGAGACGGTGATGTCGCGCGTGGGCGTCGACCGGGTGCTGAGGTTCGCGTTCGATCTCGCGCAGTCACGGCCGGACAAGCACTTGACGAGCGCCACCAAGTCCAACGGCATCGCCATTACCATGCCGTACTGGGACGAGCGCGTCGAAGCGATGGCGAAGCACTACCCGCAGCTGAAAGTCGACAAGTTCCACATCGACATCCTCACGGCGCACTTCGTTCAGCGGCCCGACTTCTTCGACGTGGTGGTGGCCAGCAACCTGTTCGGCGACATCCTCTCCGACCTCGGGCCCGCATGCACGGGCACGATCGGGATCGCGCCGAGCGCGAATCTCAACCCGGAGCGCAGGTTCCCGTCGCTCTTCGAGCCTGTCCATGGATCGGCGCCGGACATCTACGGCAGGGGCATCGCGAACCCGATCGGCCAAATCTGGTGCGGCGCAATGATGCTGGAGTTTCTCGGCCACAAAGAAGCGCACGACGCAGTCCTGCGCGCGATCGAGATCGCTCTCGATCCAGCAAGCGGCGCGCCGCGCACATCGGACATCGGCGGAAAGGCGAGCACGAGGGATCTAGGTCGAGCGATAGCCGAGCTGGTCGACAAGAGGTAGCGGCCGTCGGGCGACAGGGCGCGTTGACTGGCGCGAGCACCCCGAGCATGGCAACGGCTGCCACCGAGCGCTGGCGCGCGCTCTCTACGGTGACATTTCGCTGACCTTCAGGTCGCGCCTGCAGTGCCGTCAAACAGCAGTGACGTTGAACCGATCGCAGAGGTCATTCAGTTGCCGCACCTTGAGTTTCTCCGCTCGCAGCTTGCGAAGGCCGCTGCGCTCGAAGACGGCGTAGGCAAACCCCTTGTTCATCTGCCGCGACACGTACCGGATCCCGTCCCAGCGCACGCTGTTGCCGTGGATTGCCTGCGCCCAGGCCTGGCTTGTCGTGTAGTCGGCCGATGCACTGATGTCATTGTTCAGGCCTAGAGATTTGAGCGCCGCCCCGGTCAGATCGGCCAGCACCAGCGTCTTGCGTCGTTCACAGATGAAGCGCACAACGAAGCGCGCGGTCAGTTCGATGGCCGGCACCTCGTAGGTGCCGTCTGCGAACCGCCCGGACTCATGGATGACGCTTTCCGCGAAGGCCACCTCGATGGTGCTGGCGGTGTAGCAGGTGCCGAACGCACCGGCACGGCTGGGGACTGGATCGTCGAAGCGGTACACGCCAGCTGACCAGTATGGCTCCGTAGCCGGGTGTCGGCTCAACCGGACGAGCGACGCCACCTCGATCCGGATCGGGCGAAGCAAGTCCTCGAAGGAACCGGGCTCAGGCAGCCGCAGCCGCATTCCTGGTATCACGCGCGGCCCCTCGCTCACGCGCCCAGGCAGCAGCCAGCCGTTGCAGCTTGGATACAGGAATGCCCGACTCCAGGGCGACAGCAACGCTCTTGCCTGCCAGCGTGCCGTGGTCGCGCAGCCAGAACATCAGCTTCTCGCTGG
>DATKAJ010000065.1:0-5655 GCA_035498175.1 Burkholderiaceae bacterium
ACACCGGGTTCGACGTTGCCGGCTCGTTCGACCTCACGCAGAAGGGCGGGGGCAACAGCGGCGAGTTCAGTATTGCGGCTGGCACTGGCAGGATCGCCAGCGACGGCTACAACCTCTTTGCGGTGCTGAGCTACCAGAAGCAGCAGGCGCTGCACGGTGATGACCGCAGCAGCACAAGTTCTGCGAACCGGCCGGACCTGGATGCAAATGGCCTCAGCCCCTTCACCTTTCCATCGAACATCGTCGATCGACGCAACCAGAGGATCCTGAATCCGTCGCGTCCCGACGGCTGTGCGCCGCCATCGAGCGTGCCGACACTCGCGGCGCCATTCTTCACGCCCGCATGCGGATTCGATTACGCGCCGCTGGCCGATACGCTGCCCGAGGTCGAGCGGACCAGCCTGATCGCGCGCGGCACGCTGCGACTGACACCCACCGCCGATCTCTATGGCGAAGCGCTGATCGGACGCAACGTGTTCAAGGCGGACATCGCGCCCTATCCTCTGCCGCAGTTCCCGACGGCGTTCGGGACGCCGGTATACCCGGCGAGCGGCCCTTACTACCCGACCGACTTTGCCGCGGCCAACGATCTTTCAGGGCCACTGCTGTTCTCGTGGCGCGCGATCCAGCTGGGACCGCGCCACAACGAAACGACCGGCGACGCGCAGCGTTATCTGCTCGGTGTCGAGGGCAGCGCGCGCGGCTGGGACTACAGCGTGGCAGCGGTCTACAACGCCAACCAGCAGCAGGTGTTCTACAGCGGCAGCTACATGTACCAAAGCCGGCTGATCTCGGCGCTGCGCAGCGGCCTGGTGAATCCGTGGGGGACGTCGGGTCCGGAGGGCAATGCATTGCTGGCGGCCGCCCAGTACACCGGAACGCCGCAGACGGCTGATGCGTCGACGTCGCTGATCAATGCGTTTGCGTCGAAGGAAATTGCGCTGCTGCCCGCTGGCCCGCTGGCCCTTGCGGTCGGCGGCGAAGTGCGGAGCGAGCGCCTGTCGTACGACTGGGATCCGGCGATCCTGAGCGGCGAGTCGCCGATCGGAGACGAGCTGAAGGCGATCAGCGGCGCGCGCATGGCGTACGCGCTCTTCGCTGAACTCAACATACCGATCCTGCCGAAGCTCGAAGCGCAGCTGGCGCTTCGCTACGACGCCTACAGCGATTTCGGTTCGACCACCAATCCGAAGGTGGCGCTGCGGTGGCAGCCGGCGACGAGCCTGCTGCTGCGCGGCTCCTGGGGCACCGGCTTTCGCGCGCCGCCGCTCTACAACCTGAGCGAACCGAGCAGTACGAGCGGATTCGTCGGTCCGATCGCCGATCCGGTGCGCTGTCCCGTCACCGGTTCGCCGGACGATTGCGAGGCCTTCGTGCAGGTGGTTTCGGGGGGCAATCCGAACCTTCACCCGGAGACCTCGAGGCAGTGGAACTTCGGCGGCGTGTGGGAGCCGCTGCGCGGTCTCTCGTTCGGCGCGGATTTCTGGAATATCAGGCAGGATGGTGTGATCAGCCCGCTCGATCCGGAGAACACGGCGAACTATCTGCGCTACCCGGACCGCGTGACGCGCGGCCCGGTCGATCCCGCCTATCCCAATCTTCCGGGGCCGATCACGCAGTTCGACGCATCGGTGATCAACATGGGTGCGACGCAGACGTCGGGCGTCGACGTGACACTCAAGTGGGCCGGGCCGCCGACTGCAGTCGGCAACTTCAGTGCGGCCCTGCTCGGCACCTACGTCCTGCAGTTCGACACCCAGATCAACGGCGTCAGCGTTTCGCTGCTCGGCAACGCGATTGATGGCACGCCGGTACCGCGATGGCGCAGCAATCTGACGCTTGACTGGATATTTGGCCCGTGGGGCGCCACGCTGGCCTGGCTGTACTCGAGCGGCTACGTCGAGTCGATTCCCAGCCAGACTCCCGGCCTGCAGCGCGAGGTCGGCGCGGCTCAGGACTGGGACCTGCAGGGGCGCTACACCGGCTTCGCCGGCTGGCAGCTCGCGGCCGGCATACGCAACCTTCTGGACCGCGCGCCGCCGTTCTCGCGGACGTCGTCGTTCCAGTTCGGCTTCAACCCGCAGGTGGCGAGCCCGCTGGGCCGGGTCTTCTATGTGCGTGCGTCCTACTCGGTGAAGTAGGCGACGCCGCGGCCGCCGCGTAGCATCGCGGCATGGCCGTCAGCGTCTTCGACCTCTTCAAGATCGGCATCGGGCCGTCGAGTTCGCACACAGTCGGGCCGATGCGGGCGGCGCGGCTGTTCGCGCTGCGTCTCGACGCCGAGCACCTGCTCGATCGCGTCGCGCGCATCGACATCCAGCTGCACGGCTCGCTCGGTGCGACCGGCAAGGGCCACGGCAGCGACAAGGCGGTGCTGCTCGGGCTCGAGGGCGATGAACCGGCGACGGTCGACGTCGACGCGATCGCGGGGCGCCTCGCGCACATCCGCGGGCAGAAGTCGCTGCGGGTCCTCGGACGACACGCAGTGGCCTTCGACGAACGCGAGCACCTGCACTTCCTGACGATGCCGCTGCCATTCCACGCGAACGGCCTGAGTTTCACTGCTTCGGAAGCTCGGGGAAACGAGTTGCTGGCGCGCACCTACTACTCGGTCGGCGGCGGCTTCGTCGTCAGCGAGGAAGTCGCGGCCGACGGCAGCGCACAGAGGCGCATCGCGCCGGACACGACCATCCTCGCGATGCCCTTCCACAGCGGGGCCGAGCTGCTGGGTCAATGCAGCGCGCACGGACTCCCGATCGCGCAGGTGATGCGCAGCAACGAACGCCACTGGCGCAGCGACGCCGAGATCGACACGGGACTGATCGAGATCTGGCGCGTGATGCAGGCGTGCGTTGTACGCGGACTCGCGACGGATGGCGTGCTGCCGGGCGGACTCAAGGTGAGGCGGCGGGCGGCCGACTGGCTGCGCAAGCTGCTGGCGCACCACGACGAGGATCCGCTGGCCACGCTGGACTGGGTCAACCTGTGGGCACTCGCGGTGAACGAAGAGAACGCGGCGGGCGGACGGGTCGTCACGGCGCCCACCAACGGCGCAGCCGGAATCATCCCCGCGGTGCTGCACTACTACCGGCGCTTCATTCCCGGGTCCAGCGATTCCGGTGTCATCGATTTCCTGTTGACGGCCGGCGCGATCGGCATCCTGTACAAGGAAAACGCGTCGATATCCGGCGCCGAGGTCGGCTGCCAGGGCGAAGTCGGTGTCGCCTGCTCGATGGCGGCCGGAGCGCTGGCCGCGGTGCTCGGCGGCACGCCGGAGCAGGTCGAGAACGCCGCTGAAATCGGTATGGAACATCACCTCGGCCTGACCTGCGATCCGGTCGGCGGTCTGGTGCAGATTCCCTGCATCGAGCGCAACGCGATCGCCTCGGTCAAGGCGATCAACGCGGCGCGCATGGCGCTCGCGGGCGACGGCACTCACTTCGTGTCGCTCGATCAGGTGATCAAGACGATGCGCGAGACCGGGGCCGACATGAAGACCAAGTACAAGGAAACCGCGCGCGGGGGCCTCGCCTTGAACGTGATCGAATGCTGAACGGCGCAGCGATGGTGCTGATCGCCGGCACGTTCGTGTCTGCGTGGGCCGAGCGGTTTTTCTTCTATCCGGACACGGTGCAGTACACCACGCCGACGCAGTTCGGGCTCGCGGCGGAGGACGTGTGGCTCAATGCGATCGACGGTTCGCGACTTCACGCCTGGTTCCTGCCCGCACGCGGTGCCGCGCGCGGCACGGTACTGCATTTGCATGGCAACGCCGCCAACGTCAGCAATCACCTCCCATTGGTGGCGTGGCTGCCGCCGCGCGGCTTCAACGTGCTGACGCTCGACTACCGCGGCTTCGGGCGCTCGCAGGGCACGCCGTCGCTCGACGGTGTCGTCGACGACGCCGCCGCGGCGCTCGCCCATCTGCGCAGTCGCGCCGATGTCGACGCGAACAGGCTGATCGTCGTCGGCCAGAGCCTCGGCGGCGCGACCGCGCTACGGCTGCTGGCGCGCGACTCGGCGGGCGTGCGGCTGGCGGTGATCGATTCCGCGTTCGCCAGCTATCGACAGATCGCGCGGGAGGCCGCGTCGACCGCCGGCATCCTGGCGCCGCTGGCACCGCTCGTCATCAAGGCCTTCCCGGGCCCGGAGAAGGATCCGCTCACCGCGCTGCGCTCGGTACGAGTTCCCCTGATCTTCGTGCACGGCACGCGCGATGCCCTGATCGCGCACGACCACAGCGTGCAGCTGCACGCGGCGGCGAACGAGCCGAAGGAGCTGTGGACGGTGGAGGACGCGGAGCACGTCGCGGTGTTCGGTGATCCCGGCCCGTGGCGCGAGCGCCTGGCCGGGGCTCTGGACGCTGCGGTACGCTGAATCCGAAGACGACGCATGGCAGTCTCCTCCGATGTTCTGATCAGCGAAGCAGGTCCGCTCTACACCATGACTCCGGAAGCGGGACTGCCGAAGGGCTTCAGGGCGAAGCGACTCATCGATGCCTGAGCCGTCGCTGCCGCTCGCCGGCGTCCGCGTCGTCGAATTCACCCACATGGTGATGGGGCCGACGTGCGGAATGATCCTCGCCGATCTCGGCGCCGAGGTCATCAAGGTCGAACCCGTCGGCGGCGACAACACGCGCAAGCTGATCGGATCCGGCGCGGGATTCTTCCCGATGTTCAACCGCAACAAGAAGAGCCTCGCGATCGACATGAAGGATGCGCGCGGCCGCGAGATCGTGCTGAAGCTCGTCGCCACCGCCGACGTGTTCAGCGAGAACTTCAAGAGCGGCACGATGACGAAGCTCGGCTTCGACTGGTCGACGCTGCGCAAGATGAATCCCCGCCTGATCTACGTTTCGCACAAGGGCTTCCTGCCCGGTCCCTACGAGAACCGCACTGCGCTCGACGAAGTGGTGCAGATGATGGGAGGCCTCGCCTACATGACCGGGCCCGAAGGTCGGCCGCTGCGCGCGGGCAGCAGCGTCAACGACATCATGGGCGGCATGTTCGGTGCGATCGGTGCACTGGCCGCGCTGCACGAACGCACGCAGACAGGCAAGGGTCGCGAGGTGCAGGCGGGCCTCTTCGAAAACAACGTGCTGCTGGTCGCGCAGCACATGATGCAGGCCTCGGTCACCAGCCGCCCGGCCGCGCCGATGCCGAGCCGCATCTCTGCATGGGCCATCTACGACGTATTCACCGTCAGCGGTGGCGAGCAGATCTTCCTGGCGGTCGTTTCCGATACGCAGTGGGCGATCTTCTGCGACGCGTTCGGCTTCGCCGACCTCAGCGCCGATCCACGACTGGGGACCAACAACGGCCGCGTAGGGGCGCGCGACTGGATGATGCCGCTGCTGCGCGAGCGTCTGGCCGAGCGCACCGCACGGGATCTCGCGGAGATCTTCGAGCGCAATGGACTGCCGTATGCGCCGATCACGCGGCCGCAGGACCTGTTCGACGATCCGCACCTGAATGCGACCGGCGGACTGGCCACCGTGACGATCCCGCCGAGTGCCAGCGGCGCCGGCCGCGAGCTGACCGCGCGCACACCGCTGTTGCCGCTGACGCTGGACGGTGCGCACCTGCCCGCGCGTCGTGGGCCGCCTGCGCTGGGGCAGGACAACGTCGATATCCTGCGCGAGCTTGGCTACGGCGC
>DATKAJ010000066.1:0-31326 GCA_035498175.1 Burkholderiaceae bacterium
CCGTCTGCCCCACCGCGCCGGCCGCGCCGGACACGACCAGCGTCTCGCCGGGCTTGGGCTGTCCGATGTCGAGCAGCCCGAAGTAACCGGTCATCCCGGGCATGCCGAGCACGTTGAGCCAGGTCGTGACGCCGCCGGCACGCAGGTCGATCTTCGCCAGCCCGCCCCGTTCGAACTGCTCGGGCGCGACGCTCCAGTATTCCTGCACGCCCGGCGTTCCGGTGACGTGATCGCCGGCTTCGAAGGCCGCGTTCTTCGATTCGACGACGACGCCGATGCCGCCGGCACGCATCACCTCGCCGATGCCGACCGGCGGGATGTAGCTCTTGCCCTCGTTCATCCAGCCGCGCATCGCCGGGTCGAGCGACAACGCCAGCACCTTGACGAGCACGCCGCCCTCGGGGGCGCCGCCGACCGGCGCTTCGGTGAACTGCCAGTTCGCGGCGGTCGGCAGGCCGGTCGGGCGGGCGGCGAGGCGGACCTGGTGGTTGATCTGCGAGGCGACGGTGTCGGTCATGGCGGGTTGTCTCCTGAGGGCGGCGCATTGTCGCGGCGCCGCCGGCGCGCCGCCGTCACGGGCGCGACTCGCCTGGGCAGCGGTGCACTTCGACCGTCACGTGGCGCAGCGGCTCGATCGCGGCCAGCCGTTGGCGGTAGTCGGCCGCCGGCAGCGGCCGGTCGGCGACGATCGAGACCGCGGCCGACCACGCCGACGCGCCGACCTGCCAGACGTGCAGGTCGGCGACCTTGGCGTCGCCGTCGGCTTCGACGAGGTCGCGGACGCGCTGCGCGATCGCCGGGTCGGCGGTGGCGTCGACGAGTGCCTTCGCGCTCGTCCCCAGCACGCTGAACGACCACTGGCCGATCACCGCGGCGCCGAACAGCGCCACCACCGGGTCGAGCCAGGCCCAGCCGATGAACAGCCCGCCGGCGAGCGCGACGATCGCCAGCACCGAGGTGAAGGCGTCGGCGAGCACGTGCACGTACGCGGCCTTGAAGTTGTGGTCGTGGTGGGCGTGGTGATGATGGGCGTGGGCGTGTCCGCCGTCATGATGCGCTGGAGCATGTCCGGCAGGTCCATCATGCCGCGCGTGCCCGCCGCTGCGCCCGAGCAGCCAGGCGCAGGCGAGGTTGACGACGAGGCCGAAGATCGCGATCGTGATCGCCTCGTGGTAGGCGATCGGCTGCGGCCGGCGCAGTGCCTGCACCGCGTCGATGCCGATCCAGGCCGCCGCGCCGAGCAGCGCCAGGCCGCTGGTGTAGGCGGTCAGGACTTCGATCTTCCAGCCGCCGAAGGCGTAGCCGGCGTGGCCGCCGGCGCGTGCCGACAGCCGGTAGGCGAGTACCGCGCCGCCGAGGGCGAGCGCATGCGTTCCCATGTGCCAGCCGTCGGCGGTGAGCGCGAGCGAGCCGCTCCACCAGCCGACGCCGAGCTCGAGCGCCATCACGACGAGCGTGATCACCGTCACCTGCGCCATCGCGTGCTCGCGCCGGCGCATGCCGTCGTCGGCGAAGGCGTGGCTGTGGCGGAACGGCCTCAGGTCGTGGGAATGGCCGGCGCCGCCGATCGGGCTGCTCATCGGCCCCACTGTACGCCTGGGCGGGTCACGGCGCCTTGGTGATCGACGTGATCGTGTAGTTGCCGTTCAGCTTGTCGGCGGCGAACCGCACCTTGTCGCCGACGGCGACGCTGTCGAGCAGCTTCGGGTCGGCGACGCGGAAGGCCATCGTCATCGCCGGCATCTCGAGGTTCTTGACGCCGCCGTGCTTGATCGTGATGCGGGCGCCGGCCTTGTCGACCTTGGTGACTTCACCGTCGGACGCCTGCGCGAGTGCGGCGGCCGAGACGACCAGCATGGCGAGCGAGGCGGTTATCGACTTCATCGTCATCATCATTCGTGACTCCTGGGGCTTCAACGCACCGGCCCCGGCGCGCGATGACCCTCCCTACAATCCGCGCCCATTCCGGCACGGATTGGTGGATGCCTACGATGAGCACGATCGCCGACACCCCTGTGGACCATATCACCCCGCGCGAGAAGGCCGAGATCCTGGCGCAGGCCTTGCCTTACATACGCAAATACCACGGCAAGACGCTGGTCATCAAGTACGGCGGCAACGCGATGACCGACCCGGCGCTGCAGCAGGATTTCGCCGAGGACGTGGTGCTGCTCAAGCTGGTGGGCATGAATCCGGTCGTGGTGCACGGCGGCGGCCCGCAGATCGACGAGGCGCTGGAACGCGTCGGCAAGAAGTCCACCTTCGTGCAGGGCATGCGAGTCACGGATGCCGAAACGATGGAAGTTGTCGAATGGGTGCTCGCCGGCGAGGTGCAGGGCGAGCTCGTGATGCTGATCAACGCGTTCGGTGGCCAGGCCGTCGGGCTGACCGGCAAGGACGGCGGCCTGATTCGCGCGCGCCGCCTGCGCATGCCCGACAAGGACGATCCGGCCAAGAGCCACGACATCGGGCAGGTGGGCGAGATCGAGGCGATCAACCCGGCGGTCGTCAAGGCGCTCCAGGACGACGCATTCATCCCCGTCATTTCACCGATCGGCTTCGGCGAGGATGGCCTGTCGTACAACATCAATGCCGATCTGGTCGCCGGCAAGATCGCCGAGATCCTGAAGGCCGAGAAGCTGGTGATGCTGACCAACACGCCCGGTGTTCTCGACAAGAGCGGCAGGCTGCTGACGGGCCTCACCGCGCGCGAGATCGACGATCTCTTCGCCGACGGCACGATCTCCGGCGGCATGCTGCCGAAGTTGTCCTCCGCGCTCGAGGCCGCACGCAGTGGAGTGAACGCGGTGCACATCATCGACGGGCGCGTCGACCATTGCCTGCTGCTCGAGATCCTGACCGACCAGGGCGTCGGCACGATGATCAAGAGCCATTGATCGGATGGTGCACCACCGAACCGCTACGGCACGGTCTCCGCGTCGAGGCACCGGCCTCCGGCGCGGAATGCGGATGAATAGTCCGCCGCCAAGTCGCCCACCGCGGCCGGTCTGGTTATTCGACCTCGACAACACGCTGCACGACGCCTCGCACGCGATCTTCGACGCGATCGATGGACGCATGACCGATTACGTCCAGCACGCCCTGGGCATCGAGCGGGCTGAGGCCAACCGCCTGCGGACGCTGTACTGGCGGCGCTACGGTGCGACGCTGCTCGGACTCGTGCGCCATCACGGCATCGATGCCGAGCATTTCCTGCGCGAGACGCACGACTTCGGGGTGGCCGGAATGCTGCGCGCCGAGCGCGGACTGGCGCACCTCTTCGCGCGGTTGCCGGGGCGCAAGGTCCTGGTCACGAACGCACCACGGGGCTACGCCGGCTTAGTCCTTCGTGGGTTGGCGCTGCACCGGCACGTCCGTGGCCGCTACACGATCGAATCGATGCGCGTGCACGGGTCGTTCCGACCCAAACCGTCACGGCTGATGCTGAGCGTGCTGCTCGCGCGCGAGGGCATCCGCCCGTCGCGCGCGATCCTGGTTGAGGACTCGCTGCCGAATATCCGCGCTGCGCGAGCACTCGGCGTGCGCACCGTCTTGATCACGCGCCACAGCCGGAGCGGCGGAATTCGCCACAGCAGGTCGGCGGGGATGCGGATCGACTCCCTGCATCAATTGCTCCGCCGCGTGCCCCGGCACTAGGCTCGCGCCCCGAAGCGCTAAGCTCACCGTTCCACTCATGCAGGTGCTGCCCATGTCACGTCCCGGTCTGATACGCAGATTCTTTCGCGGTATCTGGACGGCCATCGATTTCTCGCGGCGGCTGGTATTAAACCTGCTGTTCCTGCTGGTGGTCGGCCTGATCCTGTTCGTATGGCTCTCGTCCGATACGCCGCCACGGCTCGCGCCCGACACGGCGCTCGTCCTCAACATCCAGGGCGACGTCGTGGAGGAGTACAGCGTGGGCGCGCAGGAGGCCGCGCTCGCCGAAGCGCTTGGCCGGGAACGCTTCGAAACGCGGTTGCGGGACGTGGTGGCCGCCCTCGATGGCGCGGCCCGGGATCCGCAGATCACGCGCGTCGTGCTGGTGCTCGACGATATGGACAAGGCCGGGCTCGCGACGCTGCGCGAGATGGCCGCGGGACTCGAGCGCGTGCGCGGCGCGGGCAAGCCGGTGATCGCGTGGGCCGAGTCGTATACGCAGGCTCAGTATTTCCTCGCCGCACACGCCGATCAGGTGTTCCTGCATCCGTCGGGCGCTCTGCTGCTGCGGGGCGTCGGGGGGCCGCGCGGCTACTACAAGGAACTGCTCGACAAGGTTGGCGTCAAGGTCAACACCTTCCAGGCCGGACGCTACAAGAGCTTCGGTGAACCGTTCACGCGCACCGGCCCGACGCCCGAGGCGCAGGAGGCCGATGCCTACCTGCTGAACGGCCTGTGGTCGACGTGGCTCGCCGATGTCGAGCGCGCGCGCAAGCTCAAGCCCGGGACAGTGATGGCGGCCATCAACGACCTGCCGCAGCGGTTGCAGGGCACTGGCGGCGACGTCGCGCAGCTGGCGCTGAAGGAAAAGCTCGTCGACGGGCTGCTGCGACGTGACGAGTTCCGCGCACGCATCATCGAGCAGGGCGCGCCACGGAGCGACCAGGATGCTGCGACATTCCGTCAGATCTCGATGTATCCATATCTACGCTATGTCGCGCGGCCGCGGACCGGCAACGCCGTCGGCGTCGTTGTGGCGCAGGGCGAGATCATCGATGGCGACGCCCGCAGGGGCACCATCGGCGCGCGCACGACTGCCGAGCTGATCCAGCGTGCGCGCGAGGACCGCGCGATCAAGGCGCTCGTGCTCCGCGTCGACTCGCCGGGCGGCAGCGCATTCGCCTCAGAGCTGATCCGCGAACAGCTCGACCTCACCCGCAAGGCCGGCAAGCCGGTCGTGGTCTCGATGGGTGACGTGGCCGCGTCGGGCGGCTACTGGATTTCCATGGGCGGCGACGAAGTGCTGGCGGACGCCTCGACCATTACCGGGTCGATCGGCGTCTTCGCGCTTGTGCCGAACTTTGCGGGGACGATGGATAAGATCGGCGTGAACACGGCGGTGAACGGCACGACATGGATCGCCGATGCGACTGACCTGAGCCGACCGCTCGACAAGCGCCTGGCTCAAGTGGTCGACCTCGGTGTGGGCAACACCTACCGTGAATTCCTGGGTGTCGTTGCCGAGAACCGCAAGTCGACGCCGGAGCGGATCAACGAGGTGGCGCAGGGACGGGTCTGGACCGGCGCGCAGGCCAAGGACCGTAACCTGGTCGACGGCCTCGGCGGTTTGTCCGAGGCGGTGAAATCCGCGGCGCGGCGCGCCGAGCTACCGGACGGTGCGCGCGTCGAGTACATCGAGCCCGAGCCGCGCGGCCTCGACCGCTACCTCTCGCTCTTCATGGGTCAGATGGGCGCCGCCCTGCGCGACGATTTCGGCTGGGATGGGCTGGCGCGGTCGCTCACCGCGACCCTCCCGGCGCGCGCCCCGCGCCAGCTTTCATTGCTGCTCGAGGCCGGCGAACACCCGACGCGCGCGCTCGCCTATTGCTTCTGCGACCTGCGCTGATCGCTTGGAAAGGCGCCCGCCGGGATGCCAATTCCGGCGGTTGCGTCGCCGCCGGTCATCGGGAAGATGGTTCGCGGCTGCGGGTTTCCGGGGTAGTATGCCTTCACGTCCGGGTCTCTCCCGGAGACCTGTCGCCCCGCGCCCATCGCCATGGAGACCCCGAGTTCGATTGCCCCGCGCAAGCCGGGCGCCCGCAAGCTGCAGATCCTGCAGACGCTGGCGACGATGCTCGAAGACCCGAAAGGCGAGAAGGTCACGACGGCCGCTCTCGCCGCGCGCCTCGGCGTTTCGGAAGCTGCGCTCTACCGCCACTTCGCGAGCAAGGCCCAGATGTTCGAAGGGCTGATCGAGTTCATCGAAACGACGGTGTTCGGCCTGATCAACGAAATCAGCGCCCGCGAAACGTCGGGCTTGCGGCAGGTGCGGTCGATCGTCGCGATGCTGCTGGAGTTCGCGCAGACCAACAAAGGCATGACGCGGGTCCTGATCGGCGATGCGCTGGTCAACGAGAACGAACGGCTGCAGGAGCGCATCAACCAGCTAACCGAACGTATCGAGGCCTCGCTTAAGCAGAGCTTCCGCGTTGCCGCCACCGAGGGCGAGCTCGCGGAGGGCTTCGACGCCGGTGCGCGCGCGTCCCTGATCATCGCTTTCGTCGTCGGTCGCTGGCATCGCTTCGCGAAGAGCGGGTTCCGCAAGGCGCCGGCCGAGTCACTGGAAGCGCAACTGCCGGTCCTGGTGTCCTAGGCTGCCGCCTCCCGGGCTGCGACGCCGTCCTGTCAGCTCAGCGGCGGGCGCACACCGGACAGGCCGGGTCGCGCGGCACGCGTACCGAGTGCCACTGCATTGTGAGCGCATCGAGCATCATCAGCCGACCGACCAGCGGCGTCCCGGTTTCGGCCGCGAGTTTCAGGGCTTCCGCCGCCTGCATGGTGCCGATGATGCCGGTCAGCGGTGCGAAGACGCCCATCGTCGAACACAGTTCGTCCTCGTCGTTGCCCGGAGGGAAGAGGCACGCATAGCACGGCGATTCGGTGCGTCTGACATCGAACGACGCGATCTGGCCGTCAAAGCGGATTGCGGCGCCGGAGACCAGCGGCCGGCGATGCGCGACGCAGGCCCGATTCAGCGCGTGTCGCGTGGCGAAGTTGTCGGAGCAATCGAGCACGACAGTGGCCTGCGTCACGAGTGCATCCAGCGCCGGTTCGTCCGCCCGCGTTTCCACGGCGACGACCCGAACTTCGGGGTTGATGGCGGCGAGTGTCGTCCGGCCGGAATGCGCCTTGGCCGTTCCGATGCGCTCGGTTGTATGCAGAATCTGCCGCTGCAGGTTCGTGAGGTCGACGCGGTCACCATCGACGAGCGTCAGCGTGCCGACGCCCGCGGAGGCAAGGTAGAACGCGGCAGGGGATCCAAGCCCGCCGGCGCCGATGACCAGCATGTGGGCTGCGCGCAGCCGTTCCTGGCCCTCGACGCCGATTTCGTTCAGCAAAATGTGGCGCGAGTAGCGCAGTAACTGGTCATCGTCCACGTCTGAAGCCTAGCCCAGAATGCACATGCGTCGCGCCGGGCGCGCTTCCGGAGTCGCGGTAGCACCGCACTAAGCGCGCCAGCTCCCAGCCAAAACGAAACGGGCCGCTTGAAGCGGCCCGTTTAGCAACAGCATCGACTCAGCGGGGCGGTGCCTTCGCGACGTTCTCCGTCTTCGGCTTGGTCGTCTCGACCGGTTTGCCCTTCAGCGCGTTCAGCGCCTGCTGCAGCTGGTAGTCATCGGTGCTGCCGAATTCGTAGCGGCGCGCTGGCGCTGCCTTCTCGGCCGCCGGCTCGACGGCTTTCGGCTGCACAGCAGCCCCCGGTGGCGCGGTCGCGCGCCGCGCCGCGTCCTCGGTCTTGTTGCTCTCAAGGTGCCGCATCAGATCAGCTTCACGCACATTGAATCCGGAGAAATTTCCCTCGGCAGTGTCTTCCACCGCGAGGTCTGGGACGATGCCCTTGGCCTGGATCGATCGCCCGCTCGGCGTGTAGTAGCGCGCCGTCGTGAGCTTGATCGCGGCCGGACCCTCACCCTCCAGTCGAAGCGGGATGATCGTCTGCACCGAGCCCTTGCCGAACGTCTGCGTACCCACCAGAGTTGCGCGCTTGTGGTCCTGCAGTGCGCCGGCGACGATCTCCGAGGCGGAAGCCGACGCACCGTTGACAAGCACCACCATCGGCACGCTCTTGATCTGTGGCGGCAGCTTCTGCAGCACATCTTCGCCACGACCGCGCAGGTAGTCCTCGGGCGACGCGACGAAGCGGCGCCGCGAATCTTCGTTGCGGCCGTCCGTTGAAACGACCAGCGCCCGCGGCGGCAGGAAGGCAGCAGACACGCCGACGGCCGAATGCAGCAGGCCGCCCGGGTCATTGCGCAGATCGAGCACCAGCCCCTTCAGCGGCGCCTGCTTGTAGAGATCGTTGACTTGGCGCACGAGGTCATCGACCGTACGCTCCTGGAACTGGGCGATGCGGATGAAGCCATAACCCGGCTCGATCATCTTCGCGCGCACCGACTGAACACGGATCACGTCGCGCATCAGCTTGAATTCGAGCGGCTTGTCCTCGCCCTTGCGGGCGATCGACAGCGTGATCGGCGTGCGGGGCTTGCCGCGCATTAGCTTCACCGCTTCCGGGAGCGTCATGCCGCGGGTCAGCTTGTCGTCGATCTTGATGATCAGGTCGCCGGCCTTGACACCGGCGCGAGCGGCCGGCGTGTCGTCGATCGGCGCGATCACCTTGATCACGCCGTCCTCGGCGCCGACTTCAATGCCCAGCCCGCCGAATTCGCCCTGCGTGCTGGACTGCATGTCCTTGAACGCTTCGGCATCCAGGAATGCCGAGTGCGGATCGAGCCCCGAGAGCATCCCGGAGATCGCTTCCTGCATCAGTTTCTTGTCGTCGACGGGCTCGACATAGTTCTGCTTGACCGCGCCGAAAACTTCGGTGAACTGGCGGATCTCCTCGAGCGGGATCTGCCCGCGCGAGTCGCGGAACGCGTAAGCGGAAATTCCCAGGCTGACCAGGACACCGGCGATCACGCCGGTTCCCACGAGCCCAACACTGCGCATCCTTCCAGCCATGCCACCTCCGGGAGCGGATCGCGAAGCTAAGCCGCGAGCCTTAAGAGCACCTTAGCGCGCCGCAACCCAGGTCAGTGGGTCAAAAGGGCGGCCCTGGAATCGTAGTTCGAAGTATAGGCCGGGGGCCTCATTGCCGCCGGTATTTCCGACCGACGCCACTACGTCTCCGACAGCGACCTTCTCCCCAGCGTTCCGCAGCAGAGTCTCGTTGTTGCCATAGATCGACAGGTAGCCGTCGCCATGGTCGATGACGAGGAGGTTGCCAAAGCCGCGGAGCCAGTCGGCAAAGACCACCTGCCCGGCGCCGATCGCCCGAACAGTGGTGCCCGCGGGCGCCAGGATGAAGATCCCCTTGGTAGAGGGCGGCGTCGCGCCGCCTTCGCCCTTACGTGGTGCCCCGAATCGGACTGCGACCGTGCCTTCGGCCGGCAATGCCAGCCGTCCGCGGTACTGGGCGAACCCCGTTGGGGCGACATCCGGCGTAGGCGCGGCCGCGTTTCCTGGGGACATCCGAGACGTCGTCGAGTCGGCCTTTCGTGAGGCCCTGGTCTCGCGTTCCGCCCGCTTCCGGGCCGCTTCGGCCTCCTTGCGGCGCTGCTCGGCGAGCAACGCCGTCAGGCGCTCGATCAGGGTGGCGAGGCGCCGGTCGTCCTGTTCCATCTTTGCAATCGACTGCCGTTGGCCTGCCGCCTGCTTCGACAATTGATCGATCGTGCGCCGGCGCGCGGCCCGTTCCTTCTGCAGCAACTCCTTGTTTCTGGCCTCATCTTCTGAGATATTTGCAAGTTCTATGCCCTTCTCCTTCGATTGATGCTGCAGCTCGATCAGTTCATCGCGCCGTGCCTGCAACTGGCTCACGGAGTCCTGCGCGCTTCTGCTTAGATAGGTCAGGTAGACCTCGTCGCGTCCGACCCGATTGGGGTCCTCGCCGGCAATGAACTGGTGCAGCGGTTCGCGTAGGGTGAGTTGCAGCTGCTGGCGCAGCAAGGCGTCGAGGCGCCGTTGCTGTTCGCTCTGCCGTGTCGCCGCGTCAAGCTCGCGGGCGGCGAGCGCAGCGATCTGGTGCTCGACGCGCTGGCGCTGGTCACCCAGCTCCCGCAAGCGGCGATTGGCCTTCGAGATCGCGATTTCGGAGTTCGCCAGGGCGTCGGTCGCTTCGCTGCGCGATGTCTCGGTGGCGGCCAGTTGCCGCTTGAGCTTGGCCAGTTCTGCCTGCAGCTGCTGTTGCTCGCGCCGGAGGGCCTGTTGCTGCTGCTGCGGATTGGTTGCCGCTGGGCGCGGTCCGCTTTCGGACTTCGTTGCTGGTGTGCTTCGCGACGGCGAAGTCGAAGGCGGCGACTTTCGGGCTTCTGCCGTCAGGCCCGCTGGCGGATGCAGGAGCAGGACCACGAGCAACGCCGCAGGCGCCCGCCGCCGTGGAGCGCTCGATGACCTCAAGCGCCCGAGCGGGAGCCTTGGGCGGCAACCGCGGCCGTGGCGCGCGCGATCTCGTCGGCGTCGCCGAGGTAGTAGTGCTGCAGAGGCTTCAGGCTGGCGTCTAGCTCATAAACCAGCGGGCGCGCGGTCGGGATGTTCAGGCCGACGATGTCGTCGTCCGAGATGCTGTCGAGGTACTTGATCAAAGCCCGCAGTGAATTGCCGTGCGCCGCGACGATCACCCTGCGTCCGCGCTGGATCGCCGGCGCTATCGAGTCCTTCCAGAACGGCAACACGCGCGCCACGGTGTCACGCAGGCACTCGGTCGCAGGCACGTCCGCCGGCGCCAGATGGCGATAGCGTGCGTCGCGGCCGGACCAGCGCGGATCGTCCGGTGTCAGCGGGTCGGGCGCGATCGCGTACGCGCGCCGCCACAGCAGAACCTGCTGCTCGCCGAAGCGTGCCGCCGTTTCCGCCTTGTTCAGGCCCTGCAATGCGCCGTAGTGGCGCTCGTTGAGGCGCCAGCTGTGGACAGTCGGCAGCCACATGCGATCCATCGCGTCGAGCGTGATCCAGAGTGTCCGGATCGCACGCCGCAGCACCGACGTGTAGGCGATGTCGAAGTCGTAGCCTTCGTCGCGCAGTAGTTTGCCGGCCGTGCGGGCCTCTGCGCGGCCGCTCTCCGTGAGATCGACGTCGGTCCAGCCGGTAAATCGGTTCTCCAGATTCCACTGGCTTTCGCCATGGCGCAGCAGGACGAGCTTGTACATGGTCAAAGCGGATGGATCGAAGGCCTATTCTATAATTCACAGCTTTTCCGAACGCCGACTCTCACTCTGCAACCGCCTGTCCGTACCGGGAGTCGGTCGCGACAGTGGAGAATCTCGCGCCGCGCCGGATCACATTTGAACGAGCCTCGAGTCCGTGCAGTTCTTCATCGACAACATCGCCCTGATCGCCGTGGCCTTCGTCAGCGGTGCCATGCTGCTTTGGCCGATGGTCCGTGGGCGCGCCGGCGGCCCGACGCTGACGACGCTGCAGGCGACCCAACTGATCAATTCCCGCAATCCGCAGATCGTCGATCTGCGCAGCGCGGACGATTTCACCAAGGGTTCGCTGCCGAATGCACGCAACGTTCCGGCCGACGCGGTATCCGCACGCCTCGGCGAGCTGAAGAAGGAAAAGCCGGTGCTTCTGGTCTGTGCTACCGGGGCGAGAGCCGGGCGTACCGCGGCACTGTTGCGCAGCCAGGGATTCTCCGAGGTCTTTGTGCTCGCAGGCGGGCTGGCGGCGTGGCGTGAGGCCGGCCTGCCGCTGCGCGGCTGAACTGCCGGAACACGCATGAACCGGGTTCTGATGTACAGCACGGGCTTCTGCCCCTATTGCCTGCGTGCCGAGGCGCTGCTGAAGGCACGTGGCGTCGAGGCGATCGAAAAGATTCGCATCGACGTGGATCCGGAACGGCGTAACGAGATGATCGCCCGCACCGGCCGTCGCACCGTGCCGCAAATCTTCATCGGTGAAACGCACGTCGGGGGATTCGATGATCTTTCGACGCTCGACCGCGAAGGCAAGCTCGCGCCGCTGCTCGCCGCCTAGTCAGAGCAAACCGATCCACACCGTAACGGCTCAGCTGCCGGACAATCCAGGATGACCATGACCGATACCACCCCCGCCGCAGCCAGCCAGCCGGTGTTCCAGGTCCAGCGCATCTACCTGAAGGATGCCTCGCTCGAGATGCCGAACGCGCCGACAGTGTTTCTCGAAAGCGAGAACCCCAAGGTCGACGTCCAGCTCGAAGTTTCAGACGCACCGGTCCTCGATGGGCTGCATGAAGTAGTCGTGCGCGTGACCGTTACCGCCAAGGTCAAGGAAAAGGTGCTGTTCCTCGTCGAGGGCAAGCAGGCGGGAATCTTCGAGATCCGCAATGTTCCCGCGGAACAGAAGCCGGGGATCATCGGCATCCTCTGCCCCGGCATCGTGTACCCCTACCTCCGGGCGAACATCGCTGACCTGATCACGCGCACCGGGCTGCCGCCGATCAACCTGGCCGAGATCAACTTCGAGGCCTTCTATCAGCAGCGCATGGCTGCGATCGCGCAGCAGCGGGCCCAGCCGCCCACGGCGCCCGCGACCGGTGGCGGCAACGGCGCGGCCAGCGCCTGATCCGGCATGGCCAACGTCGCTGTGCTCGGCGCAGGCGCGTGGGGCACCGCGATGGCCTGTGCGCTCTCGACGCGCCATCGCGTAGTGCTGTATGCGCGCGATCCGCGGCAGGCGCAGCGCATGCGTGAAAGCGGGGCCAACGAGCGCTACCTGCCGCAGGTGAGGCTGCCGTCGGGGCTGATCGTCGTCGACGATTTCGACGCGGCGGTCCGACATGCGGATGGGGGCCTCGTAATCGTTGCTGCGCCAACCCGCGCTCTCGGCGACCTGTGCGCGCGGCTCGCTGCCGCGCAGGCGGGCGGCGCCCTGCTCTGGCTGTGCAAGGGCTTCGAGGAAGAACGCCACGCGCTCGGTCACGAGATCGTGGCGCGCGGCTTTCCGGCGATCGTCGAACGCAGTGGACCCCTGTCGGGGCCGAGCTTCGCACTCGAAGTAGCTCAAGGACTGCCCACGGCGCTCACCGTCGCAGGCAGTCCCGCATTCTGCGATCTCGTCACGTCGGTACTGCACTCGGGGCCGCTGCGCATCTATTCGTCACCAGACGTGATCGGTGTCGAAGTCGGCGGCACCGTGAAGAACGTGCTCGCGATCGCCACCGGGATCAGCGACGCGCTGAAACTCGGTCATAACGCGCGCGCTGCGCTGATCACGCGCGGACTTGCGGAAATGACGCGCCTCGGGCTCGCGCTGGGTGCCCGGGCCGAGACGTTCATGGGCCTCGCCGGCGTCGGCGACCTGATCCTGACTGCGACAGGTGACCTGTCGCGCAATCGCCAGGTCGGCCTCGGCCTGGGACAGGGCCGATCGATCGCGGACATCGTGGATCAACTCGGCCACGTCGCCGAGGGTGTGCGCTCGGCCCCGGCCGTCCTTGGTCGTGCGCGCACCTCGGGCGTGCCGATGCCGATCACCGAAGCCGTGTGCTCGGTCCTGACCGGCTCGGTCACACCGCGTTCGGCACTGGAACAGCTGCTGGCGCGCGATCCGAAGCCTGAAAGCGTGAGCGCATGAGCGCATGAGCTTCAGCACACTGGGCATCTTCTGTGGCTCGCAGGCCGGCGCGCGTCCCGAGTACGTGGACGCCGCGCGCGAACTCGCCCAGGTCCTGGCGCGCCGCGGGCTTACGGCGGTGTACGGCGGCGGACACGTCGGCATGATGGGTGCGCTGGCCGACGAAATGCTGGCACGCGGCGGGCAGGTCGTCGGCATCATCCCGCGCCACCTGATGCGGCGCGAGCTCGCGCACCGCGGCCTGAGCGAACTGCAGGTCGTCGAATCCATGCACCAGCGCAAGCGCGCGATGGCAGATCGCAGCGACGCTTTCATCGTGCTCCCCGGCGGCTACGGCACGCTGGAGGAGATGTTCGAGATGGTTACGTGGCTGCAGTTACAGCTGCAGGCCAAGCCGGTCGGCATGCTCAACATCGAAGGCTACTTCGACCACCTGCTGCAGTTTCTGCGGCATGCGGCGCAGGAACAGTTCATTCGTCCGGAGCACTGGGACCTGCTGATCGTTGACCACACCGCGGAGCTGCTGATCGATCGCCTCGAACTGCACGCGGAGCAGGTGGGGCGCACCCATCCCGTCTCGGTCAGTCCGAGCCGCAGCTAGGCCCGGCGAGCATCATTGCCCGCCGGCGAACCGCAGCTGGCGCCACGCTTCGTAGATGACCACCGCGACGGCGTTCGAGAGGTTGAGGCTGCGATTGTCCGGACGCATCGGCACGCGCAGCGATCGCTCGGCGTCGAATCGGTCACGCAGCGCGATATCGAGGCCGCGCGATTCGCTGCCGAAGACGAGCCAGTCACCGGCAGCGTAGGCGACGTCGGCGTAGGAGCGCGCGCCGTGGGTCGTGCAGCAGAAAAGGCGCGCTGCGGGCGGCTGCTCGCGAAACAGAAGCGAGTCGAAATCGTCGTGGAGACGGATCTCCGCGTACTCGTGATAGTCGAGCCCCGCGCGTCGCAGGTGCTTGTCGGTCAGGTCGAAACCGAGCGGACGCACCAGATGCAGTCGCGATCCCGAGTTCGCGCACAGGCGGATCACATTGCCGGTGTTCGGTGGAATTTCGGGCGCAACGAGAACGACGTTGAACATCGGGCCGGTCTCAGGGTGTCCGCGCCACGACGCGGTTGACGACTCGTGCGGCGCCCGCTGCCTTCAGAACGCGCGCGATCTCGTCGAGCGTGGATCCGGTCGTCATCACGTCATCGACGACGATCAGGCTTCGGCCCGCGATCGGACCATCCACGGCAAATGCGCCGCGTACGTTTCTGCGCCGCGCTTCGCGCGCGAGCGACTGCCGCGGCGGGCTGTGCCGCACGCGCCACAGAATCCCTTCCCCCAGTGGCACACCGGTCAGTCGCGCGTAGCCGCGCGCGATCTCGCGTGCCTGGTTGAATCCCCGTTCTCCTTCCCGCTCGAAGGAGAGCGGCACCGGGAGCACCCAGTCGGCACGCTCACCGGGCGATTCTCGCCGCGCCAGCAGGCGGGCAAAGCAATCAGCGAGGTCAATGCGTCCGCCGAACTTCAGCGCAGTGACCATGCTGGCCACCGGAGCGAGATAGTCCGCGAGCGCTGTGGTTTCGTCGAAGTGCGGCGGATGCGCGAGGCAGGCGCCGCACACCGTATTCGGTGTCGCAACGCGCTCGGCGCAGCGACGGCAGCGCGCCGCGTCCGGCGCAGAGAAGTCGCGCTCGCAGCCAGTACAGACGGGCGATCCCTGCTCGATCGCGCACACGGTGCAGCGCGGCCGCCAGTGCCGCAGGATGTCCGTCGACCCTGAATGCGCTGTGCCCGGCATGGATCAAGCTTAGCTGCTGGGACGGGGCGCTCGCGGCGCCGTGTTCGAAGCGTTTTCCTGTCCGTCATCGCGCCGCTGCGCAAACCTATACTGCCCTCGGCATGCTTCCGCCCTCTTCCCTCGGCCCAGAAACTGACCCGACGCCCCGGATGCCGGCCCGGATCGAAACGGTTGCACGCCAATTCGATCGTCGGCTGCATAGCGTCGGCGCGCACGATGCCGTTCTGCGCGAGGTCGACGCGCGCATGCTGAGCCGGCTCGAATACATCCGCCTCACACCGCGGCGGATCCTCGATATTGGCTGCGGTCTGGGTCGCTCGCGCGAGGGATTGCTGTCGCGCTACCCGCAGGCCAACTGGACCGGCGTCGAGCTGTCTGCGTCGACCGCGCGTGTCGGGCGCGCCGAGCAGCTTCGGGCAGCCGGTCTGGCCCGGTTGTGGCGCAAGCCGCTGCAATGGATCGTCGCCGACGGTGCTCGCCTGCCGATCGCCGCTGAAAGCATCGATCTCGTCTACTCGAACCTGATGCTGCACTGGCATCCGGCACCGCATCGCGTGCTGCCGGACTGGAGGCGGGTGCTGCGCATCGATGGACTGCTGATGTTCAGCTGCTTCGGGCCTGACACGCTCGCCGAGCTACGCACTGCGACCGCGTCGGCGCTGCCGCAGGCCCATCCGATGCCCTTTGTCGACATGCACGACTTGGGCGACATGCTGGTCGCAAGTGGCTTCGCGACGCCTGTGATGGACGTCGAACGGCTCACCCTGACCTTTGCTACGCCCAGAGCACTGCTCGCCGAAGTGCGTGCGCTCGGTGGCAACCCGCGTGACGACCGGCGCGCTGCGCTGCCGTCTTCACGCATGGCCAGGCGCCTGCTGCAGGCACTCGAGGAGCAGCGCAATGGTGCGGGCCGGATCCCGCTGACCTTCGAAGTCGCGTACGGTCACGCTTGGCGTCCGGCTGCGGCGGTGCCACGCGTCAGCACGGTCAGCCTGGACCGGCTGCGCGAGCAGCTGCGCCGAGGCGCACGACCGTCATGAGAAACCCGTAAAGTTCCGCTTCCACGTCGCGCCAGCCGGGATGCGGCGCCACCACAGGAGGAGCATCGATGAGCCTCATCTCGTTTTTCAAGGAAGCCGGGGAGAAACTGTTCGGCAAGACCGTGCAGGACGCGTACGCCGCGCCGGCAAAGACCGATACGGCTGCGCTGGATGCGGCCAATCGCGAAGCTGCCACAGCGATCGAGAACTACATCAACACGCTGGGGCTCACGGTGACTGCACTGACCGTGACCTTCGACGGGGCCACCGCCATTGCAAAGGTCTATGGCGTCGCCAAGGACCAGGCGACGAAAGAGAAGGTGATCCTCGCGGCCGGCAACGTCCACGGCGTCGGCGGCGTCGACGACAACATGACCGTCGACCTGTCGCAGCCAGCGGCCAAGTTCTATACGGTGGTCAGGGGCGACACGCTGTCGAAGATCGCCAAGGACTTCTACGGCAACGCGAATGCCTATAAGAAGATCTTCGAGGCGAACAAGCCGATGCTGTCCGATCCCGACAAGATCTATCCGGGGCAGAATCTGCGGATTCCGTCCGAGTAGAGCATTGCGGCACGCGAAACGGGCCCGGGCGCCGCCGCGAGCGCTTGGTGAGCATCGTTTGCATATAATCCGCCAGTTTTGCGCCGACCCGGTCGACGCGAAGGCGGCGTGCGCGTGACCGAACCCAGGATTTGGCTGATCAGGCGGAACTGTTCGGCCAGCCCGCGGCAGCTCGCGCTGGTCTTCGTCTCGCTGATGGCCGTCGCCCTCATCTTCGGGATTGCGTTTGCCGCACAGGGATTGTGGCTGGTGCTTCCGTTCGTGGGGCTGGAGTTGCTGGCGGTTGCCGCAGCGTTCGTGTGCTACGGGCGGCACGCCGGCGACTTCGAGCGGATCGAGCTGCGGGATGCGGAGCTAACGGTGGTGAAGGCGCACGGATCACTCCGGTCGGAATCGCGGTTCGTCCTGCCGTGGGTGCAGGTGGAAATGGAGGAAAGCCACCGCGGCGCGCGCAGGCCGTTGCGGGTGATGCTGGTGTCGGCGCGGCAACGCGTCGCGGTGGGAGGTCTACTCGTCGACAACCGGAGAGCCGGGCTGGCGCACGAGATCAGAGCAGCACTCGCCGCGGCGAATCGCGGCGTGTGAGGATTCGAATCCGTTCGGCGGACAGGTAACAGTCATGACAGGTTTCTCTCGATTCACGCTCGTGCGGACGATGCTCGTGGCGCTGCTGGCGGGGGGCGGAGGCGCAGCCCTCGCGGTGCAGAGCCGGTTCAACCTGGCGCCGCCGATGACGCGGATCGCGAACGAGGTCTACAGCCTGCACAACATGATGCTGATGATCTGCACGGTCATCTTCGTCGCCGTGTTCAGCGTCATGTTCTATTCAATCTGGAAGCACCGGAAGTCGAAGGGCGCAGTCGCTGCCAACTGGCACGAGAGCACGACGGTCGAGGTCATCTGGACGGTCATCCCGTTCGTGATCATCCTGATCATGGCGCTGCCGGCGACGCGCACCGTCGTCGCAATGAAGGACACCAGCAATGCCGATCTGACGATCAAGGTCACAGGCTATCAGTGGAAGTGGGGCTACGACTACATTCGCGGCGAAGGCGAGGGCATTTCGTTCCTGTCGCAGCTCGCAACCCCCGCGGCGCAGATCGAAAACCGCGAGCCGAAGACCTCGACTTATCTGCTCGAGGTCGACAACCCGCTGGTGGTGCCGGTCAACAAGAAGGTTCGCATCATCACGACGGCAAGCGACGTGATCCATGCGTGGTGGGTGCCGGCATTCGCGGTCAAGCAGGATGCCATCCCCGGCTTTGCCCGCGACACGTGGTTCCGCGCCGACCAGGTCGGGACGTTCCGTGGCCAGTGTGCCGAGCTGTGCGGCAAGGACCATGCTTTCATGCCGATCGTCGTGAACGTCGTATCGGCGGAGGACTACAGCAAGTGGGTGGCCGACAAACGCAAGCTGATGTCGGCACTGGCCGATGATCCGAACAAGGTCTGGAGTCATGCCGACCTGATGGCGCGCGGCGCGAAGGTGTATCAGGCCAACTGCCAGGTTTGCCACCAGCCGAACGGGCAGGGCGTGCCTGGGACGTTTCCCGCTCTGGCCGGCAGCAAGGTGGTCGCGAACACGCCGGACCAGATCGCGCTCATGCTGAGCGGTCGAAACGCAATGCCATCGTGGAAGGGGCTTCCCGACGTCGAGCTCGCGGCGGTTGCGACCTACGTGAAGAACACGTGGGGCAACAGCGCGGGGGACGTCCAGCCGGCGGAATTCAAGTCGGCGCGCAAGTAGGCGCGTCGCTTACGGGAATACGGGAGCAGCAATGAGCGCAGTCGTCCACGCACCGACAACCGGCCATGCCGACCACGCACACGATCATCCGCATGGGTGGCGGCGATGGCTGTTTGCGACCAACCACAAGGACATCGGCACGATGTATCTGTGGTTCAGCATGACGATGTTCCTGCTGGGCGGGATCCTGGCGCTCGGCATCCGCCTGGAGCTCTTCCAGCCCGGACTGCAGTTCTGGAAACCGGAGTTCTTCAACCAGCTGACGACGATGCACGGCGTCATCATGGTGTTCGGCGCGATCATGCCGGCGTTCGTGGGCTTCGCGAACTGGATGATTCCGCTGCAGATCGGCGCGCCTGACATGGCGTTCGCGCGGATGAACAACTTCAGCTTCTGGCTGCTGCCTCCCGCTGCGACGCTGGTCGTCGTCTCGTTCTTCGTGCCGGGTGGAGCGACCGCCGCCGGGTGGACGCTCTATGCACCGCTGACGGTGCAGATGGGCCCAGGCATGGACCTCGCGATCTTCGCGCTGCACATCATGGGCGCGTCTTCGATCATGGGTTCGATCAACATCATCACGACGATCCTGAACATGCGCGCGCCCGGCATGACACTGATGCGGATGCCGATGTTCGTCTGGACCTGGCTGATCACGGCCTACCTGCTGATCGCAGTGATGCCGGTGCTAGCAGGCGCGATCACGATGACGCTCACGGACCGCCACTTCGGAACCAGCTTCTTCAACGCCGCCGGCGGCGGTGACCCGGTGATGTACCAGCACATCTTCTGGTTCTTCGGGCACCCTGAGGTCTACATCATGATCCTGCCGGCGTTCGGCATCGTCAGCCAGATCATCCCGGTGTTCGCGCGCAAGCCGCTGTTCGGCTACGCGTCGATGGTCTACGCGACCGCGTCGATCGCGATCCTGTCGTTCATCGTCTGGGCGCACCACATGTTCACGACGGGCATGCCGGTGACGGGTCAGCTCTTCTTCATGTACGCGACGATGCTGATCGCCATCCCGACCGGGGTGAAGGTCTTCAACTGGGTCGCGACGATGTACAAGGGCTCGATGACTTTCGAGACGCCGATGCTGTTCGCAATCGGCTTCCTCTTCGTGTTCACGATGGGCGGTTTCACCGGGCTGATCCTGGCGGTGGCGCCGATCGACATCCAGTTGCAGGACAGCTATTACGTCGTGGCGCACTTCCACTACGTGTTGGTCGCCGGCTCGCTTTTCGCCCTGTTCGCCGGAACCTATTACTGGCTGCCGAAGTGGACCGGTCACATGTATGACGAAGCGGTCGGCAAGTGGCATTTCTGGCTGTCGATGATCTTCTTCAACGTCACGTTCTTCCCAATGCACTTCCTCGGGCTCGCCGGCATGCCGCGGCGCTATGCCGACTACCCGCTGCAGTTCGCCGACTTCAACATGGTGGCTTCAATCGGCGCCTTCGGATTCGGACTGACGCAACTGCTGTTCATCTACGCGGTGGTCAAGTGCATCAAGGGCGGCCCGAAGGCCGCGGCCAATCCGTGGGGTGCCGGGGACGGCGGGCTCGAGTGGACCGTGCCGTCGCCTGCGCCTTTCCACACCTTCGAGCATCCGCCCGTCGTCAGCTGATCGGACGCAGCCATGGAGAGCCAGGGCGACCTGCGCCGGCACAATCGTCGTACTGCCCTGATCCTGGCGACGGTGGCGCTCGTGTTCTTCGTCGGCGTGATCGCACGCCGCTGGCTCTTTGGCGGTTGAGGCGGACCATGGACCACGAGGATGCGCCGTCGCCGGCCGAAGTGAAGAGCGAGAACCGCTCGATCTTCCGCAGGCTGATCGTCGTTTCGGTGCTGATGTTCGGCTTCGGCTGGGCGCTCGTGCCGTTGTACCGCAAGATCTGCGAGGTCACCGGCATCAACGTGATCACGCTGCGCGATGTTGACGCCGAGCGCGCCGCGAAGAACACGCAGGTCGACGCATCGCGCACCGTGACCGTCGAATTCGACGCGAATTCGCGGGGCGCGTGGCGGTTCCGGCCGCACGTCAGCCATCTGCAGGTTCATCCGGGCGAACTGGTGACAGTGACCTACGATCTCGTCAATCTGCAGGACCGCAGCGTGGCCGGCCAGGCGATACCGAGTTATGCGCCGGTCGAATCGGCTCCGCACGTGCAGAAGCTCGAGTGCTTCTGCTTCACGCAGCAGACACTGACGGCGGGTGAGACTCGCGAGTTTCCGGTCGTGTTCTTCATCGACCGCGAATTGCCGGCTGACGTCACGACGGTCACGCTCTCCTACACATTCTTCGAAGTTGCGGGTGCGGTCGCCGCTCCGGTGCCGCGCCGCGCGGTTCCGAATGGCTGAGACATGGCGGATGAGCGCAGCGGCGATCGGAGGCCGGGCGGGCCGGAGGCAGGCCGTGGCGGCTTCCTGCAGACGATGCGAGCCGTGCTCTGGTCGTTCTTCGGCGTGCGCAAGCGTTCGGGCTATGAACAGGATGCGAAGCAGCTGAATCCCGTTCACGTAATCATCGCGGGCATCATCGCCGCGGCGCTCTTCGTACTGGTCCTGCTGCTGGTGGTCAGGGTTGTGGTGAGCTGATTAAGGAGAGGGAAGAAATGGCCAACACGCACGGAGCGGCGGCACCGGACTACTACGTACCGGCGCCGTCGCGGTGGCCGATGGTCGGGATGATCGCGATGGCGTTCGTCGGGATCGGTGCAGGGCTGGTCGTGAACCACAACACCGTCGGCTTCTTCCCGCTGGGGATCGGCCTGGCGACGCTGTTCTACATGATGTTCGGCTGGTTTTCGGCGGTCTCCGGCGAGTCCGAACACGGCAGCTACAACCGCAAGGTCGATGCCTCGTTTCGCTGGGGCATGGGCTGGTTCATCTTCTCGGAGGTGATGTTCTTCGCCTCGTTCTTCGGGGCGCTGTTCTATGCGCGCGTCATTACGGCGCCGATGCTGGGAGACTTCGACCACAAGCTGCTGTGGCCCGACTTCAGCCCGGCATGGCCGCACAACGGTCCTGCGGGGATCGTCGACTCGTTCTCGAAAATCGGTCCGTTCTGGCTGCCGACGATCAACACGGCGCTGCTGCTGACGTCGGGCGTCACACTGACCTTTTCGCACCACGCGCTGCGCTCAAATCACCGCCAGAGCGCGATCATCTGGCTCGCACTCACCGTGCTGCTCGGCCTGACGTTCCTCGGCGTGCAGATCTCCGAGTACGGCCATGCCTACTCGGAGCTGAACCTGCGGCTGTCGTCTGGGATCTTCGGCTCGACGTTCTTCATGCTGACGGGTTTCCACGGGTTTCACGTCTTCGTCGGTGCCATCATGCTGTCCGTGGTGCTGGCGAGACTGATCAAAGGCCACTTCAAGCCCGATCATCATTTCGCGTTCGAAGGCGCGGCCTGGTACTGGCACTTCGTCGACGTGGTGTGGATCGGCCTGTACATCGTCGTGTACTGGCTGTAGGGGACGGACAGATCGGTGACAGCGGCGCCTGCGGGCGCCGCAGCTTTTTATGCCTTCGACGCTAATACGAGCGGGGCTCGATCCAGCCCATCCAGTAGCTGAACAGGATGAACAGGAACAGCGCCACCGAAAGTCCGACCCGCACGGTGAGCGCATGAATGGTACGGCTCGAGCCGCCGCGGTCCCGCACGAGGAAGACGAGGGCCGAACCGAGCGAGACAATGATGCCGATGAAGGCGAGGATGATGATGACGCGCATGTCGTATACGCCGGCGGCGAGATCATTATCCCCTCGGGACGTCCGGTGAGCCGCGGCGCGTGGCGATCTTCCTGGCTCGCCATTGCGGCAGGCATCGCAGTGGCGGCCGCTGCCGTGTCGCTTGGCAACTGGCAGACGCGGCGCGGCGACGCCCGGGAGGCGCTGCAGGCTGAATGGGATCGCGCCGAACGCCTGACGCCGGTCGAGCTGCGGACCGAGGCGGACTTCGAGGCCGCGCGTCAGCGGCTGCCGGTGCGTGTTGCCCTGTCGGGGGAACTTCGGCCGGAGGCCACGGTGTTCGTTGACAATCGCGCGCTCGACGGCGCGCCGGGTTTCCAGGTGGTCACGCCACTGCACCTGGCCAATGGCGCGGCGGTCCTCGTCAATCGCGGCTGGCTGCCGCGTGATTTGGCCGATCCGTCACGGCTTCCGCAACTTTCGACTCCGCGCGGTCAGGTGCGCATCGAGGGCCTCGCCGTTCCGCGCGTGCCGCGCCTCCTCGAACTGGCATCGACGACGCTGGCGCCCCCGCCTGCCATCTGGCCAAACCTCGAATTCGAGGACGTCGAACGGGCGACCGGACTGCGGCTCGAGCGCTTGGTTGTGCAGCAGACCAACGACACCGGCGATCGCCTGCATCGCATCTGGCCACATCCGAGCATAGGCGCGGAGAAGAATCGCGCCTATGCACTGCAGTGGTACGGGCTGGCCGTGCTCAGCGCCGGGCTCACGGCGTTCTTCGGAGGCCGCGCGTGGCTGCGCCAGAGAACACGATGACCGCGCCAGGCACGATCGGGCACTGGCGGCGCTACCGCGTTCTCTATGCGGTCATCGCGCTCTGCGCCGCACCGGTGCTCGCGTCCTACTTCGCGTACTACGTGATGCCGCCGAGCGGGCGCAGCAACTACGGCACGTTGCTCGCGCCGGCGCCCGTCCCTGCGCAGCCGCTGACGACGATCGCAGGCCAGCCGTTTGCGTTCTCGCAACTCGAAGGCCGCTGGGTGCTGGTCATGGCGGCGGCGGGGGCCTGTGATCCGAGCTGCGAAGACGCGCTGCTGCAGATGCGCCAGCAGCGCCTGATGACAGGCAAGGAGCGCGACCGCGTCGAACGCGTCTGGCTGGTCACCGACGGTGCCCCGGTCGCCGTGGCGCTGCAACGCGATTACGAAGGCACCTACTTCGTTCGCATGCCGCTCGCTGCTGCGCGATCAATGCTGCCGGCGGCAGAACGGGATGAGCTCACAGGCCAGCTCTGGCTCGTCGATCCGATGGGCAACGTGATGCTGCGCTGGCCGCCCGATCCGGAGCCGCGGCGGGTGAAAGCCGATCTGTCTCGCCTGCTGACGGCGTCGAGCCACTGGGTCCGCGTCGAGCGCAGCAACTGATGGAAGCGAGCGCGCTCGGCTGGCTTGCATTCAAGGGCGTGGCGGTCGCCGCATTGCCGCTTGCCTACGTGTTTCTCTCCCGCGATCCGGCAAAGTTCCGCAAGCTGGCGTGGGTGACGGCCTTCCTCACGCTCGACCTGATCATGTTCGGCAGCTTCACGCGCCTGACCGACTCGGGGCTCGGATGTCCGGACTGGCCGGGCTGCTACGGCCACTCCAATCCAATATCGGCGGGGGAGCCGATCTCTGCGGCCGAGACTGCACAGCCGACCGGGCCGGTGACGATGACCAAGGCATGGATCGAGATGCTGCATCGCTATTTCGCGATGGGCGTCGGGTTCCTCATCATCATCCTGGCCGTGCAGGCCTGGCGCCGACCGCGGGACACCGCAGCCCCTTCCCGCTGGCTGGCGACCGCGGCGCTGGTATGGGTCTGCGTCCAGGGCGCGTTCGGAGCGCTCACCGTGACGATGAAGCTGCAGCCGATCATCGTCACTGCACACCTGCTCGGGGGCATGGTTCTGCTCGCGCTGCTGGTCGCGCTCGCGGCGCGCACGAGCGGATCGCACGCTGCGACGGAGGACGCGCGTCGACTGCGGCCGCTGGCCTGGTTCGGACTGGCGGTTGTCGCTGCGCAGATTGCGTTTGGCGGCTGGGTCAGCAGCAACTACGCGGTGCTCGCGTGTCCGGACTTTCCGCGATGCCAGGGCGCGTGGCTGCCGTCGATGGATTTTGAGCACGGCTTCACGCTATGGCGCGGACTCGGCCGGACCGGAGCGGGCGACATGATCCCGTTTCAGGCGCTGGTGGCGATCCACTGGATGCATCGCACGTTCGCTGTCGTGGTCACCGCGGTCCTGGTGCTGCTCCTGATCCGCGCGTGGCGCGCGGAGCCGCTGCAGCGCAGCGTCCGAGTGCTGCTGGCCGCACTGGTGCTGCAGCTGGCAACGGGGTTTTCGAACGTGGTGCTCGAATGGCCGCTCGCGGCGGCCGTCCTGCACAGTGGCGGTGCCGCACTGCTTGTCGCGCTGCTGGTGGCGATGGCGGTGAAGCTACCGCCGGCAAGCCGCCTTCCGGCAGGTAGCTGGCGCTAAGATGGGCCGGTGATGGAGACGGAGTCGATGCGCGGCCAGATCGTCGCCGCCCAGCGCTCGCTGGGACACCTGGCGTCCCAGTATTGGGCGCTGACGAAGCCGCGCGTCACGCAGCTCGCGATCTTCTGCGCCGTGATCGGGATGTTCCTGGCGACTCCCGCGCTGCCGCCCGCGCGCACGGTCCTGATGGCGACGATCGGGATCTGGCTGCTCGCCGGAGCCGCGTTTGCCGTCAACTCACTGATCGAGCAGCACATCGACGCCCGGATGGCGCGCACGCGCATGCGGCCGCTGCCGCAGCGCGAGCTGACACCGATTCAGGCGCTGACCTTCTCGGGCGTGATTGGCGGCGCCGGCATGTGGGTGCTGCACACGCAGGTGAACCCGTTGACGATGTGGCTGACCTTCGCGACCTTCGTCGGCTACGCGGTGGTCTACACGGTGCTGCTGAAGCCGTATACGCCGCAGAACATCGTGATCGGCGGCATGAGCGGAGCGATGCCCCCGGTGCTGGGCTGGGCCGCGGTCACCAACAGCGCGCCGCCCGAAGCTTGGCTGCTTGCACTGATCATCTTCGTCTGGACGCCGCCACACTTCTGGGCGCTTGCGCTGTACCGCATCGAGGACTATCGCCGCGCCGGATGGCCGATGCTTCCGGTCACCCATGGCGAACCGCTGACTCGCCTGCACATCCTGCTCTATACGATCGGTCTCGTCGCCACGACGCTGCTGCCGTTCGCGATCCGCATGTCAGGTCTGCTCTATCTCGCCGTCGCCCTGGCATTGGGCGGCGTCTTCGTCGGCTACGCGTGGAAGCTATTCCGGGCGCCCGAGCCCGCCGTGGCGCGCGCGACCTTCAACTACTCGATCGTGTACCTGGCAGCGCTCTTCGCAGCGCTGCTTGCAGATCACTACGTCTGACACAGTGCGCTTCGCAGGCTCCTCGAGGTGGTCATTCCGGCGCACGTGGGCGGTCCTGTCCGCAGCGCTGCTCGCGGCCTGCTCGCCACCCGCCTTCAAGTCGGTCGACATCACCGGTGCCGATTACGCGCACGGCTTTTCGCTCGAATCCGCGAGCGGTGGCCGCAGATCGCTTGCTGACTTTCGCGGCAAGGTGGTGGCTGTCTTCTTCGGCTATACCCAGTGCCCCGATGTCTGCCCGACGACGCTTTCGGATTTCGCAGAAGTCAAGAAGAACCTCGGCGCCGACGGCGACAAACTGCAGGTGATCTTCATCAGCCTGGACCCGGAACGCGACAGCCCTGCTCTGCTCCAGCAGTATGTGCCGGCGTTCGATTCCAGCTTCGTCGCGCTGTACGGAACGCCGCAACAGACGGCCGAGACGGCAAAGGACTTCAAGATCTTCTATCAGAAGGTCCCGGGCAAGACCCCCGGGGCCTACACCATCGACCACACCGCGGGCACCTTCATCTTCGACCGCGAAGGGCGGCTGCGGCTCTTCGTCAGGCACGGCACGCCGCCGGCTGACATCGCTGCCGACGTTCGCCGGCTGCTCTGAGCTCAGTCGAGGCGGCCGGTTTCTGCCGACACTCGTGTCGTGCTCGACAGGATGCGGGCGTCCGGCGCAGCGCTCGAGATGCCAAAGCATGCGCGCACCACGGCGTCGATCGCGAGCTCGAAACCGGCAAACACGCTGACTGCGGTGTGATCCGCGTAGTCGACTGCCTCGTAGCGCTCGGCTCCTCGCCGCAGGACCCCGTGGACCTCGAACGGATCGAACACGACAATCGTGCCGGCGCTCACCTCGACACGCTGGCCGCTGCGCGCAAACACGATGTCCGACGGCGGCCCGGCTACGGCCCAGACGCCGAACATCACGTCCGCATAGTGGGCGTCGGTGTGGAAGAACGCGCCGCGGCACCAGTACCACTCGAAACGCGGGCGCAGGGCCGGGCCGAGGTCGGCCAGTGCCAGTGCCAGTTCAGTGTGGATCGCCTCGTCCTCGAAGGCTCCGCCTGCGTGCACCCGGCCGGTAGTCCCTTCAGTGATCAGGTCCGTCGAGCGGTGGGTCAGCTGCAGTGGCAATGCGCGGTAGGCGCGGGCAAACCGCTGCGCGACGGGACGCAGTTCCGCGCCCGAGCGTGCAAGCAACGGCGGCGCGTCGATATCGACGAAGTCCATCTGGCGATTATCGGCGCGCAAAAAAAGCCCCAGCGGTTAGCTGGGGCGACTGTCCGCCTCGTCGGAGGAGAGGGGGAGGAGCGGAGGCGGATGTTGCTCGGTTCGGTAAGAATGGCTCCCGTACAGGCTCAGGCGAGTGCTGCCAGAGACATGCGCATCTTCTGCAGGGCTTTGGCCTCGATTTGCCGAATTCGTTCCGCGGAGACTCCGAACTCGGCCGCCAGGTCGTGCAGGGTCGCGGTTCCAACCCGACCGTCGGCGTCCTCGTTCAGCCAGCGTGCTTCGATGATCCGCCGGCTGCGCGGATCGAGCGCCTCGATGGCCTCGCGCACGCCTTCGGTTTGCAACAGATCGTGCTGCCGGCGCTGCAGGACTTCCGTGGGCTCCGAGTCCTGGTCTGCTAGATAAGCGATCGGCGCGAACTCCTCCTCGCCGTCCTCGATGCGACCTTCAAGCGCGATGTCGCCGCCGGCGAGCCGCGTTTCCATCTCGGAGACTTCTTGCGGCTTCACGTTCAGTTCTCGCGCGACGCCATCGATTTCGTCGGGGCTCATCGTGCCGAGGCTCTGCTTCATGCTGCGCAGGTTGAAAAAGAGCTTGCGCTGCGCCTTGGTGGTTGCCACCTTGACCAGGCGCCAGTTGCGCAGAATGAACTCGTGGATCTCCGCCCGGATCCAATGCAGCGCGAAGGACACCAGTCGAACGCCGCGTTCAGGATCAAAACGCTTGACCGCCTTCATCAGGCCGATGTTGCCTTCCTGGATCAGGTCGGCGTGTGGCAGTCCGTAGCCCAGATAGTTGCGCGCTACCGAAACGACCAGACGAAGGTGCGAAGTCACCAGCCTGCCAGCAGCTTCGAGGTCGTCGCTGTCGCGGTATTGCCGAGCCAGACGGACTTCCTCGTCAGCGGTCAACAGTGGCACCCGGTTCACGGCCTGGATGTACGCGTCAATGCTGCCAACGCTGCCTGGATGCAGGATCAAGGCGTGTGTGTTGGCTGGAATCAGCGCGGTGGCCATCGCGTCACGGGCACGGGTGTTCGTCACTACAAGCTCCTTTCACTGAAATCCTAGCACTCCGGGTGGTCGAGTGCTAAGCGATTAGAAGGGGTCGCCGGGCGAAAAGTTCAATCCCGATTGATTTTGTCGGGAAAAGGTCGAACGTGGCCGACCGCCGACAGCGAGCGCCCGCTAACTATCGTGTTTGGAGCTGAGATGACTGCGCGCCCTCAGCCAGCCGACGCTGCCGCCGAGTGCGGCGGCCACCAGGACAACCAACCCGAGGACCCAGATTTGTGGTTCGCGCCAAGCGAAGCTCTCTCCGCTCGCGGCCGCAAGCCTGGCGAGGGGCGGTTCGGTCATTGCCAGCGCAATCGCGGCAAGCGCCAGCGCGAGGACTGCCGCGAGTCCGAGTGTGACGGCGCCCGCATACGCGTACGGCCGGACGATGAATCCGGGGCGCGCACCGATCTGCGTCAGGAGTTCCATTTCATTGAGCCTGACCTCGATCTGCGCAGCCGCCGCGGCGGTCAGGCTGAGCAGCACCAGCAGCCCGGCCAGGGCGACCAGAGCAATGACCGGCAGCCGCGCGGCCTGCGACCAGGCGACCAACCGCCGATACCACTGCAGATCCGCCTGCACTGCATCGACCCCGGCCCACTGGCGCGCTTCCTCGGCGACGTGCTCGATTGCATCGGGGTTCTGCGACCACCCGAAGCGCACGATGAGGACGTCCGGCAGCGGATTGGCTCGCTCGGGTGCAGTGGCCGGAATTCCGGAGCGGCGCACGAGTTCGCCGAATGCCTGGTCGCGCGGAACAAGCCGCACGCCGACCACGCCGGCACTTACGGAAAGCCGGCCCCGCATCGCCTCGACCTCGCCGGGCGCGGTACCTGGCGCAATGAAGACGCTGACCTCGGGGCCCGACGGCACATGCGCAACCCAGGGCGCCGCCGTGTATGCCATCGCAAGGATCAGCAGGGGTAGCGCCAGGGCGACCGTCGCGAGGAGCAGGCCCATCAGGAACCGTCCGGGGTGCTCGCCAAGCAAGGCGACCGCTCGACGCAGCGCATACGCGCGGTCGCCGATCGCACTCATGCGGAGGCCGCGGGTTGGATGGCAATGGCCCGAGGGCCGTCGGGGATACGCGACGCGCTGGTCTCCGTGCACACCACGGTCAGGCCCGAGGCGACAAACTCTTGCAGCAAACTGATCACGCCCGCCGCGGTCGCGTGATCGAGATGAGCCGTCGGCTCATCGACCAGCAGCAGGGCCGGCCTGTTGACGACGGCACGAGCGAGCGCCGTGCGCTGGCGGACGCTGCCGGGCACGCGTCGCGGAAACGCGCGCCCATCATTTTCTGTCAGGCCGACCCTCTGCATTGCAACTGCTGCCCAGTGCAGCGATTCGCGCCAGCCGACGCCCGCCGCCACCAAGGGCAGTGCGACGTTCTGCAGCAGATTTCGGTCGTCCAGCAGCAGCGGATCATGCGACACGAGACCGATCGAGCGACGCAGCCGCGGCAGCACGCGCTGCCTCATTCGGGCCAGTGACTGTCCGGCAATCACGATTTCGCCCTCGGTCGGCATTTCGAGCGCGCTGATGAGACGCAGCACCGTGGACTTGCCGGCGCCGGAGGGGCCAAGCAGCCACACGAATTCGTTGCGCGCCACATGGAAGCTGAGGTCGCGCAGCACCACGAGATCGCCATAGCGCTTGCCGACCCGCTTGAATTCGAGCAACTGCACGAACGATGCGTCCGTCACGCCGCGCTATCAACAAGGCTAGTGCCGCTTAGAATCGTCCGTCCATGGCCGTCCGGGGATTCTACGGTCGTCATGGAAATGTCATCGCGGCCCGCTATGGTGCGCAAGAACAGGCATAAGCCGAATACACGGCTCCCGGAAGTGCAGACCAGTCCCGAGCTGTACCTGAACCGGGAGTTGTCGATGCTCGCGTTCAACGAACGCGTGCTGGCCATGGCCGCGCGTGCCTCGGTTCCGCTCGGCGAGCGCCTGCGCTACATCTGCATCGTCTCGTCCAATCTAGACGAGTTCTTCGAGGTCCGAATGTCGGACCTGACAGAAGACATCCGCGAATCCGGGGGTGCCTCGGCGCAGGCGCCCGTGTACGCGTCGATCATGGATCGCGCGCATCGGCTCGTCGCCACGCAGTACGAGCTCTTCAACCACACGATCATGCCGGCCCTGCAGCGCCGGAACATCGTCGTGCTGAACAACGCGCAGCGGAACGAGGCACAGCGCGCCTGGGTACGGGAATACTTCATGCGCGAAGTGCGACCGCTGCTCGCGCCGATCGGGCTCGATCCTTCGCACCCGTTTCCGCAGGTGCTGAACAAGTCGCTGAACTTCATCCTGCAACTCGAGGGCAGGGATGCGTTCGGCCGACCTTCGGCGACGGCGATCCTGAAAGTCCCTCGAGTGCTGCCGCGAGTGATCGCGGTGCCGAAGCGCCTCGCGCCGAAGCAGCAGGCGTTCGTGCTGCTTTCGTCGGTGATCCGGGCGCACCTGCAGGATGTCTTCCCGGGTCGGCAGATCGGGGGCTTCTCGCAGTTTCGCGTCACGCGGGACTCGGAGCTCGCGGTCGACGAACGGGAGGTCCACAACCTGCGGCAGGCGCTGCGCATGGAACTCACGCAGCGACACTTCGGCAACGCGGTCCGCCTCGAGGTACTGGCGACCTGCCCGCCCGATCTGCAGTCGCTACTGCAGGACCAGTTCCAGTTGCCGCAGCGCTCAGCGTTCCGCGTCGACGGACCCGTGAACCTCGTGCGGCTGAATCAGCTTGTCGATCAGCTCACCCAGCCGGCGCTGCGCTGGCCGCCGTTCATGCCGGCCTGGCCGGCAAAGCTCGCGTCAGGCTCGGACATGTTCGAGGCGATGCGGCGGAACGACATCCTGCTGCACCACCCCTTTGAGAGCTTCGAGCCGGTGATCGAGTTCCTGCGCCAGGCCGCCGTCGATGCCAGGGTCGTCGCGATCCGCATGACGCTGTACCGCACCGGCATCAGCTCAGTGCTGGTCGACCTGCTTGAAGAAGCGGCGCGACGCGGGAAGGAAGTGACCGTGATCGTCGAGCTCAAGGCCCGCTTCGACGAGGAAGCCAACATCAACCTCGCCGAGCGGCTCGAGGCGGTGGGAGCACAGGTTGTCTATGGAGTCGTAGGACTGAAGATTCACGGCAAGCTGACGCTGGTGCTGCGCCGTGAGGACGTCCGCGGCAAGCAGAGCCTGGTGCCGTACGCGCATCTCGGCACCGGCAACTACCATCCGACGACGACCAAGCTCTACACGGACTTTGGCATGCTGACCGCGCGCGCCGATATCTGCGCGGACGTCGAGAAGGTCTTCATGCACCTGACCAGCCTCACCAAGGTCGAGCGCCTGCAGCAACTGTGGCTGGCACCTTTCACCCTGCACAAGAATCTGCTGGCTGCCCTGGCCGCGGAGGTCAAACAGGCGAAAGCAGGCAGGCCGGCGCGCGTGATCGCGAAGATGAACGCGCTGACCGACGAGGCGACGATCCAGGCGCTTTACGCC
>DATKAJ010000067.1:0-16685 GCA_035498175.1 Burkholderiaceae bacterium
CACCGGAAAGACCGACTCCGGCAGCGCCACCAGATCGGCTCGCGGCCCCTGCATCAGCGCCCAGTGCGCGTCGAATGCGCGTACGAGACCCTCTGCCGTGAACTTCTGGTCCTGCGGAATGTTCGCCTGGACGAGCTTCACGCTGATCGGCGGCCCTGCGGGCTCGGTCCAGCGCAGCTGGCCGAGCACTCTTCCGCCTGCGAGCGCGATGGTTAGAACGAAGGCGGCCCAGACGTATCCGCGTGGGCCGCGCGCAGCAGGTGGCAGCGACAGCGCGGCGAGAGCACCGGCCAGCAGAGCCGCAACCAGTGTCACCCCATATACGCCGACGACGGGCGCGAATCCCGCCAGGGGTCCGTCCGTGTGCGCGTAGCCGGATGCGAGCCACGGAAACCCAGACAACAGTGTCGCGCGCAGCCACTCCGACAGGCTCCACGCCGCTGGCAGCGCGAGTGCCGCACGCAGGAGCGACGTCGGCGCGGCGAAGTGCGCCACGGCCAGCGCCAGCGCCGGATAAATGGCGAGGAACGCGCAGAACGCCAGCGTCGCGAGCGCCGCGAGAGGGGCCGGCATCAGCCCATAGACATGCATGCTGATGTAAACCCACGAGACGCCGACGCCGAACCAGCCGAGACCGAACGCGAACCCGAGCAGCGCCGCACTGCGCCAGCAGGCGGCGCGCAGGGCGAGCGCAAAGAGCACCGCCAGCGCGACGACCTGCAGCCAAGGCAGCGACCAGGGCGCGAACGACATCGCATGGGCAACGCCAGCGCAAAGCGCGATCGCGACGTGGAGCACGCGCTTCAAGGTGGGCAATCGGGCCGCGCGATGCGGCCGTCAGGCCGGATGGCGCTGTTCGCTGTCTTCGAAGAGTTCCTGATCCACGGTCTTCGGCACGCGCTGGACCAGGAACAGCTGCGCCTGGCGCGCGTTGGCCCGCAGCACTTCGAACCTGACGTCACCGATCTCGACCGCATCACCTCGACGGGGCACGTGACCGAGTTGCTGGGTGACCAGTCCACCAATGGTGTCGAATTCGTCGTCGGTGTACTCGGTGCCGAAGGCCTCATTGAACTGGGGAATTTCTGTCAACGCCTTCACGCGGAACTTCCCGCCGTCTTCCGCGACGATGGCGTCGTCGGTCTCGTCGAAATCGTATTCGTCCTCGATATCACCAACGATCTGCTCCAGCACGTCCTCGATTGTGATAAGACCGGCCACACCGCCGTACTCGTCGACGACGATCGCGATGTGGTTGCGATTTGCCCGGAAGTCCCGCAGCAGCACGTTGAGCGGCTTGCTCTCAGGAATGAAGACGGCGGGCCGCAGGCTCGAGCGAACGTCGAAATCGACCTCGGTGTAGAAGCGCAGCAGATCCTTGGCCAGCAGGATACCGACCACGCGGTCGCGGCTGCCGTCGATTACCGGGAAGCGCGAGTGTGCGGTGTCGATGACGAACGGAATCCAGGTCGACGGCGCCTCGGCGATGTCCACGACGTCCATCTGGGCTCGCGGGATCATCAGGTCGCGCGCCCTGAGCTCCGAGACCTGCAGAACACCCTCGATCATCGACATCGCGTCGGCGTCGAGCAGGTTGCGCTCGTGCGCGTCGTGCAGCGCCTCGAGCAGTTCTTCGCGGTTCTCGGGTTCGCGGAAGATGAACGCTGACAGGCGTTCAAGCAGGGACTTGGTCTTGTGGCGGTTGGGGCCGCTGGGTGACGGGTCGGACATCGATCGGGGGCAGTCCGGCGGAGTGCGGCCGCACCGCCCTCAAGTGGCGACGTTTTTAGAATACACGAGGGCCTCTGGACCTGTGTGACGGGATCGCGCCGAAGCGCGCGGACGCCGACCCAGATGTCAGCGTTTACTTGCGCGAACGCGGCCTAAGACAGAGGTTAGAGGCGATACGGATCGTCGTAGCCAAGCGCAGCGAGGATGGCGATTTCGCGCGCTTCCATGCGCCGCGCGCCAGCGGTCTTGACGTGATCGTGACCGAGCGCGTGCAGTGTCGCGTGCACAACCAGGTGCGCATAGTGCGCGCGCGGGGGTTGACCTCGCGCGCGCGCTGCGCGAGCGACCACCGACGGACAGATGACGATGTCGGCGCACGCCGCGGGCCTGCGGGAGTACGCAAACGTCAGCACGTCGGTGGCGTAGTCGCGCCCGCGGAAATCGCGGTTCAGCCGACGTCCCTCGCGCGCATCGACGAAGCGCAGCGTCAACTGGGCGTCGCGGTCGAGCGCAGCGTGGACCCAGCGCCTGAGCGTCGACGGCGCCGGCACGGCGTCGAAGCGTTCACGACCCTGGAGCGTAAGGGCGAGTTCATGCATCAGCCGCGGCGCCCGCGTGCCGGCAATGCGTCGAGCTCGGACTGGGCGCCGGCCTCGGCCCGGGCCTCGGCGGCCTCGTAGGCTTCGACGATGCGACCGACCAGCGGGTGACGCACGACGTCGGCCGCAGTGAAGTACGTGAACGCCATTCCGCGAACATCAGACAGAACATGCTGGGCCTCGATCAGGCCGCTGGTCGTGCCGCGCGGCAGGTCGATCTGGGTCACGTCGCCGGTGACCACGGCCTTCGAGCCGAAGCCGATGCGTGTCAGGAACATCTTCATCTGCTCGCGCGTCGTGTTCTGCGCCTCGTCGAGAATGACGAACGCCTGGTTCAGCGTCCGCCCGCGCATGTAGGCAAGCGGTGCGATCTCGATGGTCTGCCGTTCGAGCAGCCGCTGCGTCTTGTCGAAGCCGAGCAGATCGAACAGCGCGTCGTACAGCGGCCGCAGATAGGGATCGACCTTCTGCGCCAGGTCCCCTGGCAGGAAGCCGAGCCGCTCGCCGGCTTCGACCGCCGGACGCGTCAGCACGATGCGCTGGACGATGTCGCGCTCCAGCGCGTCGACCGCGGCGGCCACCGCAAGATAGGTCTTGCCCGTTCCCGCCGGCCCGATGCCGAAGGTGATGTCGTGGGCCAGCATGGCCTCGATGTAGTCGCGCTGCCGCGGCGTACGGCCGTGCAGATCGCTGCGACGCGTGTGCAGCTGTGGTCGCTGCTCGTCGGCGGGCGGCGTCGTCGCGACACCACGCGCGCCGCGCTGCTCGACGAAGTACAGCTGGATGTCGTCGACCGACACCGGCCGGCCGGTGCGGTGCGCGCGATCGAGAAAATGTTCCAGGACGTCGACGGCCGACTGCGCGGCAGCGGCCACACCCTCGACGCGAAACTGATGCCCGCGCCGGGCGATCGCCACGTCGAGCTCGTTCTCGACCTGCCGCAGATTGGCGTCGAGCGGGCCTATGACGTTGGCGAGGTCGTCGTTATCCGCGTCCGTCGCGAACGTCAGGACTTTCTTCGCGTGCGAGCTGCGTCGAGACACACGTGCAGTGTAGAGCCGATCTACACGCCGCCGCGGATCATCGGGGCTTTCAACGCTTCGGTCAGCGATTCCGCGGCTTCGGCGTAGTGCGCTCGCGTCTCCGGCGACAGGCCCGGCTTCGCAGCCGCTGCGGTGAGCCAGCCCTGCAGCTGACGCGCATCCTGTCGCATCAACGCGCGCGCGTCGGCCGGATAAGCGCCCGATGGTGCAAGGATCGCGCCGGTCACGCGGCGCAGGTGCTCACGCTGAAGATTCCGCCGTAACGGATCGGACTCGACCCCGACCCTCGCCTCTTCCCAGATCGCAACCTGCACCGTGCTGTAGAGCTCGGAGAGCCTGAAGGTCTCCGTCCCTTTCTTCGCCTGCGCGCTGCCTTCAACGATCCGCCGCGCCACCACGGGGCTCATCAGCCGGTTCAGCACATCGCGCTGGACCGCGAGGACGCGATCCGACAGCGCAAGTTCCACCAGCGCCGGCATGTTCTGCGGGTTGCTGAGGTACAGCTCCTCCCGCTCGAGGCGATCGGAAGCGAGCTTGCGCATGAATTCCGGCGAAACCTTGAAGCTGTCGCTGCGGAACAGCCCTTCCGTGATGATCGTCAGCGCCTCGCGCTGCTTGGCCGGAGTGACCGGCGTGATCGGCAGCCGTGTCGACCCGGATACATCGTTGGTGAGCTCGGCCCCGCCGACGTATTTAGCGGTCAGCCCCATCGCCAGCCCAACCTGCGCGAAGCCGGTCAGGAAACGCCGGCGCAGCACCGAGTAGCTGTCGCCGGCCGGCAGCTGGCGCTGCTCGAGACGCACCCAGAGCTCCTGCGACAGTTTGACGCGCCGCCGGTAGAAGCCCAGCGGATCGCTGCCCAGGTCGTTCTGGTTGACCAGCGGATCGATCGAGAATCCGACGTCCTCGTCAGTCGCAAACGCGAGCTGCCGTTCGCCGGCGCGCGCGGCGATGCGCGCCAGCTCTTGCTTCTCCTGGTCTGGTGCGATGGGCTTGTAGGCGTATTCGATCGCCCAGTAGTCGTATGCACCCAGCGTCGGAGTGAAGTACGCGCCCTGCCGCTCGCCCTTCAGTGCCAGATTGACCGGCGTGTATTCCATCACCGACCCGGTCAGCCCGTTGGCCTCGGCATATGCCTTGTCCGAGATCTGCTGCTGGGTCGCGACCGTCGATGCGCGGAAGTTGTGGCGCAGCCCGAGCGTGTGGCCGACCTCGTGCATCGTGACGTCCTTCAGGAAGTCCGCCACCAGTTTGTCGGCCTGCGGGCCGTCGGGTTCGAGCTCGCCGCGCGCTTCGAGCAGCGCGAGCGCGAAGCCCGCTTCGCGCGCTGCGTGCTCGCGATAGTTGCAGAAGTGTCCGTCGGTCGAGCCGATCGCCTCGATGCGGAGGTTGCCCGTGGCCTCGTCGTACATCGGCTGGTAGGCGACGACGCCTTCGGTACGCAGCGCGCGGACATTGCGCGTTACGTTCGAGTCCCAGCCGATGTCGGCGTCGAGGATCTCGCCCGTGCGCGGATCGACCTGCACCGGGCCGATCGCACCGAACGCCGGCGTGGCGGTCGTCAGCCAGCGGACCGACGAGTACTGCACCTCGCCGAGGTCGAAGTCTGCGTCGTCGGGCTGCTGCTTCACCACGATCGCGTCCTTGAATCCGATCTTCTCGAACGCCTTGTTCCACTCAAGGATGCCCAGCCGGATGGGCTCGCGGTGCTTCACCGGGATCTCGTTCGACAGCCAGAACACGATCGGCTTGACCGGCTCGGACAGCGCGGCCGTGGGATCCTTCTTCTCGAGTCGCCAGCGCTGAACATAGAACCTCACCGGTGAGTACTTCGACTCATCGCTGAAGTCGACCTTGGCCGTGTTGAAGTGTCCGATGCGCGAATCCGCCGGCCGCGGCGTCATCGGCTGCTCGGGCAGCTTGGTGAACGTGTACAGGAAGCCGAGGAACAGGCTGCGCGGATCCTCGATCACCGCGGGCGGTGGGTAGAACGGCGCCGGCGGCGCACCGGGAATCGTGGATGGTGGCGGCGGCACGGGTATCCGCGGCTGCGAATAGTGGGCGGTGATGTCGAACACCGTGCGCTCCGGGCTGCTCTTCGCCGTCTCGATGTACGAATTGCGCGGATCGAAATTGAAGGTGTTGCGGTAGTTGCGCTCGATCAGCCACGACGCCCGCGGAATGTCCGCGAGCAGCAGGGCGTTGGCATCGACCAGCAGCGACTTGCGCTCCGGATGCGGCGCACTCGCGATCGAAGCCGAGGCGAGCAGGCTGTCGGAGAACGACTTGCGCACTGCGCGCTCCTCGGGCGACCCGGCGCGCGCGACGAAGGTCGTGTTGCGTGCAATCAGCTGGATGTTGACGCCGGCCTTGCGGAACTCGGCGACGTACTCCCCACCGGTGCCGTACCAGTCGCGTGTGCCCATCAGCCCACCAAACAGCATCCTTTCGCCGATGCCGCGGCTCATGTTGATAGAGAGGAAGAATGGTTTGTCGAGCATGTCCGCAGGGATCTCGATCCAGGCCTTGTCGTCCTTCTGCCAGACGGGGAACAGACCTTCGAGGACCTTTGCGTCCTTCACGACTTCGGCGAACGGACGCGGCGCTCCGGGCGCAGCCGTAGCGCTCGCGGCGGCGGCCGGCGGAGGAGCCCCCGCGCCGGTCTTGCTGTCCGCGGCCGGGGCCGCGGACTGCTCGCTCGGCGTTGCCTTGCTGCTCGAGGCAGACGTAACGGGCGTCGTCCTGGTCGTTTCGCTCGCTTGCAGCGTTGCACACGCCGACAGCGCGGACATGCAGGCCACGATGCCGAGTGCTCGCAGGTACGTCCATCCCCGCCCGAAAACCTCCGGGTCAATCCTCATCTCTGTTACCCCTTCCCTGGGCGCGCTACGGCCGCGCGCCTTGTTGCCCTTCGCGCCCGACGGTCTCGCCTCGCAACGAATGCGGCAACGCGCCCGTTACGCTGATTTCGATCATCCGGCCGATCAGTCCGGTCGCGCCGCGGAAGTTGACGATGCGGTTGTTTTCGGTGCGGCCCATCAACTCGCCCGCGTCCTTGCGCGATGGTCCTTCGACCAGAATCCGCTGGCGAGTTCCCACCATCGCCGCACTGATGCGCGCAACGTTCTCGTTGAGCAGTTGCTGCAGGTGTTGCAGGCGAGCGAGTTTCAGCTCGGCCGGTGTGTCATCCGGCAGATCGGCCGCCGGGGTGCCCGGCCGCCGGCTATAGACAAAGGAAAACGAGGCATCGAAACCGACCTCGGTGACGAGCGCCAGGGTCCGCTCGAAGTCGGCCTCGGACTCGCCCGGGAAACCGACGATGAAATCCGACGACAACGAGATGCCGGGCCGCACCTGACGCAGCCGGCGAACAATCGATTTGTACTCGAGCACGGTGTAGCCGCGCTTCATCGCCGCCAGTACGCGGTCGCTACCGGCCTGGACGGGCAGGTGCACGTGACCCACCAGCTTCGGCACCTGTGCATACACATCGATCAACCGCTGAGTGAACTCCTTCGGATGCGACGTCGTGTAGCGGATCCGCTCGATTCCGGGGATCTCTGCGACATGCTCGAGCAGGAATGCGAAATCGACCGGCTCGGAAGATCCTGCGAGCGCGCCGCGGTAGGCGTTGACGTTCTGGCCCAGCAGCGTCACTTCCTTCACGCCATGGTCCGCGAGGTCGGCCACCTCGGTGAGAACGTCCTCCATCGGGCGCGAGATCTCCTCGCCGCGCGTATACGGAACGACGCAGACGCTGCAGTACTTGCTGCAGCCTTCCATGATGGACACGAAGGCGCTGGCGCCCTCGACGCGCGGCGGCGGGAGATGGTCGAACTTCTCGATCTCGGGAAACGAGATGTCGACCTGGGCCCGCCCGGTCCGCCGCCGTGCCTCGATCAGCTGCGGCAGCCGGTGAAGCGTCTGCGGGCCGAAGACGACGTCGACATAGGGCGCGCGCTGCACGATCGATGCGCCCTCCTGGCTTGCAACGCAGCCGCCGACGCCGATCACGAGACCCGGCTTGACCCGCTTCAGATGCTTGATACGCCCCAGATCGGAGAAGACCTTTTCCTGGGCCTTTTCGCGTACCGAGCAGGTATTGAAGAGGATGACGTCCGCGTCTTCGGGCGATTCCGTCGGCGTCAGGCCTTCTGAGGCGCCGAGCACGTCGGCCATCCTGTCCGAGTCGTACTCGTTCATCTGGCACCCGAAGGTGCGGATGTAGAGCTTGCGGGTCATCACTCGCGAGCCGGTGTAGATCCGGTGGCGGAAGAGCCGCGGATTCTAGAGCCTGCGGCGCCGGTCGCTGCAGCCTGAAGCGCCAGCGGTGCAAAGCTCAGTGTTCGGCAGGAAGCAGCCAGACCTGCGTGACCAGGCCGTTGGCATCGACCTTGTAGCGAACGCGGGTGTTTGCGGGAACCTGGTTCGGCGTAATCGTCAGGTTGCTCGCGTTGTAGATTCGTGCACCCGGCGCAAGGCGCATCGCCCTGCCGTCGATCGTGACTTCCGGGAGCTGGCCGGTCGTCATCACACCGGTCATGCTGCCATCGGGTTGCACCTTGTTCGTCGCACAGCCCGTGGCCGTAACGAGGCACGCCGCAGCGATGAGGGCAATCAACCAGGCGCGCATCATGATCGGGAAATTTGGTGGCGGATCAGGGACTCGAACCCCGGACACAAGGATTATGATTCCTCTGCTCTAACCAGCTGAGCTAATCCGCCGCGGGCGCGAATTATCTTCGTTTCGCGCTCTCGGGGTCAAATCGCTCTCCGCACCTTTCGTACGCGGCCCACAGAGCGTGCAGATGGTGCACCGGCCCGTGTCCTTCACCAACCTTGAGTTCATCGGCGTGCTCGAGCGCGTGCACCAGATACGCCTTCGCCCGGCGTGCGGCTGTCGGCACATCGGGGCTCTGCGGCATCAGCGTGGCGAGAGCGGCCGACAGCGTGCATCCGGTGCCGTGCGTATTGCGCGTATCGATCCTCACGTGCGCGAGCTCAATCATCCGGTCGCCGTCGTGCAGGAGGTCGATCGCCTCGGACCCCGGCAGGTGGCCGCCCTTCAGCAGGACCCACCGGTCGCCGTCGCCGCGCATCAGCTTGCGCAGGCGTTCGGCGGCCCGGAACATCTCCTTGAGCGTCTCCGGCGCACGTGACTCGAGCAGCACGCCGCCTTCGGGCAGGTTGGGCGTGATCACCGATGCCTGCGACAGCAGTGATTCGCGGAGCGCCCCGACGGCAGCGCGATCGAGCAGCACAGCGCCGCTCTTGGCCACCATCACGGGATCGAGCACGACGTGCGTGGCCTTCCAGTGCGCCAGCCGCCCGGCGATCGCCTCGATGACGGGCCCTTGGCCCACCATACCGATCTTGCAGGCGTCGATGCGCACGTCCGCCCACAGGGTATCGATCTGTTCGGCGACGAAGCGCTCCGGCACGGGCCACACGCCCGCGACGGCGCGCGTGTTCTGTGCAGTAAGGGCGGCCACCACCGCGCAGGCGTAGCCGCCGAGCGCGCTGATGGTCTTCGTGTCGGCCAGCACCCCGGCGCCGCCGGACGGATCGACTCCGGCAATGGTTGCGATGTTTGGAATTCGCTGTGTCACTCGCCGTTACCTCGCCCGGTTGACACTCTGGACCACCAGCCCGTATATTACTAACCAGTCAGTCATTAAAAAACACTGTTGGGACAGGGACTTGCGCTTCACTTGTTCCGATCCAACTCAGCCATGTCGACAACTTCGGACCATCTGACCTCCAGACCACGCTGGGAGCGCCGCAAGGATGCGCGCCCGGCCGAGCTGCTCGCCGCCGCGCTCGAACTCTTCATCGAGAAAGGCTACGCCGGAACCCGGCTCGAAGACGTCGCGAGTCGGGCTGGCGTTTCCAAGGGGACCCTGTACCTGTATTTCGAGAACAAGGAAGAGCTGTTCAAGGCCGTGGTGCGCGACAACGTCGTTGCCCGCATCAGCGCATCGGCCGAGGAACTGGCGAGCTTTGCGGGATCCGGGACGATGCTGCTCACCTCGCTGATCACGCGCTGGTGGAGCGACTACGGCAGCAGCGAAGCCGGCGGCCTGGGCAAGCTGATCATGGCCGAAAGCGGCAATTTTCCCGAGATCGCGCGGTTCTTCCTGGACGAGGTTATCGAGCCCTGGCACGCGCTGCTCGCGGGCGCGCTTCGCCGCGGCATTGACAGCGGCGAATTCCGCCCGGTCGACGTTCAGATGTTCGTGCGTGTCATCACGGCGCCGCTCGTGATGCTGTCGCTGTGGAAACGCTCTTTCGGACCGTGCAGCGCGCAGCCGATTGACGCCGACGCGTACATCAGGACGCACGTTGACATGGTCCTGGCCGCGCTGCGGCCGGCCTGATGCGCGCGGTGTGCGACGGACCGCAAGATTCGAGGGGCGAACTGCATCGGAACGCGGAACTCGCGCTGATAGACTTTCGCGCTGTCGTGCGGGAGCCTTGGGCCACATCGACGGGTCGGGACACCTAATGCAGACGATGGATTTCGAGAAGGCGCGTTTCAACATGGTCGAGCAGCAGGTACGGCCGTGGGACGTGCTCGACCAGAGCGTTCTCGACCTGCTGTTCGTCGTCAAGCGCGAGGACTTCGTTCCGCCGGGATACCGTGCGCTCGCGTTCTCGGACATGGAGATCCCGTTGCGGGTCGACGGCGTCGGCAGCGGCGAGTGCATGTGGTCGCCCAAGCTCGAGGCCAGAATCCTGCAGGAGCTCGCACTGAAGCGCCAGGACCACGTACTGGAAATCGGCACCGGGTCCGGGTACATGGCGGCGCTGCTCGCGCACAAGGCGCAGCAGGTCGTTTCGGTCGAGATCGACCCGCGCCTGCAGGCGTTCGCCGCGGGCAACCTGTACCGCGCCGGAGTGCACAACGTCCGGCTCGAGTCGGGCGACGCCAGTCGAGGCTGGTCGGGTCGTGCGCCCTACGACGTGATCGTCGTGACCGGATCGCTGCCAGTCCTGCCGGACTCGATGCGCAGTCAGCTCAAGGTCGGCGGCCGCCTCGCGGCCGTGATCGGCACCGATCCGATCATGTCGGCCGAGATTGTCACCCGCGTCTCGGACACCGGATTCGATTCGGTCAAGCTGTTTGAAACGCGACTGAAACCGTTGCGCAACGCCGAGCGGCCGTCGAGCTTCCGGTTTTGATGAAGCCGGTTTCCGCTTCCGAATTGTCCGCCTGGCTCGCCAACGAGGACCGCACGCCGCCCGTGCTGCTCGACGTGCGTGAACCCTGGGAAACGCAGATCTGCCGCATCGAAGGCAGCGAACTGGTGCCGATGCAGACTCTGCCTGCGCGCCTGCATGATCTCGATCCCGCGCATCCCATCGTGTGTATCTGCCACCACGGCGGGCGCAGCGCACATGTCGCGATGTTTCTTGCGCACCAGGGCTTCAAGGATGTCTACAACCTGACCGGCGGTGTCGATGCCTGGGCACGCCAGGTCGACGCGGCCATGCCGACTTACTGAAGCGGAGACCTCGATGTCGCTACCTTCCCGCCCGTTCGCCCTGCGGCCGATCGCAGCAGCGCTGGCGAGCAGCTGCGTGATGACCTTGACCGTCGCCACCGCAGCCTCGGCGCAGGCGCCCGACCTGCCCAAGGACACGCGCGAACTGGTGGAAGCCGCGCGCCGGGTGACGAAGAACGACCTGCTGCAGATCTACCGTGAGGCCGTCGCGAACGACGCCACGTATGCCTCGGCGCGTTACCAGCAGCAGGCGGCACAGGAGCGCGTGCCCCAGGCGCGTTCGAGCCTGCTCCCGAACCTGGGACTCAGCGCCGGAGCGAACCAGTATCGACCCGAGGGCACGAACGAGGCCTACGTCGTCGATGCCCAGGGCAACGTCACCGGCGTCCGCAACCTCGACATCAACAACCCCTACAACAGCTATGGCGGCGGCGTCTCGCTGACGATTCCGGTATACCGGCCGCAGAACTGGCAGCAGTTCGAGCAGGCCAAAGTGTCGGTCATGGCCGCGGACCTCTCGCTGCAGCAGTCGGCGCAGGACCTGACCTTGCGCGTGGCCAACGCCTACTTCAACGTGCTTGGCGCGCGCGACCAGCTGATCGCGCTCGAAGCAGCGAAGAAGGCGACGCTCGAGCAGCTGCAGCAGGCGAAGCGCGAGTTCGAAGTTGGCACCAAGACGATCATCGACACCAACGAGGCGCAGGCGCGCTACGACCAGATCGTCGCGCAGGAGCAGGTGGCTCTCGGCACTCTGCTGGTCCGGCGCAGCGAGCTGCAGACGATCATCGGCCGCGATCTGGGCTCCCTGGCCCCGCTGCGCGACCGGCCCGACCTGTTGCCGCCGAAGCCGGCGGAGATCCAGCAGTGGGTGCGGTCGGCCGAGGACACCAACTATTCGGTGCAGATTGCGCGCGCCAATTACGAGATCGCCACCCGCGAAGTCCAGCGCCAGAAGGATGCCTACAAGCCGACGGTGGACGTGGTCGGCGGCTATACGGTCAATCGGGCGACCGGGAACACCCTCAACGGCCTCGACACGAACCTGAACCAGAGCACGATCGGCGTGCAGCTGAACGTGCCGATCTATCAGGGCGGATTGATCCAGAGCCGGGTGCGCGAAGCGCTCGCACAGCAGGACCGCTACAACGCGGAACTCGAATCCGCGCGGCGCACTTCTGCGAACTCCGCCCGCGATGCATACACCGGAGTGAACTACGGCCTGGCGCAGGTCAAGGCGCTGGAATCTGCCGAGGTGTCGGCGCGCACGCAGCTCGAATCGACCCAGCTCGGCTATCAGGTCGGCGTGCGCATCCTGCTCGACGTGCTCAATGCGACGACGCAACTGGTGCAGACCCAGCGCGACCTCAAGCGGGCACGCTACGACTTTCTGCTGGCCGCGATGCGCCTGAAAGCGTCAAACGGATCTCTCACGGATGAGGACGTCGCCGCGGTCAATCGCCTACTCGATCCTGCGGTCCCGCTCACGGTCCCGGACGCCGGCGAGCGCACTTCGGAAACCGCGCCGCAGACGCCGTCCGCTGTGCGCAAGACTGCCGCTGCCACAGCGCCGACTGACGCTTCGGCGGACAACAGCGCACCAACGTCCAAGAGCAAGGCCAAGAAGACGCAGCGACGCGGCTAACCACCGCTGCCACGCGTCCGCATCTCGATCATCGGCGCAATTCGCGCGACGGCCCGTGCTGTAGCGCCGCTGTGCTGGCGGGCGAACCGCTGTCCGGCGTCGGCCATGCGCTGACGCCGTGCAGGGTCGTTGACGATCGCGAGCATCGCCTCAACAACCGCATCCGCGTCCGCTGCGCGGACCGCCGCGCCGCCCGCGATCGCGTCCGCGGTCGCCTGCGCGAAGTTGAAGGTGTGCGGACCCACCACCACCGGAACCGCTGCCGCGCACGCCTCGATCAGGTTCTGCCCGCCGAGCGGCAGCAGGCTGCCGCCGATAAAGGCCACATCGCTGGCGCCGTAGTACATCGGCATCTCGCCCATCGAGTCGCCAAGGATCAGCGTCGCGTCTGCGGGCAGCGCAGCGCCCGCGTCGGGCTGCCTCGAGCGGCGCGCGATGGTGACGCCGCTCGCCTCGCACAGCCGCACCACCTCGTCGAAGCGCTGCGGATGGCGCGGGACGAGTAGCACCGTGGCCGTGCCGCTCGCAATCAGTCGATGGCGCTTTAGCGCGGCGAGCAGCAGTTCCTCCTCGCCTTCGCGCGTGCTGGCGAACAGCAGCACGGGCCGGACGCGAGCGGCGTGCAGGAACTCGCGGCCGCGCTCGATCAGCGCCGGGTCGGGCGTCGTGTCGAACTTCAGGTTGCCGATGACTTCGATGCGCTGCGCACCGACCGTGCGCATGCGCGTCGCGTCGGCCTCGCTTTGCGCCAGCACCAGTGTGAAACAGCGCGCAGCCTCCTCGATGAGCCGCGGCGTCCAGCGCGCCCTGGCCAGCGAACGCTCGGAAAGACGCGCATTGACGAGAACCATCGGGATGCCGGCAGCGCGAGCTGCGGCCAGCAGATTCGGCCACGTCTCGGTTTCCATGCCGAGGCCGATCACCGGCGCGTGCCGCCTTGCGAAGCGGCGCACCGCAAACGGCATGTCGTACGGCAGATAGGCCTGCTGCACGCGCCCGGGCCAGCGCGCGGCGATCTCGGCGCCGGTCCCCCGCCCGGTCGGTGTCATGTGCGTCAGCAGGAAGCGGTGCGCGGGGAATTGCCTGGCAAGCGCGTCGATCAGCGGCCGGGCCGCATGCGTTTCGCCTACGGACACTGCGTGCACCCAGATCAGGGAATGCTCCCGCAGGATCCGGTTCCAGCCGAAGCGCTCGTCCCAGTGGCGCCGATACTCCGGCTGCCGTCGCGAGCGCCACAGCAGGTAAAGGGCCGCAAGCGGCATCGCGATGAACACGAGCAGCGTGTAGGCAGCCCGCGCAATGCTCACGATGCGGTGCCTCCGAGCATCGCCCGTGCCGTCTCGATCACCGACTCCGCGCGCGGCTTGTCGGCGACGCCGCCGAGGCTCGCGACCGGCCCGGTACCCGTCAGACCGACGAGCCGCGGGTCGTAGTCGCAGAAGATGCCTATCGTGGGTCGGCCGAGCGCCGCGGCAAGGTGGGTCAGCCCCGTGTCGAGGCCGATCACGACCTCGGCGCGGCTCAGCGTGGCGGCGATCGCGTTGACCGACGAGCGCGGCATCATTCGGGCATCCTGCATCGCGTGGACGAGGCGCTCGGCGCGCGCCTCTTCGTCGGCGCTACCCCAGAAAAGCAGCGCCCGCAGCCCGCACTCTGCGAGCCAGCGCTCGACTTCGAGCCAGCTGGGTTCCGGCCAAAGCTTGGTGTCGCGGCTGGCGTTGACGAGCAGCACCGCGTAGCGTCCCGACAGCAGCGGCGCCGGCGGCGGCGTCAGGTCGAAGCGCGGCGGCGTCGAGATCGCATAGCCGAAGACGGCCGCACCGATGCGACGGCAGCGCTCGACCGCGTGCAGGCCCCGCGGCATGCGGATCGGGCGCGTGTAGAAGTGCGCGGCGACGCGCTCGCGCGCCGAGTCAGTGGCCGGACCCGCCACCGGCGCGGCCGCCCAGCGCGCCATCCATGCGCTTTTCAGCAGCCCCTGCACATCGAGGACCCAGTCGTAGCGCGCGGCCTCGACCGCCTGGCGCACCGCGGCGATTTCGCGCCAGGTAGAGCGCCGCAGCGGCGCGTGCCGCCAGCGCCGCAGTGCGACCTGGCGAACGCGCGACACGTGTCGGTTCATCGCCGGAATCGCTGCGAACGATTCTTCGACCAGCCAGTCGATCTGCGCCTGGGGCTGCGCGGCTGCCAGATCGGCGGCCATAGGCAGCGCGTGAATCACGTCGCCCATCGACGACGTCTTGACGATCAGTATGCGCACAGAAGGAGATTGTGCCGCAGCGCGTGGACCGCGCCGATGGGCGCGAATACCGCGTCAGTGGCGATAGCCGTGCGGATGCTCGCTTTGCCAGCGCCAGCCGTCGGCGCAGGCCTGCTCGATGGTGCGTGCCGCCTGCCAGCCGAGCAGCTCGCGCGCCCGGCCCGGATCGGCCCAGCAGGCCGCGATGTCGCCTTCGCGCCGCGCGGCGATCGCAAAGGGAATCGCGCGTCCGCAGACACGCTCGAAGGCACGCACCATGTCCAGCACGCTCGTACCCTGCCCGGTGCCGAGATTGATCGGCATGAAGCCGGGGTGCGATCGTCCATAGGCGATGCCTGCCACATGACCGAGCGCGAGGTCGACCACGTGCAGGTAGTCGCGCACGCCGGTGCCATCGGGTGTGGGCCAGTCCCCGCCCCACACGTTCAGGCGCTCCCGCCGGCCGATCGCCACCTGCGCAATGAACGGAAAAAGATTGTTGGGGATGTCGTGCGGGTCCTCGCCGATCTGCCCGCTGGGATGAGCTCCGATCGGATTGAAGTAGCGCAGCGACACCGCGCTGCGCGCCGCGTCCGCCGCACACCAGTCGCGCAGGATCTGTTCGACCATCGCCTTGGAGTGACCGTAAGGATTGACCGGACGGATCGGCGCTTCCTCGGTCAGCGGAAGTGCGTCGGGCGCTCCGTAAACCGTCGCCGACGAACTGAACACGATGCAGCTGACCGCTTTCGCTGCCATCGCCTCGAGCAACGCCAGCGTGCCGCCGACGTTGTTGTCGTAGTACTCGACGGGCCGCGCCACCGACTCACCGACCGCCTTCAGTGCAGCAAAGTGAACGACCGCGTCGATCGGACGATGAAACAGGCGTGCCAGCACCTCCCGGTCGCGCACGTCACCGTTGACGAGCGTGACGCGCTTGCCGGCGATCTTCTCGACCCGCCTGACCGCCTCGGGAGAACTGTTGCAGAAGTTATCGAGGCAGATGACGTCGAACCCCGCCGCGAGCAGCTCGACCATCGTATGTGAGCCGATGTAGCCGGCACCACCGGTGACGAGCACAGCCAGAGTGTGTGTCATTGCCCTTCCAGGTCGCGTGCCAGCTTCTTGCCCAGCTCGACCCCGGGCTGGTCGAATGCATTGATGCCCAGTAGCGTCGCCAGCATCGTCGTCTTGTGCTCGTAGAGCGCGAGCAGACCGCCCAGCGCGGAAGGCGTCAGCTCGTCGAGCTGCACCACGCTGACAGCGTTGAGCGCGCAGGAATCGGGGTCCGCCGTGACCAGTGCCTCGGCCTGCGCGCGGGCGTTGGCCAGCAGTGCGCGATGGTGCTCCGCGTAGTCGTGGTTCGGCCGTTCGATCAGCACGATATCCACCGCCGTGTGCAACGTGCCCTGACGCAGCGCCTGGAAGAACGTGTGCTGCGCATCGGTGCCGACGCCACCCCACACCACCTGGGCCGTCGGCAGCGACGTCAGTTCGCCGGCCAGCGTGCGGCTCTTGCCGAGGCTCTCCATCTCGAGCTGCTGCAGCCAGGTGACCATCCCGCGCAGGCGTTCGTCATAGGGCAGCAGGCAGTGGCTCGGCATCTGCAGCACCGCGGAATTCCAGAACGCCAGCGCGGCCAGCGTCGCCGGCAGGTTGCGATCCAGCGGCGCCGCCTCGGCATGGCGGTCCATGGTCGCGGCACCGTTAAGGAGATCGCCAAAATGGCGCGGACCAATGGCCAGCATCACCGGCAGACCCGTTGAACCCCAGACCGAGAATCGCCCCCCGATCCAGTCCCAGAGCATGAACTGCTCCGCCTCCGGGACTTCGATGGCGCGCGCGGCGTCTTTCCGCGCCGACACGGTGACGATGTGCCGCGCGAGCGCAGCGCCACGGATCCCCGCGCCGGCGAACCACTCCCGG
>DATKAJ010000068.1:0-20561 GCA_035498175.1 Burkholderiaceae bacterium
CCGCCGCGCGTGACCTGAAGCCCGCCGGCATCCGCCGCGTGGCACTCGTCACCGACGCGATGCACATGCCCCGTTCGCGCCAGGCGTTCGAGTACGCCGGACTCGAGGTGGTCGCCTGCCCCACCGCCTACGCCGGACAGCGACCGTTCAAGCCCTACCAGCTCGTGCCCGGCGCCACCGCGCTTCAGGTGTCGGGCTACGCGCTGCACGAGTGGATTTCGCGTGGCGTCTACCTGCTGCGCTACCACTGAGTTTCGAGGAGATCCTGATGAAGACCAAGCCGATGCTCGCACTCGACGACGTCAAGCGGATTGCGGCCGCCGCCGAAGCAGAAGCCGTTTCGTACCAGTGGAATGTCGTCATCGCCATCTGCGACGACGGCGGCCACCTGCTGCTGCTGCACCGGATGGACGGCGTTGCGCCGATCTCGGCAGCGATTGCGCCGGCGAAGGCGCGCGCCGCTGCGCTCGGCAAGCGCGAAAGCAAAGTCTATGAGGAGATGATCAACGGAGGACGCACGGCGTTTCTCTCAGCTCCGCTCGAAGGCATGCTCGAGGGGGGGCTGCCGATCATCGTCGACGGTCACATTGTCGGCGCCGTCGGCGTGTCCGGCGTGAAGTCGATCGAAGACGCGCAGATCGCCCGGGCCGGTATCGCGGCCCTCTAGCCGCTGAGTCGAGTTACGTCACGCGCGGTCGGGCGCTTCGGCTGCCCGGCGCCCGCGCCCGATGTCGATCGACGCCAACGCCAGCAGTCCTGCGACGAAGAAGATCCCCGTCAGCACGATGCCGAGGCGGTGGTTGTTGTCGGTCGCGTAAACCACCGCGCCGTAGCTGATCGGGCCGACGATTGCCGCCAGCTGCGTCGCGAAGGTCCAGAGCCCGTAGAACTCGGCGAGCCGATCCGACGGTGCGAACAGCCCCGCCAGTGCACGACCCGCCGACTGGCTCGAGCCCATCGCCAACCCCGCAAGGTTCGCGGCCACCCAGAACATCGCTTCGCTGGTGGCCAGTCCGGCGACCAGCACCATCGCCAGCCACATCGCCAAGGTCAAGCCGAGTGCGAGCTTGTGTCCAATGGCGTCCTGCAGGTAGCCGAATACGAAGGCACCGACGGCGGCCGTCACGTTGACCACAAGCACCAGCGCCATCGTCTGGACGAAGCTGAACTTCATCACGTCCTGCGCGTAGATCGCGGCCAGCGCAATGACGACCATCACGCCGGCCTGGTAGAACACCCCGCAGAGGAGCAGCCTTGCAAAATCGCGATACCGGTCGATGTGCCGCAGGGTGTGCATGAGCCGGCTCGTCGCCTGGTGCACGAAGTGTCCGACCCGCGCATCCTCCTGTGGCAGTGCACGCTCGCGCACGACAAGCAGCGTCGGCGTCGCCGCGAGCGCAGAGATGGCAGCCGTGATCAGCATCGTGACCGGGACGAATTCGCTCGCCGCCGCGCCCAGACTCTGCGCCCACTGTACATAGGCCAGGCACAGCGCCAGCGTCAGCAGGCCGCCGACATAGCCGAAGCCCCAACCCCAGCCCGAGACCTTGCCGATCGCCTCGGGCCGGGCGAGTTCCGGCAGAAAGGCCGCGATCAGCGCCACGCCAACCATGAAGAAGAAGTTGGACGCGATGATCGACGCCGTCGCCAACGCCACGTCGCCCGGGCCGACGAGCGCGAGAGCCGCAGTCGCTGCCACGCAGCCGCCGGTCGACAGCGCGAGCAGCCATTTCTTGCGTGCACGCAGGTCTGCGTACGCACCGATCATCGGCATCGCGAACATCACCAGGGCGTTGGAGACGCCGAGCATCAGCGTCCAGGCGAAGGTGGCCCATTCCGCATTCGCTGCCACGACGCCGACGAAGTAGGCATTGAACACCGCGGTCAGCACAACCGTCGTGTAACCCGAGTTCGCGAAGTCGTAGCCCGCCCACGCCACGACTTCGCGCGGGCGAACGCCGGCATTCAGCGCAGCGGCATCGAATATCGGCATCGTCCTGGCGCCCGGTGTGGTCCCGATGCTACGCGAGCCCTTGCACCGCATTCGTATACTGCCGCATGGCCTCCAAGGACCTGGACGACATCGACCGCAGCATTCTCGAGATCCTGCAGGAGGATGGCCGCATCACGAACCAGGAACTCGCATCGCGCATCGGACTCAGCCCCCGCGCCTGCCTCGACCGCGTTCGCAAGCTCGAGCGCTCGGGCCTGATTGCCGGCTACATGGCGCTGCTTGACCCGCGCCTGGTCGGCGCGCCGACGACGATCGTGGTCGAAGTAACGCTGAAGGACCAGACGCAGGCCACGCACCACCGCTTCGAGCAGCGAATGCGCCAGTCGAGCGAGGTCGTCGAATGCTTTCTCGTGTCGGGTCCGTGCGATTACGTGCTCCGTCTCGCCTGCCGCGATCTCGACCACTACCGCGATCTGACCAACGCCTGGACCGACGATCCGGCGCTCGGTGTCGAAAAGATCAGTTCCAAGCCGGAACTGCAGACGATCAAGCCCTTTCGCGGCTATCCGCTCGGCTAGCGGCTTGCCTGCATTCGTCGCAGCGCACCTCAGAATCGGCAGCGTTTAGCGCTCCGGACGTGCGGTTCCGGCAGGGCCGATCGTCGGCCGCCGCCGCGCAGAACCCGCATTGCTTTCTACACTTGGCCCGGTCCTACACGGTTTGGATGTGATTCGATCATGGATGCACGAGCAGAACAGTTCATCGACACCGGCGCGCGCTCGATGGCGCTGGAGCAGAGTTATGCCGCGCCGAACTACGCGCCGATCCCGGTCGTCCTCGAACGCGGACAGGGCTGCTGGCTCTGGGACGCCGCGGGCCGCCGCTATCTCGACTTCATGTCGGCCTATTCGGCAGTGAGCCACGGGCACGCCCACCCGCGTCTGGTGCGCGCGCTGGTCGAGCAGGCACAGCAACTGGCGGTCGCCTCCCGTGCCTACCATTCGACGACGCTGGGCCCGTTCCTCGCCGCATTGGTGGAAGCAGCCGATCTGCCGGCGCCTGCGCGTGCCCTGCCGGCCAGCGGTGGCTGCGAGTCGGTCGAGACTGCGATCAAGGCCGCGCGGCGCTGGGGCTATCGAGTCAAGCGAATCGCAGCGGATCGCGCGACGATCGCCGTCGCCCGCGGCAACTTCCACGGTCGTTCGAGCACGGTGATCGGCTTTTCGACCGAGCCGTCGTACCGCGCTGACTTCGGGCCCTTCGCGCCAGGGTTCCGCCACTTCGACTTCGGCGACATCGATTCGCTTGCGGCCGCGATCGACGACAACACCTGCGCGGTGCTGCTCGAGCCAATCCAGGGGGAGGCCGGCATCATCGTTCCGCCGAGCGGATATCTCGCGGCCGTCCGTCGCCTCTGCGATGAACGCCGGGTACTGCTGATCCTCGACGAGATCCAGTCGGGCCTCGGCCGCACCGGCGCCATGTTTGCATATATGCACGAGAGCATTCGTCCCGACGGCGTAATCGTCGGCAAGGCGCTCGGCGGTGGCCTGCTGCCCGTCTCCGCCTTCGTCGCCGTGGCCTCTGTGCTCGATCTGATGGATCCCGGCAGCCACGGCTCGACGTTCGGCGGCAATCCGCTGGCGGGGCGCGTCGCGCTCGAAGCCCTGCGCGTCATCCACGACGAACGCCTCGTCGAGCGCAGCCGCGTGCTGGGCGAGCATCTGCTGATGCGGCTCGACGATCTCGCATCGCCGCTGGTCCGCGCAGTGCGCGGCCGCGGGCTCTGGGTAGGCGTCGACCTCGATCCGAAGCGCGTGTCCGCTCGCGCGGTTGTCGAGCGCATGGCCGAGCGCGGCGTGCTCAGCAAGGACACGCACGAAACCGTGATCCGCTTCGCGCCACCGCTGACGGTCGAGCGCGAGCAACTGGACTGGGGCATCGACGTCTTCGCCGACGTGCTCCACGAAGTGTCAGGCACCTCGGCTCGCTCGCGACGCCCCGCGCTTTCGGCGCCCGCGGCCTGAGGGCTGAACGACGCGAGCCCCCACCATCGCCCGTGGGGATGACAGCATCTCCCCCGGAAGGGCGATCCCGGAGCCGCGCCGCCCTGTCGAAACTCCAAGCAGGATTCGGAGGATTCGATGCAGGCGCTTTCGAGCGATGACGGCAGTGCCGACGCGGTCCGCCAAGCAGCCGATGCCGCATGGATCAACGGCGAGAATCGGGCGACGCTCGAACGCGAGCTCGATCGCCTGAACCTTGCGGTGCAGGGTTCAGCGGCGGCGCTGGGTCAACACCTGTCCTGGATGATGCTCACCCAGGGCTTCGCCATCGCAGCGTACGCGATCCTGCTGGTCGGTGGCTGGACGCTGCCGTTGCCGGGCAAGCGTTGGCTGCTGCTTGGCATCGTCGCGATCGCATCGCTCTCGATCGTGCTCACCTACCTCGGACTGCGCGCGGCGCGCGATCGCGTCGGCCCGCTCAAGTCGCATCGGCAGCGCGTGGAAGATGCGCTGGAGCGCGTCGCCGCCCGTCCGCCCGTCTTTGCCCGCCAGGGGCTGATCACTTCGCTGCTCGCGCACGGATCCACCCGCGGCCTGCCGCTGCTGCTATGCGCCGGCTGGGTCGCGCTTGCGCTCTACACGCTGTCACTGCCGCTCCCGGCTGAAAGCGCACGCCCCGTTGCCGCCGCCGAACGCACAGGCAGCGCACCCGCCACGGCTGCGGCGGCGAAGCCGCGTCCCGCTGCCGCCGCCGCACAGAAGGCGGGCAGCACTGTCGAAGCGCCAACCGCCGCTGCGGAGTCCGGCGCCGATGGTGAATCGCCGCTGCTCAACTTCCTCCGCCGCGCAGTCAATACGCCGCCTGCGGTCGAAAATCAGGAGCGCGTCGGGCCCTAGCCGGACCAGGACGGCTTGCGCTTGTCCATGAACGCCTGCACGCCTTCCTGCGCCGCCTCTTCCATCATGTTGCAGGCCATCGTCTGCCCCGCGAGCTGGTAGGCGGCCTCAATGCCGGTCTCGATCTGCCGGTAAAACAGCTCCTTGCCCAGCGCGATCGCCACGCGCGGCTTAGCGAGGATCGAGGCCACGAGCCGCTCGACTTCCGCGTCGAGCTGTTCCGCTGGAACCACGCGGTTGACGAGTCCGCGCGCCTGCGCCGTGGCGGCGTCGATGAAGTCGCCGGTGACCAGCATCTCGAACGCTTCCTTGCGACCGACATTGCGTGAAAGCGCGACGCCCGGAGTCGAACAGAACAGGCCGACGTTGATGCCGCTCACTGCGAAGCGCACGTCGGATGCAGCGACCGCCAGGTCGCACATCGCCACCAGCTGGCAGCCGGCCGCGGTTGCGATGCCGTGCACGCGGGCGATCACCGGCTGCGGCAGACGCTGCAGCGACAGCATCAACCTTGAGCACTGCGCAAACAGCTTCCGGTAGTAGTCAAGCGACGGATTCGCCTTCATCTGCTTGAGATCGTGCCCGGGGCAGAACGCCTTGCCGCGTGCGGCGATGACGACGACACGCGCGCCGTCGTTGCGCGCCAGCGCATCGAACTCCGCCTGCAGCGCCGCCATCATCTCCTCGGACAGTGCGTTGAACTGCTGCGGCCGGTTCAGCGTCAGCGTGACCACACCGCGCGGGTCCTGGCTCCTCAGCACAAAGGGTTCGGCCGCCTGCTGCACAGGGTTGCGGCTCTCGGGTGCGTTCATCGCGGATTCCTTTCAGACATCGATCGCCGAAGCCGACTTTGCGCGTTGGCGCAGTACGAACTTCTGCAGCTTGCCGGTCGAGGTCTTGGGCAGTTCGCCGAAGACCACGCGCTTGGGTACCTTGAAACCCGCCAGGAACCTGCGGCAGTGCCCGATGATCTCCTCGGCCGTGGCCTGCGCGCCGTCCTTCAGTTCGATGAACGCGCAGGGAACCTCCCCCCACTTCGGATCGGGCTGCGCGACGACAGCCGCGGCAATGACCGCAGGGTGACGATACAGAACGTCCTCGACCTCGATCGATGAGACGTTCTCTCCGCCGGAAATGATGATGTCCTTGCTGCGATCGCGAATGCGCAGGTAGCCATCGGGATACACCACGGCAAGGTCGCCGGAGTGAAACCAGCCGCCCTTGAACGCCTCTTCGGTGGCCTTTGGATTCTTCAGATAGCCCTTCATCGCGATGTTGCCGCGGAACATCACTTCACCCATGGTCTCGCCATCCTGCGGCACGGGCTGCATCGTCTCTGGATCGAGCACGGCAACGGCCTCTTCCAGTGTGTAGCGCACGCCCTGGCGTCCGTTCTTCATAGCGCGCTCGCCGACATCCAGTTCGGCCCACGCCGCCTGCTTGGCGCAGACGGTCGCCGGTCCGTAGACCTCGGTCAGGCCATACACGTGCGTCAGATCGAATCCCAATGCGTCCATGCCCTCGATCATCGCTGCTGGCGGTGCCGCGCCCGCCACCATCGCATGCACGCGGTGGCCAATGCCCTGGCGCAGCTCGGCCGGCGCATTGATCAGCATCGAGTGCACGATGGGCGCGCCGCAATAGTGCGTGACACCGTGTTCGCGGATCGCGCCGAATACCGCCGCAGCATCGACGCGCCGCAGGCACACGTGCGTGCCCGCCTTCGCAGCGACGGTCCATGGGAAGCACCAGCCGTTGCAGTGAAACATTGGCAGCGTCCACAGGTAGACCGGATGATGCGGCAACGCCCACTCCAGCACGTTGGACACCGCATTGGTGTAGGCGCCGCGATGCGAATAGACGACACCCTTCGGATTGCCGGTTGTGCCCGAGGTGTAGTTGAGCGCGATCGCATCCCATTCGTCGCCGACCGCCGGCCAGTCGTAGTCGGGCGAGCCGCCCGCCAGGAAGGCTTCGTAGTCGATCGATCCGATCGCCTGCCCCGGACCCGCGTACTGGCTGTCGTTCACATCGACGACCAGCAGCGGCGTGGCCGTCTCGCGCGCGGCGATCGCCTGCTGCGCCAGGGCCGCGAACTCGCGATCGACGATCAGTGCGCGCGCTTCTCCATGCGCCAGCATGAACGCAACCGACGCAACATCGAGCCGCGTGTTGATCGCATTGAGCACGGCGCCGGCCATCGGAATGCCGTAGTGCGCCTCGACCATCTCGGGCGTGTTGGGAAGGATCGCGGCCACAGTGTCCCCGCGGCCGATGCCGGCCTGCGCCAAGGCGTGTGCAAGCCTGCGCGAGCGCGCATAGAGTTCGCGCCACGTGCGACGCACGGCCGCGCCGCCGCTGCCGTGGATGATTGCCGGGCGATCGCCGAACACGGTGGCGCTGCGCTCGACGAATCCCAGCGGACTCAAAGGGGCGAAGTTGGCCGGGTTGCGATCCAGCCCGGTATCAAAGATCGTGTTCGGCATCGCGTGTCCAGGCGGCGCGTGTCACAGCTGCGCCAGTGTCTTCAGGTGCGCGCCGACGCTGCGCGCGAGCGCGCTCAGGTTGTATCCGCCCTCCAGGGAACTGACGATCCGGCCGGCGCCGAACTCCTCGGCGATCTCCATCAGGCGCAACGTGATGTAGCTGTAGTCGGACTCGACGAGTCCCATCTGGCCGAGGTCGTCCTCGCGATGCGCGTCGAATCCCGCCGAGATGAAGAGCATCTGCGGCCGGAACTCGCGCAGCCGTGGCAGCCACACTTCGTCGACGACCTGGCGGACGACGTCGCCCCTGGTTCCCGCCGGAAGCGGCACATTCACCATGTTTTTCGCGACGTGCTCGGTCCCGGTGTACGGGTAGAACGGATGCTGGAAAAAACTGACCATCAAGGCCCGCTCGTCGCCCGCCAGGATCTCCTCGGTCCCATTGCCGTGATGCACGTCGAAGTCCACCACTGCGACACGCTCGAGACCGTGCGTTGCCAGCGCATGCCGGGCGCCGATCGCGACGTTGTTGAAGAAGCAGAAGCCCATCGCCGCGGCCTTGCGCGCATGATGGCCGGGCGGCCGTACAGCACAAAAGGCATTCGCAAGCTCGCGCGCCATCACGCGGTCGGTCGCCTCGACCACGGCCCCCGCCGAGCGGAGCGCCGCATCGAAAGTGTGCGGGTTCATCGACGTGTCAGGATCGACAGGGCAATAGCCCTGCTGTGGTACGCTGGTTTTCAGCTTGCCGATGTAGCTGGCATCGTGCGCGCGCGCGATCGCTTCCTCGGGCGCTGCCGGCGCGTCGAAGTGCTCCAGGTGGGGCGCGATCCCGGTCGAAATCAGGTGGTCGTGGATGGCGGCCAGACGCTCCGGACTTTCGGGATGCCAGGAACCCATTTCATGCGCAGCGCAAGCACGGTGTGTGAAGAATCCTGTGTGAAGCATGTCCCCTTCCAGCCTGCTGTTCGAGTCCGCGTCGCCTGAGCGTTTGAGCCAATGTTAGAGAAATTCCGCGCGACCGCCACCCAGATTGGCACAATCATCGTCGGCAAGAATCTGCAGATCCGACAGAGCCTGACTTGCCTACTCGCCGGTGGTCATCTGCTGATCGAGGATGCACCGGGTGTCGGCAAGACCACGCTGGCGCACGCGATCGCGATCTCGCTCGGCCTGCCGTTCCGCCGGATCCAGTTCACCGCCGACCTGCTGCCGTCGGACGTGATCGGTGTGTCGGTGTACGACCGCACCAGCGGGCAGTTCGCTTTCCATCCAGGACCGATCTTCACCGAGGTGCTGCTCGCGGACGAGATCAACCGCGCCAGCCCGAAGACGCAGAGCGCGATGCTCGAGGCGATGGAAGAAAGCCAGGTCTCCGTCGACGGGCTGTCGCGGCCGCTGCCGACGCCCTTTTTCGTGATCGCGACCCAGAATCCGCTGTCCCAGGTCGGCACCTTTCCGCTGCCTGAGTCGCAGCTCGACCGCTTCCTGATGTGCATCAGTCTGGGCTACCCCGACCGCGCGGCCGAGCGCGCTTTGCTCTCCGGCGAGGCGCGCCGCGACATGTTGAAGTCGCTGCCTGCCGTCGCGCGGCCGAGTGACTTGGTGACTGCGCAGGCCGAGGTCAAGCGCGTCTTCGTGTCGGCCGCGCTGCTCGATTATGTCCAGGCGCTGATGGGACACACCCGCGCGTCGGGCAAGTACGCCGAGGGCCTGTCGCCGCGCGGCGGGCTCGCGCTGCTCGCGGCCGCGCGCGCGTGGGCCTGGTTCGACGGACGCAATCATGTGATCCCCGAAGACGTGCAGAACGTGATGCCAGCGGTCGCCGGCCATCGCCTGCACGCAGTGAGTCGCGACAGCAGCCGCGCGTTGCATGGCAAGGAACTCGTCACGCAGCTGATCAGCGCGGTCCCGGTGCCGTAGTCGCGACGGGCGGAGCTCGATCGCATGAGCGTGATCACGCATCCCCTGTCGATCCGCATCGGCCAGTGGATTGCCGGGCGCCGCGGCCCCGAGTCCGGCGCGGTCCTGCTCGACCGCCGCCGTGTCTACATCCTTCCGACCCATGCCGGCCTGCTGTTCGGCGCGGCGATGGTTGTGCTGCTGATCGGCTCGATCAACTACAGCCTGCAACTTGGGTACATGCTGACCTTCCTGGTGACCAGCATGGCCATCGTCGGCATGCACGCGACGCATTCCAACCTGGCGCAGATCGTCCTGCGCGGCGTCCGGGTCGAGCCGGTCTTTGCCGGCGACGTCGCGATCTTTGAGATCACGGCGGCGAATCCCACGACGGCTGACCGGTTCGCGCTGCGCTTCTCCTTCGCGGAGCCGACCGTGCTGGCGCACTGGTACTCCGTGTTCCGGCAGCGCGCACCGCTGATGACCGCAATCTCGACCGCCGTGCCTGCCCGCGGCGACCGCAGCATTGGCGTGCCGTTGCCGGCACCGACGCGCGGCCGGCTCCCGGCACCACGGATCGTGATCGAGACGCGCTACCCGTTTGGCCTGTGGCTCGCGTGGGCCTATCTGACACCGGCGTTGACAGCCTTGGTCTATCCCGCTCCGGAACAGGACCCGCCGGGCCTGCCTGCCACGGGATTCGGCGGCGGCGACGGCGTCGGACTGGCTTCGTCCGGCGACGACTTCGCCGGAGTGCGGCCGTACAACCCCGGCGATCCGCAGAAGATGATCGCGTGGCGGCTGGCGGCGCGCAGCGACGAGCTCTCGGTCAAGCAGTTCGAGGCCCAAGGGGGTGGAGAACTGCTGCTGGATTTCGAGAGCCTGCCGCCCGCGATGGATGTGGAGCACCGGCTGTCGCGGCTCACCCGCTGGGTGCTCGACGCGGAAGCCGCGCATGTGCGCTACGGCCTGCGCCTGCCGGGATCGATGGTCTTCGCCAGCAGCGGTCCGCAGCATCGCGATGCCTGCCTGACCGCGCTGGCGCTGCACGAGACCTGAGATGAGCGCGACTTTTCCGGATCTCGAGCCGCAGCGCCGTCTCAGACGCTGGCTCGCACCGGCGGTGCGCCTGTTCGGCCCGCAGACCTCAAGTGCTGCGCGCGAACGCCGCGACATGCTGGTGCTGCTGCTCGCCGTGGCGCTTGTGGTCATACCGCATTTCGAGCACCTGCCGTGGTGGGCAACCGCCGTGGCCTCGCTGCTGCTGGTCTGGCGCGTATGGCTGACGCTGGTGCAGCGGCCGCTGCCGGGACGGATTGTGATGCTGCCGCTGCTGCTCGCCGCCGGCGGCGCGGTCTATCTGCAGCATCGCACCCTGGCCGGCCAGGACGCCGGCGTCACGTTCCTGATCCTGCTGATGGCGCTGAAGCTGCTCGAGATGCGGGCCCGGCGCGACATCTTCGTCGTCATCTTCCTGTCCTTCTTCATCCTGCTGACGCAGTTTCTGTACGGGCAGGAGCTGCCGATCGCCGCGGTCACGGTCGCGTCGGTCGTTGCGCTGTTCTTCGTGCTGGTCAGCGTCAACCTCGACGAGGTCGATCTGCCTGCGCTGCGCAAGCTGCGGCTGGTCGGGATCACGCTGGCGAAGGCGCTGCCACTGGCGGCGACGCTGTTCGTGCTGTTCCCGCGGCTCTCGGGCCCGTTGTGGGGCATGCCAGGCGAGTCACGGCAGGCCAACACCGGACTGTCGAACTCGATGTCGCCCGGCTCGATCAGCCATCTGCTCGAATCGGACGACGTCGTCTTCCGGGTCAAGTTCGAGAGCCGCGCTCCCGCGCAGGATCACTTGTACTGGCGCGGTCCGGTGTTCGGGTCGTTCAACGGCCGGACCTGGACCCCGCTGAACCGGCGCTCAACCGAGGCGGCGCCACTCACCATCGAGGCCGAGCCGCAATCGCTGGCCGTCTACGAAGTCACGCTCGAGCCGCACAAGCGTGACTGGCTGTTTGCGCTCGAGGCGCCTTCGGGCCTGCCGACGCTGGAGACGTTCAAGACCCGGCTTACTCCAGAGATGCAGTTGCTGGCCGCCGGGCTGGTGACGGAACGGCTGCGCTATTCCGTGCGCTCCTACACCGAATTCCGGCTGAATCCGAAGGCGAGCGCAGCGGAACTGAGGGAATGGCTCGAGCTTCCTGTCGGTTACAACCCGCGGACCCGGCAGTTTGCCGACGAGTTGCGCGAGCGTATCGCCGCCGGGGCGTCTGGGGTAGATCAGCGGCTCGTCAACGCTGTCCTCGATCACTTTCGTCAGGGTGATTACCGCTACACGGTGACGCCGCCCCCGCTCGGTCGTCATTCGATCGACGAGTTCCTGTTCGACACGCGGCTCGGCTTCTGCGAACACTACGCTTCCGCATTCGTGTTCCTGATGCGCGCCGTGGGCATCCCGGCGCGCGTAGTCACCGGCTACCAGGGCGGCGAACTGAATCCGGTCGACGGCTTCATGGTCGTGCGGCAGTCCGACGCGCATGCATGGGCCGAGGTCTGGCTGCAGGGCCGCGGCTGGATCCGGGTCGATCCAACGGCGACGGTCGCACCACTGCGGCTCGAACGCGGCGCCGCCGAGATCGCGCGGCAATCGGGACGTACGCTCGCGGGCGAGGGACGGGGGTTTTCGCTGCTGCGCACGCTGCGATACAACTGGGAGGCCGCGCAGAACAGCTGGAACCAGTGGGTGCTGTCCTATTCGCAGGAGCGACAGCGTGCGCTGGTGGAGCGGCTCGGGCTGGCACCGACCCTGGAGAACGTCGCCCTGATCCTCGCCTTCGCGATGGCGGCACTGCTCGGCTGGCTGGCCTTTGTCTCAATGCGGCCGCGCACTGTTCGCGATCCGCTGGGCGCAGCCTTCGAGCAGCTACGCGACCGGCTGGAGCATGCCGGTGTCGCCGCCTCCGTCTCCTGCGGACCGCGCGAGCTTTACCGCCGCACGCGGCGTGCGCTGGTGGACGATGACGTGAAGACGGCACGCCGGCTGCTGTCGCGTTATGAGCGCCTGCGCTACGGGCCTGCTTCGGCCTCGGTCACCCGCACCGACATCCGCGCGCTGAGACGCGCGATCAGGGCCTTCCGGCCACGTCCGAATCCGCTGTGACGACTCGGCGCCGTCTGTTGCTGGGGTCGCTCGCGGCAGCGGCCACGTCCGTGCACGCACGCACCGGCTATCTGGGTCGCGCGGAGGTGCAGCAGTTCATCGACTCGATGGTCGAGGGTTACGGCTTCGAGCGCACACGGCTCGAACGCTGGCTGCGCGACGCACGCTACTCGGCAACGGTCGAACGGCTGATGCAACCACCGATCCCCTTCGGCCAGCGCAACTGGATCGACTACCGCAACCGCTACATCGAGCCGGCCCGCATCGACGCGGCGATCGTGTTCTGGCAGGCGCAGCGTGCAGCGCTCATGCGCGCCGAGGCGCAGTTCGGCGTTCCGTCCGGGATCATCGTGGCAATCATCGGCATCGAGACCTATTTCGGCCGCATCACCGGAAACTTCCGCACGCTCGACGTGTTCACGACGCTGTCGTTCGACTATCCGCGGCGCGCCGATTTCTACCGATCGGAGTTCTCCGAGTTCCTGTTGCTTGCGCGCGAGCAGAAGCTCGATCCGACGACGTATCGAAGTTCATTTGCCGGCGCGATCGGCCTCCCGCAGTTCATGCCGGGATCGATCCGTCGCTGGGCCGTGGACTTCGACGGAGACGGGCGCATCGACCTCGTCGGCAGCGCGCCCGACGCGATCGGTTCGGTGGGCAACTTTCTCGCAGGACACGGCTGGCAGCGCGATGCGCCGATCCTGTTCGAGGTCGAGTCCGACGAAGCCACCGTCGACGCGCTTGGCCGGGGGATCGACGCGGCGACGACGTGGTCGTCGGCACTGGCGGCCGGCGTCGTGGCCGATCTGCCGCTGTCGCTGGACACGCCGGTCCTGCTGATCGATCTGCCCGTGGCGGGCGACGATGGCGAGCCCACCCGGCTCTATCGGATCGGGACCGTGAACTTCAGCGCGATCCTGCACTACAACCGCAGCTACTTCTATGCCACGGCCGTCACCGAGTTCGCAGCGACGGTGCGCGAGCGCATGTCAGGCCGGCCCTGACGCCGCCGGACGGACCGCGGCCGATTGAGGTCAGTTGTCTTCGGCGTCGGGCTGACGCGACGGCTGTGCGTCGATGAACGCCTGGAGTTCCATGCAATGCTCGAAGATGCGCATCAGCGTCGGCACATGATCGAGCCGGCAGTCGTAGCGCCGCGCATTGAAGATCTGCGGGACGAGCAGGACATCGGCCATCGTGACCGCATCAGCGAGCACGTAGCGGCCACTGCGACCCTCGGCCAGCACGCGCGTTTCCAGTGCGGCCAGGCCCTGCTCGACCCAGTGCCGGTACCACGCGTTCTTCTGTTCCTCGGTGGCGTGCAGCTGGCGCACCAGGTAGCGCAGCACGCGCAGGTTGTCGAGCGGATGGATCTCGCAGGCGATCGTCAGCGCAAACGAGCGCACGTACGCCCGTTCAACGGGATCCGCGGGCAGCAACGGCGGCTGCGGATGCGTCTCTTCGAGGTATTCGATGATCGCCAGCGACTGCGTCAAGACCCGGCCGGCATCGTCGAGCACCGGAACCAGCGCATCGGCATTGAGCGCGCGGAACTCGGGAGCGAACTGCTGGCCGCCGCTTCGGGTCAGGTGGACCGAGGCGTACTCGTATGGCAGGCCCTTGAGGTTCAACGCGATCCGCACGCGGAACGAGGCCGAACTGCGGAAGTAGTTGTAGAGCCTGAGCATGCCTTCAATGCTACCGGACGTATTGCACCAGCCACAGCGACAGTGCGGGCAGCAGCACCAGCAGCATGAGCCGCAGCGCATCCGCCACGAGGAACGGGACGACATTGCGGTAGGCGTTCGCGATTGGCACGTCGCGGGCCATTGCAACCACCACATAGACATTCAGTCCGACCGGCGGTGCGATCAGCCCGATGTTGACGACCGTCAGCAGCAGTATCCCGAACCAGATTCCCTTCGCCTCGAGCGGCAAACCGTGCAGTTCGAGCTGCATCACTGCCGGGAAGACGACTGGCAGCGTCAGAAGCAGCATCGAAAGTTCGTCCATCACCCCGCCGAGCACGATGTAGAACACCAGCACTGCGGCAACGATCGCCAGCGGCGGCCACGGCAGTGCACCGATCAGTTCGGCAACGCGCGCCGGCATCTGCGTCAGCGCCAGCGCACTGTTCAGCATGTCGGCACCGAGGAAGATCATGAAGATCACCCCGGAGGTCTCCGCGGTCGCGAGCAGCGCCGCGCGCAACCCGGCCAGTCGCAACTCCCCGCGCATCAGGCCGGCCAGTCCCGTCAGCGCGACTCCGATCGCACCACCCTCCGTTGCGGTGAAGACGCCTCCGTAGATGCCGCCCAGCACCAGCAGGAAGATGCAGGCGAGAGGGATCACTCCGACGAGAGTGCGCCAGCGCTGTGCCCAGGGCACCGGAGGCTCGGCCGGGCCCAGTTCAGGGCGCCGCCGCATCAAAACGGCGACGGCGATGCAGTACAACAGCGCCGCAAGCACGCCGGGCAACAGTGCCGCCGCGAAGAGCCGACCGATGCTTTGCTCCGCGATGATCGCGTACAGCACCAGCACGACCGATGGCGGAATCAGGATGCCGAGTGTCCCGCCCGCAGCCAGGGCAGCCACCGCAAAGCCGCCGTCGTAGCGGTAGCGCCGCATCTCGGGCAACGCCGCCTGCGCGATGGTCGCGGCCGTCGCCACCGATGAGCCGCAGACCGCGCCGAAGGCCGCACTCGCGATGACCGACGCCTGCGCGAGCCCGCCACGCCAGTGTCCGACGAAACTCGTCGCGGCGCGGAACAGCGCACGCGAGAGGCCTCCCTGCGTCGCGAGCTGTCCCATCAGCAGAAACAGAGGGATGACCGACAGGTCGTAGATGGAAAACCGCGCGAACGCGATGCCCTTGAGGTGGGCCAGCAGCGCTCCCGCGCCGGACAGCACGCAGTACCCTACCGCGCCAGGGACGAACATCGCCAACCACACCGGCACCCGCAGCGCCATCAGCCCCAGCATGGTCGCGAACAGCATCAGCGCGACCCCGATGCTCATCCGCGCATATCCTGCGGTTGCGGAGCCGACCCGAAGATCGCGATCAGCGCGGCCAAGCCCAGCGAGGGCGGTAACGCGCCATAGGCAAGCCACAACGGAAGCCCGAGCACCATCGAGGTCTCACCGGCCGCACGCAGATCGGCGAGCCCGACGCCAGCGCGCAACGCGAGCAGCGCGAGCGTCAAGGCAGCAAGGCCCCGCACCAGCCGGTCGAGCCGACGATGCAGCGCCTTCGGCGCGCGCGCCGTAAAGACATCCACGACCAGATGGCTGCCGTGCAACTGGCAGTACGGCAGAAACAACGCGAGCGCACTGGCGGTGCCGAGTTGCACCAGCTCGATATCACCCGACATGGGGGCTGTATAGAGCCAGCGGCCGATGACCGAGGCGGCCGTCACCGCTGCAATCAACACCAGCAAGGCTCCACCAGCGAGCGCGAACAGCGCCGCTGCGCCGCGCAGCATGCGCTGCATCGCTAGAGCCGATCCCCGGATCGAATGGGGTAACGATCCATCCCAGCCTCCGAACGGGTACTACGGCGCCGAGGGCGCAGGCGCGGGGCCCGACGTCCTGCGCGCCAGCAGCGTGCGCGCGTCGGCCAGCAGCGCATCGGCGTCGACCTGGCGCCGCTTCAGATCGGCCAGCCACTCGGCGATGACCGGCTGCGCTGCCTGCTGCCAGCGCGCGAGTTCGGCCGCGGGGACAACGACGACGGTATTGCCGCGATCGACGGCGAGCTTGCGCGCCGGCGCCTTCTGTTCGTCCCACAGCCTTCCGGCCTGCTCTGACAGGTCCGCGCCGGAATTGCGGTCGATCACTTCGCGCAGGTCCGGCGGTAGTCTTGCGTAGGTGCCCGGATTCATCGCGAACAGGAACACCGCCGTGTACAGCGCTGGCATGTTCGGGTCCGTCTCGGTGTGGAATCGCGCAACTTCCTGAACCTTGACCGCAGGCACGACTTCCCATGGCACCAGCGCACCGTCGATCACGCCCTTGCTCATCGCGTCGGCCAGACCCGTGACCGGCATCGACACCGGCGAAGCCCCGAGCGCAGCGAGCAGCTTGTTGGTCTGCCGGGTCGGCGCACGCAGCTTCATTCCGCGGAAGTCCTCGAGCGTGCGAACAGCCCGATCGCGCGTGTGCAGGTAACCCGCGTCGTGGACGTGCACCGCGAGGGGCTTCACATCACCGAATTCGGAGCGCCCGTGCTTCTCGTAGAACTGCCAGGCCGCGCGCGAAGCGGACTGAGCGTTGCCGATCATGAACGGGAGTTCGAAGACTTCCATCTTCGGAAAGCGGCCCGCGTTGTAGCCGGGCAGGGTCCACACGACGTCGGCGACACCGTCGCGAACCTGATCGTAGAGCTGCGGCGCGGTGCCGCCGAGCTGCATCGACGGAAAGATCTGGCATCTCATGCGGCCGCGCGAATCCGCCTCAATGCGCGCACACCACGGCACGATCAGCTTGGCGTGGGTCGTCGAACCTGGTGGCAGGAAATGGTGCACCTTGAGCGTAACCACGGACTGTGCCGACGCCGCGGGACCGATCAGACCGCAGCAGGCAGCGACCAGAAAACGCAGCACGTACATGTCAGACGACGCGCACCTGCAACGTTCCGATGCCGGCAATGCCGCCGGACATCAGGTCGCCTGCCTTCACCGCTCCGACGCCTTCCGGCGTGCCGGTGAAAATCAGGTCGCCAGGCACAAGTGTGTAGTAGCGCGACAGATGCTCGATCGTCTCGTTGACGTTCCACATGAGCTTCGAGATGTCGCTCGACTGTCGCTTCTGTCCGTTGACCTCGAGCCAGATCGCACCGGAGAAGATTTCGCCGGTGCTGACGATGGGCTTCAGCGGCGAAATCGGCGCTGAGTAGTCGAACCCCTTCGCCACATCCCACGGACGGCCGGCATCGCGCAGCGCAAACTGCAGGTCGCGACGCGTCATGTCCAGGCCCACCGCATAGCCCCAGATGTGCTTCGCGGCATCGGCCTGCGCGATGTCGCGCCCTGCCCGGCCGATCGCGACCACCAGTTCGATCTCGTGATGCAGATTCGAAGTCGAGCCCGGATAGGGCATCTCTCCGGTGGCACCGAACGCGACCGCAAGCACAGCGTCGGCGGGCTTGGCGAAGAAAAACGGCGGTTCGCGTCCGGAGAACCCCATCTCCTTTGCGTGATCGGCGTAGTTCCGGCCGACGCAGTAGATCCGATGCACCGGGAACAGCTCGCTCGTTGCATCGATCGGGACGACCGCTTGCGCCGGTGCCGCAATCGCATAGCCCATCGATTCGCCTCCACAAAAAGGGTCGCAAGCGTACTACGCACCAGGCGCCGCGCGCGCGATGGCGCGCGACAGGAGTACCACGGGCAGCGCGCCGACAGCGACGATCGACAGCGCCGGCAGTGCAGCTTCACCCAGGCGTTCGTCGCTGGCCATCTGGTAGGCGATCACCGCCAGTGTGTCGAAGTTGAATGGCCGCAGCACCAGCGTGGCCGGCAGTTCCTTCATCACGTCGACCAGCACCAGCAGGGCTGCGGCCAGCACGGACGGCGCGAGGATCGGCAGATGCACCCGCATGAAGGTCTGCAGCGGCGAGCTGCCCAGGCTGCGCGCGCTCGCATCCATCGCCGGCGTGATGCGCGCCAGCCCCGCCTCGACCGACTGGAAGGCGACCGCGAAATAGCGCACCAGGTATCCATACAGCAGCGCAAACACACTGCCGGTAAGCAGCAGTCCGGTACCGGTGCCCAGCAGCCGGCGCGCGGCTCCATCGAGTCCATTGTCGAACTGCGCCAGCGGCACGAGGATGCCGATCGCGACCACCGCGCCGGGCAGCGCGTAGCCGAGGCTCATCAGTCGCACCGCGACCTGCGCCAGTGCCTGCGGGAGGCCGCGTTCGGCAGCGCGCGCCGCGTAGGCGAGTCCGAGCACGGTGACCAGGACCAGCGCGGCGCCGGCGACGGCGATGCCGACGGTATTGCTGAGCCAGCCGATAAAGCGTGCCCAGTCGACCATGTTCCACGCCGGCAGCAGCAACCGGACCAGCAGCAGCACGGGAACAGCGAACCCGAGCAGGATCGGAATCGCGCAGGCGGCGAGCCCCGCTGCCGCGCGCGCGCCACGCAGCGGAGATCGAGGCGCCGGACGTTGGCTCGCGGTCGGCGTGAAGAAGCGAGCGCGGCCACGCGCGCGGCGCTCGAACGCGAGCACCACCAGCACCAGCACCAGCAGCACCGCGGCGAGTTGACTGGCCGCCGTGCGATCGCCGAGTGCAAACCACGCGCGGTAGATCGCGACCGTGAACGTCTGCAGCCCGAAGTACGCCGTTGCGCCGTAGTCCGCCAAAGTCTCCATCAGTGCCAGCAGCGCGCCGGCAGCAATCGCAGGGCGCGCAAGCGGCAGATTGACTTGCCACCAGGTCTGCCACGCGGTGAGGCCCAGGCTGCGCGCGGCATCGATCATCGAGGCCGTGCGCGCCAGAAACGCTGTGCGCGCGAGCAGGTACACATACGGATACAGAACGACCGAGAAGACGAAGACGCCACCCGCTACCGAGCGGATCTCCGGAAACCAGTAATCGCCGTGATGCCAGTCGAACGCTGCGCGCAGCGCGCCCTGCACCGGCCCGGAGAACTGCAAGGCATCCGTGTACGCGTAGGCGACGATGTAGGCCGGCATCGCGAGCGGCAGCAGCAGCGCCCATTCGCAGAAGCGGCGACCGGGAAAGTCACAGGTCGCCGTCAGCCATCCGGTTGCAGCACCGATCGCGACCACGCCGACCGCAACGCCGATGGCAAGCAACGCTGTCTCGAGTAAGGCAGCCGGGATGACGGTTGCTGCAAGGTGCCGCAGCGTGTCGGCCGACACCGAGGTTTCTGTGAAGCTCGCGAAGATGCTCAGCACCGGCAGCCCGACCAGCGCGGTGCAGGCGATCGCGAGCAGCGTGGCGCGCGTGACGCGGGGACGCGTTCCGCCCCGGCGATCCACCGCGCGGACCACCGCGCCGGTCTGGATCGGTTCGCCCGTCAAAGCCCCTCCTTACTTCACGGAGTCTAAATGCAAATGAGAACCAACCGCATTTAAATTACACTTCAAATTCATGAGCGCCGCACCGCCGCCCTCGGCCCTGCTGATCATTAGCGACCTCGCGGCCGGCTATGACGGCACACGCGTGCTCGAAGGCCTGTCCCTAGAACTCGCGCGGGGCGACATCGGCTGTCTCGTTGGCAGCTCAGGGTGCGGCAAGACAACGCTGCTGAGGGCGATCGCGGGTTTCATTCCAGTGTTTGAAGGCACGATCGAAATCGATGGGCTGGTCGTGTCGGGTCCGCATTTCACCGCTCCGCCGGAGAAGCGCGGCGTCGGCCTGGTGTTCCAGGACTACGCACTGTTCCCGCATCTGCGCGTAGGTGACAACGTTGGCTTCGGCCTGCGTGGGTGGGCGGCCGCGGTGCGGCGGGATCGCGTCCGCGAGATGCTGGAACTCGTCAACCTAGGGGCCGAGTCACAACGGTATCCGCACGAACTGTCGGGCGGCCAGCAGCAGCGTGTCGCGCTCGCGCGAGCGCTGGCGCCGCGCCCGGCGCTGCTGCTAATGGACGAACCGTTTTCCAGCCTCGACGTCGAGCTGCGGCAGCGGCTCGGCCAGGATGTGCGCTGTATCCTGAAGGCAAGCGGCACGACGGCGATCCTGGTGACGCACGATCAGCAGGAAGCGTTTGCAATCGCCGATCGCGTCGGCGTGATGCACGCCTGCCGGCTGGAACAGTGGGATCGCCCGTACGAGCTCTACCACCGCCCTGCTACCCGCTACGTCGCCGATTTCATCGGCCAAGGCGTATTCCTGCCGGCCCAGGTGCTGTCACCCCGCAACGTCGAGATCGAACTCGGCGAGCTGCGCGGCCAGATCCCTCTGCCGTGCCAGCAGGGTTGTGCGACCTGCGGCAAGGGTTGCCACGTCGAGGTGCTATTGCGGCCCGACGACGTCGTGCATGACGATGCCAGCCCATTGAAGGCGGAAGTGCTGCGCAAGGTGTTTCGCGGCGGCGACTTTATCTACACGCTGCGGCTCGAAAGCGGCCGTGAAGTGCTTGCGCTGGTGCCCAGCCATCACGACCACGCCATCGGCGAGTCGATCGGCATCC
>DATKAJ010000069.1:0-8110 GCA_035498175.1 Burkholderiaceae bacterium
CGTCGAGGTGCTGCCGGTCCTGAACAAGATGGACCTGCCGTCGGCGAATCCGGAGGAGGCGCGCGCCGAGATCGAAGACGTGATCGGGCTCGACGCGCACGACGCGGTGCTGGCCAGCGCAAAGACGGGCATGGGCATCGACGAGATCCTCGAGCGCATCATCGAGCGTGTACCGCCGCCGAAGGGCGATCCGTCCGCGCCGCTGCAGGCGCTGATCATCGACTCCTGGTTCGACAACTACGTCGGTGTCGTGATGCTGGTGCGTGTCGTCAACGGCACGATCCGCGCGAAGGACAAGATCCTCCTGATGGCGACTGGCGCCACGCACTTCGTCGAACAGGTAGGCGTCTTCACCCCCAAGTCGCGCGCGCGTGACGAACTGACCGCGGGAGAGGTCGGCTTCGTCATCTCCGGCATCAAGGAACTGCGCGACGCCCACGTCGGCGACACCGTGACGAGCGCAGGCAAGGCCGCTGCGCAACCGCTCCCGGGCTTCAAGGAAGTCAAGCCGCAGGTCTTCGCGGGGCTCTATCCGGTCGAGGCCAACCAGTACGAGGCGCTGCGCGATGCGCTGACGAAGCTGCAGCTCAACGACGCGTCGCTGCATTTCGAGCCGGAGGTGTCGCAGGCGCTCGGCTTCGGCTTCCGCTGCGGTTTCCTCGGGCTGCTGCACATGGACATCGTGCAGGAACGGCTCGAGCGCGAGTACGACATGGACCTCATTACGACCGCGCCCTCGGTCGTGTACGAAGTTCTGCTGCGCGACGGCTCGGTAGTCCAGGTCGAGAATCCCTCAAAGATGCCGGACCCGGCGAAGATCGAGGAGATCCGCGAGCCGATCGTCAGCGTCACGATCTTCGTTCCGCAGGAGTTCGTCGGGCAGGTGATCACGCTGTGCATCGGCAAGCGCGGCGTGCAGACCGATCTGACGTACCACAGCCGCCACGTGCACCTGACCTACGACCTGCCGCTGGCGGAGATCGTGCTCGACTTCTTCGACAAGCTGAAGTCGGTGTCGCGCGGCTATGCTTCGATGGACTACGAGTTCAGGGAATATCGCGCCGCCGACGTCGTCAAGGTTGACATGCTGATCAACGGCGATCGGGTCGATGCGCTGAGCGTCATCGTGCACCGTGCCAACGCCCAGCACCGCGGCCGCGAGGTGGCGGCAAAGATGCGCAAGCTGATCCCGCGGCAGATGTATGACGTCGCGATCCAGGCTTCGATCGGCGCCAGCATCATCGCGCGCGAGGACGTCAAGGCACTGCGCAAGAACGTGCTCGCCAAATGCTACGGCGGCGACATCACGCGCAAGAAGAAGCTGCTCGAGAAGCAGAAGGCCGGCAAGAAGCGGATGAAGCAGGTCGGCACGGTCGAGATCCCGCAGGAAGCCTTCCTGGCGATCCTGCAGGTCGAGGACAAGTAGGTCGCTCCCGAAGGCTCACATGAATTTCGCATTGATCCTCTTTGTCCTGACCGTCTTCACCGGCGTGCTGTGGGTGGCCGACAAGATGGTGTTTGCGCGCCAGCGACGCGAGCGCGCGGCGAAACTGCTCGCCGATTTCGACGGCCGCAACAGCGCCGCGCTGGCGCGCCGCGAGGTGATCGTCGAACAGGAGCGCCGCAGCCTGGAGGAGGGCGCGATCCGCCAGCCGGCCTGGCTCGAATACACCGCAAGCTTCTTTCCGGTCATCCTGCTCGTGTTCCTGCTGCGTTCCTTCCTCTACGAGCCGTTCAGGATCCCGTCGGGGTCGATGCTGCCGACCCTGGAGGTCGGCGACCTCATCCTGGTCAACAAGTACGAGTACGGCATCCGGCTGCCGGTGATCAACAAGAAGATCATCGACGTCGGTCAGCCGAAGCGCGGCGACGTGATGGTTTTCCGGTTTCCGCTGAACCCGTCGCAGGACTACATCAAGCGGGTCGTCGGTCTGCCAGGCGACCGGATCGAGTACTTCAACAAGCGCCTCACGATCAACGGCAAGGAAATCCCGATCCGCAAGCTCGACAACTACTACGACGCCGATCGCCTCCAGTACTACGCCCAGTTCGACGAGAGCCTCGGCAACGTCGAACACCGGATCATCATCAATGATCAGGCGCCCGCGGGCCTGGCCGGGGGGTTTCCCAATACCCACCCCGGTGCCTGTCAATACAGCGGCAGCGGCATCGTCTGCACGGTGCCCCCGGGGCACTATTTCATGATGGGCGACAATCGCGACAACAGCGAGGACAGCCGCTTCTGGGGCTTCGTGCCGGACGAAAACATCGTTGGACGTGCCTTTCTCATCTGGATGAACTTTGGCAATATCGGGCGCATCGGCAGCTTCCGCTGACAGCCGCGTCGCTCAAGTAACTGAAAAGAAAGGGAAAATGGAAAATCGACGAACGCGCAACAGGCAGCGCGGACTCAGCATCATCGGCCTCATATTCATCGGGCTGATCGTGGTGGGCCTGCTCGCGATAGGTTTCAAGACCGTTCCCGCGGTCGTCGAGTACATCGCGATCGAGCGCGCGCTGGCCAAGATCAAGAACGAAGGCACCACCGTCCGCGAGATCCAGGCGGCATTCGACCGCCACGCCACGATCGACGACATCACGTCGATCAACGCCAAGGACCTCGACATCACGAAGGATGGCGATCAGGTCATCATCAGCTACGCCTACCAGAAGAAGATCCCGATCGTCGACAACGTATCACTCGTCATCGACTTTTCAGGGACGACGCGCGATCGCCAGCGCAGGGCGGTGCCTTGACCAGGCCGGGGACCAGACGCGATGGAACTGCCGGCGCTTGAAGAGCGCCTCGGCTACCGCTTCGTCCAGCAGACGCTGCTCGAACAGGCAGTCACGCACCGTAGCCACGGCGTCATCCACAACGAGCGGCTCGAGTTTCTGGGCGACGCGGTGCTGAACTGCGCGATCGCGCAGTTGCTGTTCCAGAAGTACGTCCGACTCGACGAGGGCGACCTGTCGCGCCTGCGCGCCAATCTTGTGAAGCAGCAGTCGCTGGCCGACATCGCCGAGCGCCTCGTGCTGTCGGACTTCCTGCGGCTGGGAGAGGGCGAGATGAAGAGCGGCGGTTTCCGCCGGCCGTCGATCCTCGCCGACACCATGGAGGCGATATTTGGCGCGATCTTCCTCGACAGTGGCTTCGATTCCGCGCGCGCAGTGATCGGCAAGCTCTTCGAGCCCGTGCTGAAGAGTGTGGATCCGAAGACGCTCGGTAAGGACAGCAAGACACTGTTGCAGGAATATCTGCAGGGCAAGCGCATCGCGCTGCCGGTCTACACGGTGGTCGAAACGCGCGGAGCGGCACACAACCAGGAATTCGAGGTCGAATGCTCGATCCCGAAACTCGAGATCAGCGTTCGCGGCACCGGCCGCAGCCGACGTGCCGCCGAGCAGTCGGCGGCGAAACAGGCCTTCGAGGCTGCACAGCAGGCGATTCATCAGGGCCGGCGCACGCGCAAGAAGCCCGCTCCCCCCGCCGAGGCCGCCGTGGAGCGGTCCGAAGAAAAGGCGGTCAACGCGGCCACCAGTCCCGACCCGGCTTGATGAACGAGGCGGTCCGCCGTGTCGGCATGGTGGCCGTTGTGGGTCGGCCCAACGTCGGCAAGTCGACGCTGATCAACGCGCTGGTCGGCGAGCGCGTCAGCATCACCTCGCGCAAGCCGCAGACCACCCGCGACCGGGTTCTCGGTGTGCGCACAGACGCGGATGCGCAGTACATCTTCGTCGACACTCCAGGATTCCAGCGGCGGCACCGCGGTGCGCTCAACCGGCGGATGAATCAGACGGTGACCGCCGCGCTTGCGGACGTGGACGCCGTGATCCTCGTAGTCGACGCTTCGGGATGGACGCCTGCCGACACCCAGGTGCTGGAACTGCTTCCGCCGTCGGCGGAGCACGTCATCCTGGCGCTTAACAAGACCGACCTGCTGGCCGAGCGTGGGCGACTCCTGCCGCTGATGGCCGAAGCAATGCAGCGCCATCCGTTTCGGGCGATCGTCCCGGTCAGCGGCGAGAAGGGGCGTCAGCTCGATGATCTGCTGAAGGAGGTGCGCACGCTGCTGCCCGAAGGCGTGCCGCTCTTCGATGCCGAGCAGTACACGGATCGGAGCGCCCGCTTCCTCGCCGCGGAACGCGTCCGCGAGAAGGCCTATCGCCTGCTCGGCGACGAGCTGCCCTACGGCATCGCGGTCTCCATCGAACGTTGGCAGGAGGACGAAGGCAAGGCCGAGATCGTCGCGACCCTGTTCGTCGAGCGCGACGCGCACAAGGGGATAGTGATCGGGAAGGAGGGCGCAAAGCTACGCGAGATCTCGCGGCTCGCCCGCGCTGACATCGAGCAGATGCTCGGCAAACCCGTGCATCTCGAGGTCTGGGTGCGCGTGAAGAAGGGCTGGAGCGACGACCCCGCAGCGATGCGGAAGCTGGGCTATGGCTGAGGCAGAGCGGAGCGGCACAAAGCCGCACCGGCGCGTCTCGGACGCGCGGGTCGACCACCAGCCAGGGATCGTGCTGCACGCCACACCATGGCGCGAGACCAGCCTCATCGTCGAGGTCTTCACGCGCGACTACGGGCGAACGCCGCTCATCGCGCGCGGCGCGAAGCGGCCGACATCGCAGTTCCGCGGCCTGCTTGCGCCCTTTGCGCCGCTGGCCCTGTCGTGGAGCGGCCGCGGCGAGATCAAGAATCTGGTGCGCGTCGAGTGGGTCGGAGGCATGCCGCCGCTACGCGGCCAGGCCCTGTTATCGGCCTTCTACGCCAACGAACTGCTGGTCCGGCTGCTGGCACGCGCGGATCCGCACGAGCGGCTGTTCGAGCACTACCTCGAGATGCTCCGCGGTCTCGCGCGGGCGCGCCATGACGCGACGCTGCGCGTCTTCGAACTCGAGCTGCTGCGCGAGGTCGGCTACGCAGTGCCGCTTGACCAGTGCAGCAGCGGCGAAGCGATCGACGCCGAGAGCCGATATAGCTTCCGTCCGGAAGCGGGCGCACAGCGACTCGCAGCGGACGAGGGCGATCCGGTCGAATCCGCCGTATCTGGCGAGACGCTGCTGGCGATGTCGCGCGGAGACTTCTCCAATGCGCGCGTCGCCGCGGAGGCGAAGCGCATGCTGCGCCAGTTGATTCGCTACCATCTCGACGGCAAGCCTTTGAACACCCGCCGCATCCTGCTCGACCTGCACGAACTCTAGGCTCTCAAACCCGGTGATGACGGCGCTGAGCGTGAACCTGAACAAGGTGGCCCTGCTGCGCAATACGCGCACCATCGGCATCCCGAGTGTCGAGCGAGCGGCCAGGATTGCGCTCGAGGCCGGCGCAGACGGCATCACCGTGCATCCGCGGCCGGACGGGCGCCATGTCCGCGGCCCCGACGTCGAAGCGCTGGCGACACTGCTGCGGCAGTGGCCAGCCTGCGAGTTCAACATCGAGGGCAACCCTTTTCACGGATTGCTGGATTTCGTTGCGCAGGTCCGCCCGCAGCAGTGCACGTTCGTTCCGGACGAAACGGGCGCCTTCACTTCGGACCGCGGCTGGAATCTTCCGGCCGATGCCGAACGCCTTACGCCCGTGATAGCACGAGCACGCGAGCTCGGAGCGCGCGTGAGTCTCTTCATGGACCCGCTGCCCGAATCGATGCGCCACGCGGCGGCTTTGGGCGCACAGCGGGTCGAGCTCTACACGGAGCCTTATGCGCGAGCCTTCGGCACTTCCGAGGAAGACCCGATCCTTGCGCGCTACGCCGATTCTGCGCGCGCCGCGCGGGCGGCCGGCCTCGGTATCAACGCCGGCCACGATCTGAACCTCCTGAATCTCGCGTCGTTCCTGCGCGCCGTTTCCGGCGTCGATGAGGTCTCGATCGGCCATGCGCTGATCGCCGACGCACTCGAATTCGGCCTCGCCGACACGGTGCGCCGCTACCTCGCGGAAATCCGGAAGGCCGATCGCTCCGCATGATCTTCGGCATCGGTACCGACATCGTCGAGATCGGGCGCATCCGCGGTGCAGTGGCCCGCTTTGGCGACCGCTTCCCGCAGCGCGTGCTGGGTGCGCGCGAACTCGAACGCTACCGCGACCGGCGCTCGCGCTCCGAGCAGCGTGGCCTGAAGTTCCTCGCGACGCGCTTTGCCGCCAAAGAGGCCGTATCCAAGGCGCTCGGGCTCGGCATGCGGTGGCCGATGACGTGGCGGGCCGTCGAAATCCTCAATGACCCGTCGGGTCGGCCGGTGGCCTTCGTCAGCAGCGCGGAGCTGCGTCGATTCACTGAGCGCAAGCGGCTGCGGCTACACGTCTCGATCACGGACGAGCGTGAGCTCGCCATGGCGTATGCGGTCGCCGAAGTGCAGGGGGCGTAATGCTTGGTCCGGTCGTCATCGGCGTCGAAGGCACAGAGCTGAGCGAGGCTGATCGGCGGCGCCTTGCGCACCCGCTGGTGGGAATGGTCATCCTGTTCAAGGCGAATTTCGAAAGCCCTGGGCAGCTCCGGCAGCTGACCGACGAAATCCATGCGCTGCGCCAGCCGCCGCTGCTGATCGCGGTCGACCATGAAGGCGGGCGCGTCCAGCGCTTCCGTAAAGGATTCACGCGCTTGCCTGCGATGCGCCAGCTGGGCGAGCTATGGAACCGCGATGTGCTGCTAGCCTGCCGCGCGGCGGCGTCCACCGGCTACGTGCTCGCTTCGGAGCTGCGAGCCCACGGCGTTGACTTCAGCTTCACGCCGGTGCTTGATCTCGACTGGGGCCGCAGCGAGGTCATCGGCGACCGCGCCTTTCATGCAGATGCGCGCGTGGTGGCCATGCTGGCGGCACAACTGATGCACGGCATGGTCATGGCGGGGATGGCCAACTGCGGCAAGCACTTTCCTGGCCACGGCTGGGCGTCGGCCGACTCGCACGTCGCCGTTCCGCGCGACGAAAGGACGCTCGCGCAACTGCTGCAGGACGACGCCGCGCCGTATCGCTGGCTGGGACCGCAGCTCGCGGCGGTTATGCCGGCACACGTCGTCTACGACCGCGTCGACAAGGCGCCTGCGGGCTTCTCCGGGAAGTGGCTCCGGAAGCTTCGGCGCGATCTCGGTTTCGCGGGTGCCGTGTTCAGCGACGATCTGCTGATGGAGGGCGCGAGCACTGCCGGCGGTGTCACCGAGCGCGCGAATGCAGCGCTCTTTGCCGGATGTGACCTTGTCCTGGTCTGCAACGACCTCGGCGCGATGGATCGGGTTCTTGGGGAGCTGCAGTGGCAACGATCGCGGCTGTTTGACCAGCGCCTGGCGCGCCTGCAGCCGCAAGGGTACGCGCTCGGCCTGAATGACCTGCAGGCAACGGAACTCTACGCGCTGGCGCGGAAGGATCTGGAGGCGATCCCGGCGGGATCTGGCTAATTGCGCATAATGTGTATTATGTCAAATACTAAGTATTCTTAAGAATACTCGGCAATCCATTGTTTCCAAAGCAGATTGCAACGAACTAAAAGTGCAGACAACTAAATCTCCCTTCTCTGCGACCGCACATCAAGGACTTACACAACTTGGCCATCCGCGAAGCAATTTAGTTGTGGCCATCTGACGAGGCGGCCGGCCGACACGGATTTAGTTGTCAGCCGTCAGCCGCCGGCGCGGGGCGCCCCAGCCAAAAGCTTTCAAAATTGCCTACTGGCGCCACGGCAGCCGGAATTTGCGAATCGGCATTTACCTTCCACCCAAACCCGAGCCCGCAAGTAAGCCCAAGGCTAGGAAGCCGGTCGTGGGGCGAACCGCCGCAAGTCGGTCGGATAGCCACCGCTTCCACTATTGCTTGTTGAACTGGCCACGCAGCTCGAGCGTGCTTAAGGCTGCCGAGGAGGCGTTCGAGCCGGGTGGGCCAATCTCTCCCAGCTAACTACGGGCCTTTGCTGCTCGCGTCCGCAGCGAGTTCACCCGGGCGGTCTTGCTGCGGGCCCTTCCCGAGGACTTTTGATCGGGACTTGTGGTCCGTGCGGTTATCGCCTTCTGCATGGTGTCCATCCGGCCGAGAATCTCGGTCAACGCCTTGGACTAGGGTTCCCGTCCCTTTCATGCTCAGAGTGACGTTTTGTAAGGCCTTAACAATCAGCACGTTAGCG
>DATKAJ010000070.1:0-12989 GCA_035498175.1 Burkholderiaceae bacterium
CGATGTCTTCCTTCTTGACGCCCGGCATGTCGACCTTGATCTCGAAGTGATCACCCTTGTCGACCACATCCATCAAGGCACGTTCCACTGCGGGCATGTCGGAATAGCGCGGCATCGCGGTGAATCCGGCGCGGTTCCAAAAGTCGTCCATCCAGTCCCCGAAGAAAGGCAGGAACGGATCCGACCGACGACGTACGGGGAGATTTGCCATCGTGACCCTCCTTTGGCTTGCCGAGGCTCGAACCCTTCTGAGCCTCATTTTCAACATAGGTCGCCGCACGCGGCCTGCAAGGCGCACGCGCGTCCCCGGTTGACGTGCGTCAACCGGGGACGTCACGTCGTGCGAGCAGCTGTCAGCGGACCGCGAGGCGCCTGCTCATGACCGCTGCACGCTTTGGCAGCGTCAGCGTCAGCACACCGTTCTCGAAACTGGCGTCCGCGCCTTCCTCGGTCACCTCGGCCGGCAGTTCGAAGCTGCGGGCATAGCTTGTGACCGTGCGCTCGCTGTGCAGCACGCGTTCGCCGTCCTTGGTTTCCCGCTGCTTGCGGCTCTCGGCCTGTAGCGTCACGCGGGCGCCCTCGACCGAGACGTTGATGTCTTCCTTGCTGACGCCGGGCAGGTCGACCTTGATCTCGAACTTCTCGCCCTGGTCGACCACGTCCATGCGTGCGCGGGCAACGGTCGGGCCTTCGACCCCGCGGCTCGGCGCAAAGCCGGCGCGCGTGAAGAAGTCACTGAAGACATCGTCAACCAGCGAACCGAACGGGTCGCTGCGACGCACAGAAAGATGGTTCATGGAGTCCTCCGAATCTGGTCAGTCGGCAGGCAGGGCCTGCGGTAACCCCCAATTCGGGACTGCGGCGGCGGTTTCAAGCCCCGCGTCGCGCGGGCTAGCCTGCACCGCGCGCCGGGCGCCGGCGCGGCCGGCGTGTCGGGCGAACCTCGCGCACGACCTCGGCGAACTCGTCCACGTCCTCGAAGCTGCGATACACCGACGCGAAACGGATGTAGGCGACCTTGTCGAGGCGCTTGAGCTCTCGCATCACGAGTTCGCCGAGTTTCTCGCTCTTGACCTCCCGCTGCGCCGCAGACAGCAGCTTGTCCTCAATGCGGGCGATCGCTTCGTCCACTGCCTCGCGCGGCACTGGACGCTTGCGCAGCGACAGCTGCATGCTCGCGCGCAGCTTGTCGCGGTCGTAGTCTGCGCGGCCGCCACCCCGCTTGATGATCGTCGGCATCGCCAGCTCGACGCGCTCGTAGGTCGTGAAGCGCTTTTCACAGGCCAGGCACCGGCGCCGCCGGCGGATCGTCGCGCCCTCGTCGGAGGCGCGCGAGTCGATGACCTGCGTCTCGGCGTGCTGGCAGAAGGGACATTTCATAAGCAGGCGGTTGCGCTGTACGCGACGCTGCGCGTACGTGCATCGCGACCGGTCAAGTTAGCGGGCCGCTCCTCGGAGCGGCCGGGCGAGCGGCGCGAATCCAAAGACACGCTGGTGGACCCAATCATGGAGGCGCCGGCACCAGATCAGGCGCCGTACACCGGGAAGCGTGAGGTCAGCGTTTCGACCTCGCGGCGAACCCGGGCAATGTTGGTCGGGTCGCGCGGGTTGTCCAGCACGTCGGCGATCAGGTTCGCCGTCTGTTCAGCCTCCGGCTGCTTAAAGCCGCGCGTCGTCATTGCTGGCGAACCCAGGCGGACGCCGCTGGTGACCATCGGCTTTTCCGGATCCCTCGGGATCGCGTTCTTGTTGATCGTGATGTGGGCCTCGCCAAGGATGGCCTCGGCGTCCTTGCCTGTGATCTGCTTGGCACGCAGGTCGACGAGCATCAGGTGGCTCTCGGTGCGCCCGCTGACGATGCGCAGGCCGCGCTTCACGAGCGTTTCCGCCATGACGCGGGCATTGACGATGACCTGCTGCTGATAGACCTTGAACTCCGGCGCCAGCGCCTCCTTGAAGGCCACCGCCTTGGCAGCGATCACGTGCATCAGCGGCCCGCCCTGCACGCCCGGAAACACCGCGCTGTTGATCGGCTTTTCCAGGCTCGGCTTCATCAGAATCAGCCCGCCGCGCGGTCCGCGCAGGGTCTTGTGTGTCGTACTGGTGATCACGTCGGCGTGCGGAATCGGGCTCGGGTACACGCCCGCCGCGATCAGTCCGGCGTAATGCGCCATGTCGACCATCAGATGGGCGCTGACATCCTTCGCCACCCGCGCAAACCGCTCCCAGTCGAAACGCAGTGAATATGCCGAAGCGCCGGCGATGATCAGCTTCGGTTGGTGCTGGTGCGCAAGGCGTTCAAGTGCGTCGTAGTCGATTTCTTCCTGTTCGTTCAGGCCGTAGCTCACCACCTTGAACCACTTGCCGGAGATGTTGAGCGCCATCCCGTGGGTGAGATGCCCGCCCTCGGCCAGCGACAGCCCCATGATCGTGTCGCCTGGGTTCAGCAGCGCCAGAAAGACTGCCGTATTGGCCTGCGCGCCGGAATGCGGCTGAACGTTCGCGGCGAGCTCGATCGTCGGAGACCCGAAGAGCTGCTTGAGCCGATCGATCGCCAGCGTCTCGGCAACATCGACGAACTCGCAGCCGCCGTAGTAGCGCCTGCCGGGATAGCCCTCGGCGTACTTGTTGGTGAGCTGCGTGCCCTGCGCTGCCATCACGGCCGGACTCGCGTAGTTCTCCGACGCGATCAGCTCGATGTGCTGCTCCTGCCGCGCGTTCTCCTTGCGGATCGCGGACCAGATTTCCGGATCGACGGCTTCAACGGTGTGGCTGCTGCGACTGAACATGCGGACCTCGACAAGTGGGATCGGGATTCACTTGCCATCGGGCCCAGGCGAACGGCAGGGACGGTGTCCCTTCGAGCCCCGCGCTCCCTGGGTGTGCTCACCCTTGCGCCAGTCACGCGAGGCTGAATCCGTCCGCGACCAGGCGGCGGATTCAAGATGGCTGCGAAATTATGCCAGCGCGTGCAGGGCGCCGACGCCGGCCGCCAGTCCGAGCAGCGGCCAAGCGAATGCCCGCAGTACGGGACCCCGCAGATCGCTGCCGCCCGCGGTCGCCGCCACGAAGGCCTTGAAGACGAGGTTCGCCCCGACCGCGACGCCCACCGCCGTCACGGCCGTGCCGCGCGCAAGAGCCCCGCTGTCGAGCAGTCGCATCGACGTCAGCGTGATGGCATCGACATCGGTCAGCCCCGACACCGCGGCGAGCGCCAGCACCCCGCGCGGGCCCAGCAGGTTGTTGGCCCACGCGGCCGCCAGCAGGATCACCGCATATATCGCGCCGAAGCCGACTGCGGTCGTCAGTTGCGCCGGATTGCGAACGGCGGCTTCGTCGGCGACCGGCGCGGCGCCCGCATCGCGCCAGCGCACCAGCACGCCGGCGACGGCTGCCAGTAGCGCCGGCAACACGACGACCGCGGCGGCCGGCAGCGACTCCGGCGCTACAGCGGCGACGAGGACCAGAACGCGCACCAGCATCGTCGCATTCGCAAGCAGGATCACGAGCAGCGCGGCAGGCACCGCCTGCGCGCCAGACGCGACCTGTCGCGCCTGCACCAGCGTGGTCGCCGTACTTGAGACCGCGCCTCCGAGGATTCCGGTCAGCAACAGCCCGTGGCGTCCCCACGTCAGACGCCAGGCGACATATCCCGCAAGGCTCACGGCCGAGACCAGAACCACCATCAGCCAGACCTGGAACGGATTCAGTACGCCATGCGGCCCGAAGGAGCGGTCCGGCAGCAGCGGCAAGATCACCGCAGTCAGCACCGCGAACTGCAGCATCGATCGGATATCCTGACCGGTCAGTTTCTGGCTGAACCCTTCGAGTTCGGCTTTGAAATACAGCAGGATCGTCACACCGACGCCCAGCGCGACCGCGAGCGTCTCGTATTCGTAGTAATTCGCGGCGCCGAGCAGGTAGACAACGATCGCCGCGGTGACGGTCGTCGTTCCCGAGTCGTCACGGATCGAATCCCGGTCGGCGAGGTAGGCGGCGACCAGCGCGCCGGCGATGCAGACCGCACCAGCCGCGAGCACCCAGGCGGACCCCGTCGCATCGGTGAGCAGGGCCGCGAGCGTGCCCGCCACCGCAATCAACGCGAAGGTGCGGACGCCGGCCTTGGCGCTCGGATTGCGCTCACGCTCCAGGCCGACCAGCAGGCCGATGCCGGTGCTCAGCGCAAACCTCAATACCAGCGCGAGCGGCTCGTTCATGCCGTCATTGTTTCGGTCTGCCGCCACAGGTCTCGCAGGCGGCGTGAGTTCCGGACATCCTCAGGTCAGCGATTCGTCTCGTGCCCGTGTGAGATGGGCGGTGTCGCCCCACTCGACGATCGCGAGCGATAGCGGCGGCGTCGCAGCCCGCAGCCGGTTGACGCTGGCATTCAGCATCTGGTGTTCGCGCGGCGCGTCCCAGGCGAGTCCGCGGGCGGCGCGATACACGACGTCGAGCACACCGCCGTGCGTGACCGCGAGGATCGTGCCGCCGCGGTGGCGCTCAACGATGTCGTGCAGCGCTTCGAGCACGCGGTCGATCAGTTGCCGGCCGCTCTCGCCGCCCTCGATGGCCCATTCGGGATCGCGCTCGCGCCAGCGGTGAAAGCCCTCGGGATGACGCGCGGCGATCTCGTCGAGCGTCAGACCTTCGAAAATCCCGAACGAGCGCTCGCGCAACCGCGATTCGACCGTAATGGCGACGCCGCTTCGGGCCGACACCGGCTCGGCAGTCAGTCGGGCACGTACCAGTTCACTGCTGTAGATCGCCTCGATCGGCTCGGTCGCCAGATGCTCCGCCAGCCGTGCGGCCTGCTGGATGCCGGTCGTCGACAACGGAATGTCGAGATGGCCCTGGATGCGGTGCTCGGCGTTCCACGCCGTCTCGCCGTGCCGTACCAGCAGCAGCGTGGTGGTCTTCACGCGAGCCGCGGATTGAGAGTGTAGGTTCCGGTGATCGCCGCCTTGGCCAGGACGTGTCCGTCGATCGCCTTGAGCACGTCCGGCGCAGCGAACCTGCCGTCGACCGCGACGCGATCGATGTCGAGGGCGTAGAGCGTGAAGACATAGTGGTGAACGATGGCGTCGTTCCATGGCGGACAGGGGCCGTCATAGCCGAAATAGTCTCCGCTCATGTCGTGGTCGCTCGCAAACCAGCCGGTGTAGTCGTTGATGCCCTGTCGCGTTCCGTTCAGCGCAGCCGGCCCGTTCTTGCCGCGTGGAGTCACTTCCTTCGAATAGCTGCCCGCTTCGATCGCCCGGGTCGAAGCCGGGATGTCGACCAGCGCCCAGTGATGAAAGTCCACACGCGGCAGCGTCGCCGGTACCTCGCGATCTTCCTTGAAGAGATCGTCCGCCTTGCTCGGCACGTCGGGGTCGTGGCACACCAGCGCGAACGATCGCGTGCCGGCTGGGACATCGGCCCAGGCCAAGTGCGGATTGCGGTTCGACGACAGCTTGACGTGGTGCGCCGGGTCAATGACGCAGAAGGCGTAATCACCGGGCACGGCGGAACCGTCCGTGAAGGAATCGCTCCAGAGTTTCATCGTTCTTCCTCCTTCGCCCGGACCTGCAGCCAGAATGTGACCGGGCCATCGTTGATCAATTCGACCTGCATGTGTGCGCCGAAGCGTCCGGTCTCGACACAGCGGTGCTGCGCCCGCGCCTGCTCGACGAAGCAATTGAAGAGACGCTCGCCGCGCTCCGGCGCAGCAGCCGGCGAGAAACCCGGCCGGGCGCCGCTGCGGGTGTCGGCGGCGAGCGTGAACTGGGGCACGGCGAGCAGGCCGCCGTCGACATCGCGCACGCTCAGGTTCATCCGTCCCTGCTCGTCGCCGAACACGCGATAGCCGAGAACCTTGCGAGCCAGCGCATCGGCCTGCGCCTCGCCATCGTCGCGCTCGGCGCAGACCAAGGCAACGAGGCCGCGGCCTATTGCCCCGATCCTCGCGCCGTCCACCGTGACGCGGCCGTGGGTGACCCGCTGGATCAGCGCAATCATCGGTTCATTCTAGTCGGCCGAATCCCGCAATTTCGGCAGCGGCGCGACCGCGCGTGGCCCGCAGGGGCATCAGCGGATCGTCACGCGTGCCCACTTGCGCTTGCCGACCTGGACGACGTAGCGCCCCGCCTTCAGGCGCAGCGTCCGGTCGCCGACCTTCGCGCCGTCGACGCGCACGCCGCCCTGCTCCACATTGCGCACGGCCTCGCTTGCCGAGGGCGCAAGCTGCGCCTGCTTCAGCAGGGTCGTGATCACCACGCCCTGCGGGTCGTCCGCGTCGAATGTGAATTCCGGCATCTCGTCCGGCACCGCACCGGCGCTGAATCGCGCCGTGAACTCGCGCTCCGCCACTTCTGCAGCGCCGGCGCTGTGAAACCGCGTGACGATCTCGCGTGCCAGCAGCGCCTTGATCTCCTTCGGATTGCGGCCGCCGGCAACGTCGCGCTTCAACGCTTCGAGATCCTCGTTGTCACGCAGCGAGACGAGGTCGTACCAGCGCCACATCAGTTCGTCGGAGATCGACATCACCTTGCCGAACATATCGAACGGCGCTTCGGTGATGCCGATGTAGTTGTTCTTGCTCTTCGACATCTTTTCAACGCCGTCGAGCCCCTCGAGCAGCGGCATGGTCAGCACGCACTGCGGCTCCTGACCATAGTGGCGCTGCAGTTCCCGACCGACCAGCAGGTTGAATTTCTGGTCGGTCCCGCCAAGCTCGATGTCCGCGCGCAGCGCGACCGAGTCGTACCCCTGCATCAACGGGTAGAGCAACTCGTGCATCGCGATGGGCGTGTTCTCGCCGAAGCGCTTGGCGAAGTCATCGCGTTCCAGCAGGCGCGCCAGCGTGTAGCGGGCTGCGAGCCTGATCATGCCGGCGGCGCCGAGCGGCTCCGACCACTCGGAGTTGTAGCGGATCTCCGTGCGCTCGCGGTCCAGCACCAGTGCCGCCTGGTCGAAGTAGGTCTTCGCGTTGTGCTCTATTTCCTCGTGCGACAGGGGTGGCCGCATGGTGTTGCGGCCGGACGGGTCGCCGATCATCGCGGTGAAGTCGCCGATCAGGAAGATGACGGTGTGACCCAGATCCTGCAGCTGGCGCAGCTTGTTCAGGACGACGGTATGGCCGAGGTGGATGTCCGGCGCGGTCGGGTCGAGGCCCAGCTTGCAGCGCAGCGGCTGCCCGGTCGCGCGCGAATGCGCCAGCTTCTGCGCGAACTCGGCTTCGACCAGCAGCTCGTCGCAGCCCCGCTGAACGAGTGCAAGCGCCTGTTCGATTTCCCGGGTAATCGGGTAGGACTTTCGGGCCGCTGGGTCCATGGAATTCGGGCAATCTTTGCCGCAGGTCGGGCGTGGGCCCCGGATATAATGCAGCCTTCGCAAAAAAGCGCACCCCGGTGCGCTTTTTCCTGATCACCTGCCGATGTCTCCGCGCATTTTATCCAATCGCTTCCGTCAGCTCGCCGCCGACCTGCGTCTCGGCACGCGTCTGGCGCTGCGTCGCTGGAAGCGGCTGGACCGCGCGACGCGCAGCAGGATCGAACTGGGAGCGGTGTTTTCGCTGCTTCCGCTGTCGGCGGCAATTGCTGCGATTGCTGCGGCACCGGCTGCGCTCGACCTCGACTCGCTCCAATCGCAGCCCATCGTTGAAGCAGTGGCCACACCGTCGATTGCGGACCAGCTCGACCAGATCGGCCAGCGCCACGAGGCGTTCCTGCGCGAGGCCCGGGTCCAGCGCGGTGAACCGGTCGGGGCGCTGCTCGCACGCATTGGCATCGATGATGAGGACGCGGCCCGATTCCTGCGCGCGGATGTGCAGGCGCGGCCGCTCGTGCGGCTCGCTCCCGGGCGGCTGGTGCAAGCCAACATCGACGCCACCGGTCGCGTCAACTGGTTGCGCGCCTTCGTCGGCGACGACAACGCCCCTGCTGCGACCGCCCGTGTCGTCACAATGAGCCGGGAGGCCGCGGGCGGTGCTTTCCGCGTGACGGAGTCGACCGTCGCACTGGAGCGGCGCATCGAATTGCGCGGCGGCGAAATCCAGGCTTCGTTCTTTGCGGCGGCCGACGCGGCGGACATCCCTGATTTGATCGCGCAGCAGATGATCGACGCGCTGGAGAGCGAGATCGATTTTCATCGCAGTCTGCAGCGTGGCGATACCTTCCGCGCAATCTACGAAGCGCTCTATGCCGGCGGCGATTATCTCCGCCCCGGAAGGCTGCTCGCGGTGGAGTTCGTGAACCAGGGCAAGACAGTCGAGGCCTACTGGTTCGATGACGGCAGCAAGGGTGGCGGGTACTACGCGTCGGGCGGACGCAGCATGAAGCGCGTCTTCCTGAAGTCGCCGCTGGAGTTCACACGGATGAGCTCTGGCTTCAGCTTCAGCCGCGAACATCCCATGTTCGGCTACAACGCCGCGCATCGAGGCATCGATTACGCGGCGCCGAGCGGCACCAAGATCCGCAGCGTGGCGTCCGGCACGATCGAATTCGCCGGCTGGCAGCGCGGCTACGGAAACATGGTCGAGGTCCGCCACACGCCGCGTCATTCGACGCTGTACGCGCACCTGCAGGGGTTTGCTCCCGGCATGGTGAAGGGTGCGCGCGTCGCTCAGGGCGATCTGATCGGATTCGTCGGCGCAACTGGATGGGCGACCGGACCGCACCTGCACTTCGAGATCAAGATCCGTGGCGTACAGGTCAATCCGCTGACCGCCGAACTGCCGGGCGCCGAGCCGCTTGCCGCGTCACAGCTGCCGGCGCTGACTGCCACGGTGGCGCCGCTGCGTGAGCAGCTCGCGCTGCTCGATCGCATTCGGCTGGCCTCGGATTCGCGCTGACGGCGGCAATGGCCGCCTCCGCAGCGCCGGGCTCCGAGCTCTACATCGGACTGATGTCCGGCACCAGCGTCGACGGCGTCGATGCCGTGCTGGTCGACTTCGCCGGCGCAACTCCAGCAGTGCTTGCGCACGCGCATCGCCGCTTCGATCCGGATCTGCGCAGCGAGCTCCTAAGCCTGTGCTCTTCAGGCAACGACGAGATCGAGCGCGCGGCGCTGGCTTCGCTGCGCCTAGTCGCCGTCTACGCCGAATGCGTGCACTCGGCACTGCTCGCGGCCGGCCGATCCGCCGCAGATGTCCGTGCAATCGGCGCGCACGGTCAGACGGTGCGGCATCGCCCGGATCGGTGCTTCACGGTCCAACTGAATGCACCGGCGCGGCTGGCGGAGCTCGCCGGCATCGACGTCGTCGCCGACTTCCGCAGTCGCGACATCGCCGCCGGTGGGGAAGGTGCGCCGCTCGTGCCCGCGTTTCATGCCGCCGTCTTTGCCTCGAAGGCGCCGCGCGCCGTCGTCAATATCGGCGGCATCAGCAATGTCACGTACCTGCCCGGGAGCGGTCAATCCCTCGTCGGCTTCGATTGCGGACCCGGCAACGTGCTGCTCGATCTGAATGCGGGCCGACATCTCGGGCAGCCGATGGACCGCGACGGCGCCTGGGCACAGCAGGGTACGGTGGACGAGGCTGTGCTCGCGCGACTTATGGAGGAACCCTTCCTCGATCAGCCGCCGCCGAAGAGCACCGGGCGCGAACTGTTTTCGGCGTACTGGCTGGACTCCCGGCTCACGGGCCGGCACCTTGCGCCGGCCGACCTGCAGCGGACGCTCACTGAGTTCACGGCGCGCGCGGTCGGCTCAGCGATTGGACGGTGGTGTCGCGAGGCCCGCGACGTCATCGTGTGCGGCGGTGGCGCGCGCAACACGAAGCTGATGCAGGTACTCGCGGCCACAGTCGCGCCGCGCGAATTGCGGACCTCGGAGGCGCTGGGAATCCCGGCGGATCAGGTCGAGGCGCTGGCATTTGCCTGGCTGGCGCGACGCTTCATCCGGCGCGAGCCGGGCAGTGTTGCCGAAGCGACCGGAGCCCGCGGCCCGCGAGTGCTCGGCGCGCTCTATCCGGCCTGATACCGCCTGCCGGGACGCAACAAAAAGGGCGCCGAAGCGCCCTCGTTTCCCGCCGAGTGCCGGCGCTATGCGGAGAACGACGATCCGCAGCCGCAGGTGGTCGTGGCGTTCGGATTCTTGATCACGAATTGCGCGCCCTCGAGATCTTCTTTGTAGTCGATCTCCGCGCCGACCAGATACTGATAGCTCATCGAGTCGATCAGCAGGGTCACGCCGTTTTTCTCCATCGTTGCGTCGTCCTCGTTGACGACCTCGTCGAAGGTGAAGCCGTACTGGAAGCCGGAGCAGCCCCCACCCTGGACAAAGACCCGCAGCTTCAGCGCCGGGTTGCCTTCCTCATCGATCAGCGTCTTGACCTTCGTCGCGGCTGCGTCCGTAAAGAGCAGCGGGGCCGGCATTTCAACGGCTGCGTTCATTCTCGACTCTCCTGACAGTTGCGCTAATTATAGAGGAGGCAGCACTCGAACTGAGCCCCTACGCCGGATCAGAAGTGGAGCCGCCGGCCGCCAGTTTCAATGCCGGCCGGGTCTCGGGGACACCGTGGATCAGGCGCCCTTCGACCACGGCGCCGTGATGGATTTCCAGGGTTCGGTAGTGCACGTCGCCGACGACATGTGCCTTGGGCTGCAGCTCCAGAACGTCGCTGACGTAGATCGGACCGGTGACCTTCCCGGACACGACCAGATGCGCCGCGTGGACTTCCCCGATCACCTGCCCCAGCTCGCTGATGATGACCATGCCGACTTCGCCTTCGTTGCTACGAAGATCGCCGCGGACCGTACCGTCGACCCGCAGACCGCCTGTATAGGTGAGCGTGCCCTCGATGGTTGTGCCCGAGCCGACCAGTGTTCCTATGGTCTTTGGCATGCTGCGCTTTGTCCCGAACATCGTCGCTCCTACATTGCGAAGGTCTGCTGCGCCCGCGCTTCGCCGCCCGCCGTGATCGTGACCTGCACCGAACGGACCGTCGCCCCTGAAGGCACGGGAAAGCTGCCCTCGACCCGCTGGTAGTGGCGGAATGAAAGCGCCACCGGGGCGCCCTCGGCCGTTTGTGGATCGGGTAGCTCAATCATCGACGTCTGCCCGTCCTTCTGTAGGGTGACGCGCAAGGCCACGGCGCCGACGAAGTCCCGGTCCGGCCGGCCGCTCTGCTGGACCAGCAGCCGGTACCGCATGTGCCCCTCGTCGACGTCCGGCTGCAGCTTGAAGCTCCGGATGACGACGCCGCGCTGCGTACCGCCAGCGGCCGGAAGCAGGCTTTCGAAGAACGCGAGGTCGCCCTTCAGTTTCGCGTTGTCCTCTTCAAGCGACCGCAGCTGGGTCACCACCTGCTGCTGCATCGCGCGCTCGACCTTGAACTGGTTTTCCGCCTGCACCGCCTGCGCCGCCAGGCGATCGCGCTCCGAGGTCACTCGCTGCAATTGCTCGCGCGTCTGCTGCAGTTCTCCCGCGAGATCGCCGCCGCCGTCGCTGCCGGCGTCACGTGCCGCGTGATAGACGAGCATCAGGCCCGCCGCCACGACTCCGAGCACGAGCAGCACCAAGGGAAGGCGGACGGACCAGGGAAGCTGCGTTCGAACCGCCACATGCGGTCCGCTGATCGAAAGTGTTCGCAGCCACGACTTCAGATTCATCGACGGTCGACTGAAAAAGCGCGGCGCAGCCGGCGGCACAGCAAAAGGGCCGCTTCCCGAGGCGAGCGGCCCTTGTTCTTCTTCGAGAAAAGTATATGAGCCGGTCGAAGGGTGCGCGCGCAGCAATGCACCCGCGGCATCCCGCGAAACCGGACCTTCAGAAAGCTGAAACGCGATCGCGGGATGCGATCGCGTCCGGTTAGCGCTTCGAGAACTGCTTGCGGCGCCGCGCCTTGCGCAGTCCGACCTTCTTGCGCTCCACCTCGCGCGCGTCGCGCGTGACGAGGCCGGCACTCGAGAGCGCGGGCTTCAACGTGCCGTCGTAGTCGATGAGCGCCCGCGTGATGCCGTGCCGCACCGCGCCGGCCTGACCCGATTCGCCGCCGCCAACGACGTTGACCGTGATATCGAACGTCTCGGCGTGGTTGGTCAGTTCGAGCGGCTGGCGGACGATCATGCGGCCCGTCTCGCGGAAGAAGTACTGCTCGATCGGGCGACCGTTGATGACGATCGCGCCCTTGCCACGCTTCAGGAAAACGCGCGCCACCGAGCTCTTGCGCCGGCCGGTTCCGTAGTTGTAGTTGCCGATCATTTGAACCTCAGATGTCGAGCGCCCTGGGCTGCTGCGCGGTGTGTGGATGCTGCTGCTCCGGGTAGACCTTCAACTTCTTGATCATCGCGTAGCCCAACGGTCCCCGCGGCAGCATTCCCCGCACGGCGAGTTGCAGCGCGCGCCCGGGAAAGCGCTCCTGCATCTTGCGAAAATTGGTTTCATACACACCGCCCGGGTAGCTGGAGTGCCGGTAGTACTTCTTGTCCTCGAACTTCGCGCCGGTCACTTTGATACGGGCCGCGTTGACGACGACGATGAAGTCACCGGTATCGACGTGCGGGGTGTACTCGGGCTTGTGCTTGCCGCGCAGCCGCAGCGCAATCTGGCTGGCGAGCCGGCCCAGCACCTTGTCGCTGGCATCCACCAGCAACCAGTCGCGCTTCACCTCGTGAGGTTTGGCAGAGTAGGTCTTCATTCGAATCGTCCTGGAACTGAATCGTCGTCCAGCGCCCCGTCAATCGCGGCGCGCCCCGCTCGGCGTCTTCAAACGGGCGCATCGCCCGCCGTCTGCAAGTGCCCTACAAGCCGGGCCAGAGATCGTGGAAAGCCTTAAATTTTAAGCGTTTTGGCCGGACTTCCGCAAGCGCACATCGCGCCGGGAGGCAGGGCGTGGCTGCGCGCCCTGCGCCGGGCGCGGCCAGGCCCGCCGACGACCCGGCCCGCGACCACGCGGCGGCCTGGCGCCCGCTGTCGACGAAGTCTCTTTCCTATCAATCGTCTAGCAGCGACCTGCCGCGACCGTCAGGTTATTCTGGACCGCCGAGAGGGCCGCGTTGGGGAATGACCAT
>DATKAJ010000071.1:0-6958 GCA_035498175.1 Burkholderiaceae bacterium
GATCGAGATCGGCCCGAACACGCTGGTCTCCGCGCGCGTGGTGGAGCATCGCCCAGCGGCGATCCGCCCCCTCGAGGAGGTGAAGGCCCAGATCCGCCAGCGACTCGAGCAGCAGGAGGCTGCGCAGCTGGCTCGCAAGGCCGGCGAGGAGAAACTCGCCGAACTGCTGAAGCAGCCGAGCGATGCCGGCTTCTCGCCGCCGATCACCGTATCGCGGCGCGCGCCGCAGGGCATGCCCCCCGGACTGCTCAACGAGGTACTCCGCACGCAGGCCGACAAGCTTCCGACCTTCGTCGGGTCCGGCGTCGAGGGCCTCGGTTTTCTCATCGCGCAGGTCGTCTCGGCGAAGGAGGGCGCTGCCCAGACGCCGGCGCAGCGTGATGCGGAGCGCCGCGCGCTGCAGCGGCAGGTGGCCGCGGCCGACGAGGTCGCCTATGCGGAAGGGTTGCGCACGCGGCACAACGTGAAGGTGAACCGGCCCGAACTCCGGCGCGACGCGGTCAAGTCGGTCGAGGGCAAGGACGCAAATTAGCGCTCAGGCCCCCAGCGAGCGGGCTGCAGCGGTGTAGGCCGCGCTGTCGACCGAGCCGATGTAGAGGCTGGGAGCGTCGCCGACCCGCTTGAAGTTGCGCGCGATCGAGCGACGATAGGCGGGGTCGTAGTGCTCGGTCAGCAGCTGCTCGACCACGCGATCCCAGTGTCGCGCTGCGGCCAGCGCCTTCCATTGAGCGACCTTTTCGCGGCCGTGCAGCTCCACCAGGCCGTCGAGCTGCACTAGCAGCGATTGCGGATCGCGTTCGAAGTGCCCATATTCCTCGCGCAGCAGGCGGATGCGGGCCGGCAGCGGCACATCCAGCGCGACACATTCCGATTCGCGCATGCGCAGCAGCAACTGATCCGGAACGTGCAGGTTACCGACCTTGCGACTTTCCGATTCGACGAAGACCGGTCGGTCCGGGCGGCAGCGGCGCAGGGCGTCCCAGATCAACGATTCGAACAGCTTCTGGCCGGGCTGCGGCTGCGACGGCAGCCCGCCCAGTACCGAACCGCGATGCCGTGCAAGCGCTTCGAGATCGAGGACCTGGGCGCCGGCGGCCACGAGATGCTGCAGCAGCCTGCTCTTGCCACTGCCAGTGGCGCCGCAGATCACCTTGAAGGTGAGTTGGGCCGGCAATGTGTCGAGCGCCGCCATGACCGCGCGCCGATAGGCGCGATAACCGCCGTGCAGCTGCTCCGCCCGCCAGCCGACGCGTGACAGGATGTGCACCATCGATCCGCTGCGGTTGCCGCCGCGCCAGCAGTACACGAGCGGGTGCCAGTCGCGCGGCCGGTCGGCGAATCGCTGTTCGAGATGCCGCGCGATGTTGCGCGCGACCAGGGCGGCGCCGCGCCGCCGCGCCTCGAACGACGACTGTTGCCGGTCCATCGTGCCGACCTCGCGGCGCTCGTCGTCCGAAAGCACGGGGCAGTTGATTGCGCCCGGGACATGGTCCTCGGCGAACTCGCCCTCGCTGCGCACGTCGACGATCGTGTCGTAGCTGTCGAGGTGCGCGAGCGCGTCGGCGGCCTCGATAGCGGCGTGATCCCGCTTCATCGTGCCGCGCTCCGTTTCGATTTCAGCATCGGCTGCAGGTGCGGCCAGACATTGTCCAGCATGCGCGCCTGCGCCTCGGCGTTCGGATGGATCCGGTCGGCCTGGAAGCTCTCGAGGGACTGCGCAAAGCCATCGAGCAGGAATGGCACGCGTACAAGCTTCAGTTCCGCCGCAACCGACTCGAAGGTCTGAAAGAAGCTTTCCGAATATTGTCGGCCGTAGTTCGGCGGCACCTTGACCCCGACCAGCAGCACGGCCGCTCCGGCGCGGCGCGACGCCTGCGCCATCCAGACGAGGTTGTCGCGCATGGTCGCGAGCGGCAGGCCGCGTAGCCCATCGTTTGCGCCGAGCTCGATGACGACGATCGCCGGTCGATGCTGCTGCAGCAGCGCCGGCAAGCGCGTGCGGCCGCCGCTCGTGGTTTCGCCGCTGATGCTCGCATTCACGACCGTATAATCCACGCCGCTGCTGCGCACGCGGTCGGAGAGCAGTTGCACCCAGCCCGCTCCGCGCGGCAGTCCGTACTCGGCCGACAGGCTGTCTCCCAACACGAGGATGACCGACTGCGCACCCGTCTGAGGCGGCGGGCGCGTGTCCTGTGCGCGAGCCGCGGCAGCCAGCGCCAGCAGCGAGACGGCGATGGCAAGGACGAGCGAGGTGCTGAGGCGTCCGCGCAGGACAGAGGAACCGGTGACGAACATCGCGGTGGAGGCGCGCAGCCTCGGCAAGATCGTTCAGGACGCCACGGGCAGCCTGACGATCCTCGATGATATCAATCTGAGCATCGCCTCCGGCGAGACCGCCGCGATCGTCGGCGCCTCCGGGTCCGGCAAGTCGACGCTGCTGGGACTGCTCGCCGGACTCGACGTGCCGACCGCGGGCAGCGTCCGCATCTTCGACGAGGACATGTTCACGCGCGACGAAGACGGCCGCGCGGCTCTCCGGGCACGATCGATCGGATTCGTGTTCCAGTCGTTCCAGTTACTGCCGCATCTGACCGCGCTGGAAAATGTGCTGCTGCCGCTCGAGCTCACCGGACGCGCGCCCGAGGGCGAGGACCCGGTGGCGGCAGCGCGGGGCCTGCTCGGGCGGGTGGGGCTCGCGGAGCGCCTGTCACACTACCCGAAGTATCTGAGCGGCGGTGAACAGCAGCGTGTCGCGCTCGCTCGCGCATTCGTGCTCAGGCCGCCGCTGCTGCTGGCCGACGAGCCCACCGGCAGTCTCGACGCGCACACCGGTGAGGCGGTGATCGACCTGATGTTCGAACTGAACCGCGAGCGCGGCTCGACCCTCGTCATGGTCACGCATGATGCCGATATCGCGAGCCGCTGCGCGCGTCGGATCGAACTCGCCGCCGGACGCGTCGTCAGTCACTGAAGCCGCGCAGGCGGCGCAGCGCATCCGCCGCGCGCGCCGCGACTTCGCCGGCGACGAGTCCGCTGTCGCTGCCCTCGGCCGCACCGCCGTGCAGCCAGGTCGCTGCCAGCGTTGCGTCCCACGCGGTGTGCCCTTGTGCGAGGAAGGCACCGAGCATCCCGGCCAGTACATCTCCGGTGCCGGCCGTCGCCAGCGCGGGCGAGCCGGTCGGATTGATCGCATAGTTCCCGTCAGGCGCTGCGATCACACTGCCGGCACCTTTCAGCAGCGCGATCGAGCGATAGCGCACGGCGAGCTGCCGGGCGGCGCCGATGCGATCCGCCTGCACTTCGGCCGATGAACAACCGAGCAGCCGCGCCGCCTCGAGCGGATGCGGAGTGAGGATCGTGGGCGCACTGCGTTGGCCAGCTTGCTTCTGGAGCGCGGCGTCGCCCGCAATCATGTTCAGCGCATCGGCGTCGATGACCAGTGGCGTGTCTCGTCCGAGCACCTCGGTGAGGCGACGCCGGGCATGGTCGTCCACTCCCAGGCCACAGCCGATGACGATGGCCTGCAGGTCGGAGAGTTCGCCGAGTCCGCGGAACATCAGCTCGGGCTGTACCGGATCGACGCGGAACTCGGGAGCGCCGAGCAGATCGACATAGACCCGACCGGCTCCGAGCCGCAGTGCTGCGCGCGCGCCGAGGAGGGCAGCGCCAACCATTCCGCGCCCGCCGCCCACCACGAGCACGTTTCCGTAGGTGCCCTTGTGCGTATCGCGTCTGCGACGCTGCGCGACGGTGTGCAGATCCGGCGGCGCGATGAGTATGCCAAGGCTGCCGCCCGGCCCGGCACCGATGTCCTCGACGAACACCGTGCCTGCCGCATCGACGCCGGCCGCCGTGTGCAGTCCGGGCTTGTCTCCGATGAATGTCACCGTCGCGGACGCCTCGACTCCGGTGACGCCGCCGACCCACGCCCCGGTATCGGAATCGAGCCCGCTCGGCACGTCGATCGCCAGCACGCGCTCATGCTGGCGCATCCAGTCGGCCGCGGCGAGGAACGGTCCGTCGAGCGGCCGCGCGAGGCCGATGCCGAACATGGCATCGACGACGACATCGAAGCGGGCCTCGAGCGGCAGCGTCGTTGATGTCGCGCCGCCGGCGGCAGTCCAGCGCGCGTGCGCGCCGCGCGCATCGTCGGTCGTCGGAGCCGCGCCAGGCAGGACGCAAAGCACTTCGTGACCGTGCTCGCGCAGCTCCGCCGCTGCAACGAAGCCATCGCCACCGTTGTTGCCGGGTCCGCAGACCACGCAGCAGCCCGCGCGACCGGACGGCTGCAGCGAGGCAATGCGCTCGGCGGCCGCACGTCCCGCACGCGCCATCAGCGTGCCTGGAGGCAGCGCTTCCTGCGCACGCTGCTCGATCGAACGCAGCTCGTCGACGCAGTACAGGAACGTGGTCATGCGCTCAGGCTAGGCTCAGGCCCCCGCACCGTACCTGTCCAGCGTCAATCCGTCGATATCGATTTCCGGTGCGCGCCCGGCCACGATGTCGGACACGATCCGCGCGGAGCCCACCGCCATCACCCAGCCGCTCGAACCGTGGCCCATGTTGAGGAAGAGGTTGGCCAGCGGCGTGCGGCCCAGCACTGGCGGTCCGTCCGGCAGCATCGGTCGCGCGCCAATCCAGAACTTGCCCTGGCGATAACTGGCCGCGTACGGAAACCAGTCGTGCGCGACCTTCAGCAGCGTGCTCAAGGCGCTCTCGCGCAGCTTCATGCCCGAGGTTCCGAGTTCCGCGGTCCCGGCTACGCGCAAGCGCTTGCCCATCCGCGTGATCGCCACCTTGTAGGTCTCGTCCATCACGCTGATGAACGGCGCGTGTTCGAACGCGCTGATCGGCGCGGTCGCGGAATAGCCCTTCACGGCGAGCAGCGGAAGCCGAACGCCCACGCGCTGGAGCAGCGCGCCGCCGTCGATCCCGCTGGCGACGATGAAGGCGTCGCCCTCGACCTGGCCGGCGGTAGTCCTGAGCGCCTGAACGCGACCCGCGCTGGCATCGAAGCCCAGCGCTTCGACACCGAATCGGAATTCGACTCCCGACGCGATCGCGATGTCCTTCAGCTGGTGAGCGAAGTAGGCGCAGTTACCGGTTTCTTCGTCGGGCAGGTGCAGGCCACCCGCCAGTGGCGTCGCCGGGTGCAGCGCCGGTTCGAGTGTTCGGCATTGGGCCTCGTCGAGCTGCTGGTGCCGGACGCCGAGTTCGCTCAGCAGCGCACGGATCGTGGCCGCGGCTTCGACCTCGCGCGCAGTCCGGAAGAGCTGCAGGTAGCCGGTCGCCTGCTCGTAGTCGAGCGCGTACTGCGTTCGGAGAACGTGCAGTTCGCTCTGGCTGTAGAACGCGAGCCGCTGCATGCGGGCGCGATTGACGCGATACCGTTCTAGCTCGCATTCGCGCAGCCAGCGACGCAGCCAGCGCCACAGCGCGGGGCTCGCGGACGGCCGGAAGACGACCGGCGCCTCGGGACGGAACAGGTATGCGAGCACCTTGCGTGGCATGCCGGGCGACGCCCAAGGACCGACGTAGCCAGGCGCCATCACGCCGGCGTTGCCGAAACTCGCTTCCTGCGCGACCCCGGAACGGCGCTCTAGCACCGTGACGTCGAAGCCGTCACGCCGCAGCGCGTGGGCAGTGCAGACGCCGATGATGCCGGCCCCCACCACGACAACGCGCATCGACTGTTCTTCTTCTCGGATATTCGCCCGGCGCGGATTGTAGCGGCGCAGGCGCAGCCGCCGCCCAGCACGCGCTAGAGTTTCATCTGCGACGGCAGATAGGTGACGATCTGCGGGAAGAACCAGATCGCGAGCACCGCGACGATCATCGTCAGGAAGTACGGAAACGCCGCGTGCGCGATGGTGTTGATCTGGTGCTTCGTCATGCCCTGCATCACGAACAGGTTGAAGCCGACCGGCGGCGTGACCTGGGCCATTTCGACCACCAGAACGATGAAGATGCCGAACCACAGCAGGTCGATCCCCGCCGTCTGCAGCGTCGGTAGCAGTACGGCCATGGTCAGCACGACCATCGAGATGCCATCGAGGAAGCAGCCGAGCACGATGTAGAAAATCATGAGAAACACGATCAGCACGAACGGGGAGAGGTTCAGCGCGCCGATCGCTTCGGCGAGTTGCCGCGGCAGGCCGATGAACCCCATCGACAGCGCCAGGAACGACGAACCCGCCAGGATCAGCGCGATCATGCAGTACAGGCGCGTCGCCGACATCAGCGAGTCGACAAAGGCCTGCCAGTTCAGGGTCCGCTGCGCCAGTCCGAGCAGCAGGGCGCCGACGACACCCAGCGAGGCCGCCTCCGTCGCAGTCGCATAGCCGGCGTAAATCGACCCGAGCACCGCGGCGATCAGCAGCACGACCGGGATCAGGTGGCGCGACTCCGAAAGCTTGCCGGCGAAATCGAGCTGGATGTCTGCCGGCGGGATCTGGTCCGCGTGCCGCAGCGACCAGAAGATGGTGTAACCCATCATCAAGCCGGCCAGCATCAGGCCGGGCAGCACGCCGGCGATGAACAGCTTGCCGATCGAGACGTCGGCCGCGACGCCGTAGACGATCATGATGATCGAGGGCGGGATCAGCAGCCCCAGCGTGCCCGCGCCGGCCAGTGATCCGATCGCGATCTGCTCGGGATAGTTGCGCTTCGCAAGCTCGGGCAGCGTGATCTTGCCGATCGTCGCGCAGGTCGCGGCCGACGATCCGGACACCGCAGCGAAGATCGTGCAGCCGATGATGTTCGTGTGCAGCAATCGCCCAGGGAGCCACTGCAGCCACGGCGCGAGCCCGCGGAACATCCCCTCGGAGAGCCGCGTCTTCAGCAGGATCTCGCCCATCCAGACGAAGAGCGGCAGCGCGGTCAGCGTCCAACTCGACATCGAGCCCCACACGGTCAGCGCCAGGCTGTCGCCGGCGAGGCGCGTCGTGAAGATCTCCAT
>DATKAJ010000072.1:0-139506 GCA_035498175.1 Burkholderiaceae bacterium
CGTGGCCTGCTATCAGGACTATCTGCGCGGGCTGCTCGACCTGACCGACAACCTGGTCCAGGGCAAGGTTGTACCGCCGCCGCAGGTAGTGAGGTACGACGGCGACGACCCTTACCTTGTTGTCGCCGCGGACAAGGGCACGGCGACGTTCTCCGACTACGCCAACGCGATCAGCGCCGAGTACGGGCACTGGCTCGGTGATGCATTCGCTTCGGGGGGCAGTGCCGGCTACGACCACAAGAAGATGGGCATCACCGCCCGCGGCGCTTGGGAGAGCGTGAAGCGCCATTTCCGCGAGATGGGCATCGACACGCAGACGACGGACTTCACCTGTGCCGGCATCGGCGACATGTCAGGCGACGTATTCGGCAACGGTATGCTGCTCTCGCGCCATATCCGGCTGATCGCGGCCTTCGATCACCGCCACATCTTCATCGATCCATCGCCCGACACTGCGGCAAGCTTTGTCGAGCGCGAGCGCATGTTCGCACTGCCGCGCTCGTCCTGGGCGGACTACAACACCAGCGTGATCTCGGCCGGCGGCGGCATCTGGTCGCGCTCGGAAAAGTCGATCCCGGTGTCGCCGCAGGCGCAGTCGGTGCTGGGGGTCAAGGCGTCGCAGATGACGCCCACCGAGCTGATCACGGCAATCCTTAAGGCCCCGGTGGATCTGCTCTACAACGGCGGCATCGGCACCTACGTCAAGGCGGCGACGGAGACGCACATCGACGTCGGCGACCGCGCCAATGACGCAGTGCGCATCAACGGCGCCGACCTGCGCTGCAAGGTCATCGGCGAGGGCGGCAACCTAGGATTCACCCAGCGCGGCCGCATCGAGGCCGCGATGAGCGGCGTGCGCCTGTACACGGATGCGATCGATAACTCGGCAGGCGTCGACACCTCGGATCACGAGGTCAACATCAAGATCCTGCTGAGCATGCCGATGGCGGACGGCCGCCTGACGCTGGAGCAGCGCAACGCACTGCTGGCGGAAATGACGGACGACGTCGGCGCACTCGTGCTGGAGGACAACTACTTCCAGACACAGGCGCTGTCGGTCGGCGTGCATACCGCGCGCAAGCTGCTCGAGCAGCAGCAGCGCTTCATCCGGTTCCTGGAAAAGGAGGGGCGGCTGAACCGCGCGCTCGAGTTCCTGCCGGACGACGAGACGATCGCCGAGCGCCGGGCCATGGGCCATGCGCTGACCGGCCCGGAACGCGCGGTGCTGCTCGCGTACTCGAAGATGTGGCTGTTCGATGAGCTGCTCACGTCCGAGCTGCCGGATGATCCGTGGGTCGCCGGCGCGCTGCAGCGCTACTTTCCGCGGCGGGTGCAGGGATCGTTCGCCGGCGACATCGGGCGCCATCCTCTCAAGCGCGAGATCGTCGCGACTGTCGTGCTCAACGAGATGGTCAATCGGGTCGGGCCGAGCTTCCCCTATCAGATGAGTTCTGGTACCGGCGCGACCCCTGCGCAGGTGGTGCGTGCCTTCCTGCTCACGCGTGAAGTGTTTGCGCTCGGCCCCGTATGGCAGGCGATCGAGGCGCTCGACAACAAGGTTGCCGACCAGACGCAGGCGGAAATGCTGATGGAACTCGGCCGGCGGACCCAGCGCGCCACGACATGGTTCCTGCGCTCGCGTGCGCTGGCTGAGCCGATGGCGCCAACCATCGCCAGGCTGGCGCCGGCGGCACGACAGTTCCTGCAGGTGCTGCGCACCTCCACCGACGCGAACTGGCGCGCGCCGATCGGAGAGATGCAGGCTCGCTTCGTCGAGCGCGGCGTGCCGGAGTCGCTGGCGTTCGAAGTCGCCGCTGCGGCGACCTCGCTCGCCGCGCTTGACCTTGCCGAAGTCGCCGAGGCCGCACGCCAGCCGCTGACCGCCGTTGCCGACGTGTACTTCAGGATCGGTGACGCGCTGGGACTCGCACGCCTGCGCGCACAGGTAGCGACCCTGCCCTCGGACGGCTACTGGCAGGCGCTGGCCAAGTCGGCCGCGAGCGACGAGCTGGCGAGCCTGCAGCGGAAACTCACCGCGGACGCGTTGCAGGCCGGTGGTCTCGAGACGTGGCAGCGCGGGCAGTCGACCGCCCTTGAACGCGCGCGGCGCATGCTGGCCGAACTTGCGGAGAGCAAGAGCGCGGACCTGGCGATGATCTCGGTAGCGCTGCGCGAGCTGCATCACCTGACTTAGGTCACCCTCGCGCATTTGCGAGTCGAGTGGCGCTGAGGCTCGCCCTGCCGGCGCGTAAAATTCCAGCCCGAATCGCCACACAGAGTGGGCGGATCTGGGAGGGTGCTTGAGCACTACTGTGGCGATTGTTGCAACGGGCAGTACTCTGCCCTCCGAGGCCGTTTCGAACCGGGAGATCGGCCGCCGGCTTCTGAATGGCACCGAGGTCGATGACGAGGCCTCGGCCGAGATTGTTGCGCGCATCAGCGAACGCGCTGAACTGATCGAGAAGAAGACAGGGTTGCGCTCGCGCCGCTTCTTCCCCGCCGAGGAATCGCCGGTGCACGTCGGCATGGAGCTGCTCGAGCGGATGATGCGCGGTCAGCGCTGGTCCGAACTCGACGCGATCGTCGTCTCGTCGTCGAGCACCCACGGCTTCCCGGGGTTGTCGCAGCAGGTCGTTGCGGCGGCGCGTGAGCGCCATTCCGACCTCGGTGCGCCCTTCGTGCTCGATATCGGCAGCAACGCCTGCACGGGCTTCATGTATGCGCTGACGGTGGCGAGCAGCGTCATGCAGGCACTGGGCTACCGCCGCGTCGCCTGCCTCGCGCTCGAGTTCTCTTCGCGCTGCATCGCCTACGATCCGCTCGCCTTCGGCACCAGCACCCTGTTCGGCGACGCTGCAGCGGGAGTGCTGCTCGCGCGCGACACCCGCGGCCTCGCAACCCTGTGCTCGGTGCGCGCGACCTCGATGATCGACAAGGAAACCATCGCGATGGTTCGCGGCAGCGGCATGCAGGCGGCTCATCCGACGCTCGATGTGCCGAAGTCGGCGCGGTGGTTCATGGCGGGACCACCGGTGGCGATCGGCGCTACGCGCATCCTGATCGATGAGATCGAGCGCGTGCAGAACGACGGCGTGAACATCGACTGGCTGATTCCGCACCAGGCGAACCTGACGCGCATCCTGCTGCCGGCGTGCGCCAAGACCGGCATCGACCCTGAGCGGTTGTGTGCGTCGTTTGCAGACACTGGCAACACTTCGAGCGCCAGCATCCCGCTGCTGCTCGATCAGCTGCTGCGTAGCGGCCGTGCGCGCTGCGGCGAGCATGCGCTGATGATCGGTTTCGGCGCCAGCTTCTCGATCGGTTCCGCGCTGATCCGCTTTGACGAGCCGGTCGGGGCGGACTAGCGTCAACATCATGGGAAGCAGGAGGTTCGCGGAGTTCGAGGCCGACGCGCGTGCGCGCGGGTTCGACGAGATCGTCGAACGCCGCTGGGCACCGGGCACGGTGCTCGAGTCGCACGCGCATCCGTTCGCGGTCGAGGCTCTCGTGATCGAGGGCGAGATGTGGCTCGTCTCGTCGGACGGCGAGCGCCATCTCTCGCCCGGCGAGAGCTTCAGCGTTCCGCGCGATGCGCCGCACGGCGAGCGCTATGGCGCCGCGGGCACGACCGTGTGGGTGGCGCGCCGCCACACTCGCAGCTGACAGGCCGGTGACCGGCCCTCAACGGGGCGCGGCGGGGCGGTCGCGGTAACGCTTGAGCAGCAGCGCGTTACCGACCACTGAGACGCTCGACAGCGCCATCGCGGCGCCAGCGAAGACCGGCGTCAGCACCCCGAGCGCGGCCAGCGGAATACCGACGACGTTGTAGACGAACGCCCAGAACAGGTTCTGGCGGATCTTGCGCGAAGTCGCGCGCGAAATGCCGATCGCGGTGGCAACCAGGCGCGGGTCGGAGCGCAGCAGCGTGACACCCGCAGCGTGCATCGCGACGTCGGTGCCCGACCCCATCGCGATGCCGACATCCGCGGCGGCGAGCGCCGGCGCGTCGTTGATGCCGTCGCCGACCATCGCGACCACGCGTCCGCCCTGTCTCAGCGCCTCGACGTGCCTGACCTTTTCGCGCGGCAGGACATTCGCCTCGTAGTGCGTCAACCCGAGCTGCCGCGCGACGTGCCGTGCGGCGCCTTCGTTGTCGCCGGAGATCATCGTGGTCTCGACTCCGAGATGCGACAGGGCGTCTATGGCCTCCCGCGCATGCGGCTTCGGTTCATCGCCGAATGCGACGAGCCCGATCAGCTGCGAGCCCGCAGGCGTGCGTTGCGCGAGCCAAGACACCGTCCGGCCTTCGCCCTCGTGCCGACTGGCGCGGGTCGCGAGCGCATCGGTGTCCACCTGGGAGTCATGCATCAGCCGCAGGTTGCCGAAGACCAGTTCGATGCTGCCCGTCTGCGACGATTCGACGAGGCGGCTCGCCACGCCGCGGCCCGCCAGCACGCGGTGGTCGAGCGCCTTGCGCCGAAGCAGGTCGGGGTGGCGCCCTGCCTCATGCTCGAAGGCCGCGCGCACGGCTTCAGCCAGCGGATGATTGCTGCCCGCGTTTGCGGCCTCGGCCAGAACCAGCACCTCCCTGGGGTCGAACAGCGCGTGCCCTTCGACCGCGACCACGCGCGGCTTGCCGATCGTCAGCGTGCCTGTCTTGTCGAACGCCACGATCGCGACCTTCTTCGCCAATTCGAGCGCGGATGCGTCCTTGATCAGGATGCCGTGGCGCGCGGCGACACCCGTGCCGGCGATGATTGCCGCCGGCGTGGCGAGCCCCAGTGCGCAGGGGCAGGCGATGACGAGGACCGACACCGCATTGATCAGCGCGATCTCGAGCGAGGCGCCAATGGCGAGCCACCCGAGCAGCGTTGCCAGGCCGATCAGCAGGACGACCGGCACGAAGACGCTGGCGACGCGATCGACGAGCCGCTGGATCGGCGGCTTCGCCGACTGTGCGTCCTCGACCAGCCGGATGATGCGCGAGAGCATGGTCTCCGCGCCGACCGCGCGCGTTTCGATTTCGAGCCGGCCCGGGCCGTTGATGGAACCGGCGCTGACGCGCGCACCGGCGTCTTTGTCGACCGGCAGGCTCTCACCGGTCAGCATCGATTCGTCGACGCTGGATGCGCCCGCACGGATCAGGCCGTCGACCGGAATGCGGTCGCCACCACGCACGACCACGATGTCGCCGAGGCGCACATCCTCGACCGGCAGCTCGATCTCTTCTCCGGAGCGCAGCACGCGCGCGGTCGTGGGGCGCAGCGCCGCCAGCAGGCGGATCGCTTCGGAAGTCTGATGCTTCGCGCGCGCTTCGAGCCATTTTCCGAGCAGCACCAGCGCGATGACGACGGCCGCAGCCTCGAAGTACAGGTGCTGCGCATGGCCGGAATGATCCGGGCCGCCCTCGAGCCAGAGATAGAGCGAGAGCCCGTAGGCGGCGAGCGTGCCGAGCGATACCAGGAGGTCCATGTTGCCGGTGCGGGCGCGGACCGCGCGATACGCCGCGACGTAGAAGCGGCGCGCGCACCAGAACTGGACCGGAGTCGCGAGCAGCCACTGCGCCCAGCCCGGCAAGGTCGCCTCGATGCCGAAGATCCCCAGATGCGTGCCGAGCAGTAGCGGCAGCGCGAGCGTCAGCGCCAGAAGCGCGTCGCGCCGTAAGTCTGCGCTCCGGTCGACCGCCACGGCAGTGGCCGCGGTCTTCAGCGTCGCGGAATAGCCGGCGGCCGCAACTGCACCCAGAAGGTCGCGCACGGCCGCCGCGCCCGACACCAGTTCCACCTGCGCCGATTCGGATGCGAGGTTTACGCTCGTACGCAGCACGCCCGGCACGCGCCCGAGCGCGGATTCGAGCCGATCGACGCAGCTCGCGCAGGTCATGCCCTGGAGCGCAAGGTTCAGAGTCTGCGTCGGAACGACGTAGCCCGCTTGGGCGACCGCCCGCGAAAGGGCCTGCGGATCGAGTGCCCGGCCTTCGATCGCCGCCGATTCGGTCGCGAGATTGACTGCGACCTGCTCGACACCGGGCACCTTGCCCAGCGCCTTCTCGACGTGCGCGACGCAGCTCGCGCACGTCATGCCCTGAACGGGCAGCACCAGCCGCTCGGCGACGCCGACGGGGGCGCCACCGGCCAGGGCGGGAGGGATCGCTCGGTCCATCGCGGGAAACTTTACGCTGCGGGCCCTGAGACGCGCCGGCCAGAGCCTTGCGCGCCGTCAAGCACGGCGGTTTTCAACGGATCAGCCGGATCATGCGGGCGCTCGGCGCCGTTGCAAGAGGCGAACCGCGATGCGCCTCAGTCGCTCGCCGCTGCGGAAGTGGCTGCGGCGGCACCGGTCGTGGCCGCGGGCTGATCGGCCGCCGGCCCCAGGAACTCGAGGATGGCAGTGCGACCTTCGGCGCTGCCGCGAACGCCCGAATGATTACCGCCCTCGATCTTCACGAGGCGCTTGGCGCTGCTGCCGGCGCGTTGGTACAGCTCATCGGCCATCGTGTGGGGCACGACGCTGTCCGCGGTGCCGTGCAGGATCAGCAGCGGTGAGGTGACGTGCTCGATGCGGGCCGCGGAGTCGAATCGCTGTGTCACGACGAGATCGATTCCGGGCACCCAGCCCCAGCGCATGCTGTGGAGCAGGTCGGGGATCGAGGTGAACGTTGATTCGATGATGATGCCGCCCACTTGTCCCGGCGGGAGTTCGCTCGCCAGTTCGACCGCGAGCGCACCGCCGAGGCTGTGTCCGTACACGTAGCGGCGACGCGGATCTGGCTGCCGTCGCACCAGCTCGGCGAATGCCGCGCGCGCGTCCTCGGCGGCAGACTGCTCCGAGGGCAGCACCTCCGTGCTCTTGCCGAAGCCGCGGTAATCGACAGCGAGCACGTTGAAGCCCAGGTCCTTGAAACGCGAAATGCGGAAGACGCTGCCATTCATGTTCCAGCGTGCACCGTGCAGATAGAGCACGGTCGGCGCGTCGTCGGCGTGCGACTGCGCGAGGTACCAGAAATGCAGTGTGTCGCCATTTTCGAGGCGCACGTCGTATTCCTGCGTGCCCGGCAGCGGCTCGGCGAACCAGCGCGGGTTGTCGCGGGCTGGACTGAAGATCGTCTGGCGCTGCCACTCGTCGAGCGAAGCGCAGCCGGCCGCGGCTGCCAGAGTCGCAGCGACGAGCAGGACGGCCCATTGCCGCGCAAAGCGCATTAGCTTCATCGCCGGTTCGACCGCCGGCGACGGCGGCGGTTCACCGCAGTCCGGATCAGGACGTGCTGCCGATGAAGTCGCGCTTGCCGAGTTCGATGCCGTTGTGACGCAGGATGTCGTATGCGGTCGTGGCGTGGAAGAAGAAATTGGGAAGGGCCACGTGCGCAAGATACGTCGAGCCCCTGTAGGTCTGGACCTGATCGCGGATCTTCAGCGTCACCTCGCGCGACTCGGCGCCAGCGAGGGCGGCTTCGTCGAAGCCGCGCAGGAATTCGATCGTGCGCGCAATGCGATCCTTCAGTTGCGCGATCGTCGTCTCGTTGTCCTCGTACTTCGGCGGCTCCTGCCCGGCCAGTCGCGCCACCGAACCCTTGGCAAAGTCGCACGCAATCTGCACCTGCTTGGTCAGGGCGAACATGTCCGGATACAGCCGCGCGGCGAGCAGCACGGAGGGGTCGATCTTCCGTGCCTCGGCATAAGTCGCGGCCTTGTCCAGGATCACCGAAAGGTTGCCCAGCGTCTTCGTGAAGATCGGGACCGACATCGAGTACATCGCGTTCATGCGTTGTCTTTCTTCTTGCGGGTTCTGAGGGCCAGCATCGTTCCGCGGCAGTCCTTCGCGCCGCACCGGCATTCGTGCTGCTTCTTCAATGTCGGCGTGATCCTCTCGTCGATGACCAGCCCGTAATCGTAGTTGAGCTCCTCGCCGGCGCGGATGTCGCGACGCGCCTCGATGAAGACACGTCCGTCATCGGTTTCCTCGGACTCGCAATTGGGATCGCAGGAGTGGTTGATCCAGCGCGCCAGATTGCCGCCTACGGCGGCATCGATGACGGTCTTGCCGTCCGACAGCGAAAAGAAGAACGTGTGGTTCGGGTCGTCCGGATCTGACGGCGGGCGCCGGTCGGCTTCCCTCCAGGTGATCCGCTCTCCGCGGTATTCGACGATGCGCTCGCCGGCCTTGATCTTGCGCGTCGCATAGACGCCGCGGCCGTGGACTTTCGAATTGCGAATGACGATGCGCGGTGTGCGCGTGGAAGACATCGGGTAGTCCTGGCTAGGAGAGATGACTGGCGTCGCGACCACCTGGCGACGGAGCGCAGCGTACCGCAAATTGCGCAGGTGCCGCCGTCGCCGGATCAGCCCTCGAAGATGTGCTTCAGTGCCTCGATTGGCTGCGCCTTCAGTACATCGAGCAGGTTGTTGAACTGATCGGTCCAGAGCGACAGACCGCGGACCGGTTCGAGCGCTTCGGCCACGTCGAGTTCAGGCGCGGAAAATGGTTCCGCATTCGCACTGATCAGCACCCAGTCGCTCGTCGAACCCGGCTCAGGCGGCTTGTCGGCGACCAGACGCACCTGCAGGCCGAGCTCGCTGCCGATGTTCGCCAGGACCGGTTTCAGGTCGAGGAAACGGTTCGAGATATGGACCGCGAGCACGCCTCCCGGCGCGAGCTGCCGCATGTACATCGCGATCGCCTGACGCGTGATCAGGTGCACCGGGATCGAGTCGCTCGAAAACGCGTCTATCGCCAGCACATCGAATTTCTGCGGCGTGCTCTGGGCGAGCTCGCGTTCCATCGACAGGCGCGCGTCGCCGATCACGAACTCGAGTTGCGCGGGCGAGGCGTTCAGGAAGTCGAAATAGCGACGGGACAGCTGCAACACGTCGGGGTCGAGCTCGTAGAAGCGGACGACATCGCCAGCTCGCCCATACGCCGAGAGCGTGCCGACGCCGAGGCCGACGACGCCGATCCTGACCGGACCAGCGGCCTGCCTGGCGGCGATCGCCCGGCCGACACCAGAGGTGCGTGCGTAGTACGTGTTGGGTTCCAGACGGTCGGGGTTGATGGTGAACTGTTCGCCGTGCAGGATCACCCCGTGCAGCAGGCGCCGCACCTGAAAGTCGCCGGTGCCCTGTTCGCGAACGCGGAGCATTCCGTAGAAGTTTCGGTGGATGTAGACGACGTCGTTGCGGACGAACCCGACGTACTCGATGCCGTACCAGCCGGTGGCGAGTGTCGCAATGATGGCGGGGCCGACGAGCCAGGCATTGCGCCACACGACCACCACAGCGAGCGCGGCCAGCAGCAGCAGTGCCAGTGGCAACTCGAAATAGGCGGGAAAGATGCGCGGTGCGACCAGCCCCACAAACAGTCCTCCGAGCGCGCCGCCGAGCGAGATCGTCAGATAAAAGTGCGTCAGGTACCGAGGTGCCGGCTTGCGGTGTGCCAGTTCGCCATTGCAGAACAGCACCGCCATGAACATGCCGAACGTGTACAGAGGCACTGCGACCGAGATGTCGAGGACGCCGCGTGCAAGCGACAGCCCGGCGGCCATCGCGACGATCAGCACCAGCGTGATGAACAGCCACCATTTCTGCTCGTACCAGCCGCGCCCGCCGCGCCCTTCGAAGGCGATCACGAAGGTCAGCAGGTACAGCGATAACGGCAGCACCCAAAGGAAGGGCACCGAGGCGATGTTCTGCGTGATGTGGCTGGTGGAAGCCAGCAGCATCACCGAGCCCAGGGTCGAGAACGCGAGCCAGAGCAGCACATCACTGGCCGAAGGCCGAGGCGCGGCCGGGGGAGGCGTAGCGGGCGCCTCCGGCAAGGCCAGCGCATGCGGTGCGCCCATACGCCGGCCAACCTTCCAGGCCGACACGCCGCAGCAGGCGACGAACAGCGCGTAAAACGCGCTCCACACCATCGACTGCGTCGACGAGCTCGAAAACGGCTCGATCGCAAACGGAAATGCCAGGAGTCCGACCAGTGAACCGAAGTTCGACAGGGCAAAGAGCCGATACACCGATTTCTCCGGAAACTGCGGCGCCACCCACTTCTGCAGCAGGGGACCAGTGGTCGAGAGCAGGAAGTAGGGCAGCCCAATCGTTGCCAGCAGCAGCACGATGATGTGCAGCGCGGCGTCGGTTCCGCCTTCGGGCTTCAGGCTCGCGTTCGGGATGACCGGCAGGAACAGCAGGCTCGCCAGCAGCAGCGCGATGTGCAGCCAGGACTGAGTGCGTTCATCGAGGCGACGTGTAATGACATGGGCGTAGGTGTATCCGGCCAGCAGCACGACCTGGAAGAACACCAGGCACGTGATCCACACGGCCGACGTCCCCCCGAACCACGGCAGGATCTGCTTGGCGATGATCGGCTGCACTAGGAACAGCAGGAACGCCGAAAGCAGGATCGTGGAGGCGAACAGGGGCATTGCGTGGGACGGGGCGGTGCAAAGCGCGCAATTCTATGCGTCGATCGTGTACGCGATGCTTCGCTCCTCGGGTATGCGGCCCCGCGGGTCGAAGCGCGCATTCGCCGCGGGACGCGCAGCTTTCCCTTCCGTCCTGGAGGGGAAGGCAGGGATAGGGCGCGCCTCTCCTCCCGCACGGAGGGAGGACGGAGTCGCGCCTTGTCAATCGGCGGAGCGCGCGGCCGCTCGGGCGCGCAGCCGACTAGCCAATCGTAGCGCGCACGTCGTGCGCTCTCAATTCGGCGCGTGAATATTGCTGCCGGACAGGCAGGGATCGAGTTCGGCGCCGAAGGCGATGCGGTCGATCGCGGCGGCGCCGCTGTTGTTGATCACGCCCACGTACTGCCGTACGCCGCCGACGAAACTGGCGGTACGCGCGGCCGCCCCGTAGGGGTCCGTGTACCACAGCGTCCCGCCGCCGCCGTTGACGATCCGCGTCGTGCCGATCGTCACAGTGCGCCGGCATCCGTTGAACACGCTGCGTGGATCGTCGAAGCCGACACGGTTGACCCGCAGGGTGAACGGACCGTTGGGCGCGATGCCCGAGCATTCGGGACCACGTGCCTGACGGACGATCAGCGCGGCGCGATCCGGATCGTCGATGACTTCTCCGCTCAGGCTGATGCCGATGTAGCAGAGGTTGACAGTGCGGGCGAGTCCGTTGACCTGCGTGACGTCAAAGTAGCGCGACGGCGAGGTGACGGCGAACGACGGATCGACAAAGACGAGTTCGGAGCCGTCGAGGCGCCGGAGCGAAAGCGCCGAATACCAGGTTTCGGTCAGTCCACCGATAAAATCCGAGGTCTGACCGATCGGTACGAGGACGGCGGGATAAACGTTGTCCGAGCCGGTCGGAATGACGCGTCCGCGTTCAGCGCCGCCCGCGGGCGATATCAGCGGCTGCGCCGTGCCGAAGCGCACTGTCGAGTACGTGTCGTTGCCCTGAAAGACCGTGAACTCACCCGGGTTGCCGAAGGTCGTCATCGCGGTGACGATCACCTTGCCGCCGTAGACCGCGGCGTCGGCACCGCGGCTGCAATCGGCGGCATACAGCGCCTCGTGCAGGTTGCTCGCGTACGAGTCTGCCGAGTACGTCTCCTGGTGCAGCAGCGTCAGCACATCGCATGACAGATCGAAGGCCTGCACCTGTCCGTTTACGGTGCGCGTGCGCGTGACGCCGTTTTCCCAGGCGATCTTGTAGCCGTAATGGTCCTCGTCGCGGTTGGCGTTCGCGATGCCATTGGCGCTGTTGTAGGCACGCAGTTGCTCCGAGGCATAGCCGAACGGCACGCCACTGGCGTCGCGCTCGGCGTCGTCGATCGTGCCATTGCCGTTGAGATCGAACGCGAAATGATTTCGCACCGAATCCCAGAGCGCCGAGCCGCGCGGATCGCGGCCGTGCTCGTGCCCGAACGAACAGGTCTTGCCCGTGGCCGGGTCGGTTGCGGTCGGCGGATGCCACGTCGGGTATTTCTTGCCATCGGGCCCGATCACGAAGTAGCTGTCGTGAAATGCTTGCGTGCAGGTGTCGTAGGTCGTGTTCGGTGTCCACCGGCCCATCGCGGCGCTGTTCGGGCGGCTGCCGGGGTCAGTGCCGCCGCCGCCACCACCCGAACTGCTGCTCGTACCTTCGCAGGAGATCAAGGCCGCACCCGTCAGCATGAACATCGCGGCGAGCGGCGCCGCGGCGCGTGCCAGCGTCATCAGCTTGCAGACAAATGCGCGGTTCATTTCAGCGTCGGAGCAGCCACACGATCAAGGAGACCACGAGCGAGATGACGATCGAGGTGGTCAGCGGAAAGTAGAACGAAAAGCCGTCGCGCTGCACGTGAAGGTCGCCCGGCAGCCGCCCGAGGCCAAGCCGCGCCAGCCAAGGCCAGAGAATGCCGACAACTACCGCGATGATTCCACCGACGATCAATACGCGTTGCATGAAGCCAGCATAGTCCCGCCGCCGATGCACGCGCAGTGACGCCAACGGATGACGCGCTCGCTCAGCGGCGCACCGTCTTGGCGGTCTTCGGGGCCCTTTTGGCGGCACTCTTCACCGCTTTGGTCGCTCGCGCAGGCGGCGACGATGTGGCGGTGCTGCTGCCGCGTGCGGCGGCGGTCCGCGCCGGTCCGGCTGCGCGTGGCTTCCGGTGTGCGCCTGCGGCCGCCGGCTCAGTGGCCTCAGCGGCGCCCTTGCCTGTGGAGCGCCCCGGGACGCGCGCAGGTCGAGTCCGCGGTTCGAACTCGAAACCGACCGTGCCGTCCTCCTTGCGTACCAGGAACGCCGCGAACTTGCGGCGTGTCCGGTTCGACACAAAGCCGCGCAACACCTCGGTACGGCCGTCCTTGAGCAGCCTTTCCATCTGCGCGCGTTCGACCGGCTGCTGCAGGATCACCTTGCCCGAGCGGAAATCGCAGGTCCTCTCGGGGCCGGTGGCGCGCTCGCACAGGTAGGTCATCGGCTGCTCGAACACACGGCCGCCGCATTTCGGGCAAAGGCCGACGGGCTCCTGCCCACTGAAATCGACGGCCTCGTCCTGCGTGCCGCCATCGCTCGCCTGGCCGAAATCGAACTCGAGCTTGTGCTCGGGCGTGAGCTTGAGTACGGCCGAAAACGGGCGCCCCATCTTGCTGATGAAGCCCGACATCGGACCGATCGTGCCCTTGGCCAGCAGTTCCTCGACCTCCTCGACCTCGAACGAGCGGCTGCCCGGATGCTTAGGCAGCGAGAAGTCGCAGTTCGTGCAGGCGAAGCGGCGGTAGTTCTCGACGACCGTCTTGCCGCACTTCGGGCAGGGCGTGGCGAGGCGCGCCGGATCTTCGATCGGTACCGTGTCCGACTCGTAGCTCTTGGCCTGCTTGACGATCTTCTTCGTCACGCCGGCGATCTCGCGCATGAACAGATCGCGCTTGAGCTTGCCGCGCTCCATCAGCGCCAGCTTGAACTCCCATTCGCCGGTCAATTCCGGGGCGGTCAGCTCCGGCACGTCGAGACCTTTCAGCAGCGTCATCAGGTCGAACGCCTTGTGCGTTGGCCGCAGGTCCTTGCCATCGCGCACCATGTAGCGCTGGTCGATCAGGTTCTCGATGATCTGCGCCCGCGTGGCCGGAGTGCCGAGGCCCTTGCCTGCCATCGCCGCGCGCAGCTCGTCGTCGTCGATCAGCTTGCCGGCCCCTTCCATCGCCGTGAGCAGCGTCGCCTCCGTGTAGCGCGGCGGCGGCCGGGTTGCCAATGCCACCGATTCGATGGCGGAAGTGCGCACGCGCTCGAGCGGCTCGACCTTCACCAGCGCGCCCTGCTCTTCGACCGCCTCGCGGCCGTAGATCGCGAGCCAGCCGGGCTCGACCAGCACCTTGCCTTCGGTCTTGAACGCATGCGCTTCGACTCGCGTGATGCGCGTCGTGACCAGGTATTCGGCCGCCGGGAAGAACACCGCAAGGAAGCGCTTGACCACCAGGTCGTAGAGCTTCGCCTCTGCTTCGGACAGGTGGCCCGGAGACTGCAGCGTCGGGATGATCGCGAAGTGGTCGGAGATCTTCGAGTTGTCGAAGATGCGCTTGTTCGGCTTGACCCAACCGCCCTTCTGGACTTGCCTAGCGAAGGTCTTGTAGGCGGATTCGCCGGCCAGCACATCCATTGTTTTCTTGACGACGCCGAGATAGTCCTCGGGGAGTGCGCGGGCGTCGGTCCGCGGATACGTCAGGACCTTGTGCTTCTCGTACAGCGCCTGCGCGATCGACAGCGTGGTCTTGGCCGAGAAGCCGAACCTCCCGTTGCCCTCGCGCTGCAGTGACGTCAGGTCGAAGAGCAGCGGCGAAAGCTGCGTGCTCGGCTTCGATTCCTCGCTGACCTCGCCGGGCTTGCCACGGCAGGCAGCGACGATGGCCGCCGCTTTCTTCTCTTCCCACAGGCGTTCGGCGCGCGCGTCCGGGTCGTCGCTCTTCTTGAAGTTCTCGTCGAACCAGCGGCCCTCGTACTGGCCTGCCTTCGCATCAAATGTCGCGCGAACTTCCCAATAGTCCCGCGGCACGAAGCGACGGATCTTCTCCTCACGCTCGGCGACGATCGCGAGCGTCGGCGTCTGCACGCGCCCGACAGTGGTCAGATAGAAGCCGCCCTCTTTGCTGTTGAAGGCGGTCATCGCGCGGGTGCCGTTGATGCCGACCAGCCAGTCGGCCTCCGAGCGGCTGCGTGCCGCGTCGGCGAGCGGCAGCATCTCGTCGTCGCTGCGCAGTGCCCCGAACGCCTCGCGGATCGCAGACTGCGTCATCGACTGCAGCCACAGCCGGTGCACCGGCTGTCGCGCCTTCGCCGCCTGCACGATGTAGCGGAAGATCAACTCGCCCTCGCGCCCGGCATCACAGGCGTTGATCAGCTCGCCGACGTCCTTGCGCTTGATGAGCTTCAACAGGACCTTGAGCCGCGATTCGCTCTTCCCGATCGGTGCCAGGTCGAAGTGCGGCGGAATCACGGGCAGGTGCGTGAACGTCCACTTGCCGCGCTTGACGTCGTGGGACTCCGGTGCCTTCAGCTCGAGCAGGTGCCCGACCGCCGACGAAAGCACGTAACGGTCACTCTCGAAGTAGTCCTGCTGCTTGGTGAAGCCACCGAGTGCGCGCGCGATGTCCGCGGCGACGGAGGGCTTCTCGGCAATGATCAGGGCTTTGGACATGGGTGCTGGAAAAAGAAACCGCCGGATCACGGCGGTTCTATATAAGGCACTTTCCTTTTTTCAGGATATCAACGAAACCCCGGAATCATGCAAGTGCCCGACGCGGAAAGAAAAAGTGGCTCCAGCCTGCTTAACGGCGGATGCGTGGTCCGCACGCCCTCCCTCCTGGAGGGCAGGTGGGGAGGGAACCCGGCCGTTTGAAACTCGGCGGCGCGTTTGGCTGCTCCCACGCGCGGCCGACTGACCTGTCCTTGCGCCGCGAGCGCACGTGCGCTCGCAGAATCGCGTACGCGAGCGGCGCCTAATGCAGGTCCCGCTCCGATCCGTCGTGCAGCAGTTCCTCGAGCAGCAGCACGTCGATGTCCGCCTGCTGGCTCCAAAGCACCATCAGCACGATGACCTTGATCTTGTGCAGCGGAATCGGCGTCTCCTCGATCGCGAGCGCACGCTCGATCACGATTTCGCGCTGGCTCGGTGTCAATTGCGCCGCGTGATCCAGGAAGCTCAGGAAACCGATCGAGTCCGCGCCGAGTCGCTCACTCTCGACCGCTGCGAACACACGAAACGAAGACTCGCTTTCCGGACCGACGGCGACCGATTGCTCTGTCACGCTCTCCAGGCCCTGAAGCCAGGTCAGCGCCTCGTTGATTTCTTCGTCGTCGAACCCCGCGGCCGTCAGCTTGCGCGACAGCGAATCGGCATCCGGGCAGGCGTGAGGCGCGCCGTAGTTTTCATACAGGTAGACGAGAACGTCGAACACTGTGTGCGGCACTCTATGCGAGCATGCGGCGGCTGTAAAGCCCTACCTCAACCTTTGGTAGCGGTTGCCGGGCAGACGCTCAATATCTTGGGCCAGCTCGAGCTCGAGCAGCGCGGCAGCAAGGTCGGCTGCGTCGCGGCCGGTGCGTTGTGCGAGCGTATCGAGATCGACGGGATCGTGGCCGATAAGCTCGAGCAGTTCCGAGGGCGAGGCGGGTTCGTTCTCCTCGCGGCGCGTCTCGCTGCGCCCGAGCCCGAGCTCCGCTGCGATGTCCTGCGCCGAGTCGACCAGCTTCGCGCCCTCGCGGATCAGCCTGTGGCATCCCTTGGCGAGCGGCGAATGGATCGAGCCCGGGACAGCAAACACATCGCGACCTGCATCGGCGGCGAAGCGGGCGGTGATCAGCGAGCCGGAACGTAGCGCAGCCTCCACCACGAGCACGCCGCGCGCGAGGCCCGCGATGATGCGGTTGCGGCGAGGGAAGTTCTGCGCGAGCGCCGGCGTGCGCAGCGGGAACTCGGAAATCACCAGCCCTTCGTTGCGGATCCGCTGAGCGAGCGCGCGATTGCCGGCCGGATAGGTGATGTCGACTCCGGTGCCGACGACGGCGATCGTGCCGGCGTCGCTGCCCGCGTCGAGCGCGCCCTGGTGCGCGGCGGCGTCGATGCCGAGCGCGAGTCCGCTGACGATCGTGAGGCCCGAGCGCGCCAGCGCCGCCGCGAAGGCCGCGGCGTTCGCCAGGCCCTGCTGCGTGGCGTTGCGACTGCCGACGATGGCAAGCGCCGGACGTGTCAGCAATTCGACCCGTCCGACAGCAAATAACAATGGCGGTGGGTCTGGTGTGTTGAGCAGCAGCTGCGGGTATTCGGCGTCGGCCAGCGAAACCAGCGCATGCTGCGGCGACGCCTGCAGCCAGTGCTCGGTGGCCTCGATGACGGACTGGACGTCCGCGCTGGCGTCCGAGGCGAGCAGGCCTGCCAGCGGCTCAGGGACGACGCGCGTCAGCGCGGCCAAGCCCGCGTCGAAGATCTGGTTAGGCAGGCCGAAGTGGCCGAGCAGATGGCGCGCAGTGCGCGGGCCGAGACCGGGAGTTGCGATCAGCCGCAGCCATGCCGCGCGTTCGGCGGCGAGCATGGCTTCGGTTGCGGCCGGTTACTGCTGGCCGAGCGGACGCAGCGGTTGCCGCAGCACGCGATCCGCTTCGGTTTCGGTCGTGCGCAGGCGCGGCAGATCGAGATCGTCGGTCGGCGTCGACGCGCGATCACCGACTTGCACGGGCTCGGTGCCGCGCTGGATCAGCGCGTAGGAAATCGTCGGGAACACGCGGAAGACGAATGCAAGCCCGATCTGCTCGTCCGGCAGCTTGATGAACTGACGGCTACTCGCGGTGCGGTCCTCGATCGTCAGGCCCGAGCGGTACAACTGCAGGGTGTCGCCGATCGTGAGGCCTTCGTTGGATCCGCGGTTCAGCGTGATGATCTGCCAGCCGCCGGCAAAGCGGACGCCGTCGTAGATCGAGATCACGCGCCCGTCGACCGGGCTCGACGGCAGCTTGGGTACGTAGCTCTGCAGCGTATGGGATTCGATCGGCATCAGGCGGTCGCCCACGCCGATCTCTTCCTTGCTCTCCAGCACTTCGATCTTCGCGATCTCGCCTGGGCGCGTGACGTTGACGGTGCCGAGGTAGACTGCTTCATAGGCAATCGGCCGGAGCCGGTTGACATCGTCGGGGTCGAACAGCGGCCGCAGCGGGCGGAACGCGCTGTAGTTCTTCACGCCTTCGTTGGCGATGCCGCGGGCGTAGGCACTGTCGCCGCGACCGGCCCAGACGCGGCCCTCCTGCACCGCGACGATGCGCGGCGCGGCGTTCATCGCGCTCGGCTCGAGCACCAGCGGCCGCGACAGGAACGGCTGAATCAGGTTGGTCGGGATGCTGCGTATCGCTGCGCGGTCGCTGCCCAAGTCGCGGATCGCCGGCTGCAGCTTGCCGTCGCGTACTTCGCCGCCCCCGGCGCCGCCGGCGATTTCCAGCCGGGCGCGCCCGCCTTCCTTCACCAGCCGCAATTCCTGTCCCGGGTAGATCAGGTGCGGGTTGGCGATCTGCTGCTTATTCATGCCCCACAACTCTGGCCAGCGCCATGGGCTGGTGAGGTACATCTTGGAGAGGTCCCAGAGCGTGTCGCCGCGCTTGACGACGTAGCTCTCCGGGGCATTGGGCGCGAGCGCAGACAACGGCACGCCGGCCTGCGCCACCTGGTCGGCCGTCGTACGCTGCTCGTTGGTGATCGGATAGCGACTGGCCGCCGATTGCGCCAGGACGGCTCCGCCGACCGATACGGCTGCGCAAGCGACGGCGGCGAGAACGCCCATGCTAGTCTTTTTCATCCAAGCTCCCTCTGGCCGTCCGGCGCGGTCGGCACTGTCTCGCAGCCTGGTTGCCCTCGACTTGAAAACGTCGACAGTGGCTACGATGTAAGTTAAGACAGGGCGTCAGATTCTGCCCATAGCGCCTTGATATCGCAACGCATCGCCTTGGCGGCCGATCCCGACTAGACGCGATGCCGAAAGGCGTGGGACGGTCCCCGACCTGCCTTGCCAGCCAATTCTTCAGGCCGCAGTGTGGCGGTATCGGGGACCCAGGGGGGCTGGAAAAAGCAGGGTCGGAGTCCGGGAGTTAGCCGGATCATCGGCTCGTTGGAGCGAAGACGTGGCGTTGCTGACGATAGTTGAGTACCCGGATCCCCGGCTGCGCACCGTGGCCCGGCCGGTCACCGTGTTCGACGACCGGCTGCGCCGCCTGGTCGCAGATATGGCCGAAACGATGTACGAAGCACCGGGCGTCGGTCTCGCGGCGACGCAGGTCGACGTGCACGAACGCATCATCGTCATCGACACCTCCGAGACCAAGGACCAGCTGCAGGTCTTCGTCAATCCGGAGATCCTGTGGGCGTCGGAGGAACGGGTCGAGTGCGAGGAGGGCTGCCTGTCCGTACCCGGCGTATACGACGCGGTGACCCGGCCGGCACAGGTGCGCGTGCGCGCCTTCGATGCCGAAGGGGTCGCGTTCGAGCGTGACTGCAGCGGGCTGCTGGCGGTATGTGTGCAGCACGAGATGGATCACCTGCAGGGCAAGGTCTTCGTCGAATACCTGTCGCCGCTCAAGCAGGAGCGGATCAAGACCAAGATGAAGAAGCGGCGCGTCCGCGCCGCCTGAGTTACCCCTGGACCCCGGCGCTCAGGCGGCCGCAGGTACGTTGCGCGCAGTGTCGGCGCCCTGAATGTGTGCGGCGATCAACGCTGCAAGTTGCGGCTGCAGCGCAGGCGGAAAGTCGTGGCCCATGCCCGGAATGACCTTCAGGCGCGCACCTCGAATGTGCTTCGCGGTATCGATCCCGGCCGCGAGCGGCACCAGCGGGTCGTCGCCGCCGTGGATGACCAGGGTTGGCGCAGTGATGCGCTTGAGCTGCGCGCGCCGGTCACCTGAGGCCATGATCGCCAGCAGCTGCCGCGCGGTTCCCGCCGGGTGATAACCCCGCTGGGCGACACGCAGCATCTGCTGATGCAGCCGTTCGCGTTCGCTCGGAAAGCCCGGGCTCCCGATCACGCCGAAGACCTGGACGAGGTGTGTCGCCAGCACATCGACATCGTCGGTGCGCGCGGGCCGGTGCAGGATCGCGCGCAGTGCGCGGCGCGAGCCCAGCGCGACGCGCGGAGCCGGGTTGCCACTCGACGACATGATCGAGGTGAGCGACAGCACGCGATCCGGATGCCGCGCCGCGAGCACCTGCGCAATCATTCCGCCCATCGAGGCGCCGACGATGTGGGCGCGCTCGACGCCGAGCGCGCCGAGCAGCGCGGCGGTGTCGTCGGCCATGTCATCGAGGGTATAGGGTGCCCTCACCGGCAACCGCAGCAGCGCCCGTGCAATCGCCGTGGGCAGCATCGAGGGCCGCCCCCCGCGAAGCTTGGACGAGTGACCGCAGTCGCGGTTGTCGAAGCGGATCACCCGCAGTCCGGCTGCCTGCAGTCGCTGCACGAAGCCATCCGGCCAAAGTACCGCCGGCATGCCGAGCCCCATGATCAGCAGCACCGGCACGCCGTTCGGCGGTCCGAGGTCTTCGACATCGAACGTCAGGCCGTTGGCCTGAACCTGTGCCATCAGGGAGCCTCCACATGATCCACGCTGCCGGCAGCGCGCGAGCCAAGTTCCCGCTGGCTCCTAGAACCAGCCTTTGCGTTTGGGATCGCGGTACAGCCAACTCAGCGCACCGCCGCGATCGAATGGCTGCCACTCACCCTCGCGCTGTGCGAGGCGATCCGCTATCGCGTACCACGCCAGTGCGTTGAGGCCGATTCCGAAGTGGCTCGCCTCGACCTCGATGTTATCGGTGTGCGCGCTCGGACGCTCGACGCTGCACTGCCAGGTGACGACACCGTCGGTGCGGCTGTAGATCGACGTCGTCGGCACGGGCGGAGGCAGCCGCAGCGGCTCGTGTATCTCGGGCGCGCCGATGCGATGGCCGGTGACGATCTCGTACAGCCGCCAGGCGTTGCTCGCCTTCGGATGTCCCGTGAATGGCGTTCCAAGCGTGATGACCTGGCGGATATCGCTCGGGAAGTCCTTGGCGAGTTCCCGGGCGTAGATGCCGCCCAGGCTCCAGCCGATCAGGCTGAGCTTGCGGCCATGCTTGCGCCGCACTTTGCGTACGCGATCCATGCAGTGCTCGAGCACACCGTCCTTCGGGCCGAGGTTCGACCCGTTCTCCCAGCCATAGGTCGCGTAGCCCTTGCCCTCGAGGAAGCGTCGTAATGGCTTGGTCGAGGTGTCTGACGCCATCAGCCCGGGAAACACGAGCACGGGGTGTCCGTCGCCCTCGGGGACCCGTTCGAGCCAGGGCGCGGCCAGCAGCGTGAAGCCGTATTCCCACGGCGCCCGCCACTCGAGCGCAAGGCGCACGAAGCCCGGCGCACGCATCATGTCGAAGTCGACCCAGTCGCTCGCGTTATGCATGAGTGTCAGGGAGTTCACTCGGATGAAGAAGCGCGCGCGCGCCGCCGGGCTGCGGCGCCGCTCTTTCGCGGTCGTGTCGGCAACTCGGCTGCTTGCGCATCGGTCGCGGCTGCGAGCTCGGCCAGCGCCTGATGCAGGCCGCGCGCCAAGGGTCGGGCGTCCGGTATGCCCACGCGTGCCGCGATGATGCCGAAATCGAGCGAGCCGGCGTAGCTCTGCAACGTGATATTGAGCCCAACGCCGTGCTCGACGATCGACACCGGCCAGTAGGTCCGTAGCCGCGCACCGGCGAGATACAGCGGTATTTCAGGACCGGGGACGTTCGAGATCACGAGATTTGCGATCGGCGGAATGCGATCGGCCAGCGAGGTGCGGCCATACAGCACCGCAGCCGCGGACAGCAGCCAGGGCAACCCGAGCGAGGGAAAGTCCGTCGGAATCACTCCCCTCAGGGCGCGCGTCACCTCCTTGGCCGCCTGCGTCGACACGCGTATCGCCTTCAGCCGTGCGAGCGGGTCGCTGATATCCGTTGCCAGCGATGCGAGGGTCATCGTCGCAAGTGTCGTGGCCTCGGTATTGCCGGCTTCGCGCAGAGACACGGGCATTGCAACGACGAGCGACTTCTTCGGAACGCCGCCGTGCGAGGCCAGATAGCGCCGCAGGGCATCGCTGATCAGCGCGAGCACGACATCGTTCAGCGTGACTTCGTGCGCCTGCGCGATCCGCCTCACTTCCGCAAGTGACAGCGACGCGGTCGCGAAACTGCGGCCCGGATCGATGACGCGGTTGAATGGCGTGCGCGGGCCGAGAGTCAGGTTGCGGCTGAATCCGGTCGAGCCGCGCAGCAGCTGCACTGCGACCCGGGCCATGGCCGGTATCCGGCGCACCAGATAGGTGGTCTGCGACCCCGTCACACTCATCGCGGTTCCGACCATCGCGACGAGGCCCGGACGATCGGTGCGGCGCCGCCGGGCGCGCTCCACCTTGCGCGGCTTCGGCGCGACGTCGAGCAGCGCCTGCGCGAGCGCGACGCCCGAGGCCCCGTCCAGTGTCGCGTGATGGACTTTGGTGTAGAAGGCGAGCCCGCCGTCCTGCAGGCCTTCGATCACGTGGAAGCGCCACAGCGGGCGGGTACGGTCGAGCGGCTGCGCGTGCAGCCGTGCAATCGCCGCTTCCAGCTGGGCCATGGTTCCAGGCGCCGGAAGCACGACGCGCACGACGTGTCGCTCGATGTCGACCTCGTGCGCGCGGATCCACACCGGATTCGCGAATTCGAGCGGCATCGCGGCGAGCTGGCGTGTGAACACCGGCGACAGATGCAGGCGACCCGCCACATGACGACGGACGCGGGCAAGGTAGTCGCCGCGTGGGGGATGATCGAGCAGGTGGAGCGCCCCCACGTGCATCGGCGTCGCGGGTGTTTCCAGATGCAGGAACAGCGCATCCAGGCCGGACAGTGGCTTCAAGCGTCTCCCCTGTGCGTTCTACTCGTGGCCGCTGTCCCCGAGATCCCTCCTAGACGCACTCGACACGCGGCGAGCGCATGGTAAACGCAAAGCGCGGTCGCCCAGCCCACCTAGAATCCCATAATGCGCATCGTATTCGCCGGAACACCCGACTTCGCTGCGCGCTCGCTGGCGGCGCTCGTCGCCGCGGCACCCGGGGAGGGCTGGACGGTTCCGCTGGTGCTGTCGCAACCCGACCGGCCCGCCGGCAGGGGCCTGCGGCTCGCGCCGAGCCCGGTGAAGACGCTGGCGCTGGCGCATGGCCTGCCGGTGGCAACGCCCGTGTCGTTGCGCAAGGGCGCGGAGGCCGACGACGCGCGCAGGCAGCTTGTCGCCGCTGATGCCGACGTGCTGATCGTCGCCGCCTACGGATTGATCCTGCCGCAGGAAGTCCTCGACATACCACGCGGGCTGCAGATAAAAGATGCATCGCGCCTGACTGCGATCAACGTGCACGCGTCGCTGCTGCCTCGCTGGCGCGGCGCGGCTCCGGTGGCGCGCGCGATCGAAGCCGGTGATTCGCAGACCGGTATCACGCTGATTCAGATGGACGCCGGGCTCGATACGGGACCGATGCTGCTGGCCGAGACGATCCACATTGCTGCGGACGACACGACTGAGCGCCTGACCAAGCGCCTCGCCGAGGCCGGCGCGCGGCTGCTGGTGCGCGCGCTGCAATCAGTGGCCACGCTGATCGCGCAGCCGCAACCGCAAACGGGCGTCACCTACGCCCACAAGATCGCGAAGGACGAAGCCGCGCTCGACTGGAGTCGGCCCGCCGTGGAACTCGAACGCAAGGTGCGTGCATTCGATCCCTTTCCCGTTGCACAGGCACAGCTGGGAACCACGGCGTTGCGCATCTGGCGCGCAACCGCGGTTGCCAGCCTCAGGCAGGCGATGCCCGGCACGGTGATCGATGCCGGACCTGACGGCATTGATGTCACCTGCGCCGCCGGCGCATTGCGGCTGCTCGAAGTCCAGCGGCCCGGCTCGCGACGCATGAGTGTGCGCGAATTCCTCGCCGGTCATCCAATCGCCGCGAACTCCCGCATGTCGGCCCATGCTGATGACTGAAGCCGGTGGCGCGCCGCCGCTCTCGCAGGTTCTCGGCAGCGCGGCCCGCGTCTGGCTCGGTTTCACCGGCGGCCATTCGCTCGACCGCGCGCTGGCTCAGCAGAGTGCGAACGCACCGCCGCGCCTGTCTGCCGCGACGCAGGACGCGAGCTTTGCGGCCGTACGCCACCGCGCACTGATCGAACGCGTGCTGGCGAAGCTCGCCACGAGGCCGCCTGCGCCCGAGGTTGCAGCGCTGCTGGCGGTCGCGTTGGCACAACTGCTCGGTGACCGCTATGCATCCCATACCGTCGTCGACCAGGCTGTCGAGGCGGCACACACGCAGTTCCGCGGCGTCGCCGGCTTCGTCAACGCGATTCTGCGCAGCTTCCTGCGGCGCCGCGACGAACTGCTCGGCGAACTGCAGCGTATCGACGAGGTGCGCTACAACGCCCCGGCATGGTGGATCCGCTTGATGCGCGAGGCGCAGCCAGCGGCCTGGCGCGAGATCCTGGAGTGCGCGCAGATGCCACCGCCGCTCGTGCTGCGGGTGAACCGGCGTCGCGTCAGCGTCGGCGACATCCTGCGACGGCTCGCGGATGCGGGTATGGATGCGACACAGATCGGCCTCGACGCGGTGTGGCTGCACCGACCGCGTCCGGTTGACGCGATTCCCGGCTTCGCCGAGGGCGACGTGTCGGTCCAGGATGCCGGTGCGCAGCTCGCGGCCGAGTGGCTCGACGTCACCGACGGCCTGCGGGTACTCGATGCCTGCGCCGCCCCTGGGGGCAAGACAGCGCATCTGGCCGAGCGTGCCGATCTCGACCTCGTCGCCGTCGAGCGCGATGCCGAACGCGCACGGCGCATCGACGAGAACCTCGTACGCATCGGGCGTCAGGCGCAGGTGCTGGTTGCGGACGCCGGCGAGGCGTCGCATTGGTGGGACGGCCGCCTTTTTGACCGGATCCTGCTCGACGCTCCGTGCACCGCGAGCGGCATCGTCCGGCGCCATCCGGACATCCCCTGGCTGCGCCGAAGGTCCGATGTTGCGCATTTGGCAACGGAACAGCGCGCCCTGCTCGACGCTTTATGGCCGCTGCTGAGGGTGGGTGGTAGATTGCTTTACGTCGTGTGTTCGGTGTTCCCGCAGGAAGGCAGCGAGCAGATCACGCAGTTCATCGGGCGACATGCGGATGCCGTTCCGCGCGCTCTGCCGGGCGGGGCGTCCAGCGTCCAGCTGCTGCCTACCGCGACTGGGGGCGAACGCTGGGTCGAGGGATCCATGTGGCCGACGCTGCACGACGGGTTCTTCTACGCAAGCCTCGAGAAATCCCGATGACCTTGGCCTCCGCATTGCGCGCCTCGCTCGTCACGCTGCTGCTGTGCGGCGCGACGCTGCCGGCGCGCGCGGATGAACGGATCGGAGTCATCGCAGCGGCGCTCGAGCCGATCCCCGGCGGCGGCGGAGTGGCGCTCAATGCCACTTTCGAGTTCGAGATGCCGCAGGTGCTCGAAGAAGCCGTGCAAAAAGGCATCGCCGTTTACTTCAACATCGAGTTCGAGCTGTTCCGCAAGCGCTGGTACTGGCTGGATCGCAGGATCAGCTCAAGTACGCTGACCTATCGCCTCTCGTTCAGTCCGCTCACACGCCAGTACCGGCTCTCCCGCGGCGGCCTCTCACAGCCGTTCGAATCCCTCGAGGAGGCACTTGGCCTGCTGAAGAGCGTGCGGCAATGGAAGGTCGTCGAGCCGGGCGTGCTGTCGCCGCGCGACAGCTATGAAGCCCAGGTGCGCATGCGACTCGACGTGACGCAGCTGCCGAAGCCCTTCCAGGTCAACGCAATCACGAATCGCGAATGGAACCTCGCATCGGACTGGCACGAGCTCGCCGTGCCGCCGGAGCTGGCGCACTGAGCGATGGGCCAGCGCACGCTCGCTGCCGCGATGGGAGACCGCTGAGATGTCGCGCGCGCTGCGCTACGGCCTGCTGGTCGCGCTTGCGCTCTCCGGAGTGCTGCTGTTCGTGCTGGCCTCGGCGAGCGGCAACACGGCGTTCTTCGAGCGGCACTATCCGATCCTGCTGGCTGTCAATGGCGTGATCGCAGCCGCGCTTGCGGTGCTGGTGCTGTTGCTGGTGCGCCGGCTCGTCAAGCGGCTCCGCCTCAAGCGGTTCGGCGCGCGCCTGACGACGCGCTTCGCCATCGCCTTCGCACTGATGGGCGTGCTGCCGGGCGTGCTGATCTATGTCGTGTCCACGCAGTTCCTGGCGCGCTCGATCGAATCCTGGTTCGACGTCCGCGTCGACCGTGCGCTGGATTCCGGTCTGACGCTCGGGCGTGCGACCCTCGACAACCTGAAGGACGACGTGGCGTCGAAGGCTCGCGCCTGGGCGCTCGAACTTGCCGACATACCGGAATCCACCCAGCTGTCGCGGCTGAACCGCCTGCGCGAGCAGGCGAGCATCAGCGAAGCACTGCTGATCTCGGGTACCGGACAGCTCATCGGCGCCACCGGCGCGCAGGTCTCCGAACTGGTCCCCGAGATGCCGGCAGCGAGCGAATTGCGGCAGGCGCGCATGCAGCGCATCTTCGCGGTCATCGAGGGTGAGCCCGGCGCCGCTGAAGCGCGGCAGGGGCTGCGTGCACGGGTGATCGTGCCGATTCCAGCGCCGACGACGATGCCGATCGGCGGGCCGCTGCTGCCGCTCGATTACGTGCCGGGGCGCGCGCGCGACTCGCTGGGCGGCGCGCCGCCGCGCATCGGTGCGAGCATCGCCCCGTCGAGCGAAACGCGCTATCTGCAGCTGACCCAGCCGGTGCCCGCGTCGATCGCGGTCAACGCCGATGCGCTGCAGAACGGCTACCGCGACTATCAGGAGCTGTCGCTGTCCCGCAGCGGCCTGAAGACGATCTACGGCTTGACGCTGACGCTCACGCTGCTGCTGTCCGTGTTCGCGGCGATTGCAGGCAGCGTTCTGCTCGCGAGCTCGATGACGGCACCGCTGCTGCAACTGGCCGAAGGCACCCGGGCGGTGGCCGAGGGCAACTTCAAGCCCGTGCGCGAGTACCCCGGCAACGACGAGATGAACCTGCTGACGCGCTCGTTCAACGCGATGACGCGGCAGTTGACCGAGGCCCGCGACGCCGTCGAGACGAAGCAGCGCGAGGTCGAGAATGCCAAGGCCTACCTCGAGCGCGTACTCGCCAATTTATCGGCCGGCGTCGTCGTCCTCGACCGCGAGTTTCGGCTGGTCACCGCGAATTTCGGCGCTTCGCGCATCCTCGGTCGTCCGTTGGCCGAGGACATCGGGCGGCTGTTCACCGAGATCGAGCCCGAACTCGCGGCCGCCTTCGAGACCGGGTTCGCCGAGCAGGTGCTGGCCTCGAGCGTGAAGGACTCCTGGCAGCGTCAGATCGAGGTCCGGCGCGCCGGAGCCTCGCCGATGGCCGACCCGCTTATGCTGCTCGCGCGGGGCTCGCGGCTGCCGCTCGACGACGGTCTCGGCCATGTCGTGGTCTTCGACGACATCACGCAGGTGATCTCGGCGCAGCGGGCGGTGGCGTGGGGTGAAGTCGCGCGGCGGCTCGCGCACGAGATCAAGAACCCGCTCACGCCGATCCAGCTCGCTGCAGAGCGCCTGCAGATGAAGCTCGTCGACAAGCTGCCGGGCGGCGAAGCCGACGTCCTGCGCCGCGGCACGTCGACGATCGTCAACCAGGTCGCCGCCATGAAGCGCATGGTCGACGACTTCCGCGACTACGCGCGAGTGCCGCCGGCGCGGCTGGTGCCGCTCGACCTGAACGCCCTGATCGAGGAGGTCGTGACGCTCTACCGCACCGCGGGGGCGCCGGTCACGCTGGCGCTTGCGCCCCACCTGCCGCTGATCGAAGGCGACGCCACGCAGCTGCGCCAGGTGATCCACAACCTGATCGGCAACGCCCAGGAAGCGCTCGCCGGGCATGCCGACTCGAAGATCGTAGTGCGCACGGCACTGGCGGAAATCGTCGACGCCAGCGGCATCGTGCGCGGCGTCCGTTTCAGTGTCGAGGACAATGGTCCCGGCTTCGCGGCGAATATACTGCGCCGTGCATTCGAGCCCTATATCACCACCAAGCCCAGCGGAACCGGCCTCGGTCTGGCCATGGTCAAGAAGGTCGTCGACGAACACGGCGCGCACGTTGAGGCGGTCAACCGCGGTTCCGGGGTTGGTCATGCGGGTGGCGCTATCGTGACTATCGTGTTCCGCCGCCTGGCGCAGGACGATTCCGCGGCGCACCGCACTTCGCGGCGCGTCGCCTGAAAATGGCCAGCATTCTCGTCGTCGACGACGAAGTCGGCATCCGCGAACTGCTGTCGGAGATCCTCGGCGACGAAGGTCACTCAGTGCTGACGGCAGAGAACGCGGCGCGTGCGCGCGAACTGCGCGGCAGCGAGCAGGTCGACCTCGTGCTGCTTGACATCTGGATGCCGGATACCGACGGCGTCACGCTGCTCAAGGAGTGGGCGGCCAATGGCCAGCTCAACATACCGGTCATCATGATGTCGGGACACGCGACCATCGATACGGCGGTCGAGGCGACGCGCTACGGCGCGCTCGAGTTCCTTGAAAAGCCGATCGCAATGGCGCGCCTGCTGGCGGCCGTGAGGTCCGGCCTTGAGCGCGGCCGCCTGATGCGCGCGCTGCGCGCGGCGCCCGCTGCTGGGCCGGGCCCGACGCTGCCCGCGACGGCGGAGGCGCTGCCGTCCGCGGCCGCGCCGGCGTCAAGCCACACACCCGAGCAGCCGTCCGCGCACAATGGCGTTCCGCTCGACCAGCCGCTGCGGGAGGCGCGCGATCAGTTCGAGCGAGTCTACTTCGAGTTCCATCTGGCGCGTGAGAACTACAGCATGACGCGTGTGGCCGACCGTGCCGGACTGGAGCGCACGCACCTGTATCGCAAGCTCAAGCAACTCGGCATCGAGCTCGCACGGGGTGCCCGTCGCGAGCGTCCGGCCGAAGAACATGCCTTGGATGCGCCCCCGGTGGAACCGGTGCCCGTGCGGCAGCCTCCTGTCTACGTGCAGCGCGACGAATACGACGACTAGGGAGCCTCTGCATGACCGCTGATGCGGAGGCGTCGGTGGCCTGTTCACGCCAGGCCCGGAGCCTGGACGTGATTGCAACGCTTACTGTGCATCGCGCGCGCCGACTGCGAGAGCCGGTCCGGGCCGCGGCAGGGTTGCGCCGGGCGAGACCGCTGGTCCGGAAGGCTGCCCGATGAAGATCATCATCGTCGGTGCCGGTCGCGTTGGCTCGTCGGTCGCCGAAAGCCTGGTCTCGGAAGCAAACGACATTACCGTGGTCGATTCCGACCCGGCGCGCATCGCCGACCTGCAGGACCGATTCGACCTGCGCGGAATCGTCGGCAATGCGGCGCTGCCGTCAACGCTGAAGCAGGCGGGCGCAGACGACTCGGACATGCTGATCGCGGTGACTGCATACGACGAAACTAATCTCGTCGCCTGCAAGGTCGCCGCCGATCTGTTCAACGTTCCGACCCGCATCGCGCGCGTGCGCAACGTGGAGCTGCAGCAGCATCCGAAGCTGATCGGCGAGGAAGGCTTCCGTGCGTCGCATGTGATCTTTCCGGAGCAGACGGTCACCGACACGTTGCTCAGCCTGATCGAGTTTCCCGAGGCGCTGCAGGTGCTCGACTTCGCCGACGGTCGGGCGAGCCTGATCGCAGTGCGCGCGTTCGCCGGCGGCCCGCTGGTGTCGCACCCGGTCAAGGAGCTGCGGCGGCACCTGCCGAACGTCGACGCGCGGATCGTCGCGATGTTCCGCGACGAAGCCAGCGTCCGCGTCGACGGCGACACGCAGATCCAGCCGGGCGACGAGGTCTTCTTCCTCGCGGCCTCGCAGAACATCCGCACTGTGATGGGCGAACTGCGGCGCATGGACAAGCCGGTGCGGCGCGTGATCATCGCCGGCGGCGGCAACATCGGCCGCCGGGTCGCGCGCGCGCTCGACACCGGAGAGGGACTCGAGATTTCCGAGAAATTCGTCGTCAAGATCATCGAGGCCGACAAGCGTCGCTCGGAGCAGCTGGCACAGCAGCTCTCGTCCGACGTGCTCGTGCTGCACGGCGACACGACCGACGAGGACCTGCTGCTGCAGGAAGGCGTGCACGAAGCCGACCTGTTCATCGCGCTGACGAACGACGACGAGAACAACATCATGAGCGCGCTGCTCGCCAAGCGCATGGGCGCGCGCCGCGTGATCGCGCTGATCAACCGCAAGAGCTACGGCGACCTGATGCAGGGCGGCCAGATCGATGTCGCGATCTCGCCTTCGTACGTCACCCTATCGGCACTGCTGAAGTTCGTCAGGCGCGGCGACGTCGTGGCGGCGCACAGCCTGCGTCGTGGCGCCGCGGAAGCGCTGGAGATCGTCGCCCATGGCGACGCGCGAACGTCGCGTGTGATCGGCAAGAGCATCGAGCAGATCGAGCTGCCGCGCGGGGTCACGATCGGCGCCGTCGTTCGCGGCGGGGGCGCGCGTGCGAACGTCCTGATGGCGCACCACGACACCGTGATCGAGCCCGAGGATCACCTCATCGTGTTCGTCGAGAACAAGCGGCTGATCCAGCGCGTCGAGCGGCTGTTCACGGTCGGCGTCGGCTTCTTCTGATGCTGCGCTGCAACTGCGCGGTACTCCCTAAGCACTTTCCCTTAGTAGGCGCAAAGCGTCGCGCGTGCGCAGGCGATTCTTCCTAGAATCGCAGACAGCGGCAAATTCACTGCGATTAACGCAAGACCGGCCGCGCGAACCGTCGGCGGAGCACTGACGCGTCGCAAATCCAACCTCAGCCAAGGAGACCTCATGGAGTTCGTGAAGGGCAAGGACGCCGCGCCGATGCGCCGCCGGTTCCTGTCGAAGGCGGCCGCCGCCACGGCAGGCACGGCAGCGCTCGGATTCCCGATGGTGAGCAGGGCGCAGGCGATTTCGCTGCGTTTCCAGAGCACCTGGCCGACCAAGGACATTTTCCACGAGTACGCCGGCGACTTCGTCAAGAAGGTCAACGACATGTCGGCCGGCCGCCTGAAGATCGAACTGCTTCCCGCGGGCTCAGTGGTCCCGGCGTTCGGGCTGCTCGACGCGGTCAACAAGGGCACGCTCGACGGCGGCCACGGCGTCGTTGCGTACTGGTACGGGAAGAACTCGGCGGTCGCGCTGTGGGGCTCAGGGCCCGCCTTCGGGATGGACGCGAACCAGGTGCTCGCGTGGCACTACTACGGTGGCGGCAGGCAGATTCTCGATGACATCTACAAGAGCCTGAATCTGAACGTCGTTTCCTACCTGTACGGCCCCATGCCGACCCAGCCGTTCGGCTGGTTCAAGAAGCCGATCACCAAGGTCGAGGACGTCAAGGGAATGAAGTTCCGCACGGTCGGCCTGGCTGTCGACATGTACACGGCGCAAGGCGCGGCGGTCAACCCGCTGCCCGGCGGCGAAATCGTGCCGGCGCTCGACCGTGGCTTGATCGATGGCGCGGAATTCAACAATGCGAGCTCCGACCGGCTTCTAGGTTTTCCCGATGTCTCCAAGGTCTGCATGTTGCAGAGCTTTCACCAGTCGAGCGAACAGTTCGAGGTCCTGTTCAACAAGACCAAGTACGACGCGCTGCCACAGGACCTGAAGCACATCATCGACTATGCGGTGCAGGCGTCGAGCGCCGACATGAGCTGGAAGGCGGCCGACCGCTATTCGCAGGACTACATCAACCTGCGGACCAAGGATGGCGTGAGCTTCTACAAGACCCCCGACGCGATCCTGCGCAATCAGCTCGAGGTGTGGGACAAGCTGATCGAAGCGAAGTCGGCCGAGAACCCGCACTTCAAGAAGGTGCTCGACTCGATGCGGGCGTTCGCCGAGCGGACGTGTCGCTACGGGTTCGACTACAACGTCGACTACCGGATGGCCTACAACCACTATTTCGGACGGCAGGCTGCACCCGCCAAAAAGACCTGAACGAGCAAGGATCCCGGCCACACGGCCGGTTTTTTTTATGTGGGGCAGGCGACGCCACGCGTCGCCTGCATGTTTTTCAGGCGGTACGGACTTGCGGTTTCGTTCCTGGCGAGGGTTCGATGCAACGCTTCCTGCTGACAGTGGACAAGATATCGACTTTCTTCGGCCAGGTCTTTTCGTGGCTGATTGTTGGACTGACGATCCTGATCACGTGGGAGGTGTACTCCCGCTATGTCCTAAATAAGCCGCACGCGTGGGCGCTCGATGCCCAGATCATGCTTTACGGGACGCTCTTCATGATGGCGGGTGCGTACACGCTGGCTAAGAACAACCACGTCCGGGGCGACGTGCTGTACGGATTCTTTCAACCGCGCACGCAGGCATGGATCGATCTGATCCTTTACGTCGCGTTCTTCCTGCCGGGCGTTATCTCGCTCACCTATGCGGGATGGGGCTATGCCCACGATTCATTCGCGATCCGCGAGCAGACTTTTTCGGCGGAGCAATTGCCGATCTACCCGTTCAAGTTCGTGATTCCGGTGGCGGGCGCGTTGCTGCTGCTGCAGGGCATCGTCGAGATCATCCGTTGCGTCCTGTGCATCCGCGACGGTGAGTGGCCGAGCAGAATCGAGGACGTCGAGGAGGTCGACGTCGACAAACTGAAGCAGATGGTTCACGTGAAGGACGAAGACATCCTCGCGGCCGACGCCGTGCTAGTCGCGCACGAGCGGGAGCCGCAATGAAGATCCGCAAGGAGCTGTGGTTCGGCTTCGCGCTGATGGCGCTGCTCATCGCCGGCGCTCTGTACATCCTGCTTTCGGCCGAGACGATCACGCGCGGGCACCTCGGCCTGCTGATGCTGTCGCTGGTGGTCGTTGCGATCATGATGGGCTTCCCCACCGCCTTCACGCTGATGGGAATGGGGATCCTGTTCACGTGGCTCTCCTACGACAAAGACATCGAGAAGACGCTCGATCTTTTTGTGCAGTCGACATTCAAGGTAATGAGCAACGACGTGCTGATCTCGATCCCCTTGTTCGTCTTCATGGGGTACCTCGTCGAGCGCGCCAACCTGATCGAGAAGCTTTTCAGGTCTCTGCACCTGGCGATGGCACGCATCCCGGGCTCGCTCGCGGTCGCCACGCTCGTCACCTGCGCGGTGTTCGCGACGGCGACCGGCATCGTCGGCGCGGTCGTCACGCTGATGGGCCTGCTCGCGTTCCCGGCGATGCTGAAGGCCGGCTACAACAGCAAGCTGGGCGCCGGCGCCGTGACGGCGGGTGGCTGCCTTGGCATCCTGATTCCGCCGTCGGTGATGCTGATCGTGTACGGAGCGACGGCGGGGGTCTCGGTCGTGCAGCTCTACGCCGGTGCGTTCCTTCCGGGGCTCATGTTGGCCGGCCTGTACGTCGCCTACGTAATCATCGTCGCGAAGGTCTGGCCGCACATGGCCCCGCCGCTGTCAGAGGAGGGTCGCAACGTCAAGTTGCCTCCGGTGCTCGAGGCGCTGTCTTCGGATGGCAGCAGGCGTGCCCTGCCGGCGGTGCTCGGTGCATTCAGGGGCCGCACGAACGCGAACATCAGGACAGCGGACCTGGCCAGACAGGCAGGGATCACGCTGACACCGCTTCTGTTCTTCGCTTTCGTGATGGCGGAGGCCTACATCGCGGTGACGGCCCCGCCCGAGGCGGCCTCCACGCTTCAACAGATGGACTCGTCGGCCGGCATGGGGGAATCGCGTGAAGCCGGTGGGCTGGCCGAGCCCGAGGGTGTGCAGGAGCCGCCGTCCTCTTCGGGCGACGTGAAAGAGCCCCCGGGCGCCGACGCCAAGGAACCGCCGAGCGCGGCCCCGGCTGCCGCGTCTGAAGCCCCGACGGCCGCAGCGGAAGCCCCGACGGCCCAACCCGCGCCGATCGGCTTCTGGATCGCGCTCGGCGTCGGCACGCTGGCGTTGGTGCTCTTCTACGCGATCTTCTCGATCAAGCGGCTCGAGATCTTCCGCATGCTGCTGGCATCGTTCTTTCCACTCGTCGTGCTGATTCTCGCGGTGCTGGGTTCCATCGTGTTCGGCCTGACGACTCCAACCGAGGCGGCCGCGATAGGAGCCTTCGGCGGATTCGTGCTCGCCGCCGTCTACATGCTGATCAACTATCCCAGTGCCCAGATGCGGAAGATCCTGCTCGTCTGGGTTCCACTGTGGGTGCCGTTTCTGGCCTCGATCGTCTGGTTCCGGCTGGCGCTGGCCGGAGTCGTGCCGAGCGTGCCGACGTGGTTCGGGCTGATCGCGATCATCGGCATCGGCATCTGGTCGATCCTCGCACTGCGCCAGGCGAAGCTGATGGACACGGTCCGCGAGTCGTCTTTCCTGACTGCGAAGACGAGTGCGATGGTGTGCTGGCTCTTCGTCGGCTCGGCCATCTTCTCTTCGGCCTTCGCGCTGCTCGGCGGACAGGAACTGGTCGAGAAGTGGGTTCTGTCGATGAATCTGTCGAAGACCGAGTTCATGCTGCTGTCGCAGGTGATCATCTTCATCCTCGGCTGGCCGCTGGAGTGGACCGAGATCATCGTGATCTTCATGCCGATATTCGTGCCGCTGCTCGACAAGTTCGGTGTGGATCCGCTGTTCTTCGGCCTGCTCGTGGCCCTGAACCTCCAGACGGCATTTCTGTCGCCTCCGGTGGCGATGGCGGCGTTCTACCTGAAGGGCGTCAGCCCACCGCATGTGACGCTCAATCAGATCTTCGCGGGCATGATGCCGTTCATGGCCATCCAGGTCGTCGCCATCTTCCTGCTCTACCTGTTCCCGCAGATCGGGCTGTGGATCCCGAGCATGGTGTACGGCAAGTAATCGGCGCGGGGCGGCGGCCCCGCCCGCAGTACCTGCTCGCTGAGGTTGGAACCGCCGGCGCATAATCCGCGCGCCGCCACGGTGCCCCATGCAGGCGTTTGCGCGCTCGATACTCCCGGTCATCAACGTCCTCGGCTATGTCGTCCTGATCTTTGCCGGGACGATGCTGATTCCGCTCGCGTTCGCCTTCGCAGTCGGCGAGCCGGCAGAAAGAGACTATGACCTCGCGCTGCTGATCACGGCTGGCATCGGCGCCGCGCTGTTGCTGACGACGCGCCGCTTCCGCCGCGAACTGCAGCCGCGCGACGGCTTCCTGCTCGTGACCCTTGGTTGGACGATCCTGCCCGCGTGCGCGACGCTGCCGCTGCTGTTTCACCTGCCGGGCCTCTCGTTTACGGATGCGTACTTCGAGACGATGTCGGGTCTGACAACCACCGGCGCCACGGTGCTGAGCGGCCTCGACCAGTTGCCGCTCTCGATCAACGTCTGGCGCCACCTGCTGGTGTGGATCGGCGGCATGGGCATCCTCGTGCTCGCGGTCGCGATCCTGCCGCTGCTCGGCGTCGGTGGCGCGCAGGTCTTCAAGGCCGAAACGGCCGGGCCGTTCAAGGAAACCAAGCTGACGCCGCGCATCGCCGACACGGCCAAGGCGCTGTACTCGATCTACTTCGGCATCTCGCTGCTGTGCTTCCTCGCGTACCGCTGGGCCGGCATGAGCGGGAGTGATGCGTTCATGCACATGTGTTCGACGATGGGACTTGGAGGCTTCTCATCGCACGACGCCAGCTTCGGCTACTTCAACTCGCCGCTGATCGACTACACGGCCGTCGTGTTCATGACGCTGGCCGGGTTCAATTTCTCGCTGCACTTCGTGGCGTGGCGCAAGCGTTCAGTGCTCGCCTACTGGGCCGATCCGGAGGCGCGTGCGTACGTCCTGACCCTGGTGATCGCGTGCCTCGCCGTCGCGGTGTTTCTCTATCACCGAGAGGTCTACGACGACTGGTGGGCGGCGCTGCGCTATGCGACCTTCAACGTTGTGTCGATCGCAACGACCACCGGGTACGCCAACACGGACTACAACCAGTGGCCGATCGTGGTGCCGGTGCTGATGCTGTTCCTGTCGGGTTTCACGACCTGCGCCGGCTCGACCGGCGGCGGCATCAAGATGATCCGTGGACTGATCCTGCTGAAGCAGGCGCGGCGCGAGATGACCCGGATCCTGCATCCGCGCGCTGTCAGCCCGGTCATCGTCGGCGACCAGGTGATCGAGAACAAGGTGATCTTCGCGGTGCTGGCCTTCATGCTGATCTACGGGGCGTCGATCGTCTGGCTGACCTTCCTGCTGCTGCTCTCCGGGCTCGACGTGATCTCGGCTTTCACCGCCATCGTTGCCTGCATCAACAACACAGGCCCTGGGCTCAACCAGGTCGGGCCGGCGGCCAACTACGGCAACCTCACTGATTTCGAAACCTGGGTCTGCACGTTTGCAATGCTGATCGGCCGGTTGGAGTTGTTCTCAGTGCTGGTGCTGTTTACGCCGGAGTTCTGGCGACGCTGATGCATGCGCGGGTGGTCGTAGCCACCGACGGCGTGCAGCGGCATGTCGATGCGTGGCTGGCGGAGCACCCCGCGGGTGCGCGCGCGATCCTCGTTGAAGGGTTAGGGGCTGCGCTCGACGCGCCTGCTGCGATCCCGATCGCCCGCATCCCCGCTGGCTGCGTCTGCTGCCTCGGGCGGACGCCGCTGCGTGTGGCGCTGGTCCGCACGGTCCGCGCGACACGTCCCGAACACCTGCTGCTGCTCCTCACCAGCGGTGAGCACGTGGATCGCGTCCGGACGATGCTGGCAGACGGATCGCTTGGAGTCCGCTTCGACCTGGAATAGCGCTGCAGCGCGGAGGCATTCCGTTCTGCAGTTAGCGTTTACTCCCGCTTATCGCGGCCTCGGTGGGACTCGGCACGCCCGATGCTTGAATCCGTTTGCCGGATACCGATATTGCACTTGGGAGGGTAGAAATCTTCCCGGATGCAGAGAGGAACCGCGATGGCACTCACGATTATCTACAACAGCCCGCAGTACTGCGTGTTCGAGTTCGAAGGCTCGAGCACCGGCGACGGCCGTGCCACCGGCGGGTACGAGATCATGGACAAGCAACTGCGGCGCGAGATCTTCCTCGGCGGGCAGGATGCCGAAAATTTCCGGCGCAGCGTCCAGGAACTGATCGAGCAGAGTCCGACCTCAGACGAGATCGACGCCTTCCTGAACGGATTCAGCGGGCTGATGACTCAGCCGGTCGTTCTGCACTAGCGCGACGGGGCCCGTCCAAAACAGGCCGGGCCGATTCGAGGCAAGCTTCTAGGAAGCGCCCGGCGGTACCCGCTGGCCGGAGCCACAATGCCAACATAAGTATCGCGTGCGTTGAAGCGCATCGGTTAGGGGGCACAGTGGAGTTCGACTACATCATCGTCGGCGGCGGCTCGGCTGGATGCGTGCTCGCGGCGCGATTGTCAGAGGATCCTCAGGTCCGCGTCGCGCTGCTGGAGGCCGGCGGACCGAACGATGGCATCCTGAACCGGGTTCCGACGGGCGCGGCGGTTCACATCGTTAACCGCAACGCCTGCAACTGGGCGTTTTCCACCACGCCGCAGATCGGTCTCGGCGGCCGCATCGGTTACCAGCCGCGTGGTCGCGGCCTGGGTGGCTCTTCAGCCATCAACGCGATGATCTACCTGCGGGGCCAGCGCGAGGATTACGACGACTGGGCCGCCGACGGCGCGACCGGCTGGGGCTGGAAGGACGTGCTTCCGTACTTCCTGAAGGCGGAGAACAACGAGCGTGGCGTCAGTGGATGGCACGGCAGCGGCGGACCGCTGAACGTTGCCGACCTGCGGTCGCCGCACCCGTTTGCAGCGCTCTTCATCGAGGCCGGGATGCAGGCTGGCCTGCCGCGCAACGACGATTTCGCCGGCGAGACGCAGGAAGGCGTCGGCTACTACCAGGTCACGCAGAAGAACGGCGAGCGCTGGTCGGTGGCGAGGGCCTATCTCGACCCGGTGCGTGCGAGGCCGAACCTCCGTATCGAAACCGCCGCATTCGCCACGCGGATCGCTTTCGAAGGGGCACGCGCGGTCGGCGTCGAGTTCGTGCAGGACGGCACGCGCCGCACGCTGCGCGCGCGCCGTGAGGTGCTGCTCTCGGCCGGCGCGCTGCAGTCGCCGCAACTGCTGATGGTCTCGGGGATCGGTCCCGCGCCGTCGCTGCAGGGGCTCGGTATTCCAGTCGTTGCCGACCTGCCGGTCGGGCTCAACCTGCAGGACCACCTGGACATCATCATCAATCGGCGCGTCGACAATACCGACCTGCTCGGTATCTCGCCGATCGGCGCGTACAAGCTGATGCGCGCGATCGGTCAGTGGCGGCGTGAGCGACGCGGTGTGTTGACCTCGAACTTTGCCGAGGCCGGCGCCTTCGTCCGCACGCTGCCCGAACTCACCCGACCCGATGTGCAGCTGCACTTCGTGATCGGCATGGTCGACAACCACAACCGGACCTTTCACTGGGGCCATGGCATGAGCTGCCACTCGTGCCCGATGCGGCCCAGGAGCCGCGGCATGGTGCACCTGGCCTCGAGCGACGCGCGCGATGCTCCGCTGATCGACCCGGGGTTCCTATCCGCGAGCGAGGATCTCGAAACGATGGTGCGCGGCTTCAAAACCGTCCGCCGCATTTTCGCGCAGCCCGCTTTCGCGCCTTTCGGCGGCGCCGATGCGAGCCGCGAGCTCTATTTCAGCGACGTGCGCAGCGATGACGAGATCCGCGCGGCGATCCGGGCTCGTGCCGACACCATCTATCACCCCGTCGGCACCTGCCGCATGGGCAGCGACGCGCGGTCCGTCGTCGATCCGCAGCTGCGCGTGCGCGGTGTCGAGAGGTTGCGCGTCGTCGATGCCTCGGTCATGCCGAGGCTGGTGTCCGGGAACACCAATGCGCCGGTCGTGATGATTGCCGAGAAAGCGGCCGACCTGATCCGGTCGGCCTCGACGCCGGCGATCCTGCAGGATTCGAACGCAGTGCGCGAAACCGTGCCCGCCTGAGTCGGCGGCGCAGCCGCCTGTCACGGCCGCGGCGGCGGCGGCGGGCATGAGCTCATGCCTTGCCGCGTGGGCTGCCGGGCGAACTGCCTAGTATCCTCGCCCTCTGCCCGGTTCCGGCCGGCCCTGATGACGACGAAGCTCGTACCGATGTCTGCCACTGAAAGCCGCCTGCGGGAACTGCTGGCGCGCCGCATCGTGATCCTCGACGGCGCGATGGGCACGATGATCCAGAGCCGCCGGCTGAGCGAGGCGGAGTTCCGCGGTGAGCGCTTTGCCGACCATCCGATCGACCTCAAGGGCAACAATGATCTGCTGGTGCTGACGCGGCCTCGGGTCGTCACCGAGATCCATGAGCAGTACCTGGAGGCCGGCGCCGACATCATCGAGACCAATACCTTCGGTGCGACCTCGGTCGCGCAGGATGACTACAAGCTCGGCGCGCTGGCCTACGAAATGAACGTCGCGGCGGCGCAACTTGGCCGGGCCGCTGCCGACCGCTACTCGCGCGAGGGGCGCGAGCGTTACGTCGCCGGTGCGCTCGGACCGACGCCGCGCACCGCATCGATCTCACCCGACGTCAACGACCCGGGCGCGCGCAACATCACTTTCGACGAGCTCGTGGCCGCCTACGGCGAGCAGGTGCGCGGTCTGCTCGACGGTGGTGCCGACCTGCTGCTGGTCGAGACGATCTTCGACACGCTCAATGCCAAGGCCGCGATCTTCGCGATCGAGGTCGAGTTCGAGCGGCGTGGCGGGCGCGTGCCGCTGATGATCAGTGGCACGGTGACCGACGCGTCCGGGCGCATCCTGAGCGGCCAGACGGTCGAAGCCTTCTGGCACTCGGTGCGGCATGCACGACCGCTGACGGTCGGGCTGAACTGTGCACTGGGTGCGGCGCTGATGCGGCCTTACATCGAGGAACTGGCGCGTATCGCGGACACCTTCATCAGCGTCTATCCGAACGCCGGGCTGCCGAATCCGATGAGCGAAACCGGCTTCGACGAGACACCGGACGTCACGTCCAGTCTGTTGCGCGAGTTCGCAGAGGCGGGGTTCGTCAATATCGCCGGCGGCTGCTGCGGGACAACTCCGGAACACGTCGCCGAGATCGCCGGTGCGATCGAAGGTATCGCCCCGCGTACGGTGCCTTCTGTGGGCCGCGATCTCAAGCTTTCCGGGCTCGAGCCGCTCAAGATTGGCGACGACAGCCTCTTCGTCAATGTCGGCGAGCGCACCAACGTGACCGGCTCGAAGGCCTTTGCGCGGCTGATCCTCAACGAGCAGTACGAGGAGGCGGTCGGCGTGGCGCGACAGCAGGTCGAGAACGGCGCGCAGGTCATCGACATCAACATGGACGAGGCCATGCTGGATTCGGCCGCGGCGATGACGCGTTTCCTCAACCTCGTCGCCAGCGAACCCGACATCGCGCGCGTGCCGGTCATGATCGACAGTTCCAAGTGGAGCGTGATCGAGGCCGGGCTCAAGTGCGTCCAGGGCAAGGCGATCGTCAATTCGATCTCGATGAAGGAGGGAGAGGTCGAGTTCCTGCGGCAGGCGCGGCTGGCCCGTCGCTACGGCGCCGCGGTGATTGTGATGGCCTTCGACGAGCAGGGCCAGGCCGATACCTTCGCGCGCAAGACCGAGATCTGCCGGCGCTCCTACGACCTGCTGGTGCAGCAGGCGGGCTTTCCGCCAGAGGACATCATCTTCGATCCGAACATCTTCGCGATCGCCACCGGCATCGAGGAACACGACAACTACGCCGTCGACTTCATCGAGGCGACGCGCTGGATCCGCCAGCACCTCCCCTACGCCAAGGTCAGCGGCGGCGTGTCGAACGTCAGCTTCAGCTTCCGCGGCAACGACCACGTGCGCGAGGCGATCCACGCGGTGTTTCTCTACCACGCGATCCGCGCCGGCATGACGATGGGCATCGTCAACGCCGGCCAGCTCGGCGTCTACGGGGAGATCGATCCCGAGCTGCGCGAGCGCGTCGAGGACGTGGTGCTCAACCGCCGGCGCGACGCGGGCGAGCGGCTTGTGGCCTACGCCGAGCAGGTCAAGGCCGGCGGCCGCAGGAAGGATGAAGACCTCGCCTGGCGCACCGAGACCGTCGAAAAGCGGCTGGCGCACGCCTTGATTCACGGCATCACGCAGTTCGTCGTCGAGGACGCCGAGGAGTGCCGCGCGTCGGTCGCTGCGCGCGGCGGTCGCACGATCGAGGTGATCGAGGGCCCGCTGATGGACGGCATGAACATCGTCGGCGACCTGTTCGGCGCCGGCAAAATGTTCCTGCCGCAGGTGGTCAAGTCCGCACGCGTGATGAAGCAGGCCGTCGCGCACCTGGTGCCGTTCATCGAGGCCGAGAAAGCTGCGCATGTCGCGGCGGGCGGTGAAGTGCGCACCAAGGGGAAGGTTGTCGTCGCCACCGTGAAAGGCGACGTGCACGACATCGGCAAGAACATTGTCTCGGTCGTGCTCCAGTGCAACAACTTCGAGGTCGTCAACCTCGGAGTGATGGTGCCGGCCGAGAAGATCTTGGCCACGGCGCGCGAGGAGAAGGCCGACATGATCGGGCTCTCGGGTCTGATCACTCCGTCGCTCGAGGAAATGCAGCACGTCGCGCGCGAGATGCAGCGACAGGGATTCGCGCTGCCGCTGCTGATCGGCGGCGCCACCACCAGCCGCGTGCACACCGCGGTCAAGATCGCGCCGCACTACACACGCGGTCCGGTGATCTATGTCTCGGACGCAAGCCGCTCGGTCGGCGTTTGCCAGAATCTCGTCAGTGACGACGCCGCAGCGCGCTTCATCGCCGAGGTCAGCCAGGAATACGAGCGCGTGCGCGAGCAGCACGCGAGCAAGAAGGGGCCGGAGATCATCGCGCTCGCCGACGCGCGCGCGAACGCGCCGCGCATCGACTGGTCCGGCTATGTGCCGCCGAAGCCCAAGTTCCTCGGCCGCCGGCTGTTCAGGAACTACGACCTGGCGATGATCGCCAAGTACATCGACTGGGGTCCGTTTTTCCAGACCTGGGACCTGCACGGCCCATTTCCGCAGGTCCTTGCCGACGAAGTCGTCGGTGAACACGCGCGCCAGGTCTTCGCCGAAGGCGAGAAGATGCTGGAGCGGATCATTGCCGAGCGCTGGCTGACCGCCAACGCGGCAGTCGCATTCTTTCCGGCGAACGCCGTCGGCGAAGACATCGAGGTCTACGCGGACGACTCGCGGCGCAAGGTGCTGTTCACGTGGCACGGCCTGCGCCAGCAGACGCGCAAGCCGGTCATTGACGGCGTGCCGAATCCGAACCAGGCGCTCGCGGACTTCATCGCGCCGAAATCGTCCGGCATCGCCGATTACATCGGGATGTTCGCGGTGACCACCGGGATCGGTGTCGACAAGCGCGAGGCGCAGTTTCAGGCCCGCCACGACGACTACGGCGTGATCATGCTGAAGGCGATCGCCGACCGGCTCGCCGAGGCCTTCGCCGAGCTAATGCACGAGCGGGTGCGGCGCGACCTCTGGGGCTATGCCGCGAACGAGGCACTGAGCAGCGCCGAGCTGATCCGCGAGGAGTATCGCGGCATCCGCCCCGCGCCGGGGTACCCGGCCTGCCCGGAGCACTCGGTCAAGCGGCCCTTGTTCGAGGCGCTGGCCGCCGAAGAGACGGGCATGGCGCTGACCGAAAACTACGCGATGCAGCCCGCGTCGTCGGTCAGCGGCTTCTACCTTTCGCATCCGCAGTCGCGCTACTTCAACGTCGGCCGCATCGGGCGCGACCAGCTCGAAGACCTGGCGCGTCGCAAGCAGCAGTCCGTTGGCGAACTCGAACGGTGGCTTGCGCCGAACCTCGGCTGATTTCTCGCCGCGCCGCCACGTCGGCGGCGTGGCGCGTGCTCCTCGGAGTCCTGGCGGCGGCGATGCTTCTGGCGTGCAGCCGCAGCGATCCCGAGCAGGCGCTGCGCGCAACGATCACCGCGATGGCGCAGGCGGTCGAGCAGCATCGGGTCTCCGATGCGATCGAGCCGCTGGCCGACGACTTCACGCGCGAGTCGGGAGCGTTCGGCAAGCAGGACGCGCGGCGCATGCTCGCGGCGGCGATGCTGCGCAACGAGAAGATCCAGCTGATCGCGACGGTCAGCGATGTGCGGATCGTGGGCGAGCGCGCGACGGCGAAGATCCACGTCATCGCCACCGGCGGAGCCGGGCTGCTGCCGGAGCGCGGCCAGACCTGGGACTTCGACACCGCCTGGCGCCGTGACGGCAGCCGCTGGAAGCTCTACAACGCTGAGTGGCGGGAGGGCGCCGGTCCGTAGGATCGCGGACGCCGCGGGGTTGTCACGCAGCCAGGACGGTGCAATCGTGAGCACCCCATCCTGCCTGGAGGTGCCATGCTGACGAACGCTCCTGCCACGACCATCCTTCCGGTGCGCGACCTCGGGCGCGCGCGCGACTTCTATGAGAAGCGGCTGGGACTGCGTCCGGTCGGCCTGCAGCAGGACGGCAAGTTCCTTTTCGCTCTGGGCGACGGCGGCACGCTGGCGCTCTTTCCGAAGCCCGAAGGTACCCGGGCCGAGCACACTGCGGTCAGTTTCAAGGTCGACGACGTCGTCGCGGAAATCCGGTCATTGAAGGCGCAGGGCGTCGTCTTCGAGGACTATGACCTGCCCGGCTTCCGCACCGAGGGCCACGTCTGCGTGCTCGGCTCGGAGAAGGCCGCCTGGTTCAAGGACCCGGAAGGCAACATCCTGTGCCTGCATGAGGATGTCTGAGACGCAGGGGTCCCGCAGCGCCTAAAGCGCCGCAGACGCTTGATCGGGAGCGCACCGACCCCATACCGGAGGAATATGCTGTTTAAGTTCGGCGCAGGCAGGGAGGCTGCCGGACATGAGCTTCGCAACTGTTCCGGGAACGCATCGGCGACCGGCCGTCGCCGGGCTGTTCTATGCCGCGGACGCGGCCGTGCTCCGTGATGATCTCGCGCGATTGCTCGCCGACGCCCGCACGACGGCGGCGGCGGCGCCCAAGGCGCTGATCGCGCCGCACGCGGGCTACCTCTATTCCGGGCCGGTCGCCGCCAGCGCCTACGCGCGACTGGAGGGTGCGGCCGTGCGCATCCGCCATGTCGTGCTGCTCGGCCCGGCGCATCGGTTCGCAGTCCGCGGCCTCGCCGCGCCGGCGGCGGCGGCGTTCGACACGCCGCTCGGTGCCGTGCCGGTCGATAAGGAAGCGCTGGCGCGGATCGCCGGAATGCCGCAGGTTGTCGTCGACGATCGCGCGCACGCTGGCGAGCATTCGCTCGAGGTCCATCTGCCGTTTCTGCAGCAGGTCCTGGGCGATTTCGCGGTGCTGCCGCTCGTCGTCGGCGAGGCGACGACCGCGGAGATCGCGGAGGTGCTCGACCGTCTCTGGGGCGACGAAGCGACGCTGATCGTCGTCAGCAGCGACCTCTCGCACTACCTGCCCTATGACGATGCGCAGCAGATCGATCGCGCCACCGCTGGCACGATGCTGCAACTCGAGCCCGCATTGACGCATGCGCGGGCCTGCGGGGCGACGCCAGTCAATGGCCTGCTCGCCGTCGCGCGTCGCCGTGGCCTGCAAGCCGAACTGCTCGATCTGCGCAACTCCGGCGACACCGCGGGCGCGCGCGACCGCGTCGTCGGTTACGCGGCGCTGGCTTTCATAGAACCGACGAGTAAAGACCGTGACGCTCCGACCGAGGCGAAGACGGATCGCTCGTTGGGGAGGCGCGGAACACTGCTGCTGGCGCATGCACGCGCATCGCTGGCACACGCCTTCGGAATTCCGCACGAACCGCCGGCACCGGCTGCGTTCCTCGACGAGCCCGGCGCGACGTTCGTCACCCTGCGTGTCGACGGCCAGCTCCGGGGATGCGTGGGCTCGCTTGCACCGCGGCGTACGCTGGGCGAGGACGTGCGTGCCAACGCGCGTGCGGCGGCGTTCAACGATTCTCGCTTCGCCCCGCTCGCGGTGCACGAATACGCGGCGACCGCCGTCGAGGTTTCAGTGCTCGCGCCCTCGACGCCGCTCGTCGCGGAAAGCGAATCGGACCTCATCGGCCAGCTGCGTCCAGGCATCGACGGCGTCACGCTCGAATGCGGCCCGCACCGCGCGACGCTGCTGCCGCAGGTGTGGGAGCACCTCGCTGATCCGCGCGAGTTCGTGCGCGCCCTGAAGCACAAGGCGGGACTGCATGCGGACGAGTGGCCGTCGGACCTCAGGTTCTCGCGCTACACGGTCGAGAAGTTCGTCGAGACGGAGAGTGGACCGGCATGAGCGAGCAGGCGATCACAAGCGGGCATCGGCCCGACGAGCACCATCCGGCGCGGTGGTGGCATCGTCTCGACGACGGCCGCATCCAGTGCGACCTGTGCCCGCGCGACTGTCGTCTGCACGAAGGGCAGCGCGGGCTCTGCTTCGTGCGTCGCCGCGAGGGCGACGCTATGGTCCTGACGACCTACGGACGCTCGTCGGGCTTCTGCGTCGATCCGATCGAGAAGAAACCGCTGAACCACTTTCATCCGGGCTCGTCGGTGTTCTCCTTCGGCACCGCCGGATGCAATCTCGCCTGCAAGTTCTGTCAGAACTGGGACATCTCGAAGTCGACCGAAATGGACCGGCTGATGGACCAGGCCAGCCCGGAAGCAATCGCGCAGGCTGCGCGTGCGAGCGGCTGCCGCAGCGTGGCGTTCACCTACAACGATCCGGTGATCTTCGCCGAGTACGCGCTCGACGCCGCGGATGCATGTCACGACGCTGGGCTGGCGACGGTCGCGGTGACCGCCGGCTACATCCACGCCGAACCGCGGCGCGAGTTCTACGCAAGGATGGACGCCGCCAACGTCGACCTGAAGGCCTTCACCGAGGAGTTCTATTTCCGGCTGACGGGCGCTCACCTCGCGCCGGTGCTGGACACGCTGAAGTATCTCGTGCACGAGACCGACTGCTGGACCGAGATCACGACGCTGCTGATCCCGACCAAGAACGACTCGGACGCGGAAATCCGCGCGATGTGCCGCTGGATCGCGTCCGCATTGCGGACCGACGTGCCGCTGCACTTCACGGCGTTTCATCCGGATTACAAGCTCGACGACCTGCCGGCGACGCCGGCGTCCACGCTGTCGCGCGCCCGGAACATCGCGCAGGAGGAAGGGCTGCGCCACGTGTACACCGGCAACGTGCACGATCGCGAGGGCGGCACGACCTTCTGCCCGGCCTGCCACGCCGCGCTGATCGAGCGCGACTGGCATCGCATCCTGCGCTACGAGCTAACGGACGACGGCCACTGTCCGCACTGCTCCACTGCCATCGCCGGCCGGTTCGGTCGCTTTCAGGGCGCGTTCGGCAACCGGCGCATTCCGGTCCGGCCGGCGCGGCGCTGAGCGCTCGATCGCACGCGCCGGCGCTGGCGCGAGCACGAGCGCCCGCCGTGACCAGCGCTCGCGTTCGCTGCGCGGCAGCCCGCGCATCTGCAGCAGCACCCAGCGTGCTCGGTCGGTCTCGGCGGCGCCGCCGATCCACTGCTGGCCGTGTGCGGCATGTGGCGCGCGCAGGATCCCGGCCAGCCAGGCCGCCTCGAGCGGCGTCAGCTGGTCCGGCCGCTTGCGGAAGTAGGTGCGCGCAGCGTAACGCGCGCCGCAGATGCCCGGTCCCCAGTCGACCGTATTCAGGTAAAGCTCGAGGATGCGAGCCTTGCCGAGAGTGCGTTCCATCTCGATCGCGTAGAGCAGTTCGCGCAGCTTGCGGGCGAGTGTCCGTTCACCGCCGGTGAACAGTGTGCGCGCGAGCTGCTGGGTCAGCGTGCTCGCGCCACGCCGCGGACCGTCCAGGTCGAAGCTTGCAAGGAGCGGGGCGAGCTGCGTTGCGTCGTAGCCCGCGTGCCGCTCGAAACGCTGGTCCTCGGCGGCGACGACAGCCGCAGGCAGCAATCCCATCCTGTCGAGAGCGATCCAGCGCCGCTCCGAGTCGCCGTTGACGACGCGAAGCGCCTGACCTTCCCCGTCGCGGCACGACATGGCGAACGAACCGAACTGTAGGACCTCGGTCCCCAGGCCCCCGACCGCAGCCCCGTCGAGGTGAAACTGCATTGAGCCGGTCCGTTGCGGCAATCGCAGCGTGCCGCGCGCTTCGAGCGAGCCTTCGATGCTTGCGAGGCTCGCCTCCGGTATCACGCTCGCCAGCGCCGCGTACGCGCGGCGGAGTCCAGTGCGCGGCAGCTGCCAGCGCACGACCACGCCATCCCCCGCGAGTTCGGCGGTGTAGTCGATTCGCACGCCCTCGACTGCGAGCCAGCCGATCAGCTCGGCGCCGGACCGCTCGAGCCGCAGTTCTACCGTCCGCGGCGTCCAAGGTCCTGCGGCCAGTGCATCGTGCTGCCATCGGCAGGGCGCACAGAGCGCCACTAGGGCGGCGCCGTCCCGCCGGAAGGCGATGCGGCCGGTCGGTGTCGCGATCGACTGCCCGTCGAGGACGTGGGCGACGCCGGGGGCCGTCGCCAGTCGCAGCAGGCCGGAGACGTTCGCTTTCACACTGTGGCCGGCGACGCGCAACTCGGTCGTCCATGCCGACGGCGCGGTGGCCAGCACGCCGTTCGACAGCACCGCGACGCAGACAGCGCCGACGAGGCCGACCAGCAGAAGCAGGCCGGCGAGTCCGAGCGCCAGCGCGGCGCGCCGAGGCGTCATTGCGCGGTTTCGACCACCGTCAACGCGAGCCACGGCCCGCCGCCGTACTGCGCCGACCAGAACCACGACGAGACGTCGGTCCACGCACGTCCCTGGCGGTCGTGAATCCGCTCGCAAATGCGCACGCGGCGGCCGTCGCGCTCGGCCAAGAAGCAGCTCCATGTCATGCCATCAGCGTCGACGCTCGGCCGGGCGCGATCGACCCGATAGCCAAGCGCGGCAAAGCAGTCGCTCGCCGGGTGCAATTGCCGCGTCGGCCGGTCGACCTGGCGCAGGATCACGATGCGCTCGCCGTCGGTGAAGCGCGCGATAGCGCCGGGAAAGCGCTGCGCGAATCGCAGTTCGAGTTCAGACAGCGGCAAGGGGGTCAGCGGCTGGTCGCGGAAGTGGGTGGGCCAGTCAATGCGCTCCGGCACGCTGTCCACCACGGACGGGCCCAGCCTTGAGGCTGTCGAAAGCCGCCCGGCCGCTGGCAGCCAGGCTGCCAGCGGCAACACGCCCGCAACCAGCAGGGCGCCGACAAAGAAGGTCCGAACGTTCATGACGTCCTCCGTGAACGATGGGTGACGAAGGCGAGCAGGGGAATCATCGCCGCGATGAACGCGGCCAGTCCGACGGCTTCGTGCGTCCAGGCCGGCCAGTGCACGAGACCGGACTCGGGGAAGAAGAGCACCGTGTTGCGAGCGATGTTCGCCAGCAGGACCAGGGCGCCGGCCAGCACACCCGCAAGTGCCGTCAGGCGCGCGTCGGCGCGCTGCAGATGGGACGCGAGCGCAGCGAGGTAGCTGCCGAGCCAGAGCATGCCGATGCCCGCGCAGGGCGCGTCGATCAGCACAGTGCGATCACCCAGCACGATCGAGGCGCCGGCAGCCGAAACGTCGAGCCCGCTGAGCCACAGCAGCCACGAACTCACGTGGGCTACCAGCACCCGCAATGGGAAGCCGAGATAGAACTGCAGCGAGGCGATCACCGGCAACGCGAGCAGCAGCAGCACGGCGATGGGCGTCGCAGGCCGTTGCAGCGCGTGCACCAGAAACATCCCGAGTGCGAGCATCGCGACGACCGCGGCCGCGAGATCCGGTGCGATGAGATGCGCTGCCGCTGCCATCACCGCGAGTGCGGCACTCGCCACCACTGCCGCACGCGTCGGCTGCACCAGCGCCCCGCGATCGCGCCACAGCAGCGCCGCAACGGTTGCCAGCGCCAATGCGCCCCACGGTTCGTCGGAGCCATCGACCATCCGGCGCGCCAGGTAGATCCAATGCGGCCAGAGCGCCGCTGCGAGCGCGGCCAGCATCCAGACGGGCCGCGACATCGTCGGCCACGCCGGACGGCGGCGCGACCGCTGTGGCATCGCGGGCTCCGCCACCAGTACACCGAACAGCGGCGACGGCATCGTGCGGCCGACGCGCGAGTTGAGCTCAGCCATGGCGACGCTCCCGACGGCGCTTCCACCACAGCAGGCCGCCCGCGGCCAGCGCCATCGAGACGAACTCCGGCTCGGGCGTGCTCGGCACTTCGCCGACCGCGAGTTCTGTGACCCCGGCCGGCAGCGGCAGCGGCTGGTCGACGCTGCGCTGTTCGCCGCCCGCGTTGCGCACGACGCGATCGATTGCGATGAAAGAGGTGTAGTCGGTCAGCAGCGAGTACTTGAGACCGAGCGCGGTGATGTCCTGGGCGGCCTTGCTGTCGTTCGACAATTTCTGATCGTCGCTGAGCGTGGCGATGCGGCCGCGCGCCCAGAGGGTGGCGAGCACCGGACGGGGCGGACCACCGCGCGCTGCCGCGACATCGATCGACCGGTGGTAGCTGCCGGCTGCGGTCGTGCCGCTGACTTCGATCGTGCCCTGCGGTGCGCCGCGGAACTTGCCGCTCAGCACCAGCGGACGCTGCGCGAACAGGTCCGGCAGCTGGGGCGGGTCGAGGTCGTACGCGTCGAAGCCTTTGAACTCGACCCGGATGCGCGTCAGGAGTGGCGCCTCGATGTAGCTGCGGAACCGGTCGGCCTCGATTGCGGCCTGTTGCGGACTGAGCACGATGAATGGCTCGCCGCGGCCGGCACGCGCCAGGCCTTCGATCAGGAAACGATTGACCGAGCTGCCGATGCCGAACGCGAAGACATTGGCGTCGCCGAGGCGCGCGCGCACCAGGTCCATGGCTTCCTTCTCGATCGAGACATAGCCGTCCGTGATGACGACGAAGCTGCGGGCGCGGTCCGGGTCCGACGGCAGGGCGAGCGCAGCGCGCAGGGCCGCTAGCAGCTCGGTCGATCCGCTGCCGCGCTGACCGGCGATGAAGCGCTGAGCGGCTTCGACGTTTTCCCGCGTCGCGGGCAGCGAGCGCGGCGCGAGCAGCGAGTGACCGCCTGAGAACGGGATGATGTTGAAAGTGTCGCTGGAGCGCAGGTTGCCGACCAGCCCGCGCAGCAGCCTCTTTGCCGTGTCGAGCGGAAAGCCGTGCATCGATCCGGAGACGTCGAGGATGAAGACGTACTCCCGCGGCACGATCGCCGCAGTGGGAGCGCGCGCCGGCGGTTCGATCATCGCGAGGAAGAAGTTCTCCTCCGGGCCTTCGTGCAGCAGCACTCCGGAGGCGATCTCGCGGCCGGCGAGGCGATAGTCGAGCACGATGTCGCGGTCGCCATGCGCAGCGTCCGCATCCAGCGTGGCGCGTACGCGGGGCGAACCGATGCCATCGATGGCGAATGGGTGCGACGGCGATGCGAGAGCCTGCACCGTCATCGGCGCATCGATCGCAAGCGTCATCGCCAGGGTCGCCTTTGGCGCCACGCTGGTGCGCAGCGTCGGTTGCGCGATCCAGGTCTCGGACTGGTGGCTTTCGCGGCCGGGCGCGCCGTTGTAGCGCGGGCCGACGACGGTCGGAAACACGAACCGGTAGGTGCCGTCGGTCGGGATGACCAGTTCGCTGTAACGCAGGTCAACCTCGATGTCGTCACCCGGCATCAGGTTGGCGATCGACATCTGGAAGACGCTCGGCCGCTGCTGCTCGAGCAGCGAAGCGCTCCGCCCCTCGCGCTTGGCGCCTTCGTAGTCGCGCCGCGCGGCCTGCTTCTCGCGTATCTCGGCCTGGACGACGCGGTCGCCGATACGCATCGTCAGGGCGCTCACCGCCGCGCGCGTCGACGCCGGAAAAACGTAGCGTGCCTCGAGCGCGTGCGTGCCCTCGTTGCGGTAGCGCTGGCGCACGCGCACGTCGGCGATGACGCCGGAGATCCGGACGTCGACGACCGTTGACTTCAGCGGCAGAGCGTCGACGCCCGGTTCCGCGGCGCTGACAACGAAGTAGGGCGACAGCGTGTGCTCGGGACGCGACTCGGCCGATGCCGCCGTGCCGCAGGCGATCCAGAGCGCGAAGGTCGCCAGTGCCGCGGTCGCGGCGCGCCGGAGCGCGACGGTCCGTTCGATGGCAGGGCTCATGCGGGTCTCACTGTCCGGCCTGGGCAGCGAGTTCGACCGGACCGTCGGCCGACAGCGTCATCCACTGCACCTGCGTCGGTGCGACGATCTCAAGTTCGATCGCAGTGGTCCCAGGCGTGCGCGCCGCATCGCCGTCAAGCAGTGGCACGACGTGCGCGAATCCCGGCGTGATCCGGCCCAGCCGGATGACGCGGGCGGGCGCGGCGTCGGGCCGCAGCGTGAGGGTGGCGACGCCGTCGGCGCCGGCAGGCGGGATCACCAGCAACGCCCTTCCGCCGCTGCGGGCAACGAGACGCAACTGCGCTGCGGGCGCGGCGATCGTTGCCGGCAGAGCGAGGCGATAGGCGTCGCCCCAGGGCTGCAGTGTCTCAGTGGCCGATACTGCGACAGTGACGAACTGACCCGGCAGCAGCTGCATCAGGTCGGCGCGGGCCTCATCGTCATCGGCCAGGGCGTGACCGGCGTCGGGATCTTCGTCGCCACCGCAGGCGGTCCCAGCGAGAAGGTCGGTCGTGCGGCCATCGCGGGTGATCGCCAGCGCGTCCACGCTCTCTGCGACGGCCGGCAGGTGCGCTCCAAGGTCGACCCGCGTCGGTCCGTCGTTGCGCACGGACTGCACGATGCGTAGATCGGCCAGCAGTCCGAGCAGTTGGACATCGAACGCAGCATCGGTGACGTGCAGCGCGGGCAACCGGCTTGCAGTCACCGGGCGGCTGGCGTCGGCGGCGTTTGATTCGCCGGCAACGGCGGGCATCGGGGTGAGGAACAGCAGAGCGGCGAGTTCGGCAGCGATCGCTGCGCCGTCGCGCAGCACCTGCAGGGCGGGCATCTCGTTCTCCTTGGCGACGTGCCCGGAACGGGCACGCAACGGACGATGCCCACGGATCGCGAACCGCTTGCGAAACGGCTGTGCGGCCCGTGTGAACAGCGTGTGAAGGTCGGCCCGCCAGCGGCGCGCTAGCGCCCGACGCGGCGTGGCAGCGACAGCGTGGCGACGGCACCGCCTTCCGGATGATTTGCCAGGCGTGCGCTCCCGCCATGCAGGGTCGCGACCTCGCGGACGAAGGCCAGTCCGAGCCCGGTGCCCTTGCGGCCGGTGCCGGGTCGAGGAAGGGAGAAGAACTTCTCGAACACGCGCTGCTGCGCAAAGGCGGGCAGTCCAGGTCCGTGGTCGCGAACGGTGAGCTCGACGCGTCCACCGGCCACCTGTGCATCGACTGTCACGGTCGCCTCCGGAGGCGAGTAGTCGATCGCATTCAGCACCAGGTTCGCGAGCGCGCGCTGAAGCAGGAAGCGATCGCCGGACACGGTGAGCTGCGGATCGATGTCGATGAACAGCTCGACATCGCGCCGCGTTGCGAGCGGCACCATCTCGTCCCGCACCGCGTCGCCCAGAGCCGCGAGTGCCACGGGTTCGCGCTGCTGGAGCGTGCGGCGACGCTCCAGACCGGACAGCTCGAGCATGCGCTCGACCAGGTCCTGCGCCCGCCCGACCTGCTCCTCGACGTTCCCGACGAAACGCAGGCGGGCGTCTTCCGGCAGAGGTTCGCGCAGCAGCTCGGCCGCACCCCGGATCGCGGCGAGCGGACTCTTGATCTCGTGCGTCAGCGCCGCGACGTATTCGTCGACATAGCTCTTGCCCGCCAGCGCATCGCGCATGTCGAGAAAGGCGGTCCGCAGCGATTGACCGAGCGTCCGGCCCTCGCCCGGATGCGCGCGCAGCGTGCGCCATAGTTCGGTCACGAGGCCGAAGGGCCGCACCAGCCAGACGGTCACCATCAGCAGCAGGACCGCAAAGGCCGCCACGGCGACCACGCCGACGATGACGAGTTTCTGCCGCGCGTTGGCGATGAACGGCGAAAAGGCCGCTACCGGCTTGCCGACTCCAACCATACCGACGATCTCTTCGGGCGCATCGGGTGCGACCCGCTCGCGGATCGGAGCCCCGACGTACATCACAGCCGAGCCCGGATCGGCCGGATCGACCAGCGTCGTGCGCGCGCCGTATTGCCCGGCCAATGTGCGCGAGACGTCGCGCCACGTGCGATAGTCGCTGCCGACGTCGCGCCCGGCCGAATCGAACAGCACGATGCCGTTGGCATCGGTGACGTAGACGTGCAGGTCGACCCGGGTCTTGTCGACATTGAAGATGCGCGCCGCCAGCGGCCGCTTGCCGAGCTGCTCCAGCGTCCGCTCGAGTTCCTCGGTCTGGATCACGCCGCTGTACGCCTGCCGCTCCAGCAGGGTAGCGAGGAGATTGGCCGTGTCGACGAGAGAATCCTCGGTGGATTCGCGATAGCGCGGATCGAGGTCGAGGCCAACGCGATACAGCAGGAACACGACCGCCGCGACGTAGACCGCGACGACACCGAGGAAGATGCGTGATCGCCGCGACATCAAACGCCGCAACGCGTCACGCCAGGTCCTCGCGCAGCGAGTAGCCCATGCCGCGATGGGTCGAGATCGGATCGACCGACCTGTCGACGTCGCGCAGCTTCGCGCGCAGCGCCTTGACGTGTGCGTCCACGGTGCGGTCGAAGGCGGACGCGGGATCGTCCCAAGCGCGCTGCATCAGCTCGTCGCGCGAGAAGACGCGGCCAGGCCGATCGATGAGCACCTTGAGGAGCCGGTACTCGGTGCGCGACAGATCGAGCGTGCATCCGCGGAACCGGATCGTCTTCTTCTCGTCGTCGACGGCGAATGCGCCGTGCGCCGGCGGTGCTGCGACCGGCTGACGCTGCGCGCGACGCAGCACCGTGCGTACGCGTGCGACCAGTTCGCGCGGTGAGAACGGCTTGCCGATGTAATCGTCGGCGCCGAGTTCGAGTCCGACGACGCGGTCGATCTCGCTCGAACGCGCCGTGAGGAAGATCGCCGGCAGCGTCGGCTGCTGCTGCTGCAGCCGACGGAACAGCTCGAAGCCGTTGATGTCCGGCAGCCCGACGTCGAGTATCGCGAGCTCGGCCGGCTTCTGCCTGGCGCTCGCCAGCGCAGCCGCGCCAGTCGCGCACCATTCGGGCTCGAAGTCGTCGGTCGCGAGCGCATAGACAATCGTGTCGGCGATCGCCGGCTCGTCCTCGACGACGAGGATGCGCGGCTTCATCGTGCGCCGGCGTTTTCGAGCGGCAGGGTCGCCTGCAGCTCGCGCCCGGCGATCGTCGTCCGGTTGCGCCCGCGCTTCTTGGCCTGCAGCAGCGCGCGGTCCGCACGCTGCACCAGCTCGTTGGTGGTTTCTTCGCCGTCCCAGGCCGCGACTCCGGCTGAGAATGTCTGCCGGTCGGGCATCAGCGGTCGCAGCCGGTCCACCAGCTGCGCGGCCTGGTCCTCGTTGCACGCCGGCAGCACCAGCGTGAACTCCTCGCCGCCGTAGCGCGCGATCAGGTCGGTCGGCCGCAGCTGCTTCGCCCAGGCCTGAGCAGCGCCGCGCAACAGTGCATCACCAGCCGCGTGGCCGCGCTTGTCGTTGTAGCGCTTGAAGTGATCGATATCGAGCATGATGAGCGTCAGCGGCTGGCCACTGCGGCGGGCGCGAGCGAACTCGACCGGGACCGCCTCGTCGAGCGTGCGCCGGTTGGCGATGCCGGTGAGCCCGTCCTGCTGCGCCAGGCGCGACATGCGCTCCAGCAGTTCGCGGTTCGCCGCCAACGTGCGCAGCGTCAGCAGCGTGAGCACGACGGCGAGCGCAAAAGTGATAAGCGAGAAGCCGACCAGCCCGTAGCGCGCGGTCTCCTTGAGTCTCTCGGCCTGCCGGGCCATCGCCGTCGCGCGAGCGCTGGCGTCCGCAACGATCGCCCGGAGAGAGTCCTCGAAGCGATCGATGTCCGCCGCCGGGCCGGTCAGCGCCGCGCGCGAGATCGGGGTGCCGCTTTCGCCGACGAGGAGGCCGTTGCGGCCGATGCGCTCGAAACGCTGCAGGGTGGAGCGAAGCTCCGCGATCTCGGCCCTGCGGTTGGGCGGCAGGTCAGCATCGAGCCCCTGCAGCCGCTCACGCAGATCACCGACGATCGAGACCAGGTCCTGCAACTCCGCGCCGGCGATCGGTGCGTCACCACCCTTTGCCAGCTCGCGCGCATTGCGTGCCTGCCAAGCGCGCAGGTCGCCGCTGGCATGTTGGGCCTCCAGTGCGGCCTGCGACAGGGCGAGCGCGCGCTCGTAGTTCGCCTGCACCTCCGCGTCGTGGCTCATCGCGCGCAGCGCGAGCGCGATGCCGGCGAGCATCAGCAGGACGGCGAGGACGCCGATCCAGAGGCGACGGGGAGACTCGGGCGTAGGACTCGACAAGAGCGCTCCGTGAGCAACAGTGCGGCGAACCGCAGTCCGCCAGCGCTGCGCATTGTAGGTAAGCCGCAGCGCCGGCCGCCGCTGTCAGACGCCCCAGGTCACGTCGACCTTACGCTTTTGCGCCGCGCGCAGCATCTCGATCAGCGGGAAGGCGCGCTGCGCCAGCGTGATCGGCCCGGGCGAAGCGTCCTCGCTCCGATCCGCCTGGCGTGCGGCTTCGCTGGCCGCCTTGATGTCAGCCTTCTCCTGATCGACCGCTGCCGCCAGTCGCTGCAGGGCGTCCGGCACCTGTTCGGCGGTGATGACGCCCCGCACGGCCTCGCTGCGGCCGATGATCGCGAAGATGCGCCGCGCGGTTTCCGGAAACATGAAGATTTCGCCGGCGGCCTTGGAGCGGAAGACGACTAGGGACATGATGAACTCGCGCAATACCGGAGCTGCGGCGGGTTCAGGTCGAAGCCGCGCGATGCCCGCGCCGCCATTGTAGGAGCGCCCGCCGTCGACGGGGCCGATGCCACGGCGGCGCTGTCTAGCGCCGGTCGTTGCGGCGCGCGACCGTGGCGCGAACGACCTGGTCGACGTCGCGTCCATACACGAGCGGCATCGCGCCGATGATGGCGGCGAGCGTCATGATGAACAGCGAGCCATTGCCCAGCGCAAGCGGCAGCGCAGCAGCGACCAGGCCGGCGAAGGGAAAGTGCTGCTTGATCATCGTGGCACCTCGCTTTGGAACACGTCTGCAAGTTACGCCGCCGCCGACCGTCCGGATACGGAGTAGTGCGGCGGCAAAACGTCGGATCTTCAGCGGCGTCAGCACTCGGCCACGGGCGGCGTCGGAAGCAGCCTTACACGGCCCTCTATACTGCCTGCGACGAATGTGAACACCGGAATGTGAACACCGAGGAGTCCGAATCTCATGGGCAAAGGCGATACCCGCAGCCGACGCGGCAAGATCTACAACGGCAGCTATGGCAAGAAGCGTCCGCATCGGGCACGCAGGGCTGCACCGGCAACACCCGCTACGCGTCCGGTGAAGGGACGCTAGCGACGTCGGCGCAGTGGGCCGGTCAACCCGGCCCGCCTTGCGCCGGCGCGCGGACCGGATGCGAGTGATCTCTGCCCTCCGGTGGCGGGCGCGGCGGTGCGCCGCCGGAGCCGTCGCCGGCCTGCTGCTGCTGACCGGCTGCAGCGAACGCCTGGAATGGCGCGAAGCCCGGCTGCCTGAGGCGACGGTCATGCTCCCTGGCCGCGCGCAGGCGGTTTCGCGCAGCGTGGACTTCGAGGGGCAGTCGCTGCCGATGACGATGCACTCCACCGGCGTCGGGGCCTCGATGTTTGCGATCGGGATCGCTGCGCTGCCACCGGGCCTCGCGGCCGACGCGGCGACGCGCCGACGCGCGATCGCCTACTTCCGCGACGGCCTGGTGCGCAACATCGGCGGCACGGTCACATCGAGCGCGCCAGCGACACTCACGCTGGCGCCGGGCTCGTTGCAGCGAGTGACTGCCGGAGAGGCGCTCGAGGCGCGAGGCCGAACCGCGGATGGTCGCGTGGCCGTGCTTGCGGCCCGCTTCTTCATCGTCGATGATCGACTTTTCGAGCTGGTGGCGCTCGGCGGCGAGGGCAGCATCGATGCTCAGGCGCTCGACACCTTCTTCAGTTCGTTCCGCCCGCTCTCATAGGAGACTTCCATGAAGCTCGAGAACCCCTCGGTGCATGCCGCCACGCTCGAACACTTCTGGATGCCGTTTTCCGCCAACCGGGCGTTCAAGGCGGCGCCGCGCCTGCTGGCGCGCGCCGAGGGCATGTACTACTGGACGCCCGACGGACGTGAGGTGCTCGACGGCACCGCGGGGCTGTGGTGCGTGAATGCCGGCCATGGCCGGCGACCGATCGTCGAGGCGGTGCAGAAACAGGCAGCGACGATGGACTATGCGCCGCCGTTCAACCTGGGGCATCCACTGGCCTTCGAGGCCGCGACGGTCATCGCGAAGATGGCGCCCGCCGGGATGGAACGCGTGTTCTTCACCAATTCGGGCTCAGAGTCCGCCGACACCGCGATCAAGATGGCACTCGCCTACCATCGCGCGCGCGGCGAACCGAGTCGCCGCATCATCATCGGCCGCGAGCGCGGCTACCACGGCGTCAACGTCGGCGGCACGATGGCCGGCGGTATCCCCGGCAACCGCAAGGCATTTCCGGCGATGATGGCCGGCGTCGATCACATCCGCTCGACGCACGACCTGGCGCGCAACGCGTATTCGCGCGGGCTTCCGGCGCACGGCGCAGAGTTCGCCGACGAGCTCGAGCGCCTCGTTGCCTTCCACGACCCGAGCAATGTCGCCGCCGTAATTGTCGAGCCGATGGCAGGATCGGCCGGCGTGCTGATTCCGCCGCAGGGTTATCTCGAGCGTATAGCGGCGATCTGCCGCAAGCACGGGATCGTGCTGGTCTTCGACGAAGTGATCACTGGTTTCGGCCGCCTCGGCGCTCCGTTCGCAGCGCACTACTTCAACATCACGCCGGACCTGCTGACGTGCGCCAAGGCGATTAACAACGCTGCGGTGCCGATGGGCGCAGTGATCGCGAGAAATGAGATCTACGAGACGATCACGAATGCGGCGCCCGAGGGGCAGATCGAATTCCTGCACGGCTACACGTACTCGTCGCACCCGCTGGCGTGTGCTGCGCTGCTTGCCACCCAGAAGCTCTATGTCGACGAGCAGCTGTTTGCGCGCGCGCAGGCGCTGGCGCCGAAGTTCGAGGCCGCGCTGCACTCGCTGAAGGGCGCGCGCCACGTCATCGATATCCGCAACCTCGGCCTGGTCGGGGGCATCGAACTCGAGCCGCGTCCTGGCGCGGCCGGCCGGCGCGGCATCGAGGCCCACATCCGCTGCTTCGAAGCCGGGGTGCTGGTCCGGTTCACCGGTGACATCCTGGCGCTGTCGCCGCCGCTGATCATCGATGAGGCGCAGATCGGCCGTATCGTCGAAACCATCCGCACCGCGCTCGCGAGCTTGGAGTAGCCGATGGGCAAGAGCGAAAGCGTCATCGCCGACATCGGCCACTGGATCGGCGGCGCGAGGGTCACCGGCGAAAGCGGCCGCGCGAGCGACGTCTTCAATCCGGCCACCGGCGAGGTGACGGGGCGCGTGCGGCTCGGCGATGCCGGCGTGGTCGACGCCGCAGTGGGCAGTGCCAGGGCATCGTTTCCGGGCTGGCACGACACTTCGGTGCTGAATCGCGCACGCGTGATGTTCCGCTTCAAGGAACTGCTCGATCGCCATCACGACGACCTCGCGCGCTTGATCACTCGCGAGCATGGAAAGGTCTTCTCGGATGCTCGAGGCGAGGTGCAGCGCGGGCTCGAGATCGTCGAGTTCGCCTGCGGCGCGCCGCAGCTGATGAAGACGCAGTTCTCCGACAACATCGGCGGCGGTATCGACAACTATTCGCTGCGCCAGCCGCTCGGCGTCGTGGCCGGCATCACGCCGTTCAATTTCCCATGCATGGTGCCGATGTGGATGTTTCCGCTGGCACTGGTGTGCGGCAACACCTTCATTCTGAAGCCGTCGGAGCGCGATCCATCGCCGTCGCTGCTGATCGCTGAACTGCTCAGGCAGGCCGGCCTGCCCGATGGTGCGTTCAATGTCGTGCAGGGTGACAAGGCGGCGGTCGACGCCATCCTCGCGCATCCGGGGATCGCCGCCGTGAGCTTTGTCGGCTCGACGCCGATTGCGGAGTACATCCAGCGCGAAGGCATCGCGCACGGCAAACGCGTACAGGCGCTGGGCGGTGCGAAGAACCACATGGTGGTGATGCCCGATGCCGATCTCGACGCGGCGGCGGACGCGCTGATCGGTGCGGCCTACGGCTCCGCCGGCGAGCGCTGCATGGCGATCTCGGTCGGCGTCGCGGTCGGCCACATCGCCGACGAACTGATCGAGAAGCTCAAGCCACGCATCGCTAAGTTGCGTATCCGCGACGGCATGGACGGCGATGCCGACATGGGCCCCGTCGTGACCGCGATGCACCGCCAGAAGATTCTCGACTACATCGAGTCGGGCATCGCGGAGGGCGCGGCGCTGGTCTGTGACGGTCGGCTCCATACGGTGGCGGGACGCGAGAGCGGATTCTTCCTCGGTGCGACCCTGTTCGACCACGCGCGGAACGACATGAAGATCTACCGCGAGGAGATCTTTGGCCCGGTGCTGACGATGGTGCGCGTGTCTGACCTCGCGGCGGCGCTCGAACTCGTTAACGCGCACGAGTTCGGCAACGGCGTGGCCTGCTTCACCGCCGACGGTGGCACCGCACGCGAATTCTCGCGACGCGTGACCGCCGGCATGGTCGGCATCAACGTTCCGATTCCGGTGCCGATGTCGTTTCACTCGTTCGGCGGCTGGAAGCGATCACTGTTCGGCGACCATCACGCCTACGGCGAGGAGGCGGTGCGCTTCTACACGCGCTACAAGAGCGTGATGCAGCGCTGGCCGGACCCGGCGGCGAGCAAGGGACCCGAGTTCACGATGCCCGTGAACAAGTAAGCCTGCGCGGCGGGTGCTGATCAGACGCGGCTGGCGAGCACCGGTCGCAGTTCGGCCGCGGCGCGGCGCAAAACTTCGGCGGTCGTAGCCCAGTCGACGCAAGCGTCGGTTACCGACACGCCATATTCCAGATGGCTCAGGTCAGACGGGATCGGCTGGTTGCCGCCGCGCAGGTGGCTCTCGAGCATCATGCCGACGATCGAGCGGTTGCCTTCCTTGATCTGGTGCACGCAGTCCATGAATACCAGGGGCTGCAACGTCGGGTCCTTCAGCGAATTGCTGTGCGAGCAGTCGACCACGATGTTGGGGTCCAGCCCGGCCTTCGTGAGTGCCGCTTCGGCGAGGCGCACGCTGACGGTGTCGTAGTTCGGTCGCCCGCCGCCGCCGCGTAGCACCAGGTGGCCAAGCCGGTTGCCACGCGTGCGCACGATCGCGGTGCGACCGTCGGGACCGATGCCGAGAAAGCTGTGCGGCGAGCGCGCCGAGCGGATTGCATTGATCGCGACCTCCAGCCCGCCGTCGGTGCCGTTCTTGAAGCCCACCGGCGTTGACAGTCCGCTCGCCATTTCGCGGTGCGTCTGTGATTCAGTGGTTCGCGCGCCGATCGCGTACCACCCGATCAGATCGGCCAGATACTGCGGCGACAGCGGATCGAGCGCTTCGCTGCCGGTCGGCAACCCCATCGCGGCGAACGTGCGCAGCAGCTCGCGCGCCTGCCGCATGCCCTTGCCGATGCGGAACGAATCGTCCATGTCCGGATCGTTGATGAAGCCCTTCCAACCCGTTGCAGTGCGTGGCTTCTCGAAGTAGACGCGCATCACCAGCAGCAGCGTGTCGGCGACCTCGTCGGCAAGCGAGCGCAGCTGCAGCGCGTATTCGAGCGCGGCGCGCGGGTCGTGGATCGAGCACGGTCCGACGACGACGAACAGACGTCGGTCGCGCCGATCGAGGATCGCAGTCAGCTCGGCGCGGCCGCGGCGCACGGTTTCCGCGCCTTCAGGTGACAGTGGAAGTTCATCCTTGATCTGCGCCGGCGGCGGCATTTCATCGAGGCCGACGACGTTCAGGTTGTCGGTGGCGACGGGGACGGTCATGAGTGCGGCATCCAGGCGGGAGGATGGGACGATACGACAAACGCGCGGGCGGACGGGGCGATTCCAAGGCCGGCGCGCGTCCATCTCGTAGACTCGCCGGCGCGTGACGGGAAGCGATCCGGATCAATCCATGCGGCTCGAGCAGATGACGGCAAGCACGACGCGCAGCGCCTGCGCGGCCCTGGCACTGGTACTGGCTGCGGCGGCGCCGTGGCCGGCAGCGTCAGAACCGACGCCCGCCGACACGCAACGGACAGAGACGCGGCGGCCGAAGATTGGCCTCGTGCTGTCTGGCGGAGGGGCTCGCGGGGCGGCGCACATCGGTGTACTGAAGGTGCTGGAGGAACTGTGCGTGCCGGTTGACGTGATCGCCGGCACCAGCATGGGCTCGATCGTCGGCGCGTCCTACGCCACGGGTCTGTCGGTGGCGCAGATGGAAGCCGTGATCGGCACGATCACGACGGACAAGCTCTTCACCGACAAGCCGCCGCGCGCTGACCAGACGATGCGGCAGAAGACCGACGACGAGACGCCCTACATCATTCCGGAACTCGGCATCGGCAAGGGCGGCGTCGTCCTGCCGAAGGGCATCGTCACCGGCGTCGCGCTCGAAGGCGAGTTGCGGCGGCTGGTGCAGATCGGCACGGCAAGCAATTTCGACGAACTGCCGATCCCGTTCCGCGCGATCGCGACGGACATCGGTACGGGCGAGATGGTCGTGCTTTCGAGTGGCAGCGTAGTGCAGGCGATCCGCGCGTCGATGTCGGTGCCGGGCGCGGTGGCGCCGGTGACGATAGGCAGGCGCCAGCTGGTCGACGGCGGCCTGGTGCGCAATCTGCCCGTCGACGTCGCCCGCGCCATGGGCGCGGAGATCATCATCGCCGTCAATCTGGGCACGCCGCTGCTGAAGCCTGACGACATCACATCGGTGTTCAGCGTGACGACGCAGATGATCAACATCCTGACCGAGCAGAACGTCAGCCGGTCGCTGCATGAGCTGCGGCCCGGGGACGTCCTGATTGTGCCGGAACTCGGCGACTTCTCGTCCACGGATTTCGACCACCTGAAGGACACGGTCCCGGTCGGCGAGGCGGCCGCGCGCAAGGTCGCGGACCGGCTACGCGCCCTCGCCTTGCCGCCGGAGCAATACGCAGCGCTGCGCGAGCGCCAGCGCGCCCCCGCGGCGAAGGAGGCGGTGATCATCGCCGCGATCCGGGTCGAGGGCACGAAACGCGTGTCGCCCGAGGTCGTATTGCAATCGCTGCAGACCCAGGTCGGGCAGCAGCTCGACCGCGATACGATCGACCTGGACATGCGCCGCGTGTTCGGGCGCGGTGACTTCGAAAACGTCAACTACACGATCGACGATGTCGACGGCAAGCAGACGCTGACGGTACTGGTGCGGGAAAAGCCGGAGCGCGACTACTTCCGCTTCGGCCTGGAACTCGACGCCGATCTCGGCAAGCAGTCGAATTTCAACCTGTTCGCGTCCTACCGCTCAAAATGGCTCAACGCCTGGGGTGCCGAGTGGCGCAGTGACCTGGTGCTCGGCACCAATGTGCTGGTCGGCACCGAGTTCTACCAGCCGCTGAGCGCACGCCAGTATTTCTTCGTTGTTCCGCGCGTGCAGTACTCGGTGACGCCCTGGTACCTGTTCGAGGACACGATCCAGATCGCGCAGTACAAGAACACCGAGGCCATTGCCGCCTTCGATGTCGGCGCCAACATCATCGAGTACGGCGAGGTGCGCGTCGGCGCGCGCTACGGGTACCGCAGCTTCGACCTGCAGAGCGGCAGTCCCCGGTTTCCATCGAACGCACATGCCAGCCTGGGTGCGCTGAATGCGCAGCTCACGCTCGACCGGCTCGACAATCTCAACTTCACCCACAGCGGCTATCGTGTGCTGGGCCAGCTCTATTCGTCGCTGAAGGCGCTCGGCGCGGACGACGAGTACTCCTACTGGCGCGGGCTCGTCAGTGGCGCACAGACCTGGGGGGCGCATACGCTCGAAGGCCTGGTCACCGCCGCCAATCGGATCGGCGGCAACGACATACCGGCCTACGACCTGTTCAATCTCGGCGGGTTTCTGTACCTCTCAGGGCTGCAGCGCCAGCAGCAGAAGACGCAGGATTTCGTCTTCGGCCGGCTGGTCTATCGCACCAAGCTGGCTTCGATACCGCTGTTCGAAGGCATCTATGTCGGCGCGTCGGCCGAAGCTGCGCGGCTCAAGCCGGCGGTTCCGGTGTGGCAGGGGCAGCCGGTCGATGGCTACCTGAACATCGCCGCGGGTTCGATCTACTTCGGGCTCGATTCGCCGCTCGGGCCGCTGTACGTCGGCTTCGGCTACGCCAACAAGGACAACAAGGCGATCTACCTGTTCCTCGGCCGGCCCTAGCCGTCGCGGAGCGAGCGCCGGTACTGGATCGCCTCGGCGACGTGCTGCGTGGCGAGCGGCCCGGACTCGGCCAGGTCCGCGATTGTGCGCGCCACCTTCAGCACGCGGTGATACGCGCGCGCCGACCAGCCAAGCCGCACGCTGGCGGCATGCAGCAGCTTCTGCACCGCGTCGTCGGCGCCGCAGACCTCGTCGATCTCCGCGCCCTGCAGATGGTCGTTCACTTTGCCCTGGCGCGCGATCGCCCGGTCGTAGGCCTTGCGCACCCGCTCGGCGACGAAGCGGGTCGGTTCGCCGTCAGGCAGCGCCGCCAGCACTTCGTCCGACACCGAACTCACCTCGACGCGCATGTCGATCCGATCCAGCAGCGGACCGGAGATGCGGTCCTGGTAGCGCGCGACCATATCGGGCGTGCAGCGGCAGGCGATGCTTGCGTGTCCGTAGTAGCCGCAGGGACATGGGTTCATCGCGCCAATGAGCTGGAAGCGCGACGGATAGTCGACCTGCCGCGCTGCCCGCGACACGGTGATCACGCCGGACTCCAGCGGCTGGCGCAGAGTCTCGAGCACGCGGCGTTCGAATTCCGGCAGTTCATCGAGGAACAGCACGCCGTGATGGGCGAGTGAAATCTCGCCGGGCATCGGCGGCGAGCCGCCGCCGCATAGCGAGACCGCGCTGGCGGTGTGGTGCGGCGCGCGGAAGATGCGTGTCGCCCAGCGCTGCGGCGCGAACTGGCCGACGAGGCTCAGCACCGCAGCCGATTCCAGCGCCTCGTCGGTGGTCATCGGCGGCAGGATGCCGGCGAAGCGCTGCGCCAGCATCGTCTTGCCGGTGCCCGGCGGGCCGACCAGCAGCACGCTGTGGCCCCCGGCAGCGGCCACTTCGAGCGCTCGCTTTGGGGCAAGTTGGCCCTTGACGTCGAAGAGATCCGGGTAGATGGGGGGCGTCAGGCGCACCATCGCCTGGTGCTCCGCGATCGCACGCGCCGATTGATCGCCCGCGTCGGCACGCAGATGCTCGACCACCTGCAGCAGCGTGCGCGCCGGGAACACCGGGATGCCTCCGACCAGCGCCGCTTCATCGGCGCTTTCGTCCGGCACGACGAAGCCGCGCCTCGGCCCCACCGCGTGCTGCGACCGCGCCACCGCGTAGGCCATGGCCAGCGTGCCGCGCACCGGCCGCAGTTCTCCGGTCAGCGACAGCTCACCGGCAAACTCATAGTGATCCAGCGTCCGGGTCGGCACCTGACCTGTGGCCGCCAGGATGCCGAGCGCAATCGGCAGGTCGAAGCGGGCCGACTCCTTCGGCAGGTCGGCTGGCGCCAGATTCACGGTGATCCGCCGCGCCGGAAACTCGAAGCGGCTGGTCAGCAACGCTGCGCGGACGCGCTCGCGCGCCTCACGCACCTCGGTGTCGGGCAGGCCCACGAGTGTGAACGAGGGCAGGCCATTGGTGAGGTGGACTTCGACGGTCACCTGCGGGGCGTACATGCCCGAAAGGCCACGGGTGCGAACGAGGGCGATCGACATGAAGACGGGAACTGGCGGCCGATTCTATCGACGCCGGCACGTGGCCCCGAACGGTGATTGCATGAATTGCGCCATCGTTTGAGGTCAGCCAGCGGCGGGTGCGGTCGGCGCCCGGCGCCACCGAAGCGCGCCGACGGCGAAAAATGACGCGATTTGACCCATATTCAGTTGGGATTCCGCAGTGACTCGTGTCACGATTGACGCCCTTGAGGGCTTTCCGGCGTCTCCGGGCGTCGGCTTCGGTGCGCGCTGAAGTGTCGTCGCTGCTGTTCGGTCTGGCGTTGCTGATGGTGCTGGTGGGGCTGTATCTGTGGGCCCGGCGGCGCGCTGACACGATTCGCCATCAGGCTGCGCAGCGCGAGCAGGCTGCGATGGCGATGGTGCTCAGTTCCTCCGCTCCCGAGAAGCCGAAGGAAAAGGAAGTCGAAGAGATCGACCACGCGGCGTTGATCCGCCAGGCACACGGTGAGGCGGCCGAGGAGGACAAAGCCAGCAAGGATCTGCCGCCGATCGAATACGACCGACGCCCGTCGGGCGAGCACGAGTTGACGCCGGCGGAAGACGCGGCCGCCGGGCTCGACCCGATCGAGGAACTGATCTCGCAGATCATGGTGGACGATCCGGCGCGCCGTGCACCACGGGCCGCACCACAGCCACCGCCCGAACCGCGGCGACGGAATGCTGCCGCGCGCGCCGCGGCGCGTGATGCAACGCCGATGCTCGACTCGATGGCTCCCGCAGTACCGCTGCGCGAGCTCGTCCTCGCGTGGTACGAATCGCGCGGCTACCGCCAAGTGCCCGCTTCGCCTGCGGTCTGGCCGATCGAACTCGTGCTGCGCCACCGTGATGATCCCTCGCGTGCCTACGCCTTCGTCGTGCAGAACGACCACGTCTCGGTCGATCGCATCACGGCGCTGATCGAGCAGGCGCGCGAGATCGGGATGCTGCGGGTCGCGGTGATCGCGGAAGCCGGCTACGAGCGCGGCGCGAAAGAGATCGCGAAGCGCAAGAACGTCCGCCTGATCGACCGTCCGACGATGGACGCCGAACTCTCCGAGCTGCAACTCGAGACGGCGGCCAAGATCATCGCAGTCGCCCGCAAGCGCGCCTCGCCCGAGGCTTCCGCCGCCTAAGAAGAGCGGGCTCGACACCGCGGCAGTCAGCCGCGGCGCTGTTCCAGTTCCGCCACGCGTCGCTCGAGTTCCTCAAGCCGCATCCGCGCGCGCGCCAGTACCTTGGACTGCGTGTCGAATTCCTCACGCGTCGCCAGTTCCAGCCGCGCGAACTGTTGCTGCAGCAGCGCTTTGAGGTTCTTCTGCAGATCGGCCGCGGGCGTCTGCTGGATCAAAGCGCCGACCCGGTCCTGCAGCTCGTCGAGAAACGTCGTCGCATCCATCGCGTCGTGCTCATGAGTCTGGTCCCGGGCGTGGGCGCACAGCGGAGCCCGGGTGCGGGCAGTCTATCAGCGCGCCCGCGGAGCGCTGTCCATGCGGCTGCACCGCCGCAGCGCAGGCCCTGTGCCTCGCGATGGTTCACCGGCGCACCGTTGCAGCGCCAAGGGCGGCCACATCCGGGGAGATCTGCACCACACCAAGGCATTTCTGGCGTCGCACCAATTGGCATACATGTTGCGTAAGCGCTTCCCGAGCTCGTTCCAACCCCGCTTCGAAAGGAAGAACCAGATGAAGAAAGCGCTCGCTGCCGTGGCCACCGCCGCGGCCTGCTCTGTTCCGACGCTCGCGTCCGCCCAGGCGGCTGCCGCGAAACCGGAGCCGGAGTACACCTTCACCGGCAACGTGACCATCGCCAGCGACTATTTCTTCCGCGGCTTCACGCAGACCGACTACCAGCCGGCGATCCAGGGCGGCATCGACTTCGCGCACAAGTCGGGCTTCTACCTCGGCAACTGGAACTCGAACGTCTCGTCGGGCATCTTCAACGGCTCGCCGATCGAGATGGACTTCTACGGCGGCTACAAGCACGCATTCGGTGACTTCGGCCTCGACGTCGGCCTCATCTACTACTACTACCCCGGCACCGGCGAATACAGCTCGTACAAGGCCAAGAACTTCGAGGGTTACATCGGTGGATCGTACGGACCGGTGTCGGTGAAGTACTCGTACGCCTTCAGCAACTTCTTCGGCATCGAGGCCCCGGGCTACGACACCAAGGGATCGCAGTACTTCGACTTCAGCGGAAACTTCCCCCTGCCCGACGGCTTCGCGATCGTCGCCCATGCCGGGTGGCAGTTCGTCAAGAACTACGAAAACATCAACACCGCGCTGAACAAGGACAACGTCTGGGACTACAAGCTCGGCGGTACGTGGGACATCATGGGCTCGGGCTGGCTCATCGGTGCGTTCTGGGTCGGAACGAGCGAGAAGGACTTCTTCATGACCGCCCAGAACCCGCCGCAGGGCGCGGGCAAGAGCAGCTTCCTCGCCACTCTCACCAAGTCGTTCTGACAGGCACGGATCACAAGGGGAAAGCGTTACATGAAACTGATCACAGCCATCATCAAGCCGTTCAAGCTTGACGAGGTGCGTGAAGCCCTGGGCGGCGTTGGCGTTCAGGGCATCACGGTCACCGAGGTCAAGGGCTTCGGACGGCAGAAGGGCCACACGGAGCTGTATCGCGGCGCCGAATACGTGGTCGACTTCCTGCCGAAAGTGAAGATCGAGGCCGCCGTGGCCGACGACATCGTCGAACGTGCGATCGAGGCCGTCGAGGCCTCCGCGCGCACCGGCAAGATCGGCGACGGCAAGATCTTCGTCTATGACCTCGAGCAGGTCGTCCGCATCCGCACCGGCGAGACCGGCAAGGATGCTCTCTAACTCCATGAGGAAGCGATGAAGAAACTTCTGGTCATGCTCCTCACTGCAGGAGCTCTGGTATTCACTGCGGCCGCGTCGGCGCAGGGCGGCGGACCGATGCACGGCGACGGTGGCAAGGCCGAGGCTCCGGCGAAGGCTGAAGCGCCCGCGAAGGCGGAAGCCGCCGCGGCGCCGGCTCCGGCGGGTAAGGTGGAGGACAAGGCCGCGCCTGCCGCGGATGCGGCCAAGGCTGGTGATGCTGCTCCGGCCGCGCCGGCCGCGGCCGCGCCGGTGCCGAACAAGGGCGACGTCTCCTGGATGCTGACATCGACCGCACTGGTGCTGCTGATGTCGGTGCCGGCGCTGGCTCTGTTCTATGGCGGGCTGGTGCGCTCGAAGAACATGCTGTCGGTGCTGATGCAGGTGTTCGTCACGTTCTCGCTGGTCGTCGTGCTGTGGTTCATCTATGGCTACAGCCTGGCGTTCACCGAGGGCAACTCGTATTTCGGCGGCCTCAGTCGTCTCTTCATGAGCGGCGCCGTCGATGCCGCAAAGGGCGAGTTCGCCAACGCCGCAACGTTCAGCAAAGGTGTCGTGATTCCCGAACTGCTGTTCGCCGCATTCCAGGCGACGTTCGCGGCGATTACCTGCTGCCTGCTGCTGGGAGCCCTGGTGGAGCGCATCAAGTTCAGCGCAGTACTGCTGTTCACGGTGATCTGGTTCACTTTCTCCTATGCGCCGATCGCGCACATGGTGTGGTTCTGGGCCGGTCCCGATGCCTATACCAAGCCCGAGGTGGTCGACACGGTGAACGCCACGGCCGGACTGGTCTGGCAATGGGGTGCGCTCGACTTTGCCGGTGGCACGGTGGTGCACATCAATTCAGGTGTTGCGGGCCTGGTCGGCGCCTACCTCGTGGGCAAGCGCATCGGCTACGGCAAGGAGGCGATGCCGCCGCACAGCCTGACGATGACGATGATCGGCGCTTCGCTGCTCTGGTTCGGCTGGTTCGGCTTCAACGCGGGTTCTGCGCTCGAGGCCAACAACTCGGCTGTGCTCGCGTTCATCAACACGTTCCTGGCGACGGCGTGCGCGGTGCTGGCGTGGACTTTTGCGGAGTGGATGCTGAAGGGCAAGCCCTCGATGCTGGGCGCCGCCTCGGGTGCGGTTGCGGGACTCGTGGCGATCACGCCTGCGGCCGGCAACGTCGGCATCCTCGGCGCATTCGTGATCGGGACCGCAGCCGGCCTGGTGTGCCTGTGGGGTGTCAATGGCCTGAAGCGGATGCTCGGCGCCGACGATGCGCTCGACGTGTTCGGCATCCACGCTGTCGGCGGGATCCTGGGTGCGCTGCTGACGGGCGTGTTCAATTCGCCGTCGCTCGGCGGACCGGGATTCGTGACCGACTGGGTCACCGCTGCCACCGGCTACACCAGCATCGGCGAGCAATTGTGGGTGCAGGCGAAGGCCGTTCTGTTGACGGTCGTGTGGACCGGAGTGGTCTCGCTGATCGCCTTCAAGATCGTCGACATGATCGTCGGCCTGCGACCGACATCGGAGGAGGAGCGCGAAGGCCTGGACACGACCTATCACGGCGAGTCCGCGTATCACTCCTGATTGAACACGGCCCGGGAGGCGAGTCCCGGGCCGCCGCGCCCCATCGGGCACGGCGCTTTGCAGATTGTGTCTCCCTAGCTCGCCGGGCCGCGCCTGCGGCCCACTTGTGGCGATCTTTCACGGGCACCTGACGGTGCCCGTTTTTTTGCCGCCCGCCGGGTGCGGCTGCCCGCGTGTGCGCGAGCGAAGGGGCGGCGGGCGGGCGCTAAACTGCCTGTCCCAGGAACCCGCGCGCGGCCGAGTCCACTCGCCGCCCAAGCGAGCCCGCTGTGCTGAACCCCGCCATTCCTCGCCTGGTCACCGCCAACGCCGGGCCGTTGCTGGCCCTCGAGCAGAAGATTGTCGACTCGATGCCGGCGATCGAACGCTGGTTCCGGCTGCAGTGGCAGGACCACACGCCGCCGTTCTACGGCTCGGTCGACCTGCGCAATGCGGGCTACAAGCTGGCGCCGGTCGACATGAACCTGTTTCCCGGCGGCTTCAACAACCTGTCCGAGGACATGCTGCCGTGCGCGGTCCAGGCCGCGCAGTCGGCGATCGAGCGCCTGTGCCCGGATGCCCGCAATCTGGTGCTGGTGCCCGAGCGCCATACGCGCAACCTGTTCTATCTCGCGAACGTCGGGCGACTGGTCCGCATCCTGCGGCAGACGGGCCTCGAGGTGCGTGTCGGCTCGCTGTCGGAGGAGATCAAGGAGCCGACCCGGATCGAGTTGCCCAATGGTGACGCGCTGCTGGTCGAGCCGCTGCTGCGCCAGGGCTCCAGGGTCGGCGTGGCCGGCTTCACGCCCTGCGCGCTGCTGCTGAACAACGACCTGTCGGCGGGCATTCCGCCGATCCTGCGCGATATCGAGGACCAGGTCCTCGTGCCGCCGCTGCAGGCCGGCTGGGCAATCCGCCGCAAGTCGAACCATTTCGCCGCCTACGACGTCGTCGCCGCGGAATTCGCTCGGCTGGTCGACATCGATCCGTGGCTGATCAATCCGATCTTCGGGCGCTGCGGCGAGGTCAATTTCCACGAGCGCGCCGGCGAGGAGTGCCTCGCCAGCAACATCGATTTCGTGCTCGGACGGATGCGCGACAAGTATCGCGAGCATGGGATCGACGACAGGCCCTATGTCGTCGTCAAGGCCGACGCCGGCACCTATGGCATGGGAGTGATGACCGTCCGCGATGCCTCCGAGGTCATCGGTCTGAATCGCAAGCAGCGCAACAAGATGTCGGTGGTCAAGGAGGGCCTCGAGGTGCACGAGGTCATCATCCAGGAAGGCGTGCCGACGATGGAGCTGGTGGACAACGCGGTCGCCGAGCCCGTCGTCTACATGGTCGATCGCTATGTGATCGGTGGCTTCTATCGTGTCCACACCGAGCGCGCGCGTGACGAAAACCTGAATGCGCCCGGCATGCACTTCGTCCCGCTGGCATTCTCGGGCAGCTGTAACCTCCCCGACTGCGCGGTGACTGCCGGTGAAAGCGCCGCGAATCGCTTCTACGCATATGGCGTCGTCGCGCGCCTCGCCCTGCTGGCAGCGGCCGTCGAACTGGAGCGCACAGCCGACCGCGTCGAAACGCTGTCGGCCCCGGTCGCTGCGGCTGTCGCTGGCTGAGCCGGCTCGCGCCAGGACCGCGCCCGGATGCCCCTCGAACTGCTGTTCGTCGTCGATCCGCTGGACCACCTCAAGGCCTACAAGGACACGAGCGTGGCGATGATGCGCGAGGCGGCGCGGCGCGGCCATGCGGTGTTTGCGGCGACGCTGGACGAACTCGCGGCCAGCGCGAACGTTGTAACGGCCCGCGCACACCGGCTCGAACTCGCGGCAGACGACCACGCTTGGTACGTCGACATCGGTGCATCTGAGCGAGCGCTGGCATCCTTTTCAGCGGTGCTGATGCGCAAGGACCCGCCGTTCGACGTCGAGTTTCTGAGCGCGACGCTGCTGCTGTCGCGCGCCGCGGCGCAGGGCGCGAAGATCGTCAACGACGCGCAGGCGCTGCGCGATCACAACGAGAAGCTCTCGATCCTCGAGTTCCCGCAGTTCACCGCGCCGACGCTGGTCACGCGCGAGGCCGAGCGCATCCGCGGCTTCTGGGCGGACCATGGCGACATCATCGTCAAGCCGCTCGACGGCATGGGTGGCACCGGTGTCTTTCGCATGAAGCCGGGGGATCCGAACGCCGGATCGATTCTGGAGACCGTGACCGCGCACGGGACCCGCACCGCGATGGCGCAGAAGTTCATTCCCGAAATCCGCGATGGCGACAAGCGCGTGCTGGTCATCGACGGCGAGCCGGTGCCTTACTGCCTGGCTCGCATCCCGAAACCTGGCGAGACCCGCGGCAATCTTGCCGCGGGCGGCACCGGGAAAGCGCAGCGCATCAGTGCACGCGACCGGCAGATCGCCGAGACAGTCGGCCGGGCGCTGCTGCCGCGCGGCCTGCGCCTGCTCGGCCTCGACGTCATCGGCGACTACCTCACGGAAATCAACGTCACCAGTCCAACCTGCTTCGTCGAGATCACCGAGCAGACCGGGTGCAATGTCGCCGGCCTTTTCATCGATGCTTTGGAGCGACCAACATGAGATGTCTGGCGAGCTCTTGTTCTCCACGCGCCTTCATCGCCGCCCGAAGGGCGCGCGCCACTTCAAACGCGCGAGCTGCGCGTGCAACGCAAGGTGTCGCGTACACCGAGTGCACAAGCATATGACCGGCCTCCTGATAATTGCCCACGCCCCGCTCGCGAGCGCGCTTGCGCACTGCGCCGAGCACGTCTACACGTGCGAGCCCGGTATGGCGCGTGCCAACGTGCGCGCACTCGATGTCGAACCCGAAGCGCCGCCGGAAGAACTGTTCGCCCGTGCACAGGCGCTGATGAAAGAGGTCGACGCAGGTGCCGGCGTGCTGGTGCTGACCGATGCCTTCGGCGCGACGCCCGGAAACCTGGCGTCGCGCCTGAACGAGCCCGGTCGCGTCGCCGTCGTTGCTGGAGTCAATCTGCCGATGCTGCTGCGTGCGGTGTGCTACCGCGGAGAATCACTGGCCGATGTCGCGGCGAAGGCGCTCGCTGGCGGACAGCAGGGCATGATGCAGGTGGCATCGACAGCGGTGCAGAACCAGGGCTACAAACCGCAGGGCAATGATTACCAGAGACTTCACCATCAGCAATAAGCTCGGATTGCACGCCCGCCCTTCGGCGCAGATCACGCAGGTGGCGAGCCGCTACGCCTCCGAGGTCTGGCTCGCCAAGAATGGCCGGCGCGTCAATGCGAAGTCGATCATGGGCGTGATGATGCTGGCGGCGGGTCAGGGCAGCGTGCTGACGGTCGAAGCCGACGGGGACGACGCCGCCGCCGCGGTGGATGCGATCGGGCAGCTGATCGAGACCCGCTTCGGCGAGTACGAGTAGGGTGAGCGAGTGACCGAGGAGGCGAAACGGCGGACGCTGGCGGGCATTGGAGTCGCCCGCGGCATCGCGTTTGGCCGCGCCCACCTGCTGGCGCCCTCTGAACTCGAAGTGCGGCAGACCACGATCGAGCGGCGCGATGTCGTGCACGAAATCGCGCGGCTGACACGCGCATTCGCCGCGGTGCGCGACGAGCTGGACGAGCTGAAGTCCGGCATTGCGCCGGACGCGCCGACGGAGGTGCGGGCGTTCCTCGACCTGCATCGACTGATCCTCGACGACGCGCTGCTCGCCGAAGCGCCGCGCGACCTGATCCGCACCCGGCTGATGAACGCGGAGTGGGCGTTGACGATCCAGCTCGAGGAGGTGTGCCGGCAGTTCGAGGCGATCGACGACGAATACCTGCGCGAGCGTTCAACGGATGTCCGGCAGGTGGTCGAGCGCGTGCTGAACGCGCTGGCCGAGGGGCGACCGTCGCGGGTCGCACTGCCAAAGAAGCTCGCCGCCGGCGAGCGGCTGGTGCTGGTTGCACGCGACCTCGCACCGGCCGACGTGCTGCACCTGAAGGACCGCGCCGATCTCGAACTCGCCGGCTTCGTCACCGAACTCGGCGGGCCGACCTCGCATACGGCCATCCTTGCCCGCAGCTTCGGACTGCCGGCCATCGTCGGGGCCGACGGCGCGCGCCAGCTGATCGCGGAAGACGAGCTCGTCGTCATCGATGCCGATTCCGACCTTGTCGTGATCGAACCTTCGGCCGACGAGCTGCATGAATTCCGGCGCCGTGCGCGAGTGCAGGCCGAGCACCACTCGCAGCTGCGGAAGCTGCGCGGCAAGATCGCGCGCACGCGCGACGGCATCGCAATCGACCTGCTCGCCAACATCGAGCTGCCGGAGGACGCGCGCGATGCGCTCGAGGCCGGCGCGGACGGCATCGGCCTGTTTCGCTCGGAATTCCTGTTCATGGACCGCGACGAGCTGCCGTCGGAAGACGAACAGTTCGAGGCGTACGCCAGAGTCGCGCGGGTGATGAAGGGCAAGCCGGTGGTGATCCGCACGCTGGATATCGGGGCCGACAAGGTTCTGACCGAGACAGCGCGCGAGAGTCTCGGCATGGGCCGGGGTGCGCCGCGGCCAGAGTCGAACCCGGCACTCGGCCTGCGCGCAATCCGCTACTGCCTCGCGTATCCCGACCTGTTCCTGACGCAGCTGCGCGCGATCCTGCGTGCGTCGGAGCACGGCACCGTGCGCATCCTGATCCCGATGCTCGCCCACGTGCATGAGATCGAGCAGGCGGCCGCGTTCGTCGCACGCGCCAGAGAAGAGCTCAAGGAGCGTAGACAGAGATTCGATGCACGCATCCAGCTCGGCGGCATGATCGAGGTGCCGGCGGCCGCGTTGTCGCTGCCCGAATTCGTGCGGAGGCTCAAGTTCCTGTCGATCGGCACCAACGACCTGATCCAGTACACGCTGGCGATCGACCGGACGGACAGCACCGTGGCCCATCTGTACGACCAGATGCATCCAGCGGTGCTGCGGCTCATCGCGCAGACCATCCGCACCGGTACCCGGTCGCGCGTGCCGGTGTCGGTCTGTGGAGAACTCGCCGGCGAACTCGAGATGACCGAGTTGCTGCTCGGCATGGGACTGCGGCAGTTCTCGATGCATCCGTCGCAGATCCTGCCGGTAAAGGAGCGATTGTTCGAGCTGTCGTTCAAGGACTCGGGTCGTTTTGCCGGCCGCGTCCTGCGCATGTCGGACCCGATGAGGATCCGCGGCGTGCTGCAGCGGGAAATGAAGCCCGCGGCGCCGGCCGTACTGCAGTAGGCGGCCCGTGCCGGCCAGGCCTCAACCGGGCGCCGCGGGCGCTCATCTCATGCGCAGGATCTCCCGGCTCCTGGCCCTGGGTTGCTGGACAGCAGGGGCATTCGGACAGAGCTATATCTCGCCGATGGCACTCGTCGGTCGGTGGTCCAGTTCCGCCGGTGATCCGCATGGCGCCACGACCGTCGTCCTGACTCAGAACATGCAGTTTCGCGGCTTTTCGACTGCTGACGGGAAGACGTTCATCGATTTCGGTGGGGCCTGGGAGGTTTCGGGCAATACCGTGACCTGGCACTATGAAACGAGTTCCGGTTCTTCGCCGGCGGCTGGCACTACGGAGACGGACGAGATCGTCGCCGTCGACGCCTCGAGACTGGTCCTCCGATCGAAGTCCGCAGGCGCGCAGTTCGAGTTCATCAGAGAGCGCTAGCTCTGCGACTGCTTGAAGCCCGCGCTGCTACGCGCCATTCGCGCGGCTTGGCGTACGAGCGCTGCGGCGGGACTCCCGCAGCCGGCCCTGGACCGGCTCCGTCGACTTGGCGAGAATTTCTCGTCAGACGGATCGAATGCGCAGTCCTTCAGGAACGACGTGCCTCTCGAGCAGTCCGAAGGCCCCCTGGATCGCCAGCGCGAGCACGGCAACCGGTATTGCCCCCGCTAGAAGCATCGTCTGATCGTTGAGCGCCAGGCCTGCGACGATGCGGTCGCCGAATCCTCCGGCGCCGATGAATGCAGCGATGGTCGCCGTTCCGACGCTCACGACCGCCGAGGTCTTGATTCCGGCGAGCAGGGTCGGCATTGCAAGCGGCAGCTCGATGCGCCGCATGATGGTCGCGGGCCGAAGCCCGAGGGATTTCGCCGCCTCGATCATTTGGCGCGGGATCTGCGAGAGTCCGACCTGAGTATTGCGTACGATCGGAAGCAACGCATACAGCGTGAGCGCGATGAACGCCGGCACGACGCCGATGCGTCCGGTGATCGGGATGAGAAATGCCAGCAGCGCCAGCGACGGAATCGTCTGGACGACCCCGGTCACGCCAAAAACGACCGGCGCAGTGGGTCGACGCCGCGCGGCGAGCAGACCCAGAGGGATGCCGATCGCACAACTCGCCGCGAGCGCGGCCAGCACGAGTCCGACATGTTCGAGCGCAAGCCGGCCCAGGTCTGGCGCGAAGAGGCGTTGCCAGAGCGTCGGGCGCATCAAAGAGTCCACTGCCGCGGCCGTACTCCTGCCCTGGACCTGTCGCGCGCTGAGCCACTCCGACGCAATCGCGCCGATATCCTTGCCTTCGAGTTCGGCGCCGGCATTGAGCCGCCGCATCGCCGCGTCGTCGAGCGCGCCCTCGAGCCGCGCCAGCGCCGCCCACGCCCGCGGAAACCGCATCGGCACGTCTGCGCGATACAGGAGCACGGCGTCGTAACGCGGGAAGAATCCTGCGTCGTCGGCGAGCACGGTCAACTGGTACTTGTCGAGCTTGGCGTCGGTGGTGTAGATGTCGATCACGTCGACCTGCCCGCCGGCAATCGCCTCGTAGGCGAGGCCATGGTCGAGCCCCTTCGGAGGGGGGAAGTGCAACCGGTAGGCGCGCTCCAGATTGGGCCAGCCATCGGCGCGGCCCAGAAACTCCTGCGACAGGCCGAGCCGCAGCCCGGGGTGCTGCCTCAGGTCCGAAATGCGCGCTAGACCGATTTCCCGCGCGTCACTGGAGCGCACTGCAAGCGCGTAGCTGTTGTTGAAGCCCAGCGGCACTGCCACTGCCAGTCCACGCGACGCAAGTCGCGCGTTCAGCTCAGCAAGCGGTGGCACCTCGGACAGTTTGAGGATCTCCCGCGCGATCGTGCCGGTGTATTCGGGATAGACATCGACGCTGCGGCTTTCGAGCGCATTGAGCAGGATGGCCGTATTGCCCATTCCGCGCAGGTGTATCGCCGCGGTGGCTCCGGGACCCTGTGCAGCCCGCGTGATGATTTCACCGAGGATGTAGGACTCGGTGAAGCGCTTGGAACCGACCCGTAGCGGCTCCTCGGCCGGCGCGTTCACCACGGTCAATGCACCGAGCAGAAGCGCGAGCACCTTCGTCGCCGGGCTCATTTTTCGATCAACGCACCACCACCTGGAGCTCGGGGCGTTCCGAGGAGGGCGACCAGGCATTGGGCGAGATCTCGGTTCTACTCGGACGCACCGACGGCAGTATGACCGCGATCCGCCCGCCATGGCGACCCAAGCGCATCGTGTCGAGCGCAGGACGTCACCAAGTGGTGGTTGCGGCATCGGGAACGCATCCGCACTGGCGCTACGGCGCTGCTGGTTAGAATGACTGCATCATGCATCCACTCCAGTCACTCTTCGACAACAACCGCGCATGGTCGCAGAGGATGCGCCGGAGCGATCCTGAATTCTTCGCGCGCCTGTCGCGCCAGCAGTCGCCGCGCTATCTCTGGATCGGCTGTGCGGACAGCCGGGTGCCGGCCAACGAAATCGTCGGTCTCCTGCCGGGCGAGCTCTTTGTCCATCGCAATGTCGCCAACGTCGTGGTGCACACCGACCTCAACTGCCTGTCGGTGATGCAGTTCGCGGTTGACGTGCTCAAGGTCGAGCACATCATCGTGTGCGGCCACTACGGCTGCAGCGGAGTGAGCGCGGCCCTCCACGACCGCCGCGTCGGACTCGCGGACAACTGGCTGCGGCACGTGCAGGATGTCCATCACAGGCACGAGGCGCGCGTCGCGGCGTGCGGGGATGCCGCGCGGCGCATCGACCACCTGTGCGAACTCAACGTGATCGAACAGGTCGGGAACGTCTGCCAGGCCACGATCGTGCGCGATGCGTGGGATCGCGGCCAACCGCTCTCCGTCCATGGCTGGGTGTACGGACTGGAGGACGGGCTCGTGCGCGACCTGCTGACCACGGTGACGAAACCCGAGGAAGTAGACGGTCAATGCCGGGCGGCGCTCGCCGCGTTGTAGTCGGCGGAGCGCCCGTCACGGCAGGCTCGTCCTGATCGCGTCATCCGGGGCAGGGCCGCCAACAGCCGGATCTGCCTCGGAATCCATACGCAAAAAAAGGCCCGGCAACGCCGGGCCTCTTGCCCGTTGTGGCCTCGAGCTAGTTGAGGTCCTTGTCTTTCCAGACCTTGGTGCCGCCGGCGGCCACGCCGGCCTGCAAACCGTTCGTGGTCAGCTGATAGAACTTGCCGCCGGTGAAGCTGCCGGCGCTTGCGTTCGCCGATCCCTTGCCCGTGGCGCCGGCGCCGGCAGAAGCGGCGGCGGAGGCATCCCAGCCCTTGTCGATGAACTGCTGCATGGCCGCCGGGGTGTCGAAGATGAACAGATAGCGCATATCCGAGGCTCCCATCTGCAGACCGGCACTGGCCTGCGCGAGCTCCATGAACGTGTCCTTCTTGGTCGCGTTGTCGTGCACGACGCCCTTGCCGCCGGCGCCGCCCACCAGGAAGCTGATGCCGAACGTGGTGAACGTGGCATATCCGGGCGCTTTCTCGACCTGCCCCTTGAGCTTCGGATCCGCCTTGTAGAAGTCGGCCAGTGTGGTCTGCGCCGCCTTCAGCACTTCGTCCTGCTTGGCCTTGTCGGCCGCGCTCGCCGACGACAGACCAAACGCTACCAGCGCCGCGCTGGTGAACAGCCATTTCAGCAATTTCATCTGGGTTTCCTTTCCCTTGCCGGACTCAAATCCAGTGCCGGCCCACGCGAGCCGGCTGACGATCCGTGCCCGGAGTTTAACTCGGCGCGACTCGCGGCCGTTTGACATGCGCCGAGGCTCAACCTACCCTTTGCGCTTCGCGCCGATTTGCCGACTCGCTTGCGGGCGCGTGAGGGGCAGCCCTCCAAAATCCGCTAAAGAGGTCAGGTAGGTATCTTTTGACCCGAGCCGGCTGTGCGCCCCTCGGGTTTTTTGTTGCCGTGCGGTTGGAAACCAGTCCCCGATCTGTCGGAATCGTCACGCCGCAGACACTGCGATTCGACGAGCCGCTGGCACTGACCAGTGGCGCGTCGATCGCTGATTATGAGCTGACGATCGAAACCTACGGCACGCTGAACGCCGACCGCAGCAATGCGGTGCTCGTTTGCCATGCGCTGAATGCCTCGCACCACGTCGCCGGCACCTATGCCGACGATCCGACGCAGATCGGCTGGTGGGACAGCATGGTCGGACCGGGCAAACCCGTCGACACCGAGCGGTTGTTCGTCGTCGGCGTCAACAATCTGGGCTCATGTTTCGGCTCCACCGGACCGATGTCGATCGATCCGGCCAGCGGAACGCCGTACGGGGCGCGCTTTCCTGTCGTGACCGTCGAGGATTGGGTGCATGCCCAGGCCCGCGTCGCCGACGCGCTCGGCATCGACTGCTGGGCCGCGGTGATGGGCGGCTCGCTCGGCGGCATGCAGGCGCTCTCATGGGCGATCCAGTACCCGCAGCGGCTGCGCCACTGCGTCGCGATCGCTGCTGCGCCGAAGCTGTCCGCGCAGAACATCGCGTTCAACGAAGTGGCGCGTACCGCGATCCGCTCCGATCCGGACTTTCACGGCGGCAATTACTACGCTGAACACGTTGTGCCGCGCCGTGGCCTGCGGGTCGCGCGCATGATCGGCCACATCACTTACCTGTCCGGCGCTGACATGGCCGAGAAGTTCGGGCGGTCGATGCGCGGCGACGACTATCAGTTTCACTACGACGTCGAGTTCGAGGTCGAGCGCTACCTGCGCTACCAGGGCGACAAGTTCTCCGAATATTTCGACGCCAACACCTACCTGCTGATCACGCGCGCGCTGGACTACTTCGATCCCGCCCGGTTCACCGGCGGTGACCTCGCACGCGCGCTCGCGCCTGCCACGGCGCGCTTCCTGGTCGCGAGCTTCAGCACCGACTGGCGCTTTCCACCGGAACGCTCGCGCGAGATCGTCGAGGCGCTGATCAGAAGCGGTCGCGACGTCGCGTACGCGGAGATCGACGCACCGCACGGCCACGACGCGTTTCTGCTCGAAGATCCGCGCTATCACCGCGTGGTGCGCGCGTACTTCGACAACATCGCGAGGGAGTGCGGACAGTGAGGTCGGAAGCGGTGATCGAAATCTGGCCCCTCCCCCGGGGAGGGGTCGGGGGAGGGCGAACCGTATACGCCCGCGGAGGTGGCGCTCCGCGCCGTCGCCGCGATCACCGCGTGGTGCGCGCGTACTTCGACAACATCGCGAGGGAGTGCGGACGATGACACTGCGCGTCGACCTCGCGCAGATCGCCGACTGGATCGCGCCCGGTAGTCGAGTGCTCGACCTGGGCTGCGGCGATGGAGCGCTGCTCGCCCACTTGCGCGATGCCAAGAAGTGCCGTGGCTACGGCGTCGAGATCGACGACGACCAGGTCGCCCAGTGCGTACAGCAGAGCATCAATATCGTTCAACAGAACCTCGATGCCGGGCTGCGGCTGTTTGCCGACAAGATGTTCGACACTGTCGTGCTGTCGCAGACGCTACAGGCGATGCACAACGTCGAAGCGATCCTGCGGGAGATGACGCGCGTCGCGCGTCAGGGCGTCGTCAGCTTTCCCAACTTCGGCCACTGGCGCCACGCGGTGGCGCTGCTGGCGGGCCGCATGCCGGTGACGCGCCAGATCCCGTATCAGTGGTTCGACACGCCGAACATCCATCTGTGCACGCTGAAGGACTTCGAGATCCTCGCTTCGCGCGTTGGACTGACGATCACGGGGCGCGCGGTCCTGGCCGAAGGCCGACCGGTGTCGTTCGCGCCAGCGCTGCGCGCCACCGTCGCGATCTATCGCTTCGAATCGCGCTAGCCGCTGCTCCGTTCGCCCGCGCGGGCCGGTGCGGCTGGTACGACGCGGCTCGCGAGCCAGATCAGCAGCAGCACCGGCACGCCGAGGGCTGCCGTGGCGTGGAAGAACGCGCCGTAGCCATAGGCATCGACGAAAGCCCCAGAGAAGCCGGCAACGAACTTCGGCAGCAGCAGCATCACCGAGGAAAACAGCGCGTACTGGGTGGCCGAGTACTCGATGTTCGTCAGCCCGGACAGGTAGGCGATGAAAGCGGCCGAGGCGATCCCCGCGGACAGGTTGTCGGCCGAAATCACGAAGATGAGTCCGGTCAGGTCGTGCCCGCGTGTAGCGAGCCAGGCGAACAGCAGGTTGGACGCCGCCGATAGCACCGCGCCGAGCATCAGGATGCGCATCACGCCGAAGCGCAGCGCAAGCGCGCCGCCAACGAACGCACCGGCGAGGGTCATCACCACACCGTAGAGCTTCGAAACGGCGGCGACCTCCTCCTTGCTGTAGCCCATGTCGACGTAAAACGGGTTGGCCATGATGCCCATCACGACGTCGGAGATGCGGTAGGTCGCGATCAACGCCAGAAGCACCAGTGCCTGCCAGCGGTAGCGCCGGATGAAGTCGGCGAACGGGCCGATGACGGCAGAACTCAGCCAATGGCCGAGCAGCGGCAGGGCGCCCGCCCGGCCGCCCGGGCTGCCGGCCCCTTCGGTCCGCAGCGGAGCGACGACCATGCTCGCTTCCGGCTCGGGCGAGAGCAGCACGGCAACAATGCCGACCGTCATCGACGCCGCCATCGTCAGATACGCGGTGGTCCACGCGCCAGCGCTGTAGGCGGTGAGCTCGCCGGCCGCGCGTGCGGCGATCCAGAGCACACCGGCACCGGCCCAGATCATCGCCAGCCGATAGCCGGTCTGGTACATCGCCGCCAGCGCGCCCTGCTTTGCCACCGACGCCGATTCGATCCGGTAGGCATCGAGTGCGATGTCCTGCGTGGCAGACGCGAATGCAACCGCGAGCGCAGCGACTGTCAACCGCTGCAGTCCCGACTGCGGATCGTGGACGGCCATGGCGACCAGGCCCGCCACGATCGCAAACTGCGACAGCAGCAGCCAGGCTCTCCGTCGTCCGAGCCAGCGTGTCAGCAGCGGCAGTGGCAAGCTGTCGACCAGCGGCGCCCAGGCCCACTTGAAGCCATAGGCCAGGCCCACCCACGAAAGGTAGCCGATGGTCGCGCGATCGACCCCGGCTTCGCGCAGCCGGAAGCTCAGCGTTCCCAGCACCAGCAGCAGCGGCAGGCCAGCGGCAAAGCCCAGGAAGAACATGCGCAGGGCCACGGGCTCGGTGTAGACGCGCAGAACGTCGCGCCAGCGCCGCCGTGCACTCCGATCGACGGCGGCTTCTTCGTCGCTGGCGGGCCGGGTACGGGTTTCGCCTTGCATCGGTGCCGCAGTGTAGTGGGGAGGTTGGGATCGGGCCGCGGCCACAGAACATCGAGCGGATCACCCGCCAATTCAGCTTGTCAGCGCGGGCCTGCGGGTCCGATACTGGCATCGTGGCCGTCGGTCCGGTTTGCCTTCATCCACTCGGGCCGAAGAAGAATTGATCGCCACCTCAACGCGCAGCCCGACCGACCGCATGATCCGCCGCACACGCTTGCCGTCCGAAGCGCTGCGCCGCATCCTCGAGAACGCGGCGCTGCTCGCATTTACCTCCCTGCTAGTCATGTCGGTCGTGCTCGGGCGCTACGCCGGCGCCCTGCTATGGGGTGGTGCGCTGACGGTCTTCTTCGTGCATGCCTGGGAAGGCCGCTCGCACGTGTTCGATGCGGCTGATGGTCTGCCGCGGCAGTTGCTGCGGGCGCGGCGCTACGACAGCCTGCGCTGGCTCGGGCTCGCGCTGGCGTTCGTCGGCGCGGCAGCCGCGGCCTGCTGATCGGCCGGCGCGCCTGCCGTGCGCGCCTCGAGGAGGCTGCGAACGTAGTCGGCGTGCTGTCGCAGCGTGTATAGCCGCGACAGGTAGGCGCGTGGCACCTTGAGTCGGTTCAGGCGCTGGTCGATCTCGACCATCCGCGCGAGTTGCGCGGCCGCATCGGCCTGCGCGGTCGGCGTGGCGCGCTCGATGCGGTTGACTTCGCCATACCAGTTATCGAGCTTGCTGCGGATGCGCCAGTCGTAGAGCTTGGGCAGGTATGCAAATGCCGGAACGGCGATTGCGAGCAGCGGCAGCATGATGAACAGCAGGCGTTCAGCCCAGACGGCGACCCAGAACGGGAGCACGCGCCGCAGCCATGAAGGGCGGTCGCGGTAGAAGCGATCGGCATCCTCCGCCAGCGGCAGATCCACGTCCATCGGCGCCGGGAACACTCGCGCGGGATGCAGCAAGGTCGGGCCGCCATGCACCTCCCGGGCCGCTTCGAGCAGAAGTGCGACCGCCACGGGGTGGATGTCCGGCCGTGCAATCAGGTTGGCGGTCACCGCGATGATGGTGGTGTCCTGTTGCGGGATCCCGCGCTTCAGATCGATCACGCCTTCCGGGAGGTCGAGCTTGTGCAGGTAGGGCAAACGCCGGACGTAGGCGTCTGCCCTGCGCGCGTCCATCAGGCGAACGCCCGGCGCCTGCAACAGTTTCTGCACGGCCGGGCCATCGATTGCGGAGATATACAGCGCGGCGTCGATCCGTCCGTCGATCAACGCATCAGCGGCCTCGAGACCGCCGATCTCCAGCAGCGTGGTGGGCGCCTCGACGAGTCCGTTGTCGCGCGCGATCGACGTAGCGAGCGCGTGCGTGCCTCCGCCGGGAATGCCGATCGCGATCCGCAGCCCGCGCAACTCCGAGATGCGTTCGATCGTCTTGCCTCGATAGAAGACCCACACGGGCTCGTAGAAGAGGCTGCCGAGCGTGACCAGGCGCTCGGCATCGTCCTCCGTCACCAGACCGCCCTGCACCAGCCCGACGTCCACACCGCTCCCGGCGTTGCGCAGGCGATCGAGGTTGGCGGCGGCGCCCGCAGACGGCCGCAGTTCGAGTTCGAGGCCGCGCTGCGCGAGCACCTCGCGATAGCGCTGCGCATAGCGATGGTAGGCACCGTCCTCGGCGCCGGTAGTCATCACGATGCGGCGCGGAGGCGCCGGAGGTGCGAGCTTCGCGAGCCCCCAGCCGAGCAGTCCCAGCAGCAGCAGGACACCGACCACGTACCAAGCCAGCGCCCGGCCTTCAATCTGCTCCGGCAATCGCTTGCGGATGAACTCGGGACTATGCATGTCAGAGCCGCCCCGTGTAGTCGATGATCAGGGGCGCGTGGTCGGAAAAGCGCCTCGTGGTGTAGATCTCTGCGCGCCGGGCGCGCGCCGCCATACCCTCGCTCGCGATCTGGTAGTCGATGCGCCAGCCGACGTTCTTGGCCCAGGCCTGGCCGCGGTTGCTCCACCACGTGTACTGCTCGGGGCGCTCATCCAGGCGACGGAACACGTCGACCCAGCCCCCTCGCTCGAAGATTCCGCTGAGCCACGCGCGCTCCTCGGGGAGGAACCCGGAGTTCTTGCGGTTGCCACGCCAGTTGCGCAGATCAATCTCCTTGTGCGCGATGTTGATATCTCCGCAGAACACGACCTCGCGGCCGCTCGCCCGCAGGCGTTCCAGGTGCGGGGCGAATTCGTCGAGGAAGCGAAACTTGGCCGCCTGCCGCTCGGGTCCTGACGAGCCCGACGGAAAGTAGACAGAAACGACCGTGAAGTCACGGAACTCGGCTTCCACGTAGCGCCCCTCCGCATCGAATTCGGGTGAGCCGAAGCCCAATCGCACTGAACGCGGCGCCTTCGCGGAGTAGAGCGCCGCCCCCGAGTAGCCGCGCCGCTGCGCGCAGTGGAAATGGGAGTGCATTTTCCCGAACGAGCGCAAGGCCTCAGGTAGCTCGGCCTCGTCGCACTTCACTTCCTGCAGGCAGACCACGTCGGGCTCGGCGCGGCGCAACCAGCGGAATAGCCCCTTGGAGGCTGCCGACCGGATGCCGTTGACGTTCAGCGTGACGATTCGCAGCAAGGGTCAAATGCCTTTGCAGTTCCGGAATCGGTGGCATTTTCCATCCTTTTGCTCACCGGGCTGCGGCACAATGTGCGTGAGCAGACACCATCGGGCGGGGCCCCGCGGATAGCGCGTGCAGTCGTTGCGGCAACAGTTCATCGAGTTCGCCTTGCAGGCCGGTGTGTTGCGGTTCGGCGAGTTCAGGACCAAGGCGGGTCGCATGTCCCCTTACTTCTTCAATGCGGGCCTGTTCAATCGCGGCGCTCTGCTGGGACGCCTCGCCCGCTTCTACGCCCAGACGCTGCTCGTGGCACGCGGCGAGGGCAGGGTGCAGTTCGACATGCTGTTCGGTCCGGCCTACAAGGGCATCACGCTGGCCGCTGCCACTGCGATCGCGCTCGCCGAACTCGGTGTCGACGTTCCCTTCGCCTACAACCGCAAGGAGGCGAAGGACCACGGCGAAGGCGGCGTGATCGTCGGAGCGCCTCTGGCCGGGCGCGTGGTCATCGTCGATGACGTGATCACGGCGGGCACGTCCGTGCGCGAGTCGGTTGAACTGATACGCGCCGCCGGTGCGACGCCTGCGGCCGTGCTTATCGCGCTCGATCGCATGGAGCGAGCTGGCGCCGACGATGCGCTGTCGAGCCGGTCCGCTGTCCAGGAGGTCGAGGCCAGCTATGGACTTCCCGTCTTCGCAATAGCCACTCTGGACGATCTGATGCAATTTCTCGCGGCGGATTCCGGGCCGGCTCATCAGTTGAGCAGCTACCGCCCGGCCGTCGAGCGCTACCGGGAGCGCTATGGCGCCTGACCTTCGCACTGCGCTGCGGCTTGCGCGATGGACGCTCGCGCTGCTGGCGCTGCCGGCGTCGGGCCAGGCACCCGCTCCCAACGGCTTCATGTACACGTGCATTGCCAACGGCAAGGTCTATACCGCCGACCGGCCGCCGGCCGAATGCGCGAACGTCGACATGCGCGAACTGAACCGGGACGGGTCGGTGCGCCGCATCATCCCGCGGCCGCTGACCGTCGAGGAGCAGCGCGCGCGCGCGCTCGAGGCCAAGAAAAAGGTCGAAGACGAGGAGCGACAGCTGGCGCAGCGTCGCCGCGACCGCTCGCTGCTCGAGGCTTACGCCAGCGAAGACGAGATCGAGGCCGCCCGCAAGAAGTCACTCGAAGGCGCAGAGCAGATCATCAAGCGCTCGCAGGAACGCTCGCTCAGCCTCGCTCAGGACAGGCGGCGCCTCGACGACGAGTCGGAGTTTTACAAGAAGCGCGAACAGCCGGATAGTCTGAAGCGCGCCTTCGCGCTGAATGAGCAGGCGGTCGCTGCGGAAAAGAAGATCGTCGCCGAGGCACGCTCCGAGGTGGACCGCATCAACGAGCGCTTCGATGCCGAGAAACGGCGCTTCCGCGAACTGGTGGCGCAGGGTGCGCGGCCGGTGCAGCGCAATCCCGAGCCCGATATCCTCCTCGACCCGCGCTTCAAGGACTCCGCGCGCCAGTAGACGCGGGGGCGCCTGTCGGTTCGCGTCGCAGTACGATACCTAAGGGGCTGCAGGTGGCCCCGGCGGTTGACTTCAGCGGTGCAGCGATGTGCGTGTTCCGGCCCTTCTGTCCAATTGTTTCGGTCGCCGTTTTTTATTCGTTGCTTGCCGTTGCGCTGGAGCCGGGCGGGCTTTACATCGCAGGCGACGAATTCACGTTCGAGCAGGCGGCTCAGCGCGCGCTGAGCGAGAACGTGACGGGGCAACGATTCTTCGTGCTGGTGCTGCCCCCGGCGGCTCGACCGCTTGGCCGCGAGGCATCGGGCCTTGCGGCCGCACTGCGCAACGAGGTGATGACGGCGCGCGGCGTGCTGCTCGTGTGTCAGCGTGATATTGCGAGCGGCGCGATCGACGGTGCGGCGCTGGTGCCGGGTGTGGTCGCGGTCAGAGGATGGCCGCCGCCCGATTTCGATACCTGGCCGCCCGATCAACTCTATTACCCCGGCGAAGATCCGGCGCGTCTGCCGCAACCCGTCGAGCAGTTGCGGCGTGCGCGCGCCGTGTGCTCGCCCTGACCGCGGGCAAAAGCTCGCCTCCGTCGTTTGGACTACCGCAAAGCGTTGACGCGGCAGTACTCGTGCCGAACGGCGCCGGCGCACCTGCGAATTCGGTCGTCCCGACCAACGGTGCCGAAGTTCCGCTGGATACGCCGAGTGCGCAGCAAAGCGGACTCAAGTTGATCCATCCATTCACCGTCCAGCCAAACACGGTGACCGACGTTGTGCTCGATTTTGACGCATGCCGATCGGTCGTCCGGCGCGGCAACAGCGGTCGCTACAACCTTAAGCCGGTCGTCGCAGTGATACCGCGGACGGCGACGGCGATCGTCGGGTACGTCCAGACGGGGTTGACAGGCGTCACTGTCACTGCGCAGAAAGATGGCGTCGTCTTGAAGGCAACCCAGCCCGACAGCACCGGAAAGTTCGTTCTGGCACCGCTCGATCCGACGAAGAGCCCGTACGACGTGGTCTTCGACGGAACGAACATGACAACCTCCGTGATCGCCGCCGTCCCGGTGACGGCCGGGCAGTCAACGACGTTCGGCTCGGACCTCGATCGCGTCACGATGCCAGGTGCGACGTCGGGGACGGTGACCGGCAATGTAGGTCCCGCCGCCGCGCGCGACACAGGCTCGGTGCATTCCCTGCAGGCTGTCGGAACGGTTCCCGCGGTCGAAGTGGCGCAGGTGAACGTCGATCCGATGACCGGCGACTATTCGCTGTTCCTGCCGACGGCCGCCCCCCGGCTGCTGGTCTATTCGAACCCGATGGTCAGCCCGCTGAACTTCCAGCCGCAGAACTCGAGTGCCGGAAAGTACAAGCTTGAGGCATCGGCCACCGGCTACGTCACGCAGCTCGGCAGCGAGATCACGGTCCTGTTCGGGGCGATCCTTCCGAACCAGAACTTCACGCTGGTGGCTGCGCCCTAGCGGGACGGGACGTCAGCCGCCAGCCGGCGACGCAGGATTTCGTTCACCTGGGCAGGATTGGCCTTGCCCTTCGTGGCCTGCATCGCCTGGCCGACCAGCGCGTTGAAGGCCTTTTCCTTGCCGGCGCGGAATTCCTCGACGGACTTGGCGTTGGCGGCCAGGACCTCGTCAACGATGCGCTCAATCGCGCTCGTATCGGAAATCTGCTTCAAGCCGCGCGTCTCGATAATCGCGTCGGCGGTCGCGCCTTCGCCGGTCCAGAGCGCAGCGAACACATCCTTCGCGGTCTTCTGGTTGATCGTGCCATCGAGCACGCGCGCGATCAGTCCGGCGAGCTGTGCCGGTTCCACCGGGGCCGCCTCAATAGCGAGCCCAGATTCGTTGAGCGCCGCCGCGAGTTCCCCCATCACCCAGTTGGCAGCGACCTTGCGATCGGAAACGGCGCCCGCGACTTGCTCGAAATACTGCGCCACCGACCTCGACGCGGTCAGCATCTGGGCGTCGTATTTGCTGAGCGCGTATTCGCGCACGAACCGCTCCTGCATCGCGCCCGGCAGCTCCGGAAGTTCCCCGCGTACGCGTTCGACCCATTGGGGCGAAATCTCCAGCGGCAGCAGGTCGGGATCGGGGAAGTAGCGATAGTCCATTGCGTCTTCCTTGGTACGCATGCTGCGCGTCTCGCTGCGATCCGGGTCATACAGGCGCGTCTCCTGCACGACGGTGCCACCGTCCTCGATCAGTTCGATCTGCCGCCGCGCTTCGAATTCGATCGCCTGCTGCATGAAGCGGAAGCTGTTGAGGTTCTTGATCTCGCAGCGCGTCCCGAGATTTGAATCCACGGCACGCCGCACCGACACGTTGGCGTCGCAGCGGAACGAACCCTCCTGCATGTTGCCGTCGCAGATCCCGAGCCAGACGACCAGCGAGTGCAGCGCGCGCGCATAGGCAACCGCCTCGGTCGCGGCGCCGGCGATGCTGGCAACGCGGATATCGGGCTCGGACACGATCTCGAGCAGCGGAGTGCCGGCGCGGTTGAGATCGATCCCGGACATGCCGTGGAAGTCCTCATGCAGCGACTTGCCCGCGTCCTCCTCGAGGTGGGCGCGCGTCAGGCGCACCGTCTTCATGTACGGGGCGCCTCCCTTCGGCTGCACGACGAAGCTCAGGCTTCCGCCCTGCACGACCGGGATCTCGAACTGGCTGATCTGATAGCCCTTCGGCAGGTCGGGGTAGAAGTAGTTCTTGCGAGCGAACACGCTGCGCGGCGCGATCGTGGCGCCAACCGCCAGCCCGAAGCGGATCGCGCGCTCCACGGCGCCGCGGTTGAGCACCGGGAGCGTGCCCGGCAGCGCGACGTCGATGACACTCGCCTGCGAGTTCGGCGCGGCGCCGAATGCGGTCGACGCGCCGGAAAAAATCTTGCTCGTCGTCGTCAGCTGCGTGTGCGTCTCGAGTCCGATGACCACTTCCCACGCCATCTGTCTTCCCTTCAATGCCGGTCTCAGTGCAGGCGTTCGGTTGGCTCGCCGGACAGCAGCCGGCGCGCTTCGCGCTGCTCATGCGCGTACGTGTCCCAGGCGATGCCCGCCATCAAGCGGTGCTGCCGCGCCTCGGCCCCGCGGCCGAGCCGGTCGAGTGCCTCCGCCATGTTGGCGTGGGCAATCGCGCGGATGTCTGCAGGAGTCGACTCATCGACGCGTTGCAGTGCTGTCTGCAGCTGTACCAGGCCTTCCTCGACACGGCCCAGCTTGAGGCAGCATTGCCCGCGGTCCGACATCGCCCCCGTGACCTCATGCAGGAAGCCCTCGCCTTCGGCGCTCGGCAGGTACGTGTCATACAGCGCAAGGGCCTCCGCCGGCACGCCCTGCAGCACCTTCATCTCCGCGAGCAACAGGTGGTCGAGCGTCATGTCGGGCCCGTCGGCGAGGCTGCGTGCGAAGGCAATGCTCTTGTTCAGTGCGGCCACGGCCTCGGCGAGTGAGCGAGCGTCGAGTTCGCCCAGGGCAGCGGCCTGGCGCACATGTGCAGCCTGCGTCAGCGCTGAACGCTGCAGGCAGCTTGCCATCGCGATGTCGTCGTCGAGTTTGCGCACGACCTCTTCGGCTTCGCAATACAGCCGGCTGGCCTCCTCGTAATCGTAGGCATCCTGGTGGAGCGAACCGAGCGCGAGCAGCGCTCGGTAGCGTGCCTCGAGCGTGGCTTGAGGATTTGCGAGCACCGCGTGGGCGTAGCGCGATGCGGCGCGCACGTCGCACTCACGCTGCATGAACAGTGCCAGTGCTGACTCGCACTCACTGACAAGGGCCAGGTCGCTGGCCTCGTGGCGCGCCCGCTCGGCGATCGCCAGCATCGCGGCGCGCGCCTCGTCGAAGCGCTTCGAGAAGTAGGTCCGGATCGCGTCGGCGTATTCGTAGCGCAGGCGCACCGGTGCCGGCGCGTCGCGTGGCATTTCGCGCAGCGCGTTACCGAGCGTCTCGCGCGCCTGTTCGACCTTGCCGAGCCGGGCGAGCAGGATCGCGCGATCCTGCAGGTGACGCGCGCGCTCAAGCGGATCGGTCGCGGCGCTGATGAGCACCTGATTGGCTGCGAGGAGGCGCTGCGTCATGCGCGATACGCTCTAAACGCCCGGCGGCATCATGAGGTGCCAGTCGGTTGCCCTCTGGAACGCGTGGGCAACGCCGAGCAGCTTCGCTTCTTCGCAATAATTCGCGATCAGCTGCAGTCCGACCGGCCGCCGGCTGTTGATCGGCCCGCTGCCGAACCCGCACGGAATGCTCATCGACGGCACGCCGGCGAGGCTGCCCGGCACGGTGTAGAGGTCGGCCATGTACATCGCCACCGGGTCGGCCGCCTTCTCGCCGAAGCCGAAGGCCACGCTGGTCGTGACGGGCCCGGCGATGATGTCGCACTCGCCGAATGCCGTGCCGAATTCGTTGGCGATGAGCCGCCGCACTTTCATGGCCTTGATGAAGTACGCGTCGTAGTAGCCGTGCGACAGCACGTAAGTGCCGATCAGGATGCGCCGCTTCGGCTCGTCGCCGAAACCCTCGGCGCGCGACTTGCGGATCATGTCCTTCATGTCGCTGTAGTGCTGCGCGCGATGGCCGTAACGCACACCATCGAAGCGCGCGAGGTTGCTTGACGCCTCGGCCGGGGCTATCACGTAGTACACGGGGATGCCGAGCTCGGCGTTCGGCAGCGAAATCGGCACCAGCTTCGCACCGAGCTTCTCGTATTCAGCAAGTGCCGTGCGCACCGGCCCCTCGACGTCGGGCTGCAGTCCGGCGCCGAAGAACTCCTTTGGCACGCCGATTTTGAGGCCTTTGACCGACATGCCGAGCGATCGCGTGTAGTCCTCGGTCGGGCGGTCGAGGCTGGTCGAGTCCTTCGCGTCGAAGCCGAGCATCGCGTTGAAGACCAGCGCCGCATCTTCGGCCGAGACCGTCATCAGCCCCGCGGTGTCGAGGCTCGAGGCAAAGGCGATCATGCCCCAGCGCGACGGGCGGCCGTAGGTCGGCTTGGTTCCGGTGATGCCGGAAAACGCTGCGGGTTCGCGAATTGAGCCGCCAGTGTCGGTCGCCGTGGCCACCGGTGCGAGGCGGGCAGCCACCGCGGCGGCCGATCCGCCGGACGACCCCCCGGGCACGGCGCCGCGATCCCACGGGTTCAGCACGTTCCCGTACGCGCTGTTCTCGTTGCTTGAACCCATCGCGAACTCGTCGCAGTTCGCCTTCCCGAGGGTCACCATGCCGGCGCGGGCCAGATTGTCGACAACGGTCGCGTCGAACGGGCTCATATAGCCCTCGAGGATCCGGCTGGAGGCAGTCGATGTGAAGTCCTTGGTGACGAAGATGTCCTTGTGCGCAATCGGGATTCCGGTCAGCGGCGTCGCTTCGCCGCGCGCAATGCGCGCGTCGGCTGCGGCGGCCTGCGCCAGAGTGACTTCGGGGCGCACGTCCAGAAAGGCATTGAGCGCGCGGTGAGCTTCGATCCGCGCCAGGTATGCGCGCGCCAGCTCGACCGCGGAGACCTCCTTCGCAGCCAGTTGCCGCGACAGCCCGGCGATGGTCGCGCGCGACAGGTCGGCAGCGCTCACGTTGCCCCTCGGCCTGCGTTCATTCGATGACCCGCGGCACGAGGAAGAGGCCGTCCTGCTGCTCCGGCGCGTTGGCGAGATTGGCCGCGCGCTCGTCGCCCACCGTGACGACGTCGTCGCGCAGCCGCTGCGCACCGCCGAGCGGATGCGCCATCGGCTCGATCCCCTCGGTGTCGACCGCCTGCATCCGCTCGATCATCCCGAAGATGTCGTTCAACTGCTCCAGCACCCGCTGCGCCTGGGCGTCAGTGACCTCGATGCGGGCGAGGTCGGCAATGCGGCGGACTTGCGCGAGATCGAGTGCCATCGGCGGGTGGGAACGGTCGACGCAGAAATGCGGGGTGGTTTGCCGCCGCGTAAGCCTTTCAAAACAAGCGTTTGCGGCAGATTTGAAGCGTGATTAGTTTATCATCGCGCATTCTCACCAGACTCTGCGCGCCACGGGGACAAGGCAGGGCAGCGCCGGCACCGGCGCATTCCATCAGTAGCGCATCCACCAAAGGCAGTCATGTTCGGTTTTCTTCGCAGCTATTTCTCCAATGACCTTGCGATCGACCTCGGCACCGCCAATACGCTGATCTATGTCCGCGGCAAGGGCATCGTGCTGGATGAACCCTCGGTCGTCGCCATTCGCCAGGAAGGCGGCCCGAACGGCAAGCGCACGATCCAGGCCGTCGGCAAGGAAGCAAAGCAGATGCTCGGCAAGGTGCCAGGCAACATCGAGGCGATCCGCCCGATGAAGGACGGCGTCATCGCCGACTTCACGGTGACCGAACAGATGCTCAAGCAGTTCATCAAGATGGTGCATCCATCGAGTTTGTTCGCGCCGAACCCGCGCATCATCATTTGCGTGCCGTGCGGCTCGACGCAGGTCGAGCGCCGCGCGATCAAGGAATCGGCCGAGGCCGCCGGCGCATCGCAGGTGTTCCTGATCGAGGAGCCGATGGCCGCGGCGATCGGTGCTGGGCTCCCTGTGTCCGAAGCGTCGGGTTCGATGGTGGTCGACATCGGCGGCGGCACGACGGAGGTCGGCGTGATCTCCCTCGGCGGCATGGTCTACAAGGGCAGCGTTCGCGTCGGCGGCGACAAGTTCGACGAGGCGATCATCAACTACATCCGTCGCAACTATGGCATGCTGATCGGCGAGCCGACCGCGGAGCTGATCAAGAAGGAGATCGGTTCGGCGTTCCCGGGCTCCGAGGTGCGCGAGATGGAGGTCAAGGGTCGCAACCTCTCCGAAGGCATTCCGCGCAGCTTCACCATCTCCAGCAACGAGATCCTCGAGGCGCTCACCGATCCGCTCAACCAGATCGTATCCAGCGTGAAGATCGCGCTCGAACAGACGCCGCCGGAACTCGGCGCCGACATCGCCGACCGCGGCATGATGCTCACCGGCGGTGGCGCACTGCTGCGCGACCTCGACCGGCTGCTGATGGAGGAAACGGGGCTGCCCGTCGTTGTCGCCGAGGAGCCGCTGACCTGCGTCGTGCGCGGCTGCGGCACTGCGCTGGAGCGTATGGATAAGCTCGGCACGATCTTCGCGACCGGCTGAGATCCGGGTCAGCGAGGCAGGCGGTGGTTTGCGTTGCCTTTTGCCTAAAGAAGTCGCGTCGCTTTGCCGCCGACTTTCTTCACTTTTGATCACGCAGAAGCAGAGGTGCACTTTTGCGTGCGTATGAATCCGGTCCTCCTCCGCTGTTCAACCAGGGCGTCTCGGCGCGCGCCCGCCTTGCGTTCTTTTCCTTCCTCGCGATCGCGCTGATTGTCATCGATTCGCGAATCAAGGCGCTTGAGACCGTCCGCGTCGGCGCCGGTGTGGTGCTGTACCCCATTCAGCAGGCGTTGCTGATCCCAGGACGGATCGCCGACACCGTCGACGACTACTTCACCTCGATCACGACCCTGCAGCGCGAGAACTACGCGCTGAAGCGCAAGCAGGTCGAGAGCGCCCAGAGCCTGATGCAGGCTCAGCAGGTGGCACTCGAGAACGAGCGGCTACGCAAGCTGCTGGGTGCGCGCGAGCGTGCGGGCAACAGCGCGATCCTCGGCACCGTGCTGTACGAATCGCGCGACCGCTTCTCGCACAAGATCGTGCTGCATGTCGGCACCGATGACGGCGTGCGTGCCGGCAATCCGGTGATCGACGACGTCGGTGTCGTCGGACAGGTGACGCGGGTCTTCAAGGGCACCGCGGAGGTGACCCTGCTCACTGACAAGGATCAGTCGATCCCGATCCAGATCGTGCGCAATGGCCTGCGCGGCATCGCCTTCGGCGGGGCTGACCCGGGCACGCTCGACCTGCGCTTCATGGCCGCCAACGCGGATGTTGAAAACGGCGATGTCGCCGTGACCTCCGGGCTCGACGGTCTGTATCCGGAAGGTCTGCCGGTCGGCAAAGTCGAAGTGGTCGAGCGCGCCGCGAAAGACCAGTTCGCGCGCATCGTGCTGAGCCCCCTGGCCGGTGTGGAGAACCACACGCACCTGCTGGTGCTGCTGGTCGAAGCGTCGAAGCGGCCGCCGCCACCGCCACCGGCTCCGAACGAACCGGCGCCACGGCGCGCGACAGGCAGGAAATGAGCGGGACGCGGAGCCTGCAGCAATGGGTGCGCGACACCTTCGCTCTGCGCCCGACCGACCCGGTCGACGCAATCAGCCGCGGCGTGACACGCGAGTACCTGCTGCGCCCCGCGAACCCGCTATTCATCTGGTTTTCGCTGATCGTCGCGTTGCTGCTGAACATGATGCCGTGGGGCCGCAACCCCTTCGCGCCGGACGCGCTGGCGCTGGTACTGATCTTCTGGAATGTTCACCAGCCGCGCCGCGTTGGCATGGGCGCGGCGTTCGTGTTCGGGTTGCTGATGGACGTGCACGAGGGGGCGCTCTTCGGCCAGCACGCGCTGGCGTACACGCTGCTGTCCTACGGTGCGATCACCCTGCACCGGCGCATCCAGTGGTTTCCCCTCGGGGCTCAGGCGATTCACATACTTCCGCTGTTGCTCGTAGCGCAGTTGGCGTCGCTGGCAATCCGCATGTGGGTCGGCGGCGAATGGCCCGGCTGGGTCTACTTTGCGCAGAGCTTCGTCGGCACGGCGCTCTGGCCGCTGGCCGCGTGGCTGCTGCTCGCGCCCCAGCGGCGGCCGGTGGATCGGGACGAAACCAGACCGCTGTAGACGGCTCTTCTCGTACTCGCGACGAGTGCACGTGCGACCGCTTCAGCGGTCGCGTACACGAGGTGCGCTCGGCTTGGGCGGCGCCGGATAGCGCTTGTCGAGCACGTGGCCGAGCGCCAGCAGGGGGTGGCGCAGGGTCATGCGAGGGCCGGCGTAGCGCATGATCGTCCGCACTTCTTCACGCTGGCGCGGGCCGTAGCAGTGGATCTGGCACTTCGCGCAGACCGGCTTGTCTTCGCCGAACGGGCAGACCGCGAGCCGCTTGGCGGCATATGCCATCAGCGCCTCGCACGATTCGCACAGCACTTCGCCGCCATGGCGGTCGCGGCAGAAGATTGCGGTCATGGCTTCCAGCGTGCGGAGCTCGCGCAGCAGGCGCGGCGTCGTCGGGCGGTCGCGGCCGCAGCGGACTTCGATTTCGGTCTCCATGGCGCGGATTGTCAGGGAGCCTCCAGCGTGGCTGCTGAGCCGGATCAAAGAGCGTAGCGGCCTACCTCTCGCGGGTTAGGCGTGCGGGCTCTGTCCGCTCGGGCCCCGGACGACAACCGATGGTCGATTCCGGCGTCTTTTCCGGCATCGGCGACGGAGCGCGATCCTATAATCTCGCGGTTTCCTGTCTGCGCACCCGCGCGTCCTCCGAGTGGTTTCTCCAGGCCTGATGCCGAACGCGCGATCCGGCGCATCGCCGGACATGCCCGCCTTCCCGTTCGATGCCTAGTCGCTGGCTGCGCCGCCGTCGTCGCGGGAGCGACGAGCCCACGTTCGGCTCGCGTTCCGCCGCGATGCGCAACCCCGAGCGCGAGGTTCACTATTTCCGCCTGCGCGTTCTGGTGGCGATGGGCTTCGTCATCGTGTGCTTCGCCCTGCTGGGCGCGCGATTTGCCTGGTTGCAGGTCGTCAAGCACGAGGGATACCTCGCCCAGGCGGAGCAGAACCGCATCGCGGTGCTGCCGGTGGCGCCGAACCGCGGCCTGATCAAGGACCGCAACGGCAAGATCATTGCCCGCAACTATTCGGCCTACACGCTGGAGATCACCCCAGCCAAGGTGGCGAATCTCGAGGAGACGATCGACCAGCTGGCGCAGGTCGTAGAGGTGCAGGCGCGCGACCGACGCCGCTTCCGCAAGCTGATGGAGGACACCAAGCGTTTCGATTCGATCCCGATCCGCACGCGGCTCAGCGACGAGGAGGTCGCCCGCTTCTCGGCGCAGCGCTTTCGCTTCCCGGGCGTTGAACTGCGCGCGCGCCTGTTCCGCGACTACCCGCTGGGCCAGACCGCTTCGCACATGCTTGGCTACATCGGCCGTATCTCCCAGCGCGATCTCGAGCGCATCGAGAAGATGGACGACCCGTCGGCCTATGTCGGCACCGAGCACATCGGCAAGCTCGGCATCGAGCAGAGCTACGAGGCGGAGCTGCACGGCACGACCGGGTACGAAGAAGTCGAAATCACCGCCGGCGGGCGCGCGGTCCGCACGCTGAAGCGCACGCCCTCGCTGCCCGGCAACAACCTGACGCTGTCGGTCGATATCGAGTTGCAGAAGGTCGTCGAGCAGGCCTTCGGCAAGCGCCGCGGTGCGCTCATCGCTATCGAGCCGAAGACTGGCGATGTGCTTGCCTTCGTGTCGATGCCGACCTTCGATCCCAACCTGTTCGTCGACGGCATCGACCCGAAGAACTGGGATGACCTCAACAATGACCTCGACAAGCCGCTGCTGAATCGCGCGCTGCGCGGCACGTATCCGATCGGCTCGACTTACAAGCCGTTCCTGGCGCTGGCCGCGCTCGAAACCGGCAAGCGCAAGCCGGAGACCACGATCTACGACGGCGGTACCTTCGTGTTCGGCAACCGCGTTTTCCGTGATTCGAACAAGGTGCCACTCGGCACGGTCAACATGCATGCGTCGATCGTCAGGTCGAGCGACATCTATTACTACCAGGTGGCCAACGACCTCGGCGTCGACACGATCCACGACTTCATGAAGCCGTGGGGCTTCGGGCAGATCACCGGGATCGACGTCGAGGGCGAGCAGACCGGCATCCTGCCGTCGTCGGAGTGGAAGGAACGCCGCTTCAGGCAGAAGTGGTTCCCGGGCGAGACGATCTCGATCGGCATTGGCCAGGGCTACAACGCGTTCACCTTGCTTCAACTCGCGCATGCCACCGCCAACCTAGCCAACGACGGCGTCGTGATGAAGCCGCACCTCGTCAAGGAGGTGGAGAACGTGCGCACCGGCGAGAAGCGCATGACGGTACCGAAGGAGAGCTACCGCATTCCCATCAAACCGGAACACCTGAAGTTCGTGCAGGACGCGATGGTCGACGTCAACATCAGCGGCACCGGGCGGCTTGCGTTTCAGGGGGCGCCGTACAAGGTCGGCGGAAAGACAGGAACCGCGCAGGTCGTCGGCATCCGGCAGGGCGAGAAATACGACGAGTCGCGCGTGGCCGAGCGCCACCGCGACCACTCGCTGTTCATCGCCTTCGCGCCGGCCGAAAATCCGCAGATTGCGATCGCAGTGCTGGTCGAAAACGGCGGTTTCGGCGCGCGCGCGGCAGCGCCGATCGCACGCGCAGCGATCGACTATCACCTGCTCGGCAAGAAGCCCGCGGGTCCGGCGCCGAGCGACGACGACGATGAAGACGCGCCGCACACGGTTGCGCTCGCGCGGGGTGCTGCGCAGCGGAGCGTGCCGTGAACCAGGCCAGTACCGTCCGACGCATCGGCCTGTGGGTCCGTCCGTACGTGACGGTGTTCGATCCTTCGCTGATCGCCATCGTCGGCTGCCTGGCAGTCATCGGCATGGTCACGCTGTACTCGGCCGGCAACGACTTCCCGTGGCGCATCAACGACCAGCTGCGCAATTTCGGCGTGGCGCTGGCCGTGATGTTCCTCGTGGCCAACATCCCGCCGCAGGCGCTGATGCGGCTGGCAGTGCCGGTCTATCTCGCCGGTGTCGTGCTGCTGGTGGCGACGGCGGCGAATGGCGTGATCGTGAAAGGCGCGCAACGCTGGCTCGACATCGGAGTCGGCCGGATCCAGCCGGCGGAGATCATGAAGCTCGGCCTGCCGCTGATGCTTGCGTGGTACTTCCACAGGCGCGAAGGCAGTCTGCGGGCCTTCGACTTCGTTGTCGCGGGCGTCCTCATGCTGGTCCCGGTCGCGCTGATCGTGAAGCAGCCGGACCTCGGTACCGCGCTGCTCGTCCTCGCGGCCGGATCGTTCGTGATCTTCTTCGCTGGTCTGCCATGGAAGTGGCTCGCGATGATGATCGTCGCCGGCATCGCCACGTTGCCGCTCGCCTGGACGCTGATGCACGACTACCAGCGCGAGCGCATCCTGACGCTGATCGACCCGTCGACCGATCCGCTCGGCAAGGGATTTCACACGCTGCAGGCGATGATCGCGATCGGCTCGGGCGGGGTGCTCGGCAAGGGCTGGATGCAGGGCACCCAGACGCATCTCGAGTTCATCCCGGAGCGCACCAGCGATTTCATCTTTGCCGTGTACTCGGAGGAATTCGGCCTGGTCGGCAACGCCGTGCTGGCGCTGCTGTTCATCGCGCTGGTGTGGCGTGCCCTGGCGATTGCGCTCAACGCGCCGACGCTGTTTGCGCGGCTGCTCGCCGCTGCGATCGCGCTGATCATCTTCACCTATGCGTTCGTCAACATGGGCATGGTGAGCGGCATCCTCCCGGTCGTGGGGGTGCCGCTGCCGTTCATCAGCTACGGCGGCACCGCGCTGGTGACGCTAGGCATGGCGTGCGGCATCCTGATGTCGATCGCTGCCAACCGCAAGCTGGTGCAGAGCTGATGCCACGGGGCGCACGACGCTGGTCGGTCGTCGCGCTGCTCTGCCTGATGACGGCGTGCGGCACCACGCCCAAGAAGTCCGTCTACTATCAGGACGACGGTCCGCCGGATCGCGTGCCTGCGGACCTCGGCGGTGTCGCGGACGCAGTGCCGAAGGTGGAGCCGGCCCACAAGGCCGCCAGCCGGCCCTACACCGCGCTCGGGCGCACCTACACCCCCCTGACCGGCGATCCGGCGTTCAAGCAGCGCGGGCTGGCGTCCTGGTACGGCAAGCAGTTCCACGGCAGCCGCACCGCCAATGGCGAGACCTACGACATGTTCGCGATGACCGCCGCGCATCCGACGTTGCCGATCCCGAGCTATGTGCGCGTGACCAGCGTGCGCAACGGTCGCAGTGTGATTGTCCGGGTCAACGATCGTGGCCCGTTCAAGGCCGATCGGGTGATCGATCTTTCGTATGCGGCCGCGAGCAGGCTCGGCATCGCCGCGGCCGGCACCGGAGAGGTCGAGATCGAGCGCATCACGATGGCGCAGATCGCGAGCGGCGACTGGCGACGCGGAGATGGCGCGCGCGGCGAGACGGCAACGGCGGCCGCGCCTCCGCCCGTGGCCTCCGCTGTCGTCGCAACGTCCGCGACCTCGACGAACGCGGCGGCCACGGTCGGCTCGGCGGTGCCCTCGACGATGATCGTGCCGGTTATTGCCGAGGCCGGTGCGGTCGCGGCAGCCATTCCGTCCGTACCGGCGCCGAATGCGCCTGCCTCGGCTGTGAGCCCGTCGCCTGCGGGCGTGCGCGGCTGGAGCGTGCAGCTCGGTGCCTTCGCACAGGAAGCCAACGCCGAAGCGCTTGCCGGACGGGTTTCAGCCCTGCTTGCGTTCTCCGATGTTCCTGGCGATGACGTCGCGTCGCGTCTCACCCGCATCGAGAAGGAGGGCTCGATATATCGCGTGCTTGTCGGCAATGGCGACCGGGCCGGGGCGCAGTCGCTTGCGCGCGAACTCGAGCGGCTGCTCGACCGTCCGACGGCGGTGGTGCAGCGCTAGCGCTTGTTCCTCAGACCGAGCGCGAGTTCATAGATGGCCGCGCGCGGCACGCCGGTCATGCGGCTCACAATCGCGGCGGCGCGCCCCGGCGTGAGTTCGTCCAGGAGCGCGTCGAGCCAGCGGCGTCCCGAATCGTCCAGCACCGGCTCGGTCTCCGCTTCGGCCGCATCGACGATCACGACATATTCGCCGCGGGCCTCGGCCTGCATGCGCTCCAGCTCGGAGGCCTTCAGCGCCCGGATCGACTCGAACTTCTTGGTGAGTTCGCGCGCAATCACGACGCGCCGCTCCGGAGCGAGCACCGAGGCCAGTTCCTCCAGCAGCGTGGCGATGCGGTGCGGCGCCTCGAACAGCACCGTCGCACCGGCGCCAGCGGCGATCGACCGCAGCGCGCGTGAGCGCTCGCGGGCCGCATGTGGCAGGAATCCAACGAAGCGGAAGCCAGGCGCCACCAGCCCGGCAGCCGAGACCGCTGCGACGACGCTGCTGGCGCCCGGCAGCGGCACGACCCGATATCCGGCGTCGAGTGCTGCGCGCACGATCAGGGCGCCCGGATCCGAGACGCCCGGCGTGCCGGCGTCCGTCACGAGCGCGACGCGCTCGCCGGCCGCGAGCCGCGCAAGGATGCCTTCGGCGGCCGCGCGTTCGTTATGTCGGTGCGCCGCGATCAGCGGTGTCGCCACGCCGAAGCGGGCGAGCAGCGGCGCGGTGACGCGCGTGTCTTCGGCCGCGATCGCATCGACACGCGACAGGACCCAGCAGGCGCGCAGCGTGATATCCGCGGCGTTACCCAACGGCAGGGCGACTACATACAATGCAGCGACCGGCAGATCCTGCTCGGCCAGTCCCGCTCGCTGGACCAGGTCGTCTTGAATATGGGGGACAGCGCGGGGACCCATGGATCCTTCGAAGCTCGTTGCGGGTATTGCACGCGGCCTGCTGCTCGCCGCAGCTAGTGTCGCATGTGCGGTTCGGGCGCAGGGCGTGGGGGTTCCGGCTGCCCCGCCTGCCGCGCCCGAAGCGCGCCATGTGATCCTGCTGCTGCCGGCGCAGTCGACGGCGTTTGCCAAGCCCGCGGAGGCGGTGCGGCAGGGATTCCTCGCCGCGCAGCGCATCGGCGGCGACGAAGTGGCGGTGGAGGTGGTCGAGACCGACGGTGGTGCGCATCCGCTGGCCGCGGCACTGGCGGGAGCGAAGGAGCGCGGCGCGGCTGTCATCGTCGGGCCGCTGCCACGCACTGAGGTAACGGAAGTCGTCGAAGGCGGCAGTACCCCGGTTCCGCTGGTGGCGCTGAACTTCCCCGACAACGACTCCGCCGCACCGGTGTCGATGATCGCCGTGGCGCTATCGCTCGAAGCCGAGGCGCAGCGGATGGCGAAGATAGCGCTGGCCGAGTTCGTCGGCGTGCGCGGCGCGGACACGCGCCCGCGCATCGCAATCATCGCGCGTCCAGGCGCGCTGGAACGCCGCATCGCGCTGGCGTTCCAGTCGGCGTTGCGTGCCGAAGGTGAGGTGCCGCACCTGGTGGAGTGGACGCCGGAGTCCGCCGCGGCGGTCGGTCGGCAGCTTGCCGGCATGCCGCTCGAGGCCGTGTTCCTCGCGCTGAACGCGCGCGATGCGGCGCAGATGCGCGCGCTGATCCCGCGGGGCGCCCAGGTCTTCGGTACGTCGCTGCTCAATGCCGGAGACCCGCGCACATCGCCGGATGCGGCCACGCTAGCGCACGACCTCGATGGTGTGCGCTTTGTCGACATGCCGTGGCTGCTCGAGCCCGATCACAGCGGCGTGATGGTCTATCCGCGTCCCGCCGAAGCTCTCGAGGTGGAACTCGCGCGCCTGTATGCTTTTGGCATCGACGCCTACCGCATCGCGGTCGTCTGGATGAAAGGCGAGCGGCGCTTCGAACTCGATGGCGTGACGGGTCGACTGCACATCGATCGAGCGCAGTCGCTGCGCGTCGAGCGCATCCCGCTGGTCGCGACCTACCGCGACGGCGAACTCAGAAAAGTGGACATCGCACGCTGATGGCGACACGCGAAGGGCGTACTCGCCGCGCTACGCCCGGGGTGCGCACGCCGAAGCAGCGCGCCGGCGACGCCGCCGAGCAGGCAGCGGCTGAACATCTTCAGGCGCGTGGTCTGGTTCCGGTAGCACGCAACGCGCGATATCCCGAAGGCGAACTCGACCTCATCATGCGCGAACGCGACGCGCTGGTGTTTGTCGAAGTCCGTATGCGGTCGGGGAGCGCGTTCGGCGGCGCGGCGGCCAGCATCGATCGCTTCAAGCAGAAGCGGCTGCTGCGCGCCGCGCAGCACTGGCTGCTGCAGCACTACGGCGAGCGGTGGCCGGCCTGCCGCTTCGACGTGGTGACGGTGCAGGGCGATGGCACAATCGAGTGGATCCGCGACGCATTCGCGACATAGGAGAGAAGAGCAACATGAAGCAGAGGATCGCGCTGATCGCATGCGCAGCACTCATCGGTGTCCAGGCGCTCGGTTGTGCGCCGCTGATTGTCGGGGTGGTCGTGGCCGGCACGGCGCTGGTCGCGACGGACCGCCGCACCACCGGCACGCAGGTCGACGACCAGACGATCCAGTTAAGGGTCGCCAACGAGTTGAGTACGGCGTTCGGCAAGCAGCCGGTGCACATCAACGTCAACAGCTTCGACCGCAAGGTGCTGCTGACCGGGGAAGTCCCCGACGAAGCGGTCAAGACGCGCGTTGGCGAGATCGCCGCGGCGTCGCAGAACGTGCGGGCGGTCGTCAACGAACTGGTGATCGCCCCGCCGAGCTCGATCGGCGACCGCACCGCGGACACGACGCTCGCGACAAAGGTGCGCGCCGCCTTCGTCAACACCAAGGAGATCTCGTTCAACTCGATCGAGATCGTCGCTGAGCGCGGAGTCATCTACCTGCTCGGCCTCGTCACCGAGCAGGAGGGCCAGATCGCGGCGATCGTCGCCAGCAAGGTATCGGGCGTGAAGCAGGTGGTCAAGGTCTTCGACTACGCGTCGAAGGAGGAAATCGAGCGCCGGCGCGCCCTGTCTGCCTCCGGTGCGACGCCGACGCAGCCGGCCGGCGCGCTGCCGGCGCCGGCTGCCGAGCCTGCGCCCGCGCCCGGCGCGACGCCGACCAAGTAGGCCGGCCGACGCGGTGGCCCGCTGCGGGCGCCGCGTCGTCTGAGCCCCGCCCGTCATCTACAACCGGCGGCTCCGCGGTGATCAACGGCCGTTTCATCCATTGCGCCTGTGGCGCCTTGTCTTATAGTCCGCCGCTCCGATGACCCCGCGCGCTGCGGGCGAACCGTGCTGAGGAGGTGCCATGGGCTGGATCGTCGTGCTCGCCATTCTTGCGGTCGCCGGGTTCTGGGCGGTCGGGGCCTACAACCGGCTCGTCAGCCTGCGCAACAAGTTCAAGAACGCATTCGCGCAGATCGACGTCCAGCTGAAGCGCCGCTATGACCTGATTCCGAACCTGGTCGAAACCGCGAAGGGCTACATGAAGCACGAGCGCGAGACGCTCGAAAAGGTGATCGCCGCGCGCAACACCGCGGTGACCGCCAATGCGGCCGCTGCAGCCGACCCCGGCAGTGCAAATGCGATGCAGGGACTGATCGCGGCCGAGGGCGCGCTGTCGGGCGCGCTGTCGCGGATGTTTGCACTGGTCGAGGCCTACCCGGACCTCAAGGCCAACCAGAACATGATGCAACTCTCCGAAGAACTGACCGGGACCGAGAACAAGATCTCGTTCGCGCGCCAGGCGTTCAACGATGCGGTGATGAGCTACAACACAGCGGCGCAGCAGTTCCCGACCAACGTGATCGCCAGCATGTTCTCGTTCGCTCCGGGTGAAATGCTGCAGGCGACCGAGAGCGACGAAGAGCGCAAACCGGTCCGCGTCCAGTTCTGAGCGGGGCGGCACGCGCCGCGGTGGGGCGCTGAACGCCCCTTCGCCGAGGCTGCGTTCGCCGGATCGTCCTGATGAACTTCTTCGAGCAGCAGGAACTCGCGCGGCGCAACAGCCAGCGGCTGATCGTCCTGTTCGTTCTGGCAGTCGCGGCGATCGTGCTTGCGGTCAACGTGGCTGCGACATTCGTGTACCAGCTCTTCGTGCTGCCCGTTGCGGCCCGCGGCTTCGGGGTGCAGTTGCCGAACGGGTTCTACTTCACCAACACGGTCGTCGTGCTCGGCTTGGTTCTGGGCGGCACCTGGCTGGAGATGAACCGGCTGAAGGCGGGCGGCGCCGCGGTAGCGGCAATGGTCGGTGCGCGCGCGGTCGACCCGACAACGCGCGATGCGCTCGACCGGCGCCTGCTGAACGTGGTCGAGGAGATGGCGATCGCCTCGGGCGTGCCGGTCCCGCGCGTCTACGTGATGGACAACGAGGACTCGATCAACGCCTTTGCCGCCGGGCACTCGATCGACGATGCCGTCGTGACGGTCACGCGCGGCACGCTGACGCGCCTGACCCGCGATGAACTGCAGGGAGTCGTCGCGCACGAGTTCTCGCACATCCTGAACGGCGACATGAAGCTCAACCTGCAGCTGATCGGGGTCCTGTTCGGACTGCTGATCGTCGCGATGGCGGGGCGGTTCCTGCTCGAGATTGGCGGCCGCAGCCGCGGTGGTGGTGATCGCAGCAGCGGCAGCGCGATCGTGGTGCTGTTCGCCGCAGGAATCGTGCTGTGGATCCTCGGCTACATCGGCGTCTTCTTCGGGCGCCTGATCAAGGCCGGGGTGTCGCGCCAGCGCGAGTATCTGGCCGACGCCAGCGCGGTTCAGTTCACGCGCAATCCGGACGGCATCGGCGGCGCGTTGCGGAAGATTGCAGGCCTGTCGCAGCAGACCGGACTCGGCTCGCGGATCAACCATCCGCAGGCGGAAGCCTTGTCGCATCTCTTTCTCGGTGCAGCCCGGCCCACCTTCGTGAGCGGCATGTTCGCGACTCATCCGCCGCTGGAGGAGCGGTTGCGGCGGATCTACGGTCACGCCGTCGACGCGCTGCCTGCGCCGGAGAATGCGGTCGCGCTTGCGCTCGGCGGCCTGTCCACGCAGACGGAAGCGCCCGCTGCGCCGATCGAATACGTGCCGGCCGGTTCTGCGTCAGCACTTGCACCGCGCAAGCTTCCGACTAGCAGCAGCCCGGTGGCGGCGCTGGTCGAGGGCAGCAGTGCGGCCGGAGCAGGTGGCGTAGCTGCTCAGCTGACCGCTGAGATCGGCACGGTCCGGCCCCGCCGTCCCGACTTCGATCTCGATTCCTCCCAGCGCGCGCTGCTCGACGGGCTGCGGCGGGCGGCGGCCGACAGTACGCGCGCCCAGCTCCTGGTATTCGCAATGCTCGTCGACAAGGAGCGCGGACTGCACGACCAGCAGCGCGCATTGATTGCCGAGGCCTACGGCGCCGATGCTGCGCAGATCGTTGACGACGACCACGCGCTGGTGCAGCAGCTTCCGCCCGGCGCCCGCCAGCCGCTTGCCGATCTCGCGATGCCGGCGCTGCGCAGGTTGCCGCGGGAGGCACAGTCGGCACTGCTGCGCACGGCGCATCTGCTGGTGGCCGCGGACGGCCGCGTGACGGTGCGCGAGTTCCTGCTCTTCAGCCTTCTGAAGCGCCGTCTAGGCCCCGAGTCGAGCCAGCGGGTCCGGGTCAGGTTCGACACGCTTGCGCCGCTGGCGCGGGAGATCGGCATCGTCCTGTCGCTGGTGGCAGCGGTTCGCCTGCCGGACCACTCGCAGCGTGCCTTCAACGCTGGAGTGCTCCAGTTGCGCGACATCGAACCCCCGTTCGTGTCCGCTGTGGCGCTGCAGCTGGATCAGGTGTCATCGGCACTCGAGCGCCTGAACGGACTGATGCCACTCGCCAAGCCGCAGCTGATCAAGGCCGCCACGGCCGTGGCCTTCATCGACGACGAGACGAACTGGCAGGCCGCCAGCACGCTGCGGCTGATCTGCGCTGCGCTCGATGCACCGCTGCCACCGCAGGTTCTTCAGGCGGAGGAGGGTTAGCGCCGCGCGCCAGGCGCGCGACGATGAGTCCGGCAATCGCGGGAGCGAAGCCGACGAGTGCAGCGATCGCGATGCTGGCCTCGCTCGCACCCGGTCTCGCGCCCTCGAGAGCAGCAAAGCCTGCGGCGACCAGAATCGTCGCGAGCCCCACCAGCACGCGGCCGCCGCGTCGCCGCAGCAGCCATGGAAAGACAAAGACGCCCAGCACCACGATCGCCGCAATCGTGATTCGGGCCGCTGATGAAAGAAGAGATTTCGATCACGCGAACCCGGCGCGCAGGTTCGAAGTCTCGACGGCGAGCCGACCTTAGGGTCACCGGTGAAGCCACGCCCGGCGGTGTCTTCCGCCAATCGCTACGGCTTGAATCCCGTCGCCTGGTACACCTGTTCGATGACCTCCTTGCCGATGCGCGATTCGTTCTCCTTGTGCACCGGGACCAGCGCCTTCTTCATCGCGGCCTTCTGCTCCGGTGTCAGTGTGATGACTTCGGACCGGCCCGACTTGCGGATGCCTTCCAGCGCTTCGTCGTTCTCCTTCTGGGCGATCTCGTTGGCATATTTCGTCGCGTCCCTCATCGCGCCTTCGAGCGTCGTGCGGATGTCTGGAGGCAGACCGTCCCAGAACTTCTTGTTGGCGATGACGGCGTAGCCGATGTAGCCGTGATCCGTGACCGCAACATATTTCTGCACCTCGTGGTGCTTCTGCGTGAACACGTTCGACGCGGTGTTCTCCGAGCCGTCGACCACGCCGGTCTGCATCGCCTGGTAGACCTCCGAAAACGCCATCACCTGCGGGATCGCACCGAGCGCCTTCGTCTCGTCGCCGAGCACCTTCGACGACTGGATCCGCATCTTCAGGCCCTTGTAGTCGGCGACGTTCTTGATCGGCTTGTTCGCACTCATCACCTTGAAGCCGTTGTCCCAGTAGGCGAGGCCGAGGATGCCCTTCGGCTCCAGCTTCTTGAACAGCGCGGCGCCGACCGGCCCCTCGGTGATTTTGTGCAGTTCGTCGTATTTATCGAAGATGTATGGCGGGTCGAACACTTCGAATTCGCGCGCCCCGAGCGGGCCGAACTTCGCCAGCGACGGTGCCAGCATCTGTACCGAGCCGAGCTGCAGCGCTTCCATTTCCTCGCCGTCCTTGAACAGCGAGCTGTTCGGGTACACCTCGACCTTGACGCGGCCCTTGGTGCGCTCCTCGGCGAGCTGCTTGAAGCGGTCCGCGCCCTTGCCCTTCGGCGTGTTGGGGGCGACCACGTGGCTGAACTTGATGATGATGGGCTGCTGCGCGGCCGCGGACGTTGCGAACGCGGCACAGGCGAGCGCGGCGGCGATCAACAGGGATTTCACGAATGTCTCCTTCACGAAAGCGGTCCGACCGGTCATGCCGGCGGTCGATCGACGGAACGGCGTGGGAGCGTGGTAGCGAATGCTGGCGAATTGAACAGAGCAAGCGGCGCGAGACTTCATGACCGCGCCCCACCGCCCGCGGCTCGCGCCAGCGTCCGCCGGGCCTGGAGCACGATGGGCAGATCGATCATCCGGCCATCGAGCTTGACCGCCGCGCCGCCCGACGCGGCATCGGCGGCGATCACGCGGCGCGCCCACTCGAGTTCCTGCGGGCTGGGTGCGAACGCCTCGTGAACGGGCCGCACCTGATCCGGATGGATGCACAGCTTGCCGCCGAATCCAAAGCGCACGGCGCGCAGCGTGTCGGCACGCAGCCGCGCCTCGTCGCCCGTCCGCACCGTGACGCCGTCGACAGCCGGCGGCAGGCGACCCAGTCGCGTCGCCATCGCGACTACGAAGCGCAGCGGCACCAGCTCACTCTCGGCCTCGTCGCATTGAATGCCGGTGTCCGCCATGAAATCCATGTGGCCGATCACCAGGCGAATCACCCCGCGCGCACCGGCTACCGTCGAGATCGCGGCCAGTCCCGCGGCGCTTTCGATGAGGGGTAGCACACCGGTGTGCAACCGGTCGTGCATACGCTCGATTGCGGCGGCCGACTCCGCCTTAGGGAGCATCACGGCCGCGAGAAATGGCAGCCTCGCGATGCATTCGAGATCCGCCTCGGCGGCCTCGCTGCCTTCTGAATTGATGCGTACCGCCAGGGGCACACCTTCAGAGATCAGTCGCGGCCAAGCGTCCTCGATCGTGCTGCGCGCGGAGGGCTTCTCCGGCGCAGGGACGCTGTCTTCGAGATCGAGGATCACCGCATCAGCGCCGCTGCGAACCGCCTTGTCGAAGAGCTTGGGACGGTTACCGGGCACGAACAGCAGACTGCGTGCGCTTGCGCAGTCGATCGGGAGCGCTGCTGGGCTCATATGGCACCTTCCTCGTGCAGCTTCGCAATGGCTTCGGAGGTCCATCCGAGCTCATGCAGGATGCCGTCGGTGTGCTCGCCGAGTCCCGGGACGGCATCCATGTGCGCCTCGTAGGCGTTGCACTTGCCCGGTGGGAGCAGTGCCGGAATCGCTCCGTTCGGCGTCGCGACTTGCGTCCATCGCCTGCGCGCCTGCAATTGAGGGTGTTGCCAGACGTCGTGCATGTCGTTCACCCGGGCGCTGGCGATCTGCGCTTCGTCGAGCCGCTGCACGACATGGTCCGCGGTCAGCGACGAGAACTGACTCACGATGATCCTGCGCAGTTCGTCGCGGTTCGCGGTGCGCTTCGAGTTGGACGAGAACCGATCATCGTTGGCAAGCTCGGGCTGCCGCAGCACGAGCTTGCAGAAGGCTATCCACTCTCGCTCGTTCTGCAGGCCCAGCATCACCGTCCTGCCGTCGCCGGCCGCGAACGGTCCGTAAGGATAGATTGTTGCGTGCGCGGCGCCTGCGCGTGGCGGTGGAGTGGCGCCGTCAAACGCGTAATACAGCGGGTAGCCCATCCACTCGACCATGCTCTCGAGCATCGACACGTCAATGCTTGCGCCCTCCCCGGTCTTCGCGCGCAACAGCAGAGCGGCCAGGATGCTGGAGTAGGCGTACATGCCCGCGGCGATATCCGCGATCGAGCAGCCGGCCTTTGCGGGCTCATCGGGCGAGCCGGTGACAGAAAGGAAGCCGGATTCGCTCTGGATCAGCAGGTCATAGGCTTTCTTGTCGCGGTAGGGTCCATCGTCGCCGTATCCGGAGATATCGCAGACGATCAGCCGCGGATGCTTCTCGTGTAGTGCCTCGAACGACAGCCCCAGCCGTGCTGCGGCGCCGGGAGCGAGGTTCTGCACGAGCACATCGGCGCGCTCGAGCAGCCGGCTCAACACCACTTGCGCCTTGGGATGCTTTACGTCGAGAGTCAGACTCTCCTTGGAGCGGTTGCTCCAGACGAAGTGCGAAGCCATGCCCCTGACGCGCTCGTCGTAGGCGCGCGCGAAGTCGCCGGTGCCGGGTCGTTCGATCTTGATGACGCGAGCGCCCAGGTCGGCGAGCTGTCGCGTGCAAAATGGCGCCGCGATGGCGTGTTCGAGTGTCACGACAGTCACACCGTCGAGGGGGCGCACCATGAAGCAGCCTCCCGTCAGAAGGATCGCGGCAGGCCGAGCAGGTGCTCGGCCACGTACGCAAAGATCAGGTTGGTCGAGATCGGCGCGACCTGGTAAAGCCGGGTTTCGCGGAACTTGCGCTCGATGTCGTATTCGTTGGCGAAGCCGAAGCCGCCGTGCGTCTGCATGCAGACATTGGCCGCTTCCCACGACGCCTTGGCGGCCAGGTACTTCGCCATGTTCGCCTGCGCGCCGGACGGCCGGTTCGCATCGAAGAGCTCCGCCGCCTTGAATCGCATCAGATTCGCCGCTTCGACCTCGATGTAGGCATCGGCGATCGGAAACTGCACGCCCTGGTTCATGCCGATCGGCCGGTCGAAGACGATGCGCTCGCTGGCGTAGCGGCTGGCGCGGTCGATGAACCAGTAGCCGTCGCCGATGCATTCGGCGGCGATCAACGTGCGCTCCGCGTTCAGCCCGTCGAGGATGTACTTGAACCCCTTGCCTTCCTCGCCGATCAGATTTTCGGCAGGGATCTCGAGGTTGTCGAAGAACAGTTCGTTGGTCTCGTGGTTCACCAGGTTCGGAATCGGCCGCACCGACAGGCCGTGCCCGATGGCTTGGTGAAGGTCGACGATGAAGATCGACATGCCTTCGGACTTCCGCTGCACGTCCGCGAGCGGTGTCGTGCGCGCGAGCAGGATCATCAGGTCGGAGTGCTGAACGCGCGAGATCCAGACCTTCTGGCCGTTGACCACGTAGCGGCCGTCCTTCTTCACGGCGGTCGTCTTGATCCTGGTCGTGTCGGTGCCCGTGGTCGGCTCGGTGACCGCCATCGACTGGATGCGCAGCTCCCCGGCCGCGATGCGAGGTAGGTATTTCTCCTTCTGCGCCTTGCTGCCGTTGCGCAGCAGTGTGCCCATGTTGTACATCTGGCCGTGCACGGCGCCCGAGTTGCCGCCCGAGCGGTTGATCTCTTCCATGATCACCGTCGCCGCCGTCAGTCCGAGGCCGGTGCCGCCGTACTCCTCAGGGATCATCGCAGCGAGCCACCCGGCCTTCATCAGCGCGTCGACGAACTCCTCGGGATAGGCCCGCCGCTCGTCGATCCTGCGGAAGTACTCGTCTGGGAACTGCCGACACAGGGCGCGGACCGCCTCGCGGATCTCGTGGTGTTCATCCGGTTCGTTGAACATTCGTCGTCTCCATCCCTACGCCAGCGTCGCGCTGGCGTCCATCGCCACGTGGCCTTCGGGCGTGCGTGCCCAGAGCTTCACCGTGTGTGCGTCGACGCAGCGGCCGCACACATGGAAGGGCGCGACATCGAACAGCGGTTTCACCGCCCGGAACGAAAAATTCCTGACTTCCGCCGCGGGCAGTTCACGTCGCAGCAGGTCCAGCAGTAGTGTCGCGATCAGCGGCCCGTGGACGACGAGCCCCGGATATCCCTCGATCGTGGTGACGTAGCGTCGGTCGTAGTGGATGCGGTGGCCGTTGAAGGTCAGGGCCGAGTAGCGGAACGGCAGCACGTCGTCGGGCTCGATCCGCCGCGTCCAGTCCGCGTGGTCGGGCGCGGGTATGCCTGCGGGCACGGGCTCGTCCGGACGCGGCATGCCGCGATAGACGATGTCGTGTTCATCGATGATCGCCGGACGTCCGTCGCCCAGGATCTCGTGCCTTACGTTGACGAATACTAGCGGGCCGGTGCGACCTTCCTTGCCGCGAACGTCCGTGATGCGCGAATTGCGCACCAGCCGCTGGCCGACGCGCAGCGGTTCAGTGAACTCGATCCGGCTCCCCGCCCACATGCGGCGCGGCAGGTCCACCGGAGGCAGGAACCCGCCCCGCCTCGGGTGCCCATCCGGCCCGATTTCCGACTGCCGGTGGACCGGCAGGAAGTAGAGCCAGTGCCAGCATGGCGGGATGGGGTCACCCGTGGTTCGCGGGGGATCATCGCGATCGAGTGTCGCCGTCAATGCACGCAGGGGCACCGGCGTGGCGAGGTCTTCGGCCGTTTCGGTGCGGTCGATCCAGCTGCGCAGGTGCGCGACGTCGAGGGGCATCGGCTGGTCTCCTTACGCGTGCGGCGGGTCTCATTTGAGCGGCTTCGCCGCCGCCGCGCCACCCGCAGAAGCGCTTGAAGCCGTCGACGCTGCAATTGCAGCCGGCGGGCTCGGTCAGGTCCCCGTCGAGCCAGTGCCGTCTAGCACGCCCGCAGCGTGCGCCTGCCGGTCGGCGTGGTAGCTCGATCGCACCATCGGGCCGCAGGCGGCATGCGTGAATCCCATGTTCGCGGCCTCCGCCTCCAACATGCGGAACACATCCGGATGCGCATAGCGCCGCACCGGCAGATGGTGATGCGTCGGCGCGAGGTACTGGCCGATCGTCAGCATGTCGACGTCGTGTGCACGCAGGTCGCGCATCACCTGCAGGATTTCGTCGTCCGTTTCGCCGAGACCCACCATCAGACCGCTCTTGGTCGGGACGCCGGGCACGCGCTGCTTGAACTCCTTCAGCAGCGACAGGGAGTGTCCGTAGTCCGAGCCCGGCCGCGACTCGCGATACAGCCGCGGCACGGTCTCGAGGTTGTGGTTCATCACGTCCGGCGGTGCGGCCACCAGGATGTCGAGCGCGCGTTCGAGCCGGCCGCGGAAATCGGGCACGAGGACCTCGATCCGCGTCTTGGGCGAGGCGGCGCGCGTGGCGCGGATGCAGTCGACGAAATGCTGCGCGCCACCGTCCTTCAGGTCGTCCCGGTCGACCGAGGTAATGACGACGTAGTTGAGCTTCAGCGCCGCGATCGTCCGGGCAAGGTTGACGGGCTCTTCAGCATCGAGCGGATCGGGTCGGCCGTGACCGACGTCGCAGAATGGGCAGCGGCGCGTGCACTTGTCGCCCATGATCATGAACGTCGCGGTGCCTTTGCCGAAGCACTCGCCGATGTTCGGGCAACTCGCCTCCTCGCAGACGGTGTGCAGGTGATGGTCGCGCAGAATCGACTTGATCTCGTAGAACCGCGTCGCGGGCGAGCCGGCACGGACGCGAATCCACTCCGGCTTGCGCAGCGCTTCAGTCGCCGGCACCGGCCTGATGTCGAATTTCCTGAAGACCTTGCCGGTCTTGGCTTCGCCCTTCAGCTTCGCGTAGGGGTCGCGCGGTGCGGGGGTGGATTCACTGGCCATGATTCGTTCGGAGCGCAAGTTCCGCCGCGACGCAGGCGGCGTTCAGGAGGAAGTGTAGAGCCAACGCACCCGGGGCCAGAACTTCATGCGGAGAGATGCGTGACGAGCCGCTCGGCGAGGCGAGCCGCGACCGCGGCGCGATCCGCTGTCACTCCGAGTGTTGCGAGGTCGACCGTCGTCAGGGCGGCGTAGCCGCAGGGGTCGATCCATGCAAACGGAGTCAGATCCATCGCGACGTTCAGCGCCACGCCGTGATAAGAGCGTCCGCGCGTGACCTTGATGCCGAGAGCCGCGATCTTCGCCATTCCGGCGAAATCGCCCTGCGACGAAGCGGCGGACCACGGCACGAACACGCCGGGCGCGCCGCGCACACGCCGAGCATCTACGCCATAGCTTTCCAGGGCCTGGATCACGGACTGCTCGATGCGGAAGACCAGTTCCTTGACGTAGATCCCGAGTCGCCTCAGGTCGACCAGCGGATAGCCGACGACCTGCCCGGGTCCGTGATAGGTGATCTGGCCGCCGCGATCGGTGGGTACGACGGGAATGTCGCTCGCGATGCGCAGATGTTCGCGTCTGCCTGCCTGACCGAGTGTATAGACGGGCGGATGTTCGACCAGCCAGAGTTCGTCCTTAGTGTCCGGTCTGCGCTGTTCGGTGAACTGCTGCATCGCGCGCCAGGTGGGCACGTACTCGGCGCGCCCGAGGTCGCGCACAATCATCGCCGCCGTCCGGACATCGATTCAGAGCACGACCTTCACCATCGGATGACTGGTCAGTGCGCGATACAGCGCATCGAGCTGCTCGCGTGACACCGCGCGCACGGTGGCCGTCAGCGAAAGGTAGTTGCCTTCCTTGGAGGTGCGCATCTCGAGCGTCGCCGCATCGAAGTCGGGCGCATGTTGCAGCAGTACCTCGACGATCGCCTGAGCGAAGCCCTCATCGCTACGGCCCATGATCTTGATCGGGAAATCGGTCGGGAACTCGAGGCCGCGCGGCTGGGTCGCGCCGTTGGTCGGAGGGTCGATCGGATCGGCGGGGGTGGTCATCGGCAGGCGTCGTCCCGGATCAGGCGGCGCGCACGTCGCGCGCACGGCCGGCTGCGCGCCGCTCGGCCCAACGCAGCGCTTCGGCGTGCTTGTCGGCCGCGAACCAGGTCCGCATCTGCCGGTACACAGGCCCCGGGCGGCCGTCGCCGACGGGACGTCCGTCGAGAACGGTGATCGGCAGGACTTCGCGCCCCGACGAGCTCAACCAGAGCTCGTCTGCAGTGCCGAGCTCGGTGGTTGCGATCGGCCGCAGTTCAGGCGCGAGACCGTGTCGCCGCGCCAGGTCATAGGTCGCATCGCAGGTGATTCCCGGCAGGATCTGCACCGACTTCCGGGGGGCATGCAGGCAGCCGCCCTTGATCATCATCACGTTGGCGCTCGACGCTTCGGTCAGGAAGCCATCACGCAGCATCACGGTCTCGAACGCGCGGTGATCGATGGCGTACTGCCGCATCAGCACGTTGCCAAGCAGCGAGACGCTCTTGATATCGCAATGCAGCCAGCGCTCATCGGCATGCGTCACGACCGCGACGCCACCTTCGATCTGCTCGGCCGGGATTTCCGCCCACGGCGAGGCGTTGACGAACACCGTCGGCGCAACTCCTGCAGGAAACGCATGGTCGCGTTTCGCGGCGCCGCGCGTGAGCTGCACGTATACGGTCTGGCGCGGCCAGGGATGGCGCTCGACGATTTCGTCGAGCAGGTCGAGCCACTGCTCGATCGGGTATGGATTGGCTAGGCCAATGGCGTCGCAACTGCGTTGCAGCCGCTCGAAATGCTCGCGCGCGCGGTAGGGTGCTCGCACCCCGGCCACGGTGTCGACCGGAATCACTTCGTAGACGCCGTCACCGAAGATGAAGCCGCGATCGAGCACCGAGACCGTTGCTCCGGCGAGGGGACGCCATTCGCCATTCAGGAAACACGTCGCCTCGGTCCAGTCCATCAATTGCGTCTCCGCCACCAGAGTCTGACCGCATCGTACGCGCGGCCAAAGAGTCCTGCCGGCGCTACAGCCTCGAGTGCCACGACCGGCGCGTCGGCCACGGTTTCTTGGTCGGCGGTGATCTTCAGGCGGCCGACTGTCTCGCCCTGAGTCAGTGGAGCAAGCAGCGGATCGGGTCGCTCGATGGTCGATTTCAGTCCGCGCTCGCCGAGTCGCTGCAGTTGCGGTGTCTGCAGCGTGATGTAGACATCGTTCTCCGGCCCGATCGGCACTTCGGAGCGATCGCCCTTCCACACCTCGGCCCGCGCCAGCACGCTGCGGGCGCGGTGGACCAGTATCGTGTCGTACGCGGTGTAGCCGTAGTTGAGCAGCCGCAGCGCCTCCTGGGCCCGCACGGCATCGCTCGGTGCGCCGAGTACCGCGGCCACCAGTCGACGTTCGAACGCTGAGCTGCCGCTTCCGCGCGGGCGTGAAGCAGTTGCGACGATCGAATAACCGCTCGCTTCGAGTTGTCCGGTCTTCAATCCATCCACGGTCGGATCGGTCCATAGCAGCGAGTTGCGGTTCGCCTGCGTGATGCCGTTGTACGCAAACTCGCGCTCGCGGAAGAGCGGCGCGTACTGTGGAAAGTCGGACTGGAGCCGCAGCGCCAGCCGTGCGAGATCGCGCGCGCTGGAGTACTGCTGTGGGTCAGAGAGGCCCGTGGGATTGGCAAAGTGCGTGTCGTTCAGGCGCAGGCGCTGGGCCTCGGCGTTCATCCGATCGACGAAGGCGGACTGCGATCCCGACACGTGCTCGGCCAGTGCGACCGCGGCATCGTTGCCCGACACGACGATCAGCCCGCGCAGCAATTCCTGGACAGTCACTGGACGCCCGGGCTCGATGAACATGCGCGATCCCGCGCGGCCCGGTGCGGCGAAGGCGGTACGCGAGACGGTCACCCGATCCTCGAGCCCGATCCGCTTCTCCGCGATAGCGAGAAACACGACGTACGCGGTCATCAGTTTGGCCAGCGATGCGGGCTCGAGCCGCAGCGTGGGTTCGTACGACGCGAGGGTCGTTCCGCTGGCCGCGTCGAGCAGCAGCCAGGAGCGGGCCGACAAGGCCGGCGTCTGCGGCCAGGCGGCAGCGCAAGTCAGCGTCAGGAACAGCGCGAGCGCGCGGCGGAGGAAGGCGGAACTGGAAGACACAGGACGGGCGGGGGCTGTAGGCCGCCACGCTGACATACGATAGCGATGTTTCCGGCGAGTTCCCGGATGGCCTGTCGCTCGCGTCAGCGCCGGCGCAGCGCGCGCAGGTACTCCGCGGCGGCCGCAGGGCCCATCGCCGCGGAAACGAAGCGCTCGGCTTCGCGCACGCATTCGCGGAAATCCTCGATCGTGCGGCAGCTTTCGATGCGGAGCGATAGTGCCTCGGCGTCGGGGCCGAGGCGGTCGGTGAGTTCCCGCACGGCGCGCCGCTTGGCCTCGTCGAGCGTCATCGGGTTGGCGTCCTCGCTCGGCGACGGCCCCTGTGTCGTGGGCATCGCATCGACCTCGCGTCCGGCGACGGTCGGCACGTCGAGCGCATGACTCGCCGTCTGCCGATGGATCAGTCCCGTGGATTCGAGTTGCCCGATCACGTTGACGATCTCGCCCGGTCGCAGCAGAACCGCCAGTTCATCGACCGTGCGTTTGCCGTCGATCATGATCAGGACCCGCCGCGAGGTCATCGACAGCTGCGCGCTGCGCGTGGCGACTTCGGCGATGCCCTTGGGTGTCTTGGCGTAGACGACCGACCCGTCCATGTGTCCCAGTCGCCGTCAGCGGCGATCCTCTCCCGGATTGCACCGTCGCAGCGGCGCAGCCTGCGCAACTTTTAATGGCTTTGCGAGGCGGCGTCAAATTGCTGCATGCCGCGAATGTGCGCGCTTATTCGAGCTTTCAATGTGCCCAGCCGTCGATGGAAGAAGTGGTCGGCGCCGGGAATGACCAGGATCGGAAGCCCCTGAGGCCGCGCCCAGGCGAACACGTCGTCGAGCGCGATCGTTTCATCGTTCTCGCCGTGAATCACGAGCGTTTCGGGGCTCACGTCCGGCATCGGCCACTTGCCCGCGGCTGCGCCGACCAGCACCAGCGCGTCGGCGGCGCGGCCGCCGGATGCGAGTGCCTGGGCCGCGCCGGCCGCAACGAAGCTGCCGAACGAAAAGCCGCTCAGGGCGATGCGCGGCGCGGCGACAAGCCGTTCACGCACGCCGTCGAGCGTCGGTACCGTGCGCAGCACATGCAGGAAATCCTCGGTCTCGCCGCGGCCGCCGTCATGGACGCCCGCCGAGTCGCCGACGCCGCGGAAATTGAAGCGCAGCGCCAGCCACCCGAGGGCCGCGAAGGTGCGCGCGATCGTCGCCGCGACCTTGTTGTCCATCGTCCCGCCGTACAGCGGATGGGGGTGGCCGACCACGGCAAACCCCGGCACCGGTTGAGCCTCGGGCCAGTCGAGCGTCAGTTCGATCGGTCCCGCCGCGCCGCTGATCAGTCGCTTCTCGACGCGCAGCATCAGGGTCTCTGAGCGCCTGCCTCGCGCATGCGTGTTCAGTGCCCTAGATGCGGAGCCGGTCGACCACGCGGCCGTTGATCAGGTGCGAATCGATGATCTCGTCGATGTCGTGCTCGTCGACGTAGGTGTACCAGACCGCTTCCGGATAGACGACGATGCAAGGCCCGTCGTCGCAGCGATCCATGCAGCCGGCCTTGTTGATCCGCACCTTGCCGGGTCCGTTGAGTCCGAGCGCCTTGATACGTGCTTTCGCATGCTGCTGCATCTCGGACGCCTGGTGCCGCCCGCAGCAGGCGGCGCCGTCTTCGCGCTCGTTCAGACAGAAGAAGACGTGGTACTGGTAGTGGCTCATGTGCGACGGCCGAAACGAGCCATTATAGGAAGTCAGTTCCGGCCGGCCCCGCGGGCCAGCATCGCGCCGGCGAGAAACAGCGGCCACAGTGTGGACAGCCAGCGCGCCGCCGCATTGAAGTTCAGCAGCCGACCCTGCCGCCATTCCTGCAGCTGCGCCAAGTGATAGGGATTGTCCGGCGTCGCATTGACGGCGACGAGCAGTGCGATCACCGCAACCCAGGCGATGGCCGCCTGCCAGCGGCGCGACCCCCCGGTGGCCGCGGCGAGCGAAAGCACGGCGATCGACAGTCCGCCGAAGGCGCCCGGCGTCATCCATGCAAGCGCCCGCTCCGGACCGAACTGCACCGCGTTGGCAATCGACTTCGCGGCCAGGCCCGCTGATATCAGTGCGACCAGCAACCGATAACGGGGAGCGCCGTCGCGCAGGATCGAACAGAGAGCGAGCCCGGTCGCGAGGATTGCCGCTGCGATCACGAAAGCCTCGGCCAGCACGTATTCGGCCGGGCCAAAGCTTTCGGCGCTGAACTGCAGCCAGTGGCCGCCGAGCGCCGTGACGATCGGTTCGAGCATGTCGCGCAGGTCGCCGTTGCCGAACAGCATTGGCTCGGGGTAGATCTGCGCCGTGGGCCAAAGCGCAAGCGCCATCAGGACCGCGGTGGCATTGCGCTCGAACCAGCGCCGCCGCCATTCGAGCAGGCGTCCGCGATCGATCAGGCTGGCCGAGAATGGCGCGGTGAGCAGTGCCCCGCCGAGTGCGCCCAGCGTATTGGTCAGCAGATCGACGTTCGATGAGACGCGCGTCGGCAGATACGTTTGCCCGGCTTCAACGAACGCGGAGAGGAGGGCCCCGGCCAGCGTGGCCAGCAGGATGCCCCTCAATCCGCGCACGCGTGGATGCAACGCGAGGACCCCCAGACCACCGAAAGGCAGGTATGCCGCGACGTTTACGACCAGGTCGAAGGTGGTGATGTAGCGCGGCAGCGGCGCGGTGAGGTACGCAAATGCATCGACGCCAAGGTCGCGCCAGCCGGACCACGGTGCGAGTCCGGAATACAACAGCAACAGCGCATAGACGGCCCATGCGGAGCGCGCGATCGGCGAAGCGCGCGTGCGCGACGTTGGCATCAGGCTGGACGAATCCACGGCAGGCTCGATTGGCACGGCAGCGCATGGTCCGCATGCGTTCTGCTCCGGCCGAGCCGATGCTACAGTGGCTCGGGACCCTTGAATTGCGGCACGCGCCTGCTCTGCGGGAATCGCGCTGCCCTGAGCGCCGAGCACGTGAGCCTGCACAGCACCGGCATTGCGCCTGTCGAGCAGTCCATTGTCACCGCGCCGCCGCTGTCGCCCTCTGCGATCCAGCGCTGGCTGGACGACGCCGATCCGGCGGAGCCGATCGATGCCGAAGTGCGGGCGGCGATCGGCTCGACCAACGAGGAACTGCTGGCGCGCGCGCGGCTGCAGCAGCCGGCTGTCGTGCAGCTGCTGGCGGTCGACGAGCAGTCGGCCGGGCGCGGCCGGCAGCGGCGACCGTGGCTGGCGCGGCCGCGGTCGGCGCTGCTGTTTTCCCTGGCAGTGCCCTTGCCGGAGCTCCTCCCGGGCCTGCCCGCAGTGACGCCGGCCTGTGGCGTCGCGCTGGCCGAGCTGCTCATTGCGCGCGGATTGGCGATCACGCTCAAATGGCCGAACGACCTGCTACTCGGCGGCCGCAAGCTCGGAGGAGTGCTGTGCGAGCTGGCGGTGGATGACGAAGGTCGGGCGACGCTCGTGATCGGCGTTGGAATCAACGTGTTCCTGACAGACGACGACCGCGAACGCATCGGCCAGCCGTCCGCAGCGCTGGCCGATGCATTGCCCGGGCGGCTGCTCGCCGGTGAGCGCGAAGCGTGGATCGCGGGCCTTGCGATGGCTGTGTTGCAGACCGTTCGGCGCTTTGCCGTTGAGGGCTTTGCGCCGTGGCGCAAGCGCTGCAATGCGCTGCTGCAGTCTCGTAATGAACCAGTTGACATCGTCGATGACGGCAGGGTTCTCGCGAGCGGACGCGCCATCGACGTCGATGCCAGTGGCCGTCTCGTGCTGGAGACGGCGAGCGGCCTGCGCAGCATTCAGGTCGGCGATGTTTCGCTGCGGCGTCCGTCCGGCGGTCAGGTAGAGCAATGACGCTGCTGGTCGACATCGGCAACACCGCGCTCAAGTGGTCGACGAGCGAAGGCGGAAAGCTCGGCCACGTGCAGGTTGAACTGCACCGGGGCCAGGCCGACGGCCTTGAGCGGCAGCTGATGCAGGCCTGGCGCGCGCTGGCGCAGGGTACGTCGGGGTTCGGCTGCAGCGTCGCCTCCGAATCGGTGCGCGATGCGGTCGAGCGCGCAGCACACGCCTGCGGACGTTCTCTGCACTGGCTTGCGTCGCAGGACCGGTTCGATGGCGACTTCGTGCTGTACAACGGCTACCGCAATCCGGTTCAACTCGGGGCGGACCGCTGGCACGGCATGTTGGGCGCATGCGCGCATCGCCCGCGCCAGTCGATAGTCCTGATCGCGGTGGGCACGGCGACGACGATCGACTGCGTTGAGTGGTACGCCGAGGGTTCGCGCTTCATCGGCGGCTGTATTGCACCCGGTGCGCGGCTGATGCTCGACTCACTCGCGCAGCGGACCGCGGGGTTGCCGCAGGCGCGCGGCAACGCAGTGGCATTTCCGGACAACACCGACGACGCGATCGCAACCGGAGTGGCCGAGGCGCAGGCGGGGCTGGCGCTGCGCGTGATCGGGCGCTTCGCGCAGCGCCTCGGTGCCGCGCCCGCGGTGATCGTCAGCGGCGGGGATGCCGACGCACTCGCCGTGCGCCTGCAGGCCGATGGCGTCGCGCTGACCATCGAACATAATCTCGTGCTGGCCGGCCTCGCGCTGCGGGCGCGGACGGCGCACGGTTCGAAGTGATGAAACTGACGTTCCTGCTGCTGCTGCTCCTGAATCTCGCGCTGCTGGCGTGGCAGCAGGGCGTTTTCGGACGCTTCGCCGAGAGCGGGAGGGAGCCCGAGCGGATCGCACGGCAGCTGCAGCCGGATCGGATCCGCGTGCTGAGCGAGAAAGACGTGCAGGAGTTGCGCGAGCGCGCCAGCCAGGCCCGCGCTGCCAGCGCGGTGGCGACTGCCGCGCCGGCAGTGCCGGACCTCACCCAGCCGCAGGCGTGCGTGGAATTCGGCGACTTCACCGGCACCGATGTCGCGCGCGTCGAGGCGGCGTTGCTGCAGCTCGGGCTCGGCTCGCGCCAGACGGCCCGGCCGGTCGAGTTGCCGGGTTGGTACCTCGTCTACCTGCCGCCCTTCAAGACGCGCGTCGAAGCCGAGCGCGCGGCCGCGGACCTGTCCAAGCGGGGCGTCAAGGACCTGCTGGTCCTCGGCGACGGTCCGCTGCGACTGGGTGTCAGCCTAGGATCGTTCCGCGACCCCGAGCTCGCGCGGGGGCATGCCGTGGCGATGGAAAAACTCGGGATCAAGAACGTGCGTGTTGCGGACAAGCCGAGCCCGATCACAGCGACGCGCTATCAGCTGCGCGAGCTCGACGTGCCGGCCGCCCAGCAGCTGGCGTCGATCCGCAAGGAGTTTCCGGCCCAGAGCATCCGCCCGTGCAGCGGCGGCTGAGATCGCGCCGCGGCGTTCAGGCGTCGCGAAGGCGCAGGGCCTGAATGATCGCCTGCTCGAGCTCCGGCAGCCGCGCACGGCGCAGGGCCAGCGACACCGGGGGCGTCGCCCGACGCTGTTCGGACCAGATCGGTCCGGGAAAATGAGCATCGTCCGCGTAGCGTGGAATCAGGTGCCAGTGCAGATGCGGTGTCATGTTGCCGAGGCTGGCGACGTTCATCTTGTCGGGGGTGAGCACCGAGCGCTGGGCCTGCTCGACCGCAAAGACGAGGCGAAGCAGATGCATGCGATCATCAGCGGAGAGGTCGGTGATTTCCCTGACGTGCATGTTCCAGATAACCCGGATGAATCCAGGGTATTCCGGCTCGTCGATGGCGACGACGCGCGCCCGACCGTCATCGAAGATCAGGCGGCCGCCTGCGGCCGAGCACAGTTCACAGGTCGTCGAGTTCATCGGTCAAAATTGCCTCGGTTCATCGCGCCTACGCGTGTCCTACATTAAGCTCCGTCGGCCGCATTGCATGGAATCCATATGAGTTCACAGCGCTCAAACATTCTCTGCTGCTCCTTCGCCGCGGTCGTCGCGGCGCTGTGCGGGTGTTCCACCGTCAATCCCTCGCAGGAGCCACGCGTCGTCGGTGAATCGCCGACCGGCAGCAATATCCCGCGCAAGGATCGCTCAGGTACCGGCGTGAAGACGGTTGATGACCAAAACACCATTCAGGCGCCGCTTCCGCCCGTTTCGCGTCCGCCGACAGGCTCCGGCGGCGGCTGATCACACCAGCACGCGCTCGATGCCGCCGGCGTTGGCCCGGCTCACGTACTCGGGCAGCCACTGCCTGCCGAGCAGGTATCTGGCCATTTCGACGACGATGTAGTCGGCATCGATATCGGCATCTTCGCTGTAGCGCTGCAGGCCCTGCAGGCATGATGGGCATGACGTCAGCACCTTGACCGCGCCGTCGTAGCCGTCGGTGCGCAGCGCCGCCGCGCCCCGCTCGACTTCGGCCTGTTTGCGGAAACGCACCTGGGTGGCCACGTCCGGGCGCGAAATCGCAAAGGTGCCGGACTCGCCGCAGCAGCGGTCGCTCAGGGTGATCGCGCTGTGGTCGGCTGTGGCGACCAGTGCGTTCACGGTCTTCAACGGGTCCTGCTGCTTCATCGGAGTGTGGCAGGGGTCGTGATACATGTAGCGCACGCCGCTCACTCCGTCGACGCGCACACCCTTTTCCAGCAGGTACTCGTGGATGTCGCCGATGCGGCAGCCCGGGAAGATCTCCTCGAATTTGTAGCTCAGCAGTTGGTCGTAACACGTGCCGCAGCTCACCACGACGGTCTTGATGTCGAGGTAGTTGAGCGTGTTGGCGACGCGGTGGAACAGCACGCGGTTGTCGGTGATGTTCTTTTCGGCTCTGTCGAACTGCCCGCTGCCACGCTGCGGGTAGCCGCAGCACAGGTAACCGGGCGGCAGCACGGTCTGCACGCCGACATGCCACAGCATCGCTTGGGTCGCCAGGCCCACCTGCGAGAACAGGCGCTCCGAACCGCACCCGGGAAAGTAGAACACCGCCTCGGACTCCGACGTCGTTCGCTGCGGATCGCGAATGATCGGCACGTAGCGCGCATCCTCGATGTCGAGCAGCGCGCGCGCCGTCTTCTTCGGCAGGTTGCCGGGCATCTTCTTGTTCACGAAGTGGATCACCTGCTCGGCAACCCTCGGGCGGCCGCCGGTGGTCGCCGGCGGGCGGGCGGTCTGCTCCTTCGCCGCAGGACGGAATATTCGGTTCGCCAGCCGCTGCGCCTTGTAGCCCCACCCGATCATCAGGGTCCGCACGATCCGGATCGTCTGCGGATCCCTGACGTTCAGGAAGAACATCGATGCGGCGGTGCCGGGATTGAACTTCTTCTTTCCCATGCGGCGCAGCAGGTCACGCATCGCCATGCTGACGTCGCCGAAATCGATGTCGACCGGGCAGGGCGATTCGCACTTGTGGCAGACCGTGCAGTGATCGGCCACGTCGCCGAACTCGTCCCAGTGCTTGATGCTGACGCCGCGCCGCGTCTGCTCTTCGTACAGGAACGCCTCGATCAGCAGCGAAGTGGCGAGGATCTTGTTGCGCGGCGAGTAGAGCAGGTTGGCGCCGGGCACGTGTGTCGAGCACACCGGCTTGCACTTGCCGCAGCGCAGGCAGTCCTTGATCGCATCCGAGATCGACTTGATGTCGCTCTGCTGCATGATCAGCGACTCGTGACCCAGCAGGTTGAAGCTCGGCGTATACGCGTTGCGCAGATCTGCGCCGGGCAGCAGCTTCCCCTTGTTGAAGCGGCCCTCGGGATCGACCGCATTCTTGTAGCGGCGGAAGCCTGCCGTCTCGTCCTCGGTCAGATATTCGAGCTTCGTGATGCCGATGCCGTGTTCGCCAGAGATCACTCCCTCGAGGTCGCGTGCGATCTGCATGATGCGGGCGACCGCGGCGTTGGCCCGCTGCAGCATCGCGTAGTTGTCGGAGTTGACCGGGATGTTGGTGTGCACGTTGCCGTCGCCGGCGTGCATGTGCAGTGCGATGAACACGCGCCCGCGCAGCACGCGCGCGTGGATCGCTTCGCACCCGGCGAGCACCGGCGCGAATGCTGCGCCGGCGAAGATGCGCTCGAGCGGTGCGCGCACCTCGGTCTTCCAGGACACGCGGATCGTGTGGTCCTGCAGCAGGTCGATGACGCGCGCCGGCCGTGCTTCGCCGGGCACATGGGCGCCGGCCAGATGCGTCAGCCCCAGCTGCGTCAGTTCCTGCAGCGAAGCGGCCAGCGGCGCGTCGAAGTGCGTCAGCAGCCACTGCCAGCGGCGGCGTGTGAAGCCGACGAGTTCGCGCGCCTGCTCGACGCGGTCGCCGAGGATCTCTGATCGCGGCAGCCGATCGATCCCGACGTCGTCGGTCTTGCCGACGGGAAATGGCGATGCCAGGTACTCGTCGATCTCGTCGAGCAGTTCCAGCTTGTTCTCGATCGACAGGCCTACATTGAGCCGCTCGATCGCGTCGGTGTATTCGCCCATCCGTGCCAGCGGAATGACGACGTCTTCATTAAGCTTGAACGCGTTCGTGTGACGCGAGATCGCGGCGGTTTTCGCGCGGTCGAGCCAGAACTTCTTGCGCGTTTCGGCGCTGACGGCGATAAAGCCTTCGCCGCTGCGCGAGTTGGCGATGCGCACGACTTCCGAAGCGGCGCGTGCGACCCCGTTATCGTCGTCGCCGACGATGTCGCCGATCAGCACCATCTTCGGCAGGCCGCCGCGGCGCGACTTGGTCGCGTAGCCGACCGCGCGCAGATAGCGCTCGTCGAGGTGCTCGAGGCCGGCCAGGATCGCTCCGTCTGGCCGCCGGGCGAGGTACTCGGTGACCTCGACGATCGACGGCACCGCCTCCTGCGCGCGCCCGAAGAACTCCAGGCACACCGTGCGGATGTGCTTCGGCATCCGGTGCACGACCCAGCGCGCCGAAGTGATCAGGCCGTCGCAGCCTTCCTTCTGAACGCCCGGCAATCCGCCGAGGAACTTGTCGGTGACGTCCTTGCCGAGGCCGACCTTGCGGAACTGCGCACCGGGAACGACGAGGCGCTCGCTGCGCAGTATCCTGGCCTTCGCCGCGGGCTGGCGTCCATCCTTCCACGTGAGTTCGAACACCGCCTCGGCGGCGTCATGGATCTTGCCGAGGTTGTGGCCGACACGCTGCACCTCGAGCCAGTTGCCTTCCGGGTCGACCATACGCCACCAGGCGAGGTTGTCGACCGCCGTGCCCCACAGCACCGCCTTCTTGCCGCCGGCGTTCATCGCGATGTTGCCGCCGACGCAGGACGCGTCGGCAGATGTCGGGTCGACCGCAAACACATGCCCGCCGCGCTCGGCCGCGTCGCTGACGCGCTTGGTGACGACGCCGGCCTCGGCGAACACGGTCGGTACCGGCTCGGTCACGCCCGCCAGCGCAACGCGCTCGATCTCGGACATCGCCTCGAGCTTCTCGGTGTTGATCACCGCGGACAGCGGGGTCAGCGGCACCGCGCCGCCGGTGTAGCCCGTGCCGCCGCCGCGCGGGATGATGGTCAGGCCGAGTTCGACGCAGGCGCGCACGAGGCCGGGGACCTCGTCTTCACGATCGGGCTGCAGCACGACGAACGGATATTCGACGCGCCAGTCGGTGGCATCGGTCACGTGCGAGACGCGTGCGAAGCCGTCGAAGCGGATGTTGTCTTCGCGCGTGTGACGCGCGAGCACGCGGCGCGCGGCCTTGCGCAGGTCCCAGGTCGAGCGGAATTCGTCCTCGAAGCTCTGCACCGCGCGGCGCGCGGCCGCGAGCAACTGGCCGACCTTCGCATCGCGTCCGGCGTCCTCGGGCTGGCGCCGCTTTTCGATCTCGCCGAGCCGGTGGTGCAGCGCCCCGATCAGCGCTGTGCGGCGCTTCGGGTTGTCGAGCAGGTCGTCCTGCAGGTAGGGATTGCGGCGGACGACCCAGATGTCGCCGAGCACCTCGTACAACATGCGCGCCGAGCGGCCGGTGCGCCTTTCGCTGCGCAATTCGTCGAGCACGCGCCAGGCGTCAGGCCCGAGCAGGCGGATCACGATCTCGCGATCCGAGAACGACGTGTAGTTGTACGGAATCTCGCGCAACCGAACCGGAGGTTCGATCAGCGCGGGATCGGAGCGCAATCCCTTCGGAGGGACGGGAGCGTTCATGAAGTCGGGCCGATGGCCCCTGCGGACGCCTGGACCCGAATTGTATCTTTTGCATCGCAGCGAACACCGAAGTCCCGCGCCGCTTTGCGGCGCCCGACCGAGGGCTCAGGCCACGAGCGGTGGCTCCTGCGTCGCAGCGATCTGCTCGCGCAGTTCGAGGACGCGGTCCTGCCAGTAGCGCTGCGTATTGAACCAGGGAAACGCTGCGGGAAACGCGGGGTCGTTCCAGCGGCGCGCAATCCACGCGGCGTAGTGGATCAGCCGCAAGGTCCGCAGCGCCTCGACCAGATGCAGTTCGCGCCGGTCGAACTCGCTGAAATCCTCATAGCCGGCGAGCAGGTCCGCGAGGCGCTGCGTCTGCTCGGCGCGATCGGCACCGAGCAGCATCCACAGGTCCTGGACGGCCGGGCCTGTGCGCGCATCATCGAAGTCGACGAAGTGCGGACCGTGCTCGGTCAGCCCGTCGTACCACAGCACGTTGCCCTCGTGCACGTCGCCGTGCACCCGGATCGTGGCGACCGAGCCCGCGCGTTCGTATGCGCGTGCGACCTCGTCGAGCGCCTGCTGCGATACGCCCGCGTAGACCTCGCGCAGTTCGGCGGGCAGCCAGTCGTGGCGCAGAAGGTAATCGCGCGGCTCGCGGCCGAAGGTTTCTATATCGAGGGAAGGGCGCACAGCGAACGGCCGGCTTCGCCCGACGGCGTGCATGCGCCCGAGAAAGCGCCCGATCCACTCGAGCACCTCCGTGTTGTCTAGCAATGGCGCGCGCCCGCCGCGCCGGGCGAAGACCGAGAAGCGAAAGTCGGTGTAGCGATTCAGCGTCCGGCCATGCAGTGGCCGCGGCGGTACGGCAGTCACTTCGGCCGCCGCGAGTTCGGCGGTGAACGCGTGCTCCTCGAGGATCTGCGCGTCGGTCCAGCGGCCGGGCCGGTAGAACTTCGCGACGACGAATCCCGGCTGGCCGTCGTCGAGCTCAACACCGACCTGGAAGACGCGGTTCTCGTAGCTGTTCAGCGCGAGCAGCGAGCCGGTGGTGACGAGTCCTGCACCGTCGAGCGCGTTGAGCACCACATCGGGAGTCAGGCCCGAGTAGGGCGCGGCGTCGGGCGTGTCTTCCATGGCGCGCATGGTAGGCCAGCGGCGCGCCAGCCCCGTGGTACTTTCTGCGGTCGGAGGAGGGCCATGCCCGCACAGGAATACCTGCGCCGAGTCCTGACGGCGCGCGTGTACGACGTTGCGATCGAGTCACCGCTGGAAGAAGCGCCACGATTGTCGACGCGGCTCGGCAATCGGGTGCTGCTGAAGCGTGAGGACCTGCAACCGGTCAAGAGCTTCAAGCTGCGCGGCGCCTACAACAAGATGGCGCGGATGCCCCGCGAACAACTCAAGCGCGGGGTCATCGCGGCGTCGGCTGGCAATCACGCTCAGGGCGTGGCGCTGGCTGCGCAGAAGCTCGGTTGCCGCGCGGTGATCGTGATGCCGGTAACGACGCCGCAGGTGAAGGTCGAAGCGGTGCAGTCGCGCGGCGCCGAGGTCATCCTGCACGGTGACTCGTACTCGGATGCCTACGCGCACGCGCTCGAGCTGCAGGCCAGGCGCAAGCTTACGTTCGTGCATCCCTTCGACGATCCGGACGTGATCGCCGGGCAGGGCACGGTGGCGATGGAGATCCTGCGGCAGCACCATCCGGCCGAGCACGGCCCGCTGCACGCGGTGTTCGTGCCGATCGGCGGTGGCGGACTCATCTCCGGCGTCGCGGCGTACTTCAAGGCGCTGGCGCCCGACGTGAAGGTCGTCGGCGTGCAGACCGTCGACTCCGATGCGATGGCGCGCTCGGTCGCAGCCGGGCGTCGCGTGCAGCTGCACGACGTGGGACTCTTTTCCGACGGCACGGCGGTGCGCCAGGTCGGCGAGGAGACCTTCCGGCTGTGCCGGCAGTTCGTCGACGAAGTCGTGCTGGTCGATACCGACGCGATCTGCGCGGCCATTCGCGATGTCTTCCAGGACACGCGCTCGATCCTCGAGCCCGCAGGTGCGCTGGCGATCGCCGGCATGAAGGCCTACGCCGCGCGCGACAAGCTTAAGGGCAGGACGCTGGTTGCCGTCGCTTCGGGCGCCAACATGAATTTCGATCGCCTGCGCTTCGTCGCCGAGCGTACCGAGGTCGGCGAGGCGCGCGAGGCGTTGTTCGCAGTGACCATTCCGGAGGAGCGCGGCAGCTTCAAGCGCTTCTGCGAACTCGTGGGCAGCCGCAGCGTCACCGAATTCAACTATCGCATCAGCGACGCGGTTCAGGCGCAGGTCTTCGTCGGCATCAGCACGGCCAGCGCCGGTGACAACGAGAAGCTCGCGAGGAGCTTCCGCCAGCATGGCTACCCGACCGTCGATCTGACGCACGATGAGCTGGCTGCGGAGCATGTGCGCTACATGGTCGGCGGGAAGAGCGTGCTGGCCGAGGGCGAGCGCGTTTACCGCTTCGAGTTTCCTGAGCGTCCCGGAGCGCTGATGAAGTTCCTGACCAGCATGGCGCCGGGATGGAACATCTCGATGTTCCACTATCGCAACCAGGGCGCGGACTACTCGCGCGTTCTGGTGGGCCTGCAGGTGCCGCATGCGGAGCGGCGTGGCTTTGCGACGTTCCTCGACGAACTCGGCTACCGGCACTGGGACGAGACATCGAACCCGGCTTACCAGCTTTTCCTCGCCTGAAGCCTCGATGCTGCGCGCGCTCCTCGCCAAGAGCCGCTACCTGGTGCTGGCCGCCGTGCTGGGCTCGCTCGCCGCGGCGCTGGCGCTGTTCGCCTACGGACTGGCCGAATCGGTCGTTGTGCTGGTGGACTTGGTGACCAAGGCCGACGTCAGCAGCACGGGCGCGAAGCTGCTCGCGCTCGCGTTCATCGAGATCGTTGACCTGTTCCTGCTCGGCACCGTGCTGCTGATCATCGCGCTCGGGCTGTACGAACTGTTCATCAACGCCGACATCGAGCTGCCCGAGTGGCTCCAGGTACGCACGTTCGACGACCTGAAGAACAAGCTGATCGGCGTCGTCATCGTCGTGCTGGCGGTCCTGTTCCTGGGACTCGTCGTCTCATGGGATGGCGAGCGCGATCTGCTGCGCGTCGGCGCGGCGATCGCACTGGTCATCGCGGCCCTCACCTATTTCCTCTCGAACGCCAAGGGTGGCAAGGGCTGAAGCGGGCCGGCCACCGGCCGGACGTCGAATCTTCCGCATTTCCGGCGCCGCAGGCGCCGCAGCGTCCGAACACGCAGGCCGCCAAGATGCCTCCCATCAATGACGCGACAGGCGGGGGCCGAAATGTACGGGATGAGCGACGACGCGATGGCGTTGACCGTGGCGGAAGCCACGATGCAGGAGTGGCAGGTCGCGCTGGAATTCATCCGCACCTGCACACCAGCAGCCTTTGCGCCGTCGCTGCAGCGGTCCGACCTGGCGGTTGCGCGGCCCGGCGCGCGCCTGTTCGCCCTTGCCCCGGCCCGACCTGCAGCGCGGCGGCCGGTGACACCGGCGCGCGGCTCGGCCGACGACGGCGCATCGGCGGTCGGTGGCGCCCGGACGGCGTACTGGCTCGCGCTCGCCGCCGTCCTTGCCGCAGTTCTGCTTATCTAGGTCCGCGTTCGCCGCGCCTCGGTCGCGGCCCAGGGGCGACGACCTGGAGCGCGACGCGCGGGACTATTCCGCTTCGGCGAAACGGATCACGCCGTGCGTAGGCTCGTCCTCCGCCGCACACGGCTCGTCATCGAAGGCGATGTCACCGTCGGCAAGTGGCTGCCCCGTCGGCCGCAGCCCGGCGAAGTCGTAGAGTCCTCGATCCATCAGGTGCGACGGCACCACGCGCGCCAGTGCATTGAACGTGTTCTTCACCCGCCCCGGGAATCGCTTATCCCACTCCTGCAGCATCCGCCTCACCTCCTGCCGCTTCAGGTTGTCCTGCGAGCCGCACAGATTGCAGGGAATGATCGGGAACTGCTTGATCGCGGCAAAACGCACGAGATCGGCCTCCGGAGCGTAGGCCAGCGGCCGGATCACGATGTTGCGCCCGTCGTCCGAGACGAGTTTCGGCGGCATGCTCTTGATGCGCCCACCGTAGAAGAGATTGAGGAAGAACGTGGCCAGAATGTCGTCGCGATGGTGGCCGAGCGCGATCTTCGTCGCGCCGAGTTCGCGTGCGACGCGATACAGAACGCCGCGCCGCAGCCGCGAGCACAGCGAGCACATCGTCCGCCCGGCCGGGATCACCCGCGTGACGATCGAGTATGTGTCCTGCGTCTCGATACGGAAAGGCACGCCGCGGTGGGCGAGGTAAGCCGGCAGCACATCGGCCGGGAAGCCCGGCTGCTTCTGGTCGAGGTTGACGGCGACGATCTCGAAGTCGATCGGAGCGCGATCGCGCAAGGTCAGCAGGATCTCGAGCAGGCTGTAGCTGTCCTTGCCGCCGGACAGACACACCATCACCCTGTCGCCGCGTTCGATCATGCCGAAGTCGCCGATTGCCTGGCCGACCAGCCGGATCAGGCGCTTCTCGAGCTTCGCGTCCTCGCGCGCGGCCCTCTGCGGCGCGCTTCGCGGAATTACTGCGCCCTGTGCCGTAGCACTGGCGCGCCGATCTGTCGCTGCGCTCACGGCGCATCCTTGAAATGCAGGACTTCGATGCCGACCGCGTCGACATCGGCATAGACGTCCGGCTTTTCGCTGGCGACTCGCACTGCGCGCACTGCGGGGTGCGCCAGCAGGCTGCGGGCGATGTCGTCGACCAGTGTCTCCTGCAGGTTGATGTGCCCCTGCTCGATGCGGTGGCGGATCGTCAGCCGGATAAAGTCGTAATCGACCACCTCGTGGATCTTGTCGTGGCGCGGCGTCGAAAGCGCCAGCGGCACAAAGAGGTCCACGTTGAGGGCGAGGCGCTGCGCGCCTTCCTTCTCAGCAGCGTGAATGCCGATGTTGGCGTCGACGACGTAATGCCGCAGGAAGAGCCGGCGGCAGTCGGCGAGGCGTGGGTCGAGCAGGCCAGTCATGCTGTCGTCGCAGGCGCCGCAACTTCGGTCAGAAACATCACGTCGCGTGGGCTGCCGACGAGGTGCTGGCCACCGTCCACCAGCAGCGTCGTGCCGGTGATCGAGGGCGCCTTGGCGAGGAACACCGCGGCAGCCGCGATGTCTTCGGGGTGGCTGGAGCGGCCCAGCGGTGTCCCGGCGTGCGCGGCCTCGAAATCGGCCGGCGACTGATCGCCCGACGGCAGCGTGAGGCCGGGCGCGATGCCGACGACGCGCACGCGCGGCGCGAGCGCCTGTGCGAGCAGCACGGTCGCCTCCCGCAGCGCCGCCTTCGACAGCGTGTACGAGAGGAAGTCCGGGTTCGGATTCCAGAGCTTCTGGTCGAGCAGGTTGATCACGACGCCGCGGTCGTTGGCCGGCAGGCTGGCATGGAGCGCCTGAGCGAGCAGAACCGGCGCCGCGACATTGGTTCGAACGACGCGGGCGAGTATGTCGGCGGTGAAGGTCGTCGCGTCGTCATACTCGAAGACCGAGGCATTGTTGACGATGCAGGTGACCTCGCTGAGGTCGTGTGCGCACTCGGCCAGCAGGCTGCGGACTCCAGCCTCGACAGCGAGGTCGCGATTGACTGCGATGGCGCGCCGCCCCGTGGCTTCGACCAGACGCACGGTCTCCAGCGCGTCGTCGCGCGAATTCGCGTAATGCACGGCGATGTCCCAGCCGTCGCGCGCGAGCGCGACGGCGATTTCGCGTCCGATGCGGCGCGCCGCACCCGTGATGAGCGCGGCGCCGGCGGCCTTTGTTCTGCGGCGGGTGACCATGCTGACTCCGAAGCCCGGCAGTTTAGCGGGGTGACTTGGCTACCATCGGCCTATGGCGATTGCACGTCTCGAACTGCCACGACCGACCGCCGAGCAGAGCGCGATCAGCGCGCGGCTGCGGGCGCTGATCGCTGCGGAGGTCGAGGCCGGCGGCGGCTGGATCGCGTTCGATCGTTATATGGATCGCGTGCTGTATGCGCCCGGGCTCGGGTATTACGCGGCGGGAGCGACGAAGTTCGGCAACGCCGGCAGCGGTGGCGACTTCGTGACCGCTCCCGAGATCTCCCCGCTGTTCGCGCAGGCGCTGTCGGCGCAGGTTGCACAGATTTTCCGCGACGGTCCGTGCCGAATCCTCGAATTCGGCGCAGGTTCCGGCCGCCTGGCGGCCGATCTGCTGGCTGCACTGCGTGCGCGCGGCAGCGAATGCGAGCAGTACCTCATCGTCGAGGTATCTGCCGAACTGCAGCAGCGGCAACGCGCGCGGCTGGGGAGCGAGTCGGCGGTGCGGTGGCTGACGGCGCCTCCGCAAGGCTTCGAGGGCGTGATGCTGGCGAACGAAGTGCTGGACGTCATGCCGGTACGCATGTTCGTCAAGCGCGGCGGCGCCGTCCTGGAGCGCGGCGTCACGCTGCGCGGCGAAGCTTTCGTCTACTCCGAGCGCGAGGCCACGGCCGAATTGCTGGACGCGGTGACGGAAATCGAGAGCGAACTCGGCGCGTTGCCGGACGGCTACGCGTCCGAAGTCGGCCTGGCCGCGCGCGCCTGGACCCGCTCCGCAGCGGGCTGGCTCGGGCGCGGCGTGGTGCTGCTGATCGACTACGGCTTTCCCCGGCGCGAGTACTACCACCCGCAGCGCCTGATGGGCACGCTGATGTGCCACTACCGGCACCACGCCCACGTCGATCCGTTCTGGTTGCCGGGCTGCAACGATCTGACGGCCCACGTCGACTTCACTGCGATCGCCGATGCCGGCCACGGCGCCGGCCTGCAGGTGCTGGGCTTCACCACGCAGGCGCACTTTCTACTCAACTGCGGGTTGACCGATCGTCTGCACGATGGCCCCGCGCCGCAGCAGGCGAGCGCGGTGCATCGCCTCGTTTCCGAGGCGGAGATGGGCGAGCTCTTCAAGGTGCTCGCGCTCGGCAAGGATGTCGATGGGCCGCTGATCGGATTCGCCCGCGGAGACCGCACGACGCGGCTGTGAGGACGGGCAGCTCCGGGAACGCCGGGCTCGCCGCGTACACTGGCGGTCAACCATGAAATGGCTGCTGACGACCTTCCTTGCGCTACTCGTGCTGACCGCGTTGCAGCCGTGGCTGCAGAAGCTCGGCATCGGACGCCTTCCGGGCGACCTGCGCTTCCGCTATCAGGGACGTGAGGTCGTGCTGCCGTTCACCAGCACTGTCGTGCTCTCGCTGTTGTTGACGGCGCTGGCCCGGATCCTCTAGACACTGCGACGGCGCGCGGCCTGCGGCCGGCGCGGATCAGTGATCGTCGTTCGCACTCGCGGCGCGACCCGGCTGCACGTGGCCGGGATCGCCTTCGACCGATCCATGCAGCGCGCGACTGACGGCGACGATGCGCGCCTGCCGTACGGCACGTGGAATTTCGGCAGGATCGTTCCGATGCAGGCTCGCCAGCGCACCCGCGTCGATCTCGGCGGCGGCTCGCGCAGCCAGGCGGAATCGATCGGCCGACTGCTCATACGCGGTCTCGAATGTCTGCAGCAGCACCTCAAAACGCTCGGGCCGACGGAACGCGTCGGCGCGCTCGAGCGCATCGACGATGAGTGCGGACGATTGTGCGCTCGAAAGCGTGTCGCGCATTTCGACGAGCAGCCGCGCCAGTTGTGCAGCCTCCTGCGGCACCCGCAGCTTGCCGATCAGGTCGGCCACGCTGCGTGGTGTGCGGCAGGCGCTTGCCAGCACCGCGAAGCGTGCGGGCAGGACCAGACCCTTCTCGGCCGCGCGATCGAGCGCGGCCGCGGTGGACTCGATGTCCTGCAGTTCGCTGTACAACCGGTCGATCAGACCGCTGTCGCGCAGGACCTGCAGCATCCGCGACGGCTTGCGCTCCATCAGGCCGCGCGAGAGTTCCTGCATCACGCGCTCAGGCACCAGCGCGTCAGCCTCGCCGTTGCGAACCATCTCGCACACTAGCTCGGCGGTCTGCGGAGCCACGCGGAAGTCCGGAAAGCGCGCGGCGAAGCGCGCCAGCCGCAGGATGCGCACCGGATCCTCGGCGAAGGCGGGGCCGACGTGGCGCAGTACGCCGGCCCGCAGGTCGCGTGCGCCGTTGTGGGGATCGATCAGGCGACCGTCTTCGTCAAGCGCCATCGCGTTGATCGTGAGATCGCGGCGCGCCAGGTCGGCTTCGAGCGTGACGTCGGGCGCGGCATGAAAGACGAAACCCTTGTAGCCCGGCGCGGTCTTGCGCTCGGTGCGCGCCAGCGCGTACTCCTCGTTGGTTTCCGGGTGCAGGAAGACCGGGAACTCGCGGCCCACCGGCCGGAAGCCGAGTGCCGCCATCTCGTCGGGTGATCCGCCGACGACGACCCAGTCCCGATCGGTTTCGAGCGCCGTGTCGAGCTCGCCCCGGCGCTGCCGGTCCTCGCCGAGAAGCGCGTCGCGCACGCAGCCGCCGACGCGGTAGAACTTCATCAATACTCGATCACTTCGGATTCCGCCCGGGCGGCTTCAACCCATTGGCGCATCGCCGGCAGAGCCAGGATGCGATCTGCATAGGCAGAGAGTGCGGTCGGCAGGCTCACACCATAGGTGCGGAAACGTGTGACGACCGGCGCGAAGAACGCATCGGCGATCGAAAAACGTCCGTACAGCAGCGGCCCGCCGCTGCGCTCGAGGCAGTCGGTCCAGAGGGCCTGGATGCGCACGATGTCGGCGGCGACGTCGGCGCGCTGCGCTGTCGACGCACCCTGGTCCGGGCGGCTCGAACGGATGTCCATCGGCATGTGCGTGCGCAGCGCCGCGAAGCCCGAATGCATCTCGGCCGATACGGCCCGTGCGTGTGCACGCGCATCGGCGTCCGTGGGCCATAGGGCACCCGCGAGGTAGCGCTCGTTGGCGGTCTCGCAGATGGCCAGTGAATCCCAGACCACCAGCGACCCGTCGATCAGGCACGGCACCTTGCCGCTGGGGGAACGCCGCAGAATTTCCGCCTTGGTCGACGGCTGGTCGAGCACGATGCGCAGCTCGTCGAAAGCCACTCCGGCGTGCCGCAGCGCCAGCCAGGGGCGCAGCGACCAGCTCGAGTAGTTCTTGTTACCAATGACAAGGATCCGGTTCATGCACTGGCCTTTCCGTGGCCGCGGTACGCCGGCTCGAGTTCCTTAAGGCTCTCCCGGAACATCGTCCGGTACTCGCTGGCGAAGTAGGTGGCGGCTTCGTCGGGCGCCTGGATGGCCGCATCGTCGCTGTTGAGCCAGTTGAAGGCGCTGTAGCGCGCCGCGGCGTACATCAGCACGGCGCGCACCCAGTCGTGCGAACGCGTTTCGCCGAGTTGCTTGGCGAGACTGACGAAGCGGTCGGCGGCGTCTCGGAATTCGTCAGGCAGTTCGTAGTCGCGCTGCATGCCATCTCCTAGCGGCGCGCACGTGCCCGGTACGAGCCGAGCCGCGAGCGCTGGCCTTGTCCGGACAGATACTCTGCCGCTTCGGTTTCCATCGAATGAAGCTCGATGCCGAGTTCCGGAGCCGGCGTGTAGGGCTGCGCGGTAGCGATGTTGTCCCGCTGCATCGAGTCCAGATTGTCACGCGACATCAGCGGCTCGCCGGGCGCCAGCTCCATCAGAGTGGCCTGAGCGCGAGCCAGCCCCGCCGGCAGGCCGACGACGACGCGCGGATGCCCCGATGCCGAGGCCGCGAACCGCACCAGTTCGCGCAACGTGTAGATACGTGGTCCGGCCATCTCATAGATCTGGCGATAGGTCTTCGGGTTGTCGAGCGCGTTGGCAAACGCGTCCGCGACATCGACGACCCAGACGGGCTGGAACCGGGTGGCCGCGTTCGCGATCGGCAGCACCGGCGCCATGGTTGCGAGCGTGGCAAAGGTGTTGAGGAACCGGTCCTCGGGACCGAAGATCACCGAAGGCCGGAAAATCGTCCAGTCGAGCGCGCTCGCGCGCACGGTCGCTTCGCCGTCGCCCTTGCTGCGCTGGTACATCGACGGTCCGCGCGAGTCGGCGCCGAGCGAGCTCATGTGCAGGTAGCGCCGGATGCCTTGCGCGGCGCAGCGCGCGACGATCCGCCGCGGCAGCTCAATATGCGCCTGCGCGAATTCGCGACCGTATGGCACGCCGCGCGAACCCTGCAGGATGCCGACCAGATTGACCACTGCATCGCGTCCTTCGAGCAGGCGATCGAGATCCGCGTCGTCGTTCACGTCGGCCTCGACCAGGTCCACTGTCGGCAGCGTGATCAGGTGTTTCGCGGCGCCGGGCCGCCGCGTTGGCACGGTCACGGCGAGGCCCCGATCGACCAGCCGATTCACGACGTGGCGGCCGACAAAGCCCGCGCCGCCGACGACGAGGATGTCTTGGTGTTTCACGGAGTCAGCCTGAAGTGCGACTTGCGGCGATTCTATCGAGCAGGTGCCGACCGTTGCGCGGCCAGGCTACCTACGGCAGCTCGCTGACGCCCGCGGCTTTCGGCGCGATCGTACCCATGCGCTGCTTCAGCGACTGGGCCTTGTTCTCGAACAGCGCCGCGTAATAGACCGTGTTCGACATGACCTTCTTGACGTACTCGCGCGTTTCGCTGAACGGAATGGTTTCGACGAAGATCGCCCCCTCGACCGGCCTGACCAGGCTGGCGCGCCAGGCGCGCGGGCGCCCGGGGCCGGCGTTATAGGCCGCCGTGGCCAGCACCGGATTGCCGTCGAGATCGTCCAGCACCAGCTTGAGGTAACCCGTGCCGAGCTGCAGGTTCAGATCGCGCTCGCTGACGCGGCCGGGCGCGTAGTCGCTGACATTCATCTTGCGCGCAACGTAGCGCGCGGTCGCCGGCATCAGCTGCATCAGGCCCGATGCGCCAACACTGGAGCGCGCATCCATGATGAAGCGTGATTCCTGGCGGATCAGCCCATACACCCAGGTCTCGTCGAGACCGAGCGGCGCGGCATAAAGCGCCATCGCGTCGCGGAACGGCGCCGGAAAGCGTTGCGTGAAGTCGAAATCGTTGCGCGTGCGGTCCGAGGTGTTGATCATGCGGTCAAGCAGCGACTGCGAGCGCGCGTATTCGGCGGCCGCCAGCAGCTGGCGATCGGTCATTCCGCGCAGCTGCCAGCTCCATTCGCGGTTGCCCTCGACCCGCAGGCCGAGCTCATAGAATTTCTGCGCACGCGCAAACCCCGGATTCCTGGCCATCGGCGCGATCTCCTCGGCCGTCGCTGCCGGCGCCTGCACTGGCAACACGATCGGGATGCCGAGTTCCTCGGCCGCGAGCTTGCCGTAGAAGTGGAAACCCAGCGCGATCCGCGCGAAGTGGTCCTGCGCCTCGGCCGTCCGTCCCTCGGCCTTCAGCGCCCGCCCATACCAGTAGGTCCACGCCGGATCGGCGCGCAGCACCGCTGGCATGCGATCGATCGTGGCCTTGACCGTGCCCCAGTCGCCGGCGCGCAGCGCGGCCCGGGCCTGCCACTCGAGCACTTCGTCGACCCGCGCCGCATCGGGTCCGACTCCGACCTGCTCGCCGCCACGCCGGTACCACTCGCTCGCTTCGGGCAGCAGGCGCAGGGCCCCGGTATGACCGATGCGTCCCCAGACGATGCCGCGTTGCTCGGGCGTCAGCAGCAGGTTCAGTGAATTGGCGTACTCGGCGGCCTCGCTCGGACTGTCGCGCGCCAGCCGTGCGATCGCGACGATGGCAAGTTCGCGCTGGATCTGGGTCAAGCGCCGCTCATGTGCGACCAGAAAGGCCGCCGGCCGGTCGATCGCCTGCGCGAGCAGCTTCGGGTCCACCGGCTTGCCCGCCGAATCCAGCGCGCGGGCACCGATGCGCTTGGCGGTCGGCAGCTGGTTCTGCTCGACGAGCGCGCGCACGCGCTCCCATACGGAGATGCGGCCGTCGGCGAGCAGCGCCTCGGTCAGCGCGAGGCAGCCTTCTCCTGCCGAATCGCGCGTGTTGGCAAGCATCTGACGCGCGTCGCGCGCCAGCACATCGAGCTGCGCGCCCGAGGCGTTGCGGTACTTCGCGAGCGCCGCATAGCAGCGCAACTGGCTGTCGTCGGTGTTCCAGACCAGCCTGGCTGCCTCACGCTCGAACCCGCTGAAGTCGCCCCGGTCGCCCAGAGCGAGCGCCCAGTCGAGGCGCAGCCGATCCGACACGTAGCTGTCCGGATAGCGCGCATGGAACTCCTCCACCCTCTGCGCGGCGTCGGGATCCGTGCGCAGGCGTGCAGCGAGCTGCCAGTAGTCGACATAGCCGGCGAGCGGATGCGTCGCAAGCTGCGGTGCCAGCTGCGCGAGCTTGGCTCGGTCGCCGCTGCGCGCGGCGTCACGCGCAGCCATGAAGGCCTGGTCGGCGGGGGAAAGTGCGACCGTGGCCGGTGCAGCCGCGTGCGCCGCAGGCAGCGTCACCGCCAGCAATGCCACGAGCACGGACGTATAGACTGCCTTGATCGATGAAACGAAACGCATTCGGCAAGATTAGAACATGGCCGCGAGAAGTTTCGCGCGTATAGCCGCCGCCACATTGATTCCGCGGGTGCCGATTGGAGAGTGAAGCGCAGCGAAAGTTGCAGCGACAGCGACTGCTGGAGCTGCGTGCCGCCATGCCGGATCGGGAGCGGCTCGAACGCGAACTGGGCGAGCAGGTCGCCGCCTGGATCGCCCGCGCCGATGTGCGGGCGCTCGGATTCTTCTGGCCGATCCGTGGCGAGCCCGACCTGCGGACGATCGTCGCGGACTGGCTGGAGGAAGGCCCGCACCGCGCTGCGGCACTGCCGGTGGTCAGCGGTGACGCGCTGGTGTTCCATGCCTGGGCGCGCGAAGCGCCGATGCGCGCCGGCGACTTCGGCATTCCGGTGCCGGCGCACGGCCGGCCCGTGCAACCGGATGCACTACTGATTCCGTGCGTGGGCTTCGATGCCCGCCGCTACCGGCTGGGATACGGCGGCGGTTACTACGACCGCACGCTCGCCCGCATGGTGCCGTGGCCGCTCGTCGTCGGTGTCGCGTTCGAATGCGCTCGGCTCGAGACAATCGATCCGCGTGTGCACGACATGCAACTCGACGCGGTGCTTACGGAGAGCGGGGCTTTCTAGCCCGCACGTTGGCGCCGGACTTCGCGGCGCCACAGCGCGGAAGCGACGGCCGGGCCGCGCGCTGCCCGCTCTGTGCAGCCATCCACGCGATCGAGCACCACTCCTTCATCGTTGCCGCATCGTCCAGACAGGCCTCGGGCGCGCGCCAGTAGCTGAGTTCGATCCTCCGGCCGCCGCCCTCGTACACGAACGGCGCGCTGCGGGCGGCCACGAGTCGTTCGATGGTCGAATCGTCGGCCTTCAGGTAAAGGGTGTCGTCCATGACGAGCGCGAACATCCGGCCACCGTGATACAGGCCGTAGCCGCCGAACATGCGGCGGGCGCGGACCTCGCCCCATGAGCCCATGAGGTCCAGCACATAGTCGACGAACTCGCTCATCGCGGCTCAGGTCAGTCGATGGGGTCCGCGCTGGAATTCGCTGATCACCCAGGCGCGGAACGCGGCGACATGCGGAACGTTCGCACGCTTGCGGTTCACGATCAGGAAGTAGCGGTAGCCGGTCGGCATCCGCAACGAGGGAAACGGCGTCACGAGGTCGCCGCTCGCGACCAGGTCATCGACAAACGGCGTGCGCACGAGGGCGACGCCCTGCCCGCGGACCGCGGCCTGTACCGACTGGTCGACGTAGGTGAAATACAGCCGCGCAGCGCCGTCGAAGTTCGGAACGCCGGCGAACTCGCACCAGCGCGTCCAGTTGCTGTAGGGAGCGCTCGGCACGCTCTCGTCCATCGCGAGCATTGGCAGCGTGGCCAGGTCGGAGGGATTGCGCAACGGCGCGGGGCGCTCAGCGAGAAGGCGAGGGCTCAGCGCCGGCGTCGCTTCTTCGGCCTGCAGCAGCAAAGCGTCGGTCGGCACCGGGGCGCCGGGTCGGAGCCAACGGATTGCGATATCGACGTCGTCGGACTCGAGTTCGATCATTCGGTCCGAGGCGTCGATCCGGATGTCGACGCCCGGATGCTGCTGCTGGAAGTCCGGCAGGCGTGGCACCAGCCACAGCGAGGCGAATGACGCATAGGTGGTGATCGTGACCCGCGGCGTTCCGCCGTCGCCGCGGATTTCATCGACGGTCCGGTCCACTGCCAGCACCGCTTGGCGGACCGCCGCGAACAGCCGTTCCCCCGCAGCGGTAAGTTCGAGCGCGCGGGTGCGGCGTTCGAAGAGCGGTCGACCGATCTGGCGCTCGAGCGCGGCAATCTGGCGGCTGATCGACGATTGCGTCAGGTTGAGTTCGGCCGCAGCCAACGTGAACGAGAGGTGGCGGGCGGCGGCATCGAAACCGCGCAGCCCGGCCAGGCCGATCGGGCGCCGACGACGCGGTTTGGGAGCGGGCATTGGATCAAGTATACATGCATTTTATGCATGTATAGCCTGCGTGCTTTTCGTTTGTCGCTGCCACGTGAGAGGCGTCCAATGCGCATACCGGCATTCGACGAATGCAGGAATCGCATAGGAGGAAGAAATGGACTGGGGCCCGACACTCACACGAACCGTCGACCTGGGCTATGAACAGA